>CAZKVQ010000030.1:0-5692 GCA_964556255.1 uncultured Actinomycetes bacterium
CCCAGTACGCCTACACCCGTCCGGTCGCCGGCTGGATGATGGAGAACTATGACGGCGTGCTCAAGATCGACGGCGAGGTGGGCAACAAGAAGAAGTACGACCCCCGGTCGTGGAACCGTGCCGCAGAGTCGGGGATGGCGGCACGCATCGTGGAGGCCTGCACCGACCTTCGCAGCGTCGGCACGAAGATGAACTAGCCGCTGTTTCGCCCCGGACGGCCGCCTCGGGCCGGACCTTCCTGATCGGAGGTTCAGCCCGTGGCGGCCGTTTCGGTCCGCACCTGCACCGGGCGGGACCCGCGCTCGGTCCTCTGCTCCCACGGGCTGCCCCCGATCGAAGGCGAGACCGGTACGCTTGGGCGTCGCGGTGCCAACCGCACATCCGAAGTCTGAGGGGAAGATCAGCCATGCCCGCAATAGTGCTCGTCGGCGCCCAATGGGGCGATGAGGGCAAAGGCAAGGCGACCGACCTGCTCGGTGGTCGGGTCGACTACGTGGTCCGCTATCAGGGTGGCAACAACGCCGGTCACACCGTGGTGATCGGGGACGAGAAGTACGCCCTGCACCTGCTGCCCTCGGGCATCCTCAGCCCGGACACAGTTCCGGTCATCGGTAACGGGGTCGTGATAGATCCACGGGTCCTGATGTCGGAGATCACCGGACTCGAGGAGCGAGGAATCGATGCCTCGCGGTTGCGGATCTCCACCAACGCCCACCTCATAGCGCCCTACCACATCGCCATCGACAAGGTCAGCGAACGTTATCTGGGCAACGCTCGCATCGGCACCACGGGTCGTGGCATCGGACCGGCCTACATGGACAAGATCGGACGGATCGGCCTGCGGGTGCAGGACCTGTTCGACCCGGGCATCCTCTCGGCAAAGATCGAGGGGGCACTCGAGAAGCACAACCAGGTTCTTGTCAAGGTCTTCAATCGCCGCGCCTTGGAGGCCGATCGTGTCACCGAGGAACTCCTCGCCTACGCAGATGCCTTCGCGCCTCTGGTGGCCGACACCGGACTACTGCTCAATGATGCCCTGGACGCCGATCAGGTAGTCCTCCTCGAGGGCTCCCAAGGCACCCTGTTGGACATCGACCACGGAACGTACCCGTTCGTCACCTCCTCGAACCCGACCTCGGGTGGGGCCTGCGCCGGCTCCGGTATCGGGCCCACCCGCATCTCGCGGGTCATCGGCATCCTGAAGGCGTACACGACCCGCGTGGGCGCCGGGCCGTTCCCCACCGAACTCCATGACGCCGACGGGGACCTACTGCGTTCCACCGGTGGCGAAGTCGGAGTCACCACTGGACGCGACCGTCGTTGCGGTTGGTTCGACGCGCCGATCGCGCGGTACGCCACCCGCGTGAACGGACTCACCGACTACTTCCTGACCAAACTGGACGTGCTGAGCGTCTTCGATGAGATCCCGGTGTGCGTGGCCTACGAGATCGATGGCCGCCGCGTCGACGAACTGCCGTCGAACCAGACCGACTTCCATCACGCGGTGCCGATCTACGAGATCCTGCCCGGCTGGCGAGAGGACATCACCGGCGCCCGTGAACTCGCAGATCTGCCTCCCGCCGCCCGCTCCTACGTGGAGTTCCTGGAGGACCAGTCTGGCTGCCGGATCTCCGCGATCGGGGTCGGTCAGGATCGCGAGGCCACCATCAGAGTGCGGGATCTGCTCGACTAGCGCTCGGCATTCCCGGGAGTTGCACCGACTCGGCCGACAATCCGCCGGGCACCTCGAAGACCGTGGTTGCGGTGAATCCGGAGGCCGCCGGTCCGCCGGTGAGCGCGCCGCGACCGCCCAGCACCCAAGCGTGCGCCTCCCACGATTGCGACGCTACCGGCGGCTGACGCAGGCCGATCACGACTACCCCCGGCTCCCGGCGCTGTCTCAACATGATCTGTGCGGCCACCGCCTGTGCGAGGCAGGTGGGCTCCCAAGGCAACCGATGGGAACCCTGCCGGACGGCACCGGCAACCCTGGCCTCGACGGGGGTTGCGGCGCGCGAGACCAACTCGTCGATCCGGCGCCCCTGCCATTCCCTCGGTGCCGGTGTGGGCTGTCCCAGCAGCCATGACCATCTGACCATCGGCAACCGCCTCTGCGCGAACCCCCCTGCGGCCAACAGCACCATGGCCTCAACTACGCGGGCGCGACCGCGCCAGAGCTTCGCCGAAGAAGTGCCGCTCACGGCTCCCGCAACTCGACCAGACCCGAGGAAGCTAACGCATCGAGGAACTCCTCGGTCTCGTTGCGGATCACGTCCGGCGCTGCCTCGTATTGCCGCTCGAGTTCGGCCACGATAGCCGCGACACTGCGGTCGCCATCGATGAGATCCCATACCGGGGCGCCCGTTCCGGTGAGCCCGAAGTACGAGAAGTCCTTCGGACTGAGCAGGATCCGTTCACCGTCGACTTCAGCCTCGATAGAGCCCTGAGTCCGGCTCGGGATCTGTGAGTCCAACATGCGGCGATGATACTTCCCCGTCGAGCGCTGAGGTCCTGCACCGGCCGACTTCGGCTTGGACAGCCGCGATGAGCTCTTGAGCGCCATAATGCCCGGGTGACCGTTTCCGGCGTCGACACCGTGGTGCGAGCCACGTTGGCCGACCGCCTCTCGGCGCGGCTGAACGACCCGACACACGCCCTACTCCGACGCGGGCTTCGGGTCGGCCTGCTCGTTCCGCTGGTGTTCTTCGTGCTTGAGCGGGTGCTGGGTTTGAGCGCCGCAGCGCTGCCGGCAGCCTTCGCCACGTACACCATTCTCGCCTTCGCCGATTTCGGCGGCCCGACGCTCGACCGCTTGCGTGCCAACGTCACTCTGGGCCTGTTCGGGGTGGTGATGATCGCGGTCGGTTCCTACGCCAACAGTTCGGGATGGCTCGCCGTTTTGACCACGTTCGTGGTGGTCTTCACCATCTCGTTCGCCAGCGTTCTGCGCGGGTACTTCGCGGCAGGGTCACTGGCGGCGATAGTGCCATGGGTGCTGGTCGTCGCCAGCCCTCACGACATCGCCCTTATGCCGCAGAAGTGCGTCGGCTGGGCCATCGGAGCGGCGGTCGCGGCGGTCGGAGCGCTGGTGCTGTGGCCGTCACACGCGCGCAGTGACCTGCGACTCAGACTCGCACAGGCCCTCGAGGCAGCGTCGGTCGTGGTCGACGAACTCACGAATCAGGTCGGCGGCGGCGCTGTCGAGGATGCCTACGAGCAACTCCGCGACGGCATCGCCGACGCCCACGCCTGCTACGACGGACGGCTCGTCCGCCCTGGTGTGGGAACCTCCCGGGATCGCTCCTTGATGCTCGCTTTCGACCAGCTCGACCGGCTACGCATCGCCGTGCACGCCTGGGTGGATCTGCCCGCGAACCAACGCCGGGCAGGCGATGTGCATCTGGGTCACGCCACCGCCCAGGTGCTGCGCGAAAGCGCGGAGAGTCTCCGGCGAGGCTATGGCGTCATCGATGTCGGCAACCTCGAACGTGCGCGCGAGCACCACACCGAGCACCTGGTCTCCCGGGCGCAGGAGGAGTTGGAGCTTGGAGACTCCGAACATCTTCACGCAGCGGTGGCGAGTGCCTTCCACGTCCGAGTGGCGGCCATTGCCACCCAGGTGCTTGCCACCTACGTCCAAGGGGCGCTGGATAGTCGAGACCACACGATCGGCCGACGGGCTTCTCGCAGCCAGCCGGTCACCTTCGCCGGAATGACCGTGATCGATCCCATGGTCGGCAGACCCGTGCGAGAGCTGGTGACAGCACAGGTCTCCTTTGAATCCCCCTGGTTCCGCACCGCCCTCCGCACCGCGACGGCCCTTGCGCTGACCGTCCTGGTTGTGGAGTTGACCGGTACGCAATTCGGCTTTTGGGTCTCCCTCGGGGCGTTCGCCGCCTTGAGGCTGGATGCGCCCGGAACCCGACGCACCGCAGTCTCGGTGTTCGTGGGGACCCTGGTCGGATTCGTCATTGCGGTCAGCTTGGTGCTGATCTTCGGTGGCCACTTGGGCGTCTACTGGGCCCTTCTGCCCGTGACAGCTTTCCTTGCGGCGTACACGCCGGGCGCGATCTCGCTGGCAGTCGGGCAGGGCTCCTTCACCGTGTTCATCCTCACCATCTTCGCCATCGTGGATCCGCGAGCCCTCTCTCCGGAAGTCTTCCGGGTGGGCGACGTGCTGCTCGGCCTGGTCGTGAGTCTCGCGGTCAGCGCCCTCATCTGGCCCCGCGGGATCGTTCCGCTCGTGCAGCGCCGCCTGCATGTGAGCATCGTGGCCGTCGGGGACTTCCTGGTCGCCGCCTATGCGCGACTCGTCGAGGGTCCGGTCGCCCAGCACTCCGTCGACGTCGCCCGCGATCATGCCCGTCGGATGAAGGTGCTGGCCGATGAGACCTTCGACTTGGCCTTGAGCCAAGGGGGTCGCAATCAACTGACCGACGTCCCGACCTGGACCTCCGTTCTCAACTGCGCATCCCAGATCTCGTTCGCCGCGGAACTGGTCTCCGTCCTGGACAGTGTGACGACGCTGCCGGACGACTACGCGGAGTCGAAGGACGCGATGCTGGCACAGGCTCACCACATCCAGTCCGACGTTGCGCGCTCCTCCTACTCCTTGGAGACGGGGCGAGTGCAGGACCGACTCGGTCTGGAACCCTCGCAACGGTCGATGGAGCGCCTCCAACGGCTAGTCGACGACGACCTGCGACATATGTCGCCCGGAGCCAACCCCCAGGCCGGACTGCAGGCAGTCGTCCTGCTGCTCGCAACTTCATGGTTGGTCGAATGCAGATGGGTGGCAGACCGACTCTCGGACCGGGTGACGGCCTCGTTGACGGACCCCGACCAGGCCCAGCACACATCAGAACAGATCTGAACATCTGCTGGGCCTGTGCCGCGGGCGGTCGCCATCCGCCGACTCAGACGACAACTATCCGCCGGTAAGGACAGGTCGAACTATCCGCCGGTGTAGAACTTGTCGATCTCGGTGAAGGCCTCGTCGAGGATCTCGAGGCCTTCGCGGGCCTCCGATTCGGTCACCACGCAGGGGGGCACCACATGAAGTCGGTTGAAGTTGGTGAACGGCAGCAAGCCTCTGGACACGCAGGCAGCCGTCAGCACCTTCATGGCCTCCGAGGTGCCTCCGTAGGGGGCCAGCGGCTCCCTACTCGCGCGATCTGAGACGAGTTCGAGCGCCCAGAAGACACCCAGCCCTCGCACTTCCCCGATGACGATATGGCGCTCGGCGAGTTCGGCCAGCCCCGGACCCAACACATCGCTGCCGATGGCGGCAGCGTGCTCGACGATCCTCTCCTCGGCCATCGCCTCGATCGTCGCCAACGCAGATGCCGTCGCCAGTGGATGACCCGAGTAGGTCAGCCCACCTGGGAACACCCGCTCGTCGAAGGTTGCCGCGACCTCATCACTGATGATGACCCCGCCCAGCGGCACGTAACCTGAGTTCGAACCCTTGGCAAAGATGATCAGATCGGGCTCAACGTCGAAATGGTCGAAGGCGAACCAGGAGCCTGTGCGTCCGAAACCAGCCATCACCTCATCAGCGATGTAGAGGATGCCGTACTTCTCGCAGAGAATCTCGTCTGTCCATTCTCGATCCATAGGTAGATCGGGCACAAACTGAAAGCGCTCATTGTAAAGGTGCTGTGTGTATTTCCGCAGTGATACGAGAAAGCGA
>CAZKVQ010000030.1:5702-35864 GCA_964556255.1 uncultured Actinomycetes bacterium
TTCTCGCAGAGCGACTTGAGCCCGGCCAGGTAGCCGGGCGGAGGGATCAGCACACCGGCGGTGCCGACCACCGATTCGACGAGCACAGCCGCGATGGTCGCGGGTCCTTCGAAGATGATCACCTGCTCGAGGTGCTCCAGCGCACGCGCGCTCTCCTCCTCCTCGGTGGTTGCCCAGAAGGGGGATCGGTAGAGGTAGGGGCCGAAGAAGTGGACATGTCCATAGGCATACTCGTTGGGCCAGCGCCGGGGGTCGCCGGTGGCGTTGATCGCAGCGCCGGTGTTGCCGTGGTAGCTGCGGTAGAAGCTGAGCACCTTGTGCCTGCCGGTATGGATCCGGGCCATCCGAATGGCGTTCTCGGCCGCGTCGGCGCCGCCGTTGGTGAAGAACACCTTGTTGTGGCCCTCGGGGGCGAGGTCGCTGATTGCCTTCGCGGCCCGGCCGCGCACCAAAGAGGCATGCTGCGGCGCGAGAGTCGCCTGCACGGCCGCCTGTCCCTGGATGGCGGCCACAACCTTGGGGTGCTGGTGTCCGATGTTGGTGTTGACCAGTTGGCTGGAGAAGTCGAGCATCCGGTTACCGTCGAAGTCCCAGACGTGGCTGCCCTGGCCAGAGGCGAAGACCCGAGGCGTCAGAGCGCCCTGCGCGCTCCAGGAGTGGAAGACGTGGGCGCGGTCGAGTGCGTAGGCATCGGCGTTGCTGCCGTCGGCCCAGGAGGTGGTGTCGGACGGGGTCACGGATATCGCTCCTTGTCACACCGGCGGCTCCTCCACCGGTCGCTGCGTACAGCGTACGGGGGGTGGCTCCGCGTATCCCGGTGGTGAGAGCGCCTAATCTTTGGGGCGTGAAGGTACTAGTGATTGGCTCCGGCGGCCGCGAGCATGCCCTTGTGCGAGCGCTGCGCACTGACCCTGCGGTGACCGAATTGGCCTGCGCCCCTGGTAATGCCGGCATCGCGGCCGAGGTGCCTACCTTCGACCTCAACCTGGGCGATCCGCGCGCCGTGGCAGACGCGGCCGACGCATTCGACGCCGACCTCACAGTGATCGGGCCGGAGGGACCACTGGTCGCGGGCGCCGCCGACGAGATCCGAGGCCGGGGCCGGGCAGTCTTCGGACCCTCGGCGGCGGCCGCGCGGCTGGAGGGCAGCAAGTCCTTCGCGAAGGCCGTGATGCATGCCGCCGGAGTGCCGACCGGGGCGTCGGTATCCGCGACAGATCTGTCCCAGGCTGAGGCGGCGCTTGATCGGTTCGGGGCCCCCTATGTGGTCAAGGACGACGGACTTGCCGCCGGAAAAGGGGTCGTGGTCACGGACAATCGGCTGGTCGCCATCGCCCACGCCGACGCCTGCCTGTCGCGCGAGAACGGGGCTGTCGTCATCGAGGAGTACCTCGACGGCCCGGAGGTCAGCCTCTTCCTCATCTGCGACGGCCGTCGGGTCCTTCCGCTGCTGCCGGCGCAGGACTTCAAGCGAGCGTTAGATGGCGACGCCGGGGCGAACACGGGTGGGATGGGTGCCTATTCTCCCTTGCCCTGGGCTCCCGTCGGTCTCGTCGACGAGGTCGTGAACCGCGTGGCGCAACCCGTCATCGACGAGATGGCCGCCCGTGGCACCCCCTTCGTGGGTCTGCTGTATGCCGGCCTGGCTGTGACCAGCTCAGGGCTGAAGGTCATCGAGTTCAACGCCCGGTTTGGTGACCCCGAGACGCAGCCGGTGCTCACACTGCTCGATGCCCCACTCGGACAGATCCTGCTCGCCGCTGCGGAGGGCGATCTCACTCGCGCACCAGCGCTTTCGTGGCGCGACGGCAGCGCCGTCATCGTCGTCCTCGCCGCTGAAGGCTATCCGGGTACCCCGACCGTGATGGACACGATCGACGGACTCGATGAGGCGAACGCGCTAGAGGGAGTTCATGTGGCGCATGCCGGCACCCAACTGGACGGGGACCGGATCGTCTCCTCGGGAGGTCGTGTGCTCGGGGTGGTGGGCACCGGGTCGGATCTGACCGAAGCCCGGGAGCGCGCCTACTCGGGGGTCAATCTGATCGCCTTGCGCGGCGGCCACTTCCGCACCGATATCGCCGAAGCCGCTGCCGCCGGCGATACCCCCAGCCCGACAACCATTCCCTCGGAGGCTGAGTGATGACCGGCGCGGACGCCATCCCGAACGTCCTCGCGGCCCGCTATGCCTCGGCACCGATGGCCAACCTGTGGTCGCCCGAGCACAAGATCATCCTCGAGCGCCGCCTGTGGTTGGCCGTCCTCGAGGCACAGGCCGACCTGGGGATCGACGTCCCGGCCGGTGCCATAGACGACTACCGAGACGTGTTGGAACAGGTGGACCTGGCATCGATATCGGCCCGAGAGCAGGTCACCCGGCACGATGTGAAAGCACGCATCGAAGAGTTCAACGAGTTGGCCGGACACGAGCACATCCACAAGGGCATGACGAGTCGGGACCTCACCGAGAACGTCGAACAGTTGCAGATCAGAGAGGCTCTGGAGCTGGTGCACGCCAAGTCAGTGGCGGTACTGGCACGCCTGGCCCGACTCGCCGCCGAGTACTCGGACCTTGCGATGGCCGGTCGCTCCCACAACGTGGCCGCGCAGGCCACCACTCTAGGCAAGCGTTTCGCATCGGCGGCCGACGAGATGCTGGTCGCCTACCAGCGGGTGGACGAACTGCTCACGCGCTATCCGCTGCGCGGGATCAAGGGGCCGGTGGGAACGTCCCAGGACATGCTCGACCTGCTGTCCGGGGATCAGGCACGGCTCGGCGAGCTCGAGTCCCGGGTGGCGACCCACCTCGGGTTCCAGATCACGATGACAAGCGTCGGTCAGGTCTACCCGCGCTCACTTGACTTCGACGTCGTGTCGGCGCTGGTGCAACTCGCTGCCGGGCCGTCCTCGCTGGCCACGACGATCCGGCTGATGGCGGGCAACGAGCTGGTGACCGAGGGTTTCAAACCCGGCCAGGTCGGCTCCAGCGCCATGCCTCACAAGATGAACTCCCGGTCATGTGAGCGCGTCAACGGTTTCACGGTGATCCTGCGCGGCTACGCCTCGATGGTGGGCGAACTCGCGGGGAGCCAGTGGAATGAGGGCGACGTCTTCTGTTCCGTGGTCCGACGGGTGGCCCTGCCGGATTCCTTCTTCGCGATCGACGGACTGCTGGAGACCTTCCTCACGGTGTTGGACGAGTTCGGCGCGTTCCCAGCTGTGATCGCTGCGGAACTCGATCGGTACCTGCCGTTCCTGGCGACCACCAAGGTGTTGATGGCTGCGGTACGCGCCGGCGTTGGTCGCGAGGCCGCCCACGAGGCCATCAAGGAGCACGCCGTGGAGGTTGCGCTGGACATGAGGCAGGCTGCGACCGGCGGCGGCGAAGTACTGCTGGAACGGCTCGGCGCCGATGATCGCCTGGGCCTGACCGAGACGGACCTGGCGGCGCTGCTGGCTGAACCTCTCGAATTCACCGGGGCTGCGCGCCTGCAGGTGGCCGCGGTCGTGGCACAGGTGGCACGCATCGCCGCCGCGCACCCGGAAGCCGCGCGCTACGCGCCGGAACCGATCCTCTGACACTCAGGTCAGGCCGGGACAGCGCCACAGGCCACCGGATTGCCCTGTTCAGTCCGGCCGCATCTCACGCTAGGGTGTGTCCAACCAACTGAGCTGGAGGCGCACATGTCGGTCGGACCCGTCGAGGTCGTTGTCGTGAAATTCCCGGGGAGCAAGTTCAACGGGGAGATCGCCCCGGCTTTGGCGGACGCGGTCGCGCAGGGCGATGTACGTGTCCTCGATCTCGTGTTCATGACCCGGCCGAGCGAGGAGAAGGCCGAGGTCGTCGAGATCGATGACCTCGACGACGACGAACTGGGTGACTTCGGGACCGAGGCGGCCGCTCTGGTGGACCTGCTCAGCGAGGAAGACGTGCTCGCCATCGCCGAGAGTTTGGAGGTCGGCTCGTCGGCGATCGCCATCGTGTTCGAGCACGCGTGGGCGGCCCGGCTGGTAACAGCCGTCCGCGAGTCCCATGGCGAGGTGCTCCTCAACGAGCGCATCCCGGCCGATGTCGTGAGCGCGGCTCTCGCCGCCGCCAAAGCCTGAGACACAGCACTCACCAGCCCCTTCCACCCGATCGCACGAACCGACACCAAGGAGACACCATGAGACGACGCGTTGGACGCCCAGGACTGCTCGGAACTATGGCCCGAACGGCTGTTGTGGCCGGCACCGCCTCGGCCACGGTGAACGCCGTCAACAATCACTCAGCCAAGAAGCAAGCGGCCGCCCAACAGCAGGCGGCAGCCCAGCAGCCCCAGCAGGTGGCGCAGCCGGAACCCCAGCAGCAGGTGGCTGCCCCACAACAGGCGGCTCCGGCGCCCGCAGGTGGCGAAGATGACCTCGCCTCGCAGATCAAGGAACTCGCGCAGCTCAAGACCGCCGGCGTGATCTCGGAGGCCGAGTTCGACGCGGCCAAGGCCAAACTCCTCGGGATCTAGCCGTGGCCGGGGAGCCTACGCCCGACCCTGATGCGGGCATCGACTTCCCGCGGGTGGACGGAGAGGTCAGTACGACCAGGGTGGGCCGTGGCGCCTGTGCCGCAGCGGCCGGCGCCGTCGACCAGAGATTGGCGGCGCGGATCGGGGCAGTGCCCAATTGGCGAAAGGGCTACCTAGCCCCATTCCGGCAATTGACCGAGGTGTCGGCGATATCACCGGAGAACGCCATCGCGGTCAGCACCGCCGGGCTGGACTACCTGTGGAACACCATGCAGTTCGTCAGGGACGGTTCGTCCGTACCCGTTGCTGAACTGGCTCCGGCAGCGCAGCCCAGCACCCGTGGGGTGCTGATCAAGGGCGACGGTCAACCCCAGCGCGACCTCGTGGTGCCATACGGCAACGACCGCCTCAGCGGCGATGCTCTGCTCAAGCAATTGGATGATTGGGTGGCGGACGGCGTTGTCGAACCCGGTTTCGCCGAGGCCGTCAGCATGGTGTCTCGTAACCCTGACTGGCTCGACACCTCGGATGTCACCGTGATCGTGCTGGGGGCCGGCTCGGAGATGGGTCCCTTCTACTCGCTGCTCCGGTGGGGGGGACGCATTGTCGGGGTTGACCTGCGACGACCCGAGGTATGGCGGCGTCTGATCGCCCAGACCCGGCGGTTCGGCGGCTCACTCGAGGTCCCGGTGCCGATCGATTCGCCGGTGGCGATGTCAGATCAGGAAGTCGCCCAGGTGGCGGGAGCGGATCTGATCCGAGAGACCCCCGAGGTGCTTGAGTGGCTTCGAGGCATCGACGGTCAGATGATCCTGGGCAATTACCTCTACGCCGATAGTGGCCTGCATGTTCGGGTGTCGCTGGCGGCGGACGCACTGGCTGTCGGGCTCTCGGACAAGGATCTGATGCTGGCCTATCTTGCAACGCCCACCGATGCGTTCGCGGTGCCGTGGCGCGACGTTGAGCTCTCCCGGCATAAGTGGGAGCACAGACGGACCAAACTCATCCAGGGTCCCCTCCACCTGGCAGGACAGTTCAAGCCGAACTACCAGGACACCATCACCACCGTCGATCACCGTCCGCTGGGTGTCGCCGACTGCCTTGTGCCTCAGCAGGGGCCGAACTACGCCTTGGCCAAGCGGTTGCAGCGCTGGCGGGCCGTTGTGGCGCGGACCCAGGGCACCCCGGTGTCGCTCAATGTGGCACCCGCGACGCGAACGAAGTCCGTGGTCAAGAACAAGGCACTGGCAGCTGCCTACGCGGGCGCCTACCGGTTCGGGATCCACGTCTTCGAGCCGAGTACGGCGAACTCCCTGATGGCCGCGATGCTGGTGCACGATCTGCGCAACCCCCGCGCGGCGGCCAACCCGGATGTCGACCTGGCCAATCCGATGGATCTGTTCTCAGCGGCTGCCAACCACGGCGGGCTGTGGACCGTCGCATACGAGCCGCGTTCGGTGCTGGGAGTGGCCGCTGCCATGGGAATGTTCGAGTACCGAGCCTGAGCACTGGCGCTGCACTGGAGTCACCGCTAGAATGTAGTTGAACATGCAACCAATTGTGGACCTGCCGCCACATCTCAATAGAGGAGCGTGCCGTGCCCGCCGTCACCGTCGACAACATCCTGGTGCTGCCACGCGTGGCAGCACCCGCCCCAGGCTCCGTCGCCCGGCCAACCACCAAAGTGGTCACAGCCTTGTCGACTTTCGAAGGCGAGGGCTTCCCGGTGCGGCGGCCGTTCCCGGGCAAAGTCGCCCTGTCGGAGACCGACCCGTTCCTGCTGCTCGACCAGATGGGGGCCGTCGAGTACGCCCCCGGGGAGCCCAAGGGCACACCGTGGCACCCTCACCGTGGGTTCGAGACGGTGACCTACATCATGGACGGCGCCTTTGAGCATCGGGATTCCACAGGCGGCGGCGGACTGATAACGAATGGCGACACCCAGTGGATGACAGCCGGTTCCGGGCTCTTGCACATCGAGACGCCCCCGGAATCGCTGGTCATGAGTGGCGGGTTGTTCCACGGTGTTCAGTTGTGGGTCAATCTGCCGCGCGACCTGAAGATGGCCCCGCCCCGGTACCAGGACTTGGCCTCATCGGAGGTGTCTCTGCTGTCCTCTGCCGACGGCGGCGCCCTGATCCGGGTGATAGCTGGAGAACTGGAAGGGCATCGGGGTCCGGGCGACACCTACTCGCCGATCATCTACGCCCATGCGACCATCTCGGCCGGGGCACGGATCGAGGTGCCGTGGCCCACGGACTTCAACGCCCTGGTCTACGCACTCTCGGGCACCGGCACCGTGGGGGCCGACGACGCTCCGATCGCTGAGGGCCAGATGGCCGTACTCGGCGCCGGCGACCACCTCACGATTGCGGCAGCCGCCCGGCAGGACCAACGCGCTCCCGACCTGGACGTGTTGCTGCTCGGCGGTCGCCCGATCAACCAGCCGATCTTCCACTACGGCCCGTTCGTGATGAACACCCGCGAAGAAGTCATCCAGGCAGTCGAAGACTTCCAGGCTGGACGGATGGGCGTCATTCCGCCCGAGGCGCGCTAGCGCTCGACGACCGCCGCGACAGAGAAGCCGAGCAACAACGCCACCGCAAGAGGTCGCTGCAGATCCTCGACGGCTACCACCGCCACCCCACCGGACCCGCCGGGAGTGATAGCACCGGGGGGCAGGCGGTCCATGTCGATGCGGGATTTCACCGGTAGCAGGAGGTAGCGCCGAACTTCCGGCGTCGCTCCGCTCCAGGCACGACCGATGTTTTCGGCGTCAATCGTGAACGGCACGTCCAGTCCGGCCGCCTGAGCAATGGTCCGCTCAAGCCACGCTTCGCGGGCAGTGGCCAGGGCCGAAGCTGCGGCCTCGCGGTCAGACTCCGCAGCATCCTGTGCCGCCGCGGAAAGCTGCGCCACCCCGATGCGTCGCAGGAAGGACAGAGCCTGCGCTCGGTCGGTCGAGGCCACCGCGGTTGCCACCGCCTCCCGTGATGCTGACACCGCAGCGGTGAGCGGCTCCAGTCTCTTGCGACGGCCAAACTTCGCCGCGATCCCGGTCCGGGCATTTTCCGCGTCCAGCGCCGACTCGTCACGTGCGAGTGCCAGGCGCGCCTCGGTCAGCGCCGGCTCCTCCACGACCGCCTCTGACGATGCCCCCAGCTGATCCGCGGCAGCTTGGAGGGTTGCCGCGTCCGCCGGTTCGAGATCGGCGACCAGCCGGTCCAGGGCCCGCTCGGCAAACTGGCCGAGCTCCGCGGCGGGAAGCGGCTCGAGCCCACCGCCGGCCTCGTCGACCTCGGTGGTCAAGGCCTCGATGGACGCGGCGACCGCGACCTCCACACGTCGGGAACCACCGACCCCAGCGGCCGCCGCGCGGGGCTCCGGTGGGGCGGCCACGGCGACAGCGTTCACCGTCGCATAGCGACAACTACGCCCCGACGAATCCCGCAAGTCGCCGAAGGCGGTCGACGGAGCATCGTGGCGTAGCCGTAGCCAAGCCTCGATTGCCGTGGCGGCAGCTTCGTCGGACCGCGTCGGAACGAAGATGACGGCGTCCACCAACGGCCGACCGTCCTCATCCAGGGCCTTGTCGACCTCCTCACGCACGTCCGCAGTCGATGGCAACAGGATCACCAACGACGCCCGGATTCGGCGCCCCGCCGAGTCAGCGGATGCCTGCCCCGACCTGACCACGTCGAGCCCCACGGGGCGGTCTCCGGACGCCACGTACACCACAGGCCAGGTCTCGGCGGACCCGGTGCCGGGGCGGAACATGTCGGTGGTATCGCCCCAGACCGGCCGACCGCCGGTGAGTTTGGCCAAAATCCGAGACACCCTTAGCGCGTCCGGATCGACGGCGACGACGACAGGCCGGGGTAACGGCGCGGCGGTGGGGGAAGGCTCCATCGCACGTCAGGGTACTTGCTCGGTCGGCCTC
The DNA here is from genome assembly GCA_964556255.1 of uncultured Actinomycetes bacterium. GTDB lineage: Bacteria > Actinomycetota > Actinomycetes > S36-B12 > UBA10799 > JACJWR01. The sequence goes on from CAZKVQ010000030.1 coordinate 14,145, forward strand.
GGCCCACGGTGACCACTTTTCGAGAGGTATCGTGGAGTTCCGCGCGGAAGGGAAGATTAGCCATGATCAGAGTGGGATGGCGCTCGGTCACGATAGGCCTGCTGGCCGTGGCCTCACTTGGCATGGCGATACCGGCGGCCTCGGCAGCCCCGACACCTACCCCGGCACCTCGGGTGGTAGTCGTGAAGCCCAAGCCCAAGCCCAAGCCACCCCGCTACGACACCTTGCAGGACATCATGACCGGACGCCAGGTGCTCACTTTCGGCGACGTGGGGCCCACCGTGCGCTGGCTTCAACTCCGACTGGCCTATGCCGGCGTCGGCAGGGGACTGGTCATCACCAACAGGTATGACACCCAGACGTCCCGCGCCGTGACTCACCTGCAGGAGAAGTTCCTGCTCGATGAGACCGGCGTCGTCGACCAGACGACCATCCATCAGTTGCTGTACATCACCAACGGCCACGTCCTCACCCCGGCGATCTGCCGCCAGGCCGGCACGTTCGTCTGTGTCGACAAGTTGCAGAAGGAGCTACGCCTGATGTCCAACGGTCGCGAACTGTTGGCCATCGACGCACGATTCGGCGCCCCCGGGATGGAGACGAACAACGGCTTCTTCCGGATTCAGCGCAAGGTCGCGAACGACTACTCGACGCTATTCAACGTTCCGATGTACTGGTCGATGTACTTCTCCGGCGGTCAAGCCATCCACTTCTCCTTCTACTTCAAGGAGGACGGCTACTACGGCGCCTCCCGGGGGTGCATCAACACGCGCGATTGGGCGGCGACCCGGTGGATGTTCTACAACCTCCCCGAAGGAACGCCGGTAGTCGTCTACTGATGTCGGGCGCGGACGATTCGCTACCGTCACACCTACTTGTCGATGTCCAGGGAGCCGCAACCAGGCTGCTTGCCGGTGGCGTGGTCGCGATTCCGACCGAGACCGTCTACGGCCTGGCCGCCGTCGCCACCGATGACGACGCGGTATCCCGCATCTTTCGCCTGAAAGAACGACCGGCGACCAATCCCCTGATCGTCCACATCGAAGGACCCGAACAGCTTCCTGATTGGGCGCCTGATGTGCCCGCCGCCGCCCTCGACCTCGCCGACCGCTACTGGCCCGGTCCGTTGACCTTGGTGCTGAACCGCGCTCGGACCGTCTCCGATCTGATCACCGCGGGCCAGGACACCGTGGCCGTACGGGTGCCGGACCACCCTGTTACCTCGGCGCTCCTGGCCGAACTACGCCGCCGTGCAGGTCACCCCGTCGCGCTGGTGGCCCCTAGCGCCAACGTCTTCGGCACGGTGAGTCCTACCACCGCGTCGCACGTGATCAACGGCATAGGCCGCTACCTGGGGCCAGGGGATGGGGTGCTCGACGGCGGCGAATGCCGGGTCGGCGTCGAATCCACCATCGTCGACGCCCGCCACTCCGCACTGCGGGTGCTCCGACCCGGTGCTGTGGTTATCGCCCCCACCCCGGTTCCCCCCAACACCGCTACTCCACTCGTTCCGGGATCCCAGTCATCGCACTATGCCCCTCGCGCTGCCGTCACCCTCGTCACGGATAGCGCGGAACTCCCCACGCCCCGAGGCCGTCAGCAGCTGGGCCTGCTGGCACCGGCCGAGATCGACACGCCCGCTGGCTATCTGCGCCTGGGATCACCTGAGGACGACACCGAGTTCGCCCGCGTGCTGTATGCAGCACTGCATGCCGCCGACGACGCGCGCGTGACCCAGATCTTCGTGGTCCCGCCAGCCGCCGGGGTTCTGCGTCCGGCGGTCCTGGACCGGCTCATCCGGGCGGCCGCCGCTCGACCGGATCAGGCCGAGGGCACGGAATCCGGATTGGGATCCTGATCGGCGACGGTGAGTCCCACCGGCTCGTCCAGGTTCGGCATCGAGTCGAACGCCTTGAGATTCACGTTCGGCAGCGACACCTTGGAGGGCACGCCCCACTTCGACAACGTGGAGTTGATGCTGTCGCGAGCCGCCGCGAACTTGCGGGCGACGAGCCGTCGCTGTGCCCAGTCCATCTCCCGTTTCCGCAGCGCGATCTCGATGGCCACCGCCTGCTCCGGGGTGCACTCGACGCGGTACGCAACCCGGACGGCGTGGGCAGTGTCGATCCGATAGTCGTGGCCACGCCGGAGAAAGGTACCGGGGGTGAATTGCATTCCGTTCTTAAGGTCGATCAGGGTGAGTACGAAGGTCGTGACCGGACGCCACAGCACTTCCCGGGGCACCTTGGGGGGCCGCGTCTCCGGGGCACCCATCCACCACGGCGGTCGCACCGCCTGGCGATAGCCGAACTTGTTCACCGGATCGTCATGGTGGACGACCATCAGGTGCCGCATGGCGGCCACTCGCTCCGGCCCGATCTCACTGAGCGCCTCGGGCTGTGAGATCGCGACCATCCGACCCTCCGGGTCGTAGACGTCGCGGTGATGGATCCAGGTGTTCCAGGAATCGGTACGGAACGGAACTCCCATGTACAGCCCGGCATCCACCCCCAGCTGATCGAACATGTGCGAGCCGTCGGGGAAGGCGATGTCCAGCGCCACCTGCGCGCCGAGGCTCTCGCCGAACTGGACCACGGTCGGCCGTCGATCAGCCGGCATACCCGCGATGTGCTCCTTGATGCCCGCCAACACCAGTCGCTGCAATTCGGCACCCTCACCGGTGTCCCCCAGGGCAAGAGCTGACGGAACCAGCGCATACTGCGGCATCACGATTGCGCAGTCCCCGCGGGTCAGGTACTCCAGCGACTCCGCGAATACATACGAGACGTACCCCACCCCCGTGGGAGAGGCGACACAGATCAGGGAACGCTCGTAGGCGCCAACAGCCAGCATCTCCCGTAGGCAGAGTTCGGCGCGCTCCTCTGTGCTCTTGGCGGATTCGTAGCCGGCGACGACCCGCACCGGTTCGATGGCCTCCTCGCCCATCACGTCCTCGATCTCCGCTGGCGTGAGGGCCATCAGCACGAAGCGTCTGCCCTCCTTGCCGATCGTGTCGAAGTCCACCACGGACCTCGGACCGGCAGTCACCCACGGGCTGGTGGGGTTGTCCGGATAGGCGGCCTCCACCACGTCCCCGCCCCGCTCGATCCGCCTCTTCACCACGCTGAAACCCGCGATCCCCAACCCACCGAACAGGGTCAGCGCAACGGCGTGGCCTGCCAGCGGACTGCCGATCTCCACCGGGCCGACATGCCCGAACAGCAGCCGGGTGACGCGGTGGGCCACGATCTGCTCTGCGGTCACCACTGCCAGCAGGCCGGCGCCGGCCCCGAGTCCCACTACTGCGGCCCGGATGGTGTCGGCCGCATTCGCCTTAGTCACCGCCGGACGATCCGGATCCACCAGTCCGAAGCGTTGCGCGCGTCGGTGGCGCGCCCAGACACCCATGACGGCGAGCCCGCTGCCCAACGCCACATCCACCAGCAACGACCTATTGCGCCAGGACCTGGTCGCCGGGATGGCCCCGAGCACCTCATCGACGACCGTCACCATGGTCGCTGCAGAACCGCCGACCATGGCGAAGTGTCCGACGAAGCGGGCCAGCGAGCGCTGCATCGGCTCATCCGGGTCCGGCGGAAGCGCCACCTCGACTGCGGTACCGCCCACCACGAACGCCAAGTTGGTCGCCAGCAGTGTGACGGGCGGGGCCTTGCGATCACGCACCGTGTGGTCGCCGCTGGCATACAGCGCCACCGATTCCGCGGCCGCCGCCGAGGTCGCTGTCAGGAAGTAGTGGCAGGCCGCGATGACCCCCGTGGCCATCGCCTGGTCCTTCGCGCTGCGGGGCAGGAGCCCGCGACCGTAGGAACCCGCTACCGAGATAGCGGCGCCCACGACACCCGCCCGGACTGCGGGTTGGGTGACCCTGGTGGTGAGACCAAGGACGGACTTGGCCAACGCGCGTCCAACGCCACCACCGATCATGGGTAGACGTTACTGAAAGTTGTCATCAGGCGGGGTGCTCTTCGTTGCGTTCGGGCGCTTCCGGGGGCGATAGCTCCTCCGTCTCGTACACGACTTCCGGTGGCCCGACGATGAACGGGTCGGGGGTCCCCACCACAGCAGGGTCCTTTCCGGGGTAGTCCAGGTTGGCCAGCACCCACCGCATCGCCTCCACCCGGCCGCGCTTCTTGTCGTTGCTGCGCACCACTGTCCACGGCGCCCATTCGGTGTCGGTGTTCTCGATCATGGCCGCCTTCGCCCGGGAGTAGTCGTCCCAACGGTCCAGCGACGCGAGGTCCATCGGCGACAGCTTCCACTGCCGCACGGGGTCGATCCGACGGATGGTGAATCGGGTCAACTGCTCCTTGCGTGAGACCGAGAACCAGAACTTGAACAGGATGATGCCGTCGCGCACCAGCATCCGCTCGAATTCCGGGGCCTGACGCATGAACTCCTCATACTCCTCATCGGTGCAGAAGCCCATCACGCGCTCGACGCCGGCCCGGTTGTACCAGGATCGGTCGAAGAGCACGATCTCTCCGGTGGTGGGCAAGTGCTTGATGTAGCGCTGGAAGTACCACTGCCCCTTCTCCTCGTCGGTGGGTTTGGTCAGGGCGACCACCGTGGCGCCGCGGGGATTGAGGTGCTCCATGAACCGTTTGATGGTGCCACCCTTGCCCGCTGCGTCACGCCCTTCGAACACCATCACGATGCGCTGGCCGGTCTCCTTGACCCAGCTCTGCACCTTGAGCAACTCGATCTGTAGGAGGCGCTTGGTGAGCTCGTACTCCCGCCGGGTGATCCGTTCGTCATAGGGATAGCCCTCCAGCCAGGTGTCGACCGGCGTGCCGTCCGGACCGATGAGTACCGGATCGTCCACCTCGTCCAGGGTGCCCTCGACCGACATGCCTCGAAGTTTGAGTTCCTCATCGTCGAGGTCCTGCAGGCTGGCGATCAGATCGGAGATATCAAGAATGACATCCCCATCGAACTCCTCCTGGTCGTTGCCATCCATTGCGAGCTCCTCGAAGTAATGGAAGTCGGACTACACGTATACCTCATCCAGTGCTGCTTTCATCGTGCCGTGCGCCCGTCCGTCATGCGCGGCGGATGGACCGATCCGTCAAGGGCGCGCGCAGGTGTGGCGAACGGGCCTAGGCTTCGGCCATGAGCACCGCCGTCGCTGAACCAACCCGCTCGACACCGGCAACGTCCAAGCGCCCCTGGTGGGCATTGATAGCCCTGCTGCTCGGACTGTCGATGATCGTCATCGACGGCAGCCTCGTGAACGTCCTGTTGCCGGACATGGTGCGGGACCTGGACTTGTCGTCCACCGACGTACTGTGGGTCAACTCCATCTACTCGCTGCTATTCGCCGCACTGCTCATCCCGGTGGGGCTGATAGCGGACAAGTACGGCCGTCGACGACTCTTCCTCATCGGTGCCCTGGTGTTCCTGCTGGGCTCGTTCGCGGCCGGCGCCTCGCAGGGATCGGAGTGGTTGATCAGCGCCCGGGCCGTGCAAGCGGTCGGCGCCTCGATGATGCTGCCCAGCAGTATCGCGATCATCAACGTGATGTTCGTCGGTAAGCAGCGCGCCGTCGCCTTCGGCCTCTGGGGCGCCGTCTTCGGCGGGGCTGCCGCTCTCGGACCCTTGCTCGGGGGCTGGCTCACACAGGACTTCTCCTGGCGGTGGGCCTTCTACGTGAATGTCCCGGTGGCGATCATCTCCGCGCTGCTGGTGCTCACCTACGTTCCGGAATCGAAGATGCAGGGGGTCGACGGGCTTGACCCGGTGGGCTTCGCGCTGTCCGCCATCGGCCTCGGCCTGATTGTGTTCGGCCTGATCGAGGCCCAGCAGTACGGCTGGTGGCATGCCATCGCCGACTTCCAGGCTGGTCCCATCCACCTGCGCCCCCCCGGACTCTCGGTGGTTCCGGTGGCGATCTTCGTCGGCGCGGTGCTGCTGTTGCTGCTCTACCTGTGGTCGCGCCGACAGTCGGCCCGCGGCGCCACCACAATGATCGACCTGTCGCTGTTCAAGATCCGTCGCTACGGCTTCGGCAACGTGGTGGCGATGGTCGTGAGCCTGGGCGAGTTCGGCATTCTCTTCGTCTTGCCCCTGTGGCTGCAGAGCGTGGCGGGGAAGGACCCCATGGCCACCGGCGTGATCCTCGCCAGCCTCGCCCTGGGGGCCCTGATCTCCGGCGGCCTGGCCCGCCACCTCTCGGCCGCCATCGGCTCGACCATGGTGGTCAGGGTCGGCATGGGACTGGAGATCGTGGGAGTTGTCGGCATAGGTTTCATGTTCTCGCAGGACCGCAGCCCGTGGTGGTTGTGCGCTCCGCTGGTGATCTATGGCCTGGGTCTGGGCCTGGCGTCCGCCCAGCTGACGAACGTCGTGTTGGAGGACGTGCCGCCGGAGGCGTCCGGACGTGCGTCGGCCATGACGTCGACATTCCGGCAGTTGGGCGCCGCACTCGGCAGTGCCATCCTCGGAGCCGTCCTCTTCACCGGATTGGGGGGGTTCATGACCACCGACCTGAAAGGGGTCTCGAACCTGCCCGCCGATCAACAGGCCAAGATCGTCGACACGGTGAAGGGTTCCGCCGGGCAGTACATCGTGGCGATGGAGAAGATTCCGCAGCTGGCGCCGGAGGTTCAGGCGGCCAAGGAGGGCTATACCTCAGCCGCCCGTGACACCGCCTTCACGGCCGCGCTGTTCATCTTCTTCGGACTACTGGTGTCGTTCGGACTCCCGAAGGACAGCGTCAAGGAAGGAATCGAAGCCGAGCCGGAGGCGGACGGTGGCGCCGACGACCCCGCCTCTGCGGACACAGCTCGCAGCTAGCGCGGCGGGGAGACCGCTGTGGCGGCGGTGAGGTAGCCCCAAGGTGTGCGTGCCCCCAAATAGCCGACCTTGCTCTGGATCACCTCGAAACCGGCGGACCGGAGCATCTGCAGCGGATCGCGGGTGAGGTGACAGCCGCCCGCCAGCCGGCGCTGCAGCGGTTCGATCGCCCGCTGGGTACGGGCCATCGCCGCACCCGGAGCGATCCCGTGCTCCACCACGAGCAGCGTGCCACCGGGCCTAAGGATCCTGCGCAGTTCGGCCAGCGTTGCGGCCGGGTCTGGCACCGTACACAAGGTGAACGTCGAAACAGCCGTGTCGCACGAGTCGTCGACGGCGTCGATGCGGTCCCCCTCGAGCCCGACGAACGTGACCGGGATCGACGACGACGCCAGCCGCGAACGGGCCAACTCGCGTGCCCGACCCACCGGCTCGACGGCGGCAACCGCGGTCACGGCGTTGGGGTAGTGGGGCAGGTTTGTGCCTGAGCCGAAGCCGATTTCCACTACCTCACCTCGGGCAGGGGCCAGAGCCCGAGCACGCAGGGAATCGAAGGATCGGGCACCGCAGACCAGATCGATAGCACGAGGCAGGACGGCATCTTCGTAGAGACCCATGACCGAGAGCATGCCAGCGGCTGCGGAAAAGTGGGGGCGATGGGTAGGCAACCGGGGACGGTACTGCCAGAATCAAGTCATGGAGACCGACAACGTCAGTGCCATCGAGATCCTCGGAGTCGACGACTGCTGGGAACGCCTTGAGGCCGGTGATCTGGGACGCCTCGCGGTGTCGGTGGCAGGTCGTCCTGACATCTTCCCGATCAACTACGTCACCACCGAGCGCACCATCTTCCTGCGCTCGGCGGAGGGTTCCAAGTTGGTCTCCATCGCGATCAACCAGGCCGTCGCGTTCGAGATCGACGGCTACGACGAGGGCACCAACGAAGCCTGGAGCGTGGTGCTTCACGGGCAGGCGCGACTGATCGGCCACGACGCGATGGAGGTCGTCGCCGAAACCCTGCCCCTGTACCCCTGGAACACCTCGCCCAAGCACCGTTTCATCCAGATCGTTCCCCGTGATGTCTCGGGGCGCCGATTCATCGCCGCAGGACGTCGCGAGCGATCCAGTTGAGCCGACCGACGACCTGGACTCCGGCGTGAGCCTGCCCGAGTTGACGGAACAGGTGGACCTCTGCCTGCCGAACGGACGCATCAACCCAGCTGCGATCGGCTACAGCCGCAGCCCGCTGCACCGCACCAATCTCAGCGGATGGGGTCGAAACAAGCGTTGGGAGTATTGGGGGGCGGTGACCCCCGAACTCGTCGTCGGCATGACCATCTCGGACCTGGACTACCTGAAGGTCCACCAGTTGTACGTGCTGGACCGAGCGCACGATCAAGAGGTGGTCAAGGACGTCCTCGCACCGCCCTGGTCCTCTGTGATGCTGCCCTCTGGTCCCGGCCCCATCCACGCAACGGCCACAACTCCCCAGCTGTCGCTGAGCTTCGCCGACATCCCTGGTGGCACCAAACTCACGGCGCACTCGGCGCGCGTCGACGTCGAACTCCTCGCCGCCGGCGGTCAGGACTCGCTCGCCGTCGTGGTCCCGTGGGGCACCACCCGCTTCCAATACACGGTCAAAGACGTCGCCCGCCCGCTCAGCGGAACCGTCACCATCGATGGCAGGACGATCACCGTCACCCCTGGGGAATCCTTCGCCGTACTGGACCGCGGCCGTGGTCGCTGGCCCTACTCCAAGAAGTGGAATTGGGGCGCGGGCTCGGGCCTCTCCGGCGGTAAGCGTCTTGGACTGCAGGTAGGGGGCAAATGGACCGACGGCACCGGCTCGACGGAGAACGCGCTGGTGGTCGACGGCCGTCTGAGCTACTGGCCAGATGAGCTTCGGTGGCGATACGACCTTTCGGATCCGTCTTCGCCGTGGCAGGTTCAAGGAGAACAGGTCGAGGCGACCCTGACCCCTTTCCGCGTACGCGCCGCCGACACGAACGCCGCCCTGGTGGCGTCCTCGGTGCGGCAGGCCTTCGGGACCTGGAGCGGCAGGGCCGTGGACTCCGATGGTGTGGAGTACTCACTCGACGGCTTGCTCGGGTGGGCGGAGGAAGCCAGCAACCGCTGGTGACCAGCGCTGCCCCTTGATCTTCGGGCCTCGGCACCTTCAGCCGAGGAGTTGTTGCCCTAGGTACGTGCCGGGCTGGAACCCAGGTGGGATGGCGAACACGGCTGACCCCACTGCCCGGATCCAGGTGTTGAGCAGATCGTGCTCTGCCAGCCGTTGCTGGATCGGGACGAACTGGCGCTCCGGATCTGCGCAGTAGCCCGCGAAGATCAATCCGGAGTCGCGAACGCCTCCGACAAAACCATCGTCGAAGTTGTACGGGCGCCGGAGGATCCGCTCGCCTGGTTTCGCCGGCGCTGCCAGCCGAATGTGCGCGAACGTCGGGATGGCGCTGAGGCCATTGGCGTCCCTGGCGTTCAGATCCGAAGTGTCAGCCATGGAGGTGCCGCTCAAGGGTGACCCATCCGACACCCGTCGACCGAACACTTCTTCTCGCTGTCGAGTGCTCAGGGAGGTCCACCTGTCAAGGTCGAACCGGAAGCGACGCAGAACCACCGCCGTTCCTCCGACGAGCCAGGTCGGGCTCGCCCCCTGCCAGACCACCGAGTCGAAGTCGGGCGTCCCAGGTCGTGGGTTGACGATGCCGTCGATGAATCCCATCAAGTTGCGGTGGACCGAGCCCTCGGGAGTCATCCCGGTAGCACGCTGAAAACCCTTCTGTTGCCAGGACATGGCGGCGAACGAGCCAGCTGTCGTGGTGAGCACCTGAAGGGCATGGGAAATCGTCACCTGGTCGTCTGCGCACAGTTGCAGCAGCAGGTCTCCCCCGGTCCACTCAGATTCGAGCGCATCCACCTTGAACGCGGGTAGCGGCTTCAGCCACTTCGGTCGCTTGGACTCGAGTCCCGCTGCGGCGAAGACGCCGGGCCCGAAGCCCACGGTGACCGTCAGGCGGGCCGGTACCCCCGCGAGTTCAGGGACCGGATCTCCGAGCGAGGGTCTCCCGTCGGTCAGGCGACTGATGTCGTCAGTCCAGAGCTTCATCAGCCTGGTGAGTCCCGCCCGGTCGACGCCGGGGCGCAAGGCGAATGCAGCGAAGGTGGCGAAGGACTGCAGCGGGGTCGCGATTCCCGCCTGATGGTCACCGGAGCATGGCACCGTCGCCGCGCCGGCAAGCCCGAAGGAAGACTCGCCGGTGGCTGTCCGGGCCGTCGCCTCCGGAGGGGCCGCGCTGGCCCTTCCGGAGGCGACGATGGCAGCGACCGAGGTCGCGCCGCCCAGGATCAGTCGACGGCGGGAAACCCCACCATTCTCAGCCATTGTGGGCTCCCACTAACTCGCGCTCGGAGCCATGGTCATGGCCGTCGGCGAGCCGGACGGCTGGTACGACTCATTGCCACCGTTGTAGGTACGGGCTTGGGCCGTGAACTGGGCCGTACCGCCGCCCTCACAGGTCAGCGTGATCGTCACATCCTGGCCCGGTTTGATGGGCGCCGGGATGTTCATCAGCATGATGTGATTGCCGCCGGGTGCCAAGGTGAAGGAGCCGTTGGCAGGCACATGAAAATGCTCCACTTGCTTCATTTCCATGGTGCCGTTGACGTCAACCGTCTCGTGAAGCTGCGTCATCCCGGCGGCAGGCGTTGAGGCCGCAGTGATAGTCGCCTCTTCCGAGCCGGAGTTCGCGACCGTGCCGAACGCTGCCGTCATGCCGGTGTCTGCGGCCTTGACCCAGGCATCGGACACGGTCAGTGGGCAGGCGGCAGACGACGAGCTGGCGCTTGCGGACGATTGCTGGACAGAGGGGCTCGCCGAGGCGGAGGCAGATGTGGAGGAACTCGACGATGAGCTTCCGGAACATCCGGCCACCGCGGCCGCTGTGATTCCAATTCCAATGGTCAATACGAGAGGGGTCTTCCCCATGGTTTCTCCAAGATCGGGTGTTCTGGGCACTTCTGGATGTGGCGGGACGGCCGACGATCACAGCGAGGCGGTCGTGATGGCCGCACACCGGTCCGACGCAAGATGCGTGAGCCGATGATCAGGTGTCTCCCAGCGGTTCGGGGACACAGCAGTGGGTACTCGGTACCTGCCCTCAAGAGGGCCCAGCACGACCAGAAGCCGTGCGGTACTCGGACCCCGACCTCAAACGGGTCGCGGTGGTTCAGGCGGTGACTACGCCAGCGGGCGGTCCGCGCGTGAGCCACACTGGCAGCGCTGACAGCCGTTGGGCGCCGCGGGTCGGAAGTTCGAGCGGCATGACGCGTGGCGCGTGCGAGACCGGGGTCGGCTTCGTCCAGTAGGGGCGCCCCAGCAGCACCTGGCCGACGCCGACCAGGGCAGTCGCAAGGATGAAGATGGCCGCGTCTGCACGCGACACCAGCAGCACGATGACCATCCCAGCGATGATGTGACCACTTATCGCGGCCGCATCGAGCTGCGGCCAGAAGCCGCCGCCGAGGTCGAGCTGAGCAGGATCGATCAGTCTCTCCGTGCCCACCTGATGGAGAGCCAGCCCATGGTGGCTGGCGACATGGCCAGCCACAGGCGACCCAGCATGCGCAGGCGCCATCCTGCCGAGCAACCAGTGCGCCGACAGCTCGAAAGCCGCGACAAACGGGAGGAGCAGCTGCCACCGCAACTGCCGGCCGGTGAGAGCCCCGCCGGCCGCAAGGGCGAGTCCGAGCACTTGGGCGATCGCGACCAGCGGCAGGTCACCGTGGCCGAGCAGATGTCCGAGAACACTTACCAGACCGACGCACAAGCCGAGGATGCCCGCACGCACGAAGCGCAGCACACCTTTCTCGACCTGCACCATGCGCCTGATGATAGCGACCGGTCATCTCGATACACCCCGAGCCCGATGAGCGCAATGCAGATGGTGACGGCCCTACTTGGTGCCGACGATGCACCTGGCGGTGCCAGGGATCCTCACCTGGCCGTCGACTTCGTACTCGCTAGCCTCGGCGATCACGGCCCTCGCGATCCGTTCCCGAGCTGATTCGTCGACCTGCGCGAGCGCGGCGACGGCCGGTGAGACGTGCTCGCTGACCATCTCCCAGTACCTTGCGGGCGATTGCATCACAAGGTGGACTCCTACCTCCCATTCGGCAATGTCGCCAAGCCCCGCCCGCTCGTAGAGTGCACTCACGTAACCGGGGGCGGCGCACCGGAACATGTTGGGCCGGTCCGGGTCAGCCTGGGGCAGTTCCACCTCAGTCGCGATGGCTGCCAAGGCGATGTTGACCCACGGGTTCTCATCGATGTTGGCCCACACGGACGCGCAGAGACGTCCGCCCGGCCGCAGCACGCGAGCGAACTCGGCGGTCGCGCCAGCCGGGTCGGGCAGGAACATGTATCCGAAGCGCACGGAGACGCTGTCGAAGGATGCATCAGGGAATGGCAGGTCATCGGCGCTGCACACCCTGGTGTCGACGTTGGCGATGCCCTGTTGCTGGGCTTGCCGGGCCGCGATATCGAGCATCTGAGGCGCGAGGTCCGTGAGGACAACGTGTCCCCGTGGCGCGACTTTGGCAATGCTCAAACCGGGTTCACCGGTTCCCGAGGCGATGTCGAGATGGTGCTGGTCTTCGGCGATGTCGAGTGCGGCGATCATCGCCGCACCCACCGGGCCCAGCTGATCCATGATGACCGGGTTCCACTTGTCCCAGCCAGCTGCAAGCCCGTCCCACGTCTGTCGCTGATCGTCGCGGATCTCGTCTCGGCTTGCCATCGACCCTCCTGCGGTTACTGCGACCGACTCACACCAGCGAAGTCGCTGGCGCGGAGCGGCAAGCACCGCCCTGGCCGAGTTCACTCTAGGCGCCGATGGACATCAGTCAAGATTCCCGCCACATCACTTACCGCATTCACCGGAACGTCGAGCCAAGTCAGTTGACCCCACGGTTGTGCGACATACTTCCGTCAAGGGTTCCTCCAAGAGTCCAGTGGACCAAAGGGTGGAACCCCCGGGCCTCTAGCTCAATTGGCAGAGCTGCGGACTTTTAATCCGTAGGTTGCGGGTTCGATCCCCGCGGGGCCCACTTCGCATGTAGCTCAGTGTCCGACGCAGGCAGCCGAGTCACTGGACTCCTGGACTTCCGCCCCAGCGGAATGGGCCCTATCCTGACGGGTAGTTCGACGTCGCCGGTTCGGGCTGACACGACTGACCATAGGGAGTTGAGCCTCGATGTGCGGAAATGCTGGTTCTTCGGGAGTCGACGGCTTGTGGCTTGTGCCCTACACGGACGACGACCAGGCACATAGGTTCCGTCACTTGATCGGCAGGTTGGCCGCGGCCCACGGCGAAGCTTGGGTCCATGAGCAGGTGGCACAGGCACTTTCAGTGGATCACCATGCTGCGCACGCGCACGACGAGGAGGCGCCCCTTTCGGCGGTAGGCAGCGCCGACTGAATGCCTGAGCCCGGTCATGTACACCGGTGCCCCAGGTCGGTCCATTAACTAGGTGGGAATCCGTACGTCACGAGCCGAGTCGATCCCGAGTTCTTGGCGCAATTCCTCGATCGGGATGTCCCAAGCGGCGTGGATGTCGAAATCGGCAGACAGGTCTCGATTGACGCGGGATCCCCGGTCCAGGGCGCGTACGAATTCGGCTGGGTCCAGGTTGTCGGTGTGCGGACGGTAGTGCAGCAGGGCGGTCGGGCCGTAAGCAAGGCCGCTGTTGAACGTCACCAGGTTCACGGCGAGGATCAGCCATGGGAATCTGGACGTGGCGGCCGCCTGGAAGGCCAGCACGTTGATCTCGTCACGCGGGTCGGTGTTGTAGCCGGACAGTAGGTGCGCCGAATCGTGAACCTCGAATCCATAAGCCGTCGGCAGTCCGCCTGCCTCACCGGGAAACTTGAATCCTCGATTGCGGTAGAACTCGAAGAAGTAGTTGCCGAAGGTTCCCTCCGGTTGATCCGCAAGAGCAAGGTACGGCTCGGCGATCTCGGGGTGGTCGTGGGTTTCTTCGACCATCTGATGGATCCGCAGGATGTCTCCCTTGAGTGAACCGGTGCGAACCGAGTCGACCAGGAATCGTCGGAACAGGTGATGACGACTGCGTCGGATCTTCCGCTGGGTCACTTCGTGCAGCAGCGCGAGGTTCTCAGGTCGCTTTCCCAGAGCCCGACAGAACCGATCTGCGGCTGCGACGCAGTCCGGGTCCGGACGGGGTTCGACGAGTGCCACCAGAACGACGAGTTGGGCCGCGAACTGTCGCTGCAGCGGGTCGGCGAGGGCAGTGCCCAGATCGGCGGGGGTCACTCCCGTTGGGATGTCGCCAGCAGGTGTCGACAACATGAGCGCCGCCAGACCGTCGATGATCGGCTGCTGCATCGGGGTTGGTCGGCGACCGCCAGCGGCCGCAGTGGCTGCCAAGGCTCCGGACAAGACCCGGCCTTCGTCGGGCGTGAACTCCGGCCGTTCCACACCACATATTGTCCCGCATGCGTCCGGCCATCTGCAGATCGAGAACGCGAGTCTGCTACCGCCCGCCGGGATCAGGTGAGCGGATCGAGCTCCGGGTCGGAGGGTCGGGGGGCATCGATCACGTGCGGAACGAAACGTGAGTAGAAGTCCGTGATCCACCCGTCGGACTCCCGGATTCCGATCCCGGCCGGTCTCCCTCCGATGACCCAGGAGCCGATCACTGGATGGTTACCGTCGAAGTCCGGCAGCGGACACCACTGCTGGTAGACGTAGTCATCCTCGTCGAGACGATCGGCCGGGCCGACTCGAACCCCAGGTGCCCGGATGACGATGCCCTCTCCCTCCCGACCATGAAGCGGCTTGGCAACCCAATCGGTGAGTCCCTCCGCGGAGTTGAAGTAGGCGGGCAGCAAGTTCTCATGATCGGGGTAGAGGTGCCACAACGCCGGCAACAGGGCCTTGGACGCCATCACGACCTTCCACGGGGGCTCGATCCACTGGCAGAGGTCCGGATCTTCGATGACGATCTCGCCGAACGGCTCCCACAGCATGTCCGACCATGGGTAGAGCTTGTAGATGACGTCGATGCGCTCGTAATCCTCGTCGACGAACTCCTGGTGGTTGCGGTCGTAACCGATGTCGGGCAGGGCGACGTGCTTGGTGGTCAATCCGGCCTGCACGGCGGTGTCCATCAGGTAGCCGGCGGTCATGATGTCCTCGTTCGGAGCGTCTTCACCCATATCCGCGAAGTGCACGACGCGCGAGCGCAGGTGGGGCCAGATTCTGCGCCACTGTTTGACCAGGTCCTCGTGCACGCTGTTCCACTGGTCAGTGTTGGGGAATTTGTCGTTGAGCCAATGCCATTGAATGACGGCCGTCTCGATCAAGGTCACCGGAGTGTCAGCGTTGTACTCCAGCAGTTTGGCCGGGAAGTCGCCGTCGTAGGCGAGGTCGAAACGTCCGTACAGACTCGGAGCCTTGGAATCCAGCGAGTGCTGGGCCATCTCGAGGGTCCCCGAGGGCAGTCCGAGATCGCCCATGGCGCCGGTCAGCAGGAACTTCGTCGCCTCCACCGACATCGTGTGCAGGTCGGCGGTGGCCGACTCCAGGTGGTCGATCTCGGCCGTCGAGAACTCGTACATGGCCGCTTCATTCCAATAGGGAACCTCACCACCGTCGTCGAGTTTCGTGGTTGGGAAGGTCATGCCCTGACGCTCGATCGTTCGACGCCAATCCTCCCTGGGCTGCGCCCAGTGTCGATACATCGCTCCCCTTCCACATGGCCGAGGCTCACCAATCCGAGGTCGAGGCCGAAGGCTGATCGGTGATTGCCGTCCACAGGCTACGCTGACCCCTATGTCTCGGCAGGATAGGCGGCCGGAGCCGCCGGTGGCGCCGGTGCTGCAGAGCAGCTCCCGACGAGAGGGCGGAGTCGGCCGATGGAGGTAGACATGACACTGGACACTGATCCGCAGTCGTCAGCGGATGTCCACCGCGAGAGCCAACCCCTCAAGCAGGGCGATCGAACCCGCAAGTCCGCCGTTGTGGCGGCCACCGGGATCGCCCTGATGGCGGCCTCTTTGACGTCCTGCGGATTCCTCGGCAGTTCGGACAGCGGCGATGACTATGCAGCAGTCTGCATCGACAAAGCCACCCAGCAGCGCGTGGATGATGGCCGTTGCGGCACCAACTACAACAGCAACGTCATGGCGTCGCCGTTCCTGTGGTACTTCCTCGGGCGCTCAGCCACTCGGATCCCGGCCATCGGGCAGTCGGTGGCGGGGCTCGGGGGCACGACGACCAAGCCGACCAGCGGAAAGATCGGCAACGGGTACCCCCGCGAAGGCGCGGCCATCACGAAGAACGGTTTTGGGAATCGAGCCAAGAGCGGCGGCAGTAACAGCAACAGCGGCGGCGGCAGCAAGAGCAGGTCGGGCGGGGGAAGTAGTGGCGGCGGGCGCAGTTCAGGTAGCTGATCGCCACAGAGGGCAGTATCACGCAGAGATACTTCGGTCAAGAATTCTGTCCGTTTTGCAGCTTGGCTGTAACTAGAAGTGACGGCTGTGGCACACTGATGTCCATGCCGCATGACACCGCGAACCCGAGTGCCGGGGCTCTGACGTACCTGGACAACCGGGAACGTCGTGCCGCTGCCCTCCTCTGCTGTCTGGCACTCGCCGCGGCAGCCACAGCCATGATCGGCGTGGGACTGCTGTTCCAGCGGCTGTTCGGTGACGCAAGCCCCGCAGACCAGACGATGCGGCAGGCCGGCACCGTACTCGAAACGGTCGGGTTATTGGCTGCTGTCGTATTCGTCACCTTGGCCGTGCTGACCGTGCTGCTCTCCAGCTTCGACCGTTCGGCCGAGTCAAGCACCTGACCGGCCGCGAACTCCAACTACGGAAGCGGCCCCAGGACTGCGAAGTTCGCCCCTTGCGGGTCCGCCAGCCCGGCCGTGCGACCGGGCCCGATGTCCATCGGCGGGTAGGTCAACGAGGCGCCAGCGGCCACGGCGGCTTCGACCGTGGCGTCGGTGTCGTCAACCGCGAAGTAGACGCCCCAGTAGTTCGGAACCATGTCAGGGACCTCCGAGGGCATCGGCATGATGCCACCGACACCGTCGCCACTTCCACCGTCGACATGCACGATGTTGTACTCGGCACCGCCCATATCCATCGGCTGGTAGGTCCAGCCGAAGACGTCGGCGAAGAAGGCCTTGGACGCCTCCGGGTCGCGTGTCATCAGCTCGTTCCAGGTCAGCGCCCCTGGCTCGTTGACACGTAGCGCGCCGCGATGCTCCCCCGCCTGCCAGACCCCGAGAGCGGCACCCGTGGGGTCGGCGAAGACGGCCATCCGCCCATGTTTCGTGTCACCGTCGACGATATCCATGGCGGGCATCATCGGTGTACCGCCGGCCGCCACGACGGCCGCCAGTGTCGCGTCGACGTCGGCTGTGGAGACATAGGTCGTCCACATCGAGGGGAACGGTGCGTCCGCCGGCTTCTGTCCAATGCCTGCCACCGGCAACCCCCCGATATCGGCCATGATGTAGCCACCCACGGCCTCTCCCCCCGCGATGCAGTTCCAGCCGAACAGCGACGAGTAGAACTCCGCCGCCGCGGATGCGTCTGAAGCCATCAGGTCTACCCAGCAGGGGATGCCAGGTGCGTAGCCATCCACAGTGCTCATCGCGATCTCCTCATCGTTTGCAGCTGCCCCGGGGTACCAGAACCATTGGATGAGTTGCCAGCATCTCCCAACCAGGCACCTCATCGCAATGCGGGGGCGCAAGCCAGCTGAGGGGCGATGAGTCGTCGACGCGAAGACGCACGTTGACAAGCGACCTCGGAGGAACGCCGACAGTATCAATGCCCAGTCGCGTCGGTACGCCCGTGAGCCACCGCACGTCGATCTGCGCCGTTCTGCACAATATTGACTGTGGACCAGTCGGACTCGGAGTCGGAGAGCGCGCAGGCGCACCACTCCGCCCATATCGCGGCACAGCGTGCGGCTGCGCTCCGGCGGCGGCTCCACAAGCCCTGGATCGACAACATCAACGGACCTCTGTGGCCCCAAGTTCGAGCCGAACTGAGAATCGTCTTCTCACCCCCCTTTGACGTCCTGAGCGTGGTCGTCATCAACGTCGGTCTGGCCCTTGGTGCGTGGTTCCTCATCAACCCCGACATCGTTCTGAACTACACCGCATTGGTCTTCCTGCCGATTGCGCTCGCGTCCTGGGCCCTATCGGATGTTCCCGCGACCAACCTCTTCGGTGGCCGCTCCGAGCAGATCCTGGAGCACTTCGATGAGCCAGCCGAACTGCGCAGGATCATGACGGTCGAGAACATCGTGCTCTGGTTGCTCGTGGCGCCTGGAAGCATGCTGTTGTCGCTGGCCTTGATGCCCAGCCAGCACGAGCCCCTGATTTCGATAGCGATCTCGATCGCGGCCCTCTGCATTCCCTTCGCGTATCTCGGCCTGGCCGCGATCATGGCGCCGCTGTTGCCATTCCATCCGATGCCCTGGCGTCAGCGCCTCCAGCGGCGCGACACCTGGCCTCGGTGGGGGGTGGCCATCGGGGTCGCCTACTTCGGCCTCACCTGGCCTGCCGGAGTGCTCGCGGTGGGGCCCGCCGCATTCATCTTGAACTATGTTGGCCAAGAGCCGATCCACTACTTGATCGCCGCGATTGTCATTACCCCGTGGTGCCTGCTCATCTGGCGAACCGGCTTACGCATATCGACCCGGATCGCCGAATGGCGACGGCCCTGGTTGGAACAGTTCCTCGCCGATCCCAATCGGGGCTAGATCACTGCGACGGGCCGCGTAAGGCTGTTGTCTTCACCTGGGGAAGGGCATACGGTGCAGACATGGCAGATCAAGCAGATCAGGCCGCTACAGCGGCCCAGTCCGGACCGAACACGACAGCGGCGCAGGGCCCGCAGTTGTTCACGTGTACGACTTTCGATCCTCCGCCCGGATACCGGATCGAACGCAGCATCGGCCTCTGCTGGGGGATCCTGGTTCGGTCGGTCGGCTTCGCCAAGGGCTTCACCGGCAGCTTCAGGGCACTGAAGGCCGGGGAGGTGCCGCAGTACACCGAGGTCGTCGACCAGGCCCGCACCGAGGCGGTGCAACGAATGATGTCGCATGCGGCCCAGCTGGGCGCCAATGCGGTGCTCGCGGTGCGGTTCGACTCCTCCGATGTCGCCGAGAATCTCGCCGAGATTCTCGCCTACGGCACTGCCGTTGTCGTCGTCCCCGACACTCCTGCCTAGCCGGTCACCTCGCTTCGCGTCGCATCGGGACGGGGCCTGGTTGCGAGGCCTCCCGGTTGCGGTGGGCAGTCCGGGTAAGAGTTGAGCAGTTGCCGAGCTCTAAATCTCGGCGTGCTCCTCGAGCCACAGCAGGGCCGTGTTCACCAGCACCCGGACGCCCACGTTGATGCAGCGTTCATCGACGTCGAAGGTGGAGGCGTGCAGATCGAGCAACGGGCCCTCCCCGGCGATACCGTGCGTGCCGAGGCGGGCGTACGTCCCCGGCACCTGTTCCAAGTACCACCCGAACGAGTCCCCGCCCCACGACTGCTCCGTGGGAACGACCGACTCGGCCCCGAGGGCCAGCCTGGCGGCCCGCTCCATCACGACAGTCGGTTCGCGGGAGTTCAGCACGGGTGGGATCCCCCGGTTCTCGGACAACTCCCAGGTCGCGCCGCTGTCGGCGACGACATCGGCGATGGCCCGGTTCAACAGCGCAGGCGCCGAGGACCACAGTTCTCTTGAGGGCGTGCGGATGGTGCCGCGGAGCACCGCCGAGCTAGGGATCACGTTGTGTGCGTTGCCACTGTGGACGGCGCCGAACACCAACCGGGTCTCACCGATTCCAGCGGCGAGGTCCGAAAACCTTGCTGGCAGCTGATCGATGATCCTGGCCGCAACCCGGACCAGGTCAACGGTGCGTTCCGGACGGGCGGTGTGGCCGCCGGGGCCGGACAGGATGATCTCCACGGTGTCCGAGGCGGATGTAATCGGACCGACTCGTGTGCCCAGCTGTCCGACCCGCGTCTTGGGATCACAGTGCAGTCCGAAGATGGCTTCGACACTGTCGAGCCAACCTTCCTCCATCACGTAGACGGCACCGCCGGGCACCGTCTCCTCTCCCGGTTCGAAGATCAATCGAACCCGTCCCTGCAGCCGACCGATCTCGTCGAGTGCCTGCAACGCCAAGCCGGCACCGAGGACGGTCGATGTGTGGACGTCGTGACCGCAGGCGTGTGCCACTCCCGGGAAGCGTGAGGTGTAGGCGCTGTCGGTGAGATCGTTCATGGCCAGGGCGTCGATGTCCGCCCGCAGCGCGATGGTCGGACCGGCGGCCGGGTTGCCGATGTCGCAGATGAGGCCAGTGCCCACCTTCAGAACCTGCGGCGCCAGCCCGTTGGCCCGCAGCCAGTCGTAGATCTTCTCGGTGGTCGCGGACTCCTGCATGCTCAATTCCGGGTTGCGATGCAGGTCCCTGCGGAAGTCGATCAAAGAGGGGCCATGCCGACGTAGGAAGTTGTCCAGATCAACCGGCGGCGCTGGAATCCCAGAGTCGGTGCTCATGCGCCGGGACCTCCCGTGAGCTCCCGGGTCAGCGAGGAGACCACATCGCGCAGGTCGCCGCCCTCGGCCACGATCTTGAGTTGGCGCTGGTAGGACCCGCCCTTGGCTGCGAGCGCATTGATGCTGCGCAACTCTTCGCCGCAACCAAGCTCATCCGCAATTGGGGCGAGGTGCTCGACGAGGTCGGAAAGGTCCTGCTTCAGCGGTCGCGTTCTTCCGTGGTCGTCGAGGATGATTTCGGCGTCAAGGCCATAGCGCGCCGCTCGCCACTTGTTCTCTCGCACCACCCAGCTGGGGCGCACGGGAACACGACCTCCGGCGTCGATCGTGCGATCGAACCACGTGACCAGGCACTGGGCGAGCGCCGCAACGGCCGCGACCTCTTCCATGGTTGGGATACCGTCGCACATCCGCAGCTCAACGGTGCCGAATCCGGGGTGCGGTCTGATATCCCACCACACTTCACGCACCGTGGAGATCGTTTCGGCCCGGATCAAGGCCTCCAGGAAACGTTCGAATTCACCCCAGCCGCTTAGTTGCGGCGGCAGACCGGCGGTCGGCATCACCTCGAACACCTTGGTTCGGGCACTTGCCAACCCAGTGTTCTCGGCCTCCCAGTAGGGGCTCGAGCAGGACAGTGCCAGTAGGTGCGGCAGATACGTCGTCAGACCATTCACGGTCTGGATTGCCTTCTCGCCCGAACCGACCCCGACATGGACATGGACACCGTGGATCATCAGTCGTCGAGCTGGCCACTGGATGGTCTCGACCAGGGCGTGATAGCGCGGGTTCGGGCTGACGATGAGGTCAGTCCACTCGGCGAAGGGGTGAGTGCCGGACGACATCAACTTCACCCCGCGGGCATCCAGAAGCGGCTGCAATTCGGCCAGGGTGCCTTCCAGGTCGGCCCGCGCTTCGGCCGGCGTCTCGCAGATTCCGGTGATCACTTCGATGCTGGACTCGAAGAGTTCGTGCTTGGCCTTGGGGTGCTCGTTCTCGGGATACCCGCGACCCATCTCGGCCAGGACTTCAACCGAGCATGGCACCGGGAGCCCCGAGTCGTTGTCGACCGCCCAATACTCGACCTCAACACCGATTGTGCTGCGCGGCGAGGAGTTGAAATCCATGCTGAGACGCTAGTCCGATCCGACCCACAATGCCTGCGGGTCGGCAATTCGGCCCCAGCCCTCGGAGGGGTTCGCCGCGTCCCGTATGCTTAACGCGCCCTCTTCGGCACGTCGATTCATCGCTAGGCCCCCATCGTCTAGCGGCCTAGGACGCCGCCCTTTCAAGGC
>CAZKVQ010000031.1:0-7789 GCA_964556255.1 uncultured Actinomycetes bacterium
CAGCGACTCGGCGCCGCCCCCGTGTTTCGGGAGGCGGCGCCGAGTTGTCTTCCGCGTGCTCGTGCCGTGGGACTATCGCCAAGGGACGGTCTGCAGCAAGTCGGCAGTCGCGGGACCGGTACCCATCCTTGCTGCCAGTTCTAGGTCGGCCGCCGTATCCACGTCGCAGCGCGCCCCCTGCGGCGAATCCAACGGGTTGGCGCCGCTGAGGCGGTGTGCCAACGCCGACCTGTGGCCGAAGGCCGGTGCCAGCGGGGTCTGGCTGGCACACAGGATCGTGGTTCCCTCCCCTGACAGGTCAGGTACAAAGGCGCGGCTGTGTGCCCTGGCATCGTTCAGTATCCGGGTGAACGCTTCCTCGGTCAGGCACGGCAGATCGCCCGCAACGACCACGATGTTCCGATAACCCATGTCGAGCGCGAGCCGTTCTCCTTCGGCGATGGCGGGATTGAGGCCGCCCGGGTCGCGAGTGACTCGGACCGGCGGTCCAGCCCCGTCGTGCGGTACGTCTGCCCCGACCACCACAGCGGCTCCGATCGACCGGCTGCTGCGAACGGCAGCGAGGGTGTCGCGGGCGAAAGCCCGGGCGAAATCGGCCCTGTACTCGGGGTGGGAGACCCCCAGCCGGGACTTCGCGGTTGCGAACGGGCGCACCGGGAGGACCGCGCACCACGCTGGGTTCTGCGCCGAGGTCACCATGGCGACGAGTGTGCACCGCATCGTGCCATCGGCAGGACACCGGCCCGACTTCGCGGGCAGGATATGGCGGCAGAAGTCGTTGCGGAGGTGGGCTGGGTCGTGAAGCGTCACGGTACGCGTCAGATCTCGCCGATCTATTGGTTCGCCGTCGCGACACTGTGGCCGACCTTGATGACCGTTACCAAGCGGGACTGGCGCGGAACAGAGATCCTCCGGCGGAACTATCCGCCGGAGGATGGTGTGGTGGTCGCCGCCAATCACCTCTCCTGGTTCGATCCCATGGCCTTGGTCCATGTGCTCTGGGACAACGGCCGGGTTCCGAGGGTGATGGCAAAGCACAACCTCTTCACTACTCCCGGGGTGGGACTCGTCTTGCGGGGGGCGGGGCAGATACCGGTGCTGCGCTCCACCGACGATGCGGCGAAGGCGGTGGAAGCCGCGGTCGAGGCGATCCACGATGGCGAGACGGTGGTGATGTATCCAGAAGGCACGATCACCCGCGATCCCGAACTCTGGCCGATGACGGGCAAGACCGGTGCCGCCCGGGTCGCACTGATGTCCGGGGCACCCGTCATCCCGATCGCCCAATGGGGCCCGCAGGAGGTGATGGGCCCGTATGCGAGGGAGTTCAAGCTCCTCCCCAGGAAGACGATGCACATCAACATCGGCGAGCCGGTGGACCTCGACGATCTACGGGGTCGCGAGATCACAGCGGAGGTCCTCGCCGATGCGACCTCGAGGATCATCGCGGCGATCACGGTGCTGCTAGCGGAACTTCGGGGTGAGACACCGCCACCCTCTCCGCTGGACTTCAAAGCCGTCTCAAGCCAGGATGCGGAGAAATACAGCAAGAAGGCGACCGGGCAGAAGGCTCGGGCGGGCAAGCGTTCCCGCTCCAGTGGCTCGGGACGATGACAAACACCGGCAACACCATCTGAGGAGCGATCGTGAGCAAAGTGGCAATCATGGGCAGCGGGTCCTGGGGTACAGCCCTCGGAATGGTGATGGCGGATGCGGGTGGCGACGTTGCGCTATGGGCTCGCGAGGCCGAGGTGGTGGAGTCGATCAACACCCAGCACGTCAACGAGCGCTACCACCCCGGCCTGGACCTGCCGGTCAACATGTGGGCCAGTTCCGATCCCAAAGAGGTGATCGAGGGCGCGAAGATCGTCGTCCTGGCGATTCCGTCCCAGACCCTGCGCGAGAACCTGTCCAACTGGAAGCAGTACCTCGACCCCGACGCCGTGATCGTGAGTCTGATGAAGGGCATCGAGATCGGGACCGTGATGCGGATGTCCCAGGTCATCTCCGACGTCGCCGGTGTGCCGGAGTCGCGGGTAGCGATCCTGTCCGGGCCCAACCTCGCCCGGGAGATCGCGCAGCGGCAACCCGCCGCCACGACCGTCGCCTGCACCAGCGAGGAGTCCGCCCAGCGGCTCGCCGAAGCCACCACCACCTCCTACTTCCGGCCGTACTACACGACCGATGTTGTCGGCGCCGAGATTGGCGGTTCCGTGAAGAACGTCATCGCACTGGCGAACGGGATGGCGGTGGGCATCGGTCTGGGGGAGAACGCCCAGGCGAGCCTGATCACCCGTGGATTGGCGGAGATGACCCGGCTCGGGGTTGCCCTCGGGGCGAATCCGCTGACCTTCCAAGGGCTGGCAGGTATCGGTGACCTCATCGCCACATGTTCCTCACCGCTATCACGCAACCGGACCTTCGGCGAGAACCTCGGCAAGGGTCTGACAGTCGACGAGACGATCGAACGGACCAACCAGACCTGCGAAGGTGTGAAGAGCTGTCAGTCGATCCTCGACCTGGCCACCCGCAACGGTGTCGAAATGCCGATCACGGCGGAAGTGGTGAAGGTCGTTCATGAGGGCATGAATCCCAAGGAGATGTTGGGCAACCTCATGTCGCGTGACCCGAAGGCTGAGCAGGGCCACGACGGCACCCTGTGACGACGAAGCGCGGGTAGACGACGAAACGACGGTAGGCGCCCCCGTCGGCCGTGCCCCCGGGGACTCGCGGCTCACCGTCCGTCTGGAATCCCCGCCTGAAACCGCCCGAGCACCTCGATCTCGGTCCAGTCATCAGGCGGGACGTTGCGTGGGTCGGCGGACAGCACGACCAGGTCCGCCCGTGCGCCGACCGAGACGTGTCCCCAGTCGCGATGGCCGAGCTGCTGTGCCACCCCCTGACTGGCGGCCCGAAGAGCTGCCCCAGCGGAGATCCGTTCTGCGGCGACTAGCGTTCGGCCGCCGTCGATGCGACGCGAGACGGCCACGGCGGCGCACCGAAGCGGGTCGACGTCGCTCACCGGCCAGTCGGTTCCGAAGCTCACCTCCACGCCATCGGCCATCAGTGAGCCGATGGGGTACTGCCAGGCGGTTCGTTCAGGACCGAGTCGCGGAGCAGTCAACTCCCTCTGGCACGCATCCCAACAAGCCCATAGCGGTTCGAAGTTCGCGGTGACCCCCAACCGCGCAAAGCGTCCGCGATCGTTGGGGTGCAGCACCTGGACGTGGGCGATCGTTGGCCGGCGCCGTGGGTCCCTGCGCCCCGGCGACGCCTCGATAGCATCCAGCGCGTTCCTGATCCCGGCGTCCCCGATGGCGTGGATGTGCACATCGAAGCCGGCTGCTTCCGCGTCCGCGACGCCGAGGGCAAGTCCCGCGGCGTCCCAGACCGGTAGTCCGCACGTGTGCGGGTTGTCCGCGTAGGGCTCCAGCAGCGCCGCAGTGCCCGCCTCGACGACGCCGTCGGAGAAGAACTTCACGGTTCCGGCCGCGACCCAGGGATCGCCGGCATTGTCCTGGGCCGTCGACTGTCGGACGTCGCGGGCCAGCGACGCAAAGTGAGCCGGGTCGAAGCGTTCCGGGTCGGCTCGTAGGGCCAGCTCCACCCGCACCTTCAGGCGCCCGGACTCGGCGCCTTCGAGGTAGGTGTGCACGTCTCGCTCGCTCACCGCGGCGTCGAGGATCGTGGTGACCCCGTGGGCGGCCAGTTCCGAGGTGGCCCGCGCGAGCGCGCTGGCCCGGGTGCTGCCGTCCGGCCGTGGAACATGGCGCTTCAGCAGTTCCATCGCCTCCCATTCGCGGAGGGTGCCGAGCACGGACCCGTCGCTGCGACGCGGGATCTCGCCACCCGGAGGCGGTTGGCAGTCGGCGTCGATGCCCGCGATCTCCAACGCCCGCGTGTTGGCCCAGATGCAATGCTGATCGCTGGACGTGAGCACCACCGGTCGGTCCGCGCAGGCGACATCCAGCCATCGAGCGTCGAATAGACCCCCGGGCGCCAGCGCGGGGTCGTAGGAGCCCCCCTCGATCCACGACTCGTCCGGATTGGCGGCCGCATAGTCGGCCACGGCTGCGACCACCTCAGCCACGCTGGTGGCGTCACGAACGGGTGCTCCAAGGAGCTGCAGGCCGGCCCAGATGGGGTGCACGTGTCCGTCGCCAAAGGCGGGGGCGACGACGGCGCCGCCGACATCGATCACCGTGCCCTCGGTGGTGGTTCCGCCCGGTCTCAGCGAGCGGATACGTCCCGCGGCCACCTCGATGTCCAGAGCTTGACCGGGAGACATCCAATCGCTGACCAGGTGGGCATCGACGATCGTCAAGTCCGTCACCGGATGCTCCTCGTCATGGGTCAACAACGGGGCCAGGATCCCCCAGGAAAGGCGCCAGGGTGGGGTCAACTAATGTACCCAAGACCGAGTTGCCTGCAATCCCCACAGACTTGACGACCCTGATCCCGCGGAGTCCGCGGGATCACTCATGCCGCCCGGAGGATCCATATGCCCGCAATCAGTGGCGGTGACACTGCCTGGGTTCTGATGGCCGCGGCCTTGGTGCTCTTCATGACGCCGGGCCTGGCACTGTTCTACGGCGGGATGGTGCGAGCCAAGAGCGTGCTCAACATGATCATGATGAGCTTCCTGGCCATCGGCGTGGTCACGATCATCTGGCTGGTGTTCGGGTTCTCGTTGGCATTCGGCTCCGATACCGGGGCGGGTCTGCTGGGCGGACTGGACTATCTCGGGCTGAAGAACACCCTGAACGCGACGGTGGGTCCGGCCGGCGCGAAGATTCCGTTGCTGGCATTTGCGATGTTCCAATTGACTTTCGCCATCATCACCGCCGCGTTGCTCTCCGGTGCGGTCGCCGACCGGGTGCGCACCCGTACCTGGCTGGTGTTCATCGGTGTCTGGACCACTTTGGTCTACCTGCCCATCGCGCATTGGGCGTTCGCCTTCCAGGACGGGGCCGGCGGCTGGATCGGCGACCGGTTGGGGGCTTTGGACTTCGCGGGCGGCACCGCCGTCGAGATCAACTCCGGCTTCTCGGCCCTTGCGCTGGCCGTGGTCGTCGGTCAGCGCATCGGCTGGCGCAAGGACCCGATGCGACCACACAGTCTGCCGCTGGTGCTGCTGGGGGCAGGGATCCTGTGGTTCGGTTGGTTCGGATTCAACGCGGGATCGGCCCTGGCGGCGAATGGCCTCGCAGCGACCGCGATGATCAATACCCAGATCGCCACCGCAACCGCAGCCCTGAGTTGGGTCATCATCGAGCGCTTTCGGGATGGAAAGCCGACCACGCTCGGCATCGCTTCAGGGGCGGTCGCCGGGGCGGTGGCCATCACCCCTGCATGCGGATTCGTCGACCCGATGGGGGCGCTCGTCATCGGACTGCTCGCGGGCGCGATCTGTTCGCTCGCGATCGGCCTGAAGTACCGTCTCGGCTACGACGACTCCTTGGACGTCGTCGGCGTTCATGGCGTCGGTGGCCTGGTAGGCATGTTGGCCATCGGACTGTTCGCCACAACGACGGCCAATGCTGCCGGCAAGGATGGCCTGTTCTCAGGTGGTGGCTTCGGATTGTTGGGAACACAGGCCCTGGCATCGATCGCCACGCTGGCCTACGCCTTCGGGGTTACCTGGCTGATCGCCAAGGTGTTGGATAAGACGATGGGCTTCCGGGTTTCTCGTGACGACGAGATGGGCGGCATCGACCTTTCGGAGCACGCCGAGACCGCCTACGACATCACGGGTTCCCAGTCGGGATCGTTCGCCGGTGTGGGTCACCACGGGTTGCTGGGGACGCATGACGGGTCAGGAAACTACAACCAAGAGCCGGAGGAGAACGCGTGAAACTCGTCACCGCCATTGTGAAGCCATTCAAGCTGGCCGATGTCAAAGCCGCCCTGCAGGCATTCGGAGTGACCGGCCTCACCGTGTCCGAAGCCAGCGGGTACGGACGTCAGGGTGGGCACACCGAGGTCTACCGCGGCGCCGAGTACGTGGTCGACCTGGTGCCGAAACTGCGTCTCGAGGTCGTTGTTGAAGATGAGGATGCCGCCGATGTGGTGGACGTGATCGAGCGGAGCGCAGCCACCGGACGTATCGGCGATGGCAAGATCTGGGTGGTTCCGGTCGACTCGATCGTGCGCGTTCGCACCGGGGAACGTGGCCCGGACGCCATCTGACTCCCCGATAGGGCAGAATCGCGAAGGCAGCAAGGTTCGGCGCCGTTGCGTCGAATTGACCTAAGAGAGGCCCTTCGATGACCGACATGAAGCTCGACCCGATCCGGCTGTCCGGCTGGGATTTCGCCACCTGGCGATCTGCTAGTGAGGACCCGATCATGCGTTCGACCATGATCGGACTGCTGATCCTGGATCGAGATCCCGATTGGGACAGACTCGTCGACCGCTACGAGCGGGCCAGTCGGGTCGTTCCCATCCTCCGGCAGAAGATCGTGGAGGGCCCGGTTCGCATCGCTAATCCACGGCTGGTCGTCGATCCTGATTTCGACCTGTCCTTCCATCTGCGCCGGTTCCGGATGGCCGCTGGCGCGGATTGGGAAGACGTCCTCGACGAGTGTCGACGCCAAAGCATGACCGACTTCGATCGCGATCGGCCGCTGTGGCGGGTCACGGTGCTCGAGGGACTGCCCGGGGGCAAGGCGGCGGTGATCACCAAGTTGCACCATGCGGTGGCCGACGGTCAGGGGGCGCTGCAGTTGGGGGCCGCCCTGGTTGACCTGTCGCCCGAAGGAATGGACCTGGGACCGATGCCGCGGGCGCCCCGGGGCGAGGCGATCTCCCAGTTGTCCTTCGCGGAACTGATGATTCGCGACAACGTCGACTGGCTGGTGCGCACTGCCAAGGAGGTTGCGGAGGCGGCGCTTCCGACTGCGGTGGCCTTCCTTCAGGACCCTGCCGAAGCGATCGCGCGGGTGGGTGAGATCAGTTCCTCGGTGATCAGATTCGCGCGACCGCCCACAGCGCACCTTTCGCCCCTGATGACGAGCAGGAGCATCAACTACCACTATGGCGCCTTCCAACTCCCGTTCGGCGAGTTGCGGGGCGCTACCAAGGCCAGTGGGCATTCGCTCAACGACGGGTACCTCGCAGCGGTCGCTGAGGCTATGGGGGAGTACCACCGGCGCCTGGGTCACCCCGTGGGCGAACTGAACATGAACATGCCGATCAGCCTCCGCAAGTCCAACGACCATGCTCAGAACGCGGTGTCGATCGCGCACTTCCAGATCAACACGGCAGAGGACGATCCAATCAAGCTGATGGACGAGGTCCATCGGACGGTGACGGCGTGGCGGGCAGAGCCGGCTCTTCACCTGGCCGACCAACTCGCCGAGATCAGCCGCTTCATCCCGTTCGAGGTCGTTTCGGCCGCTGCCACCGCAAGCGATGTCACCGCATCGAACGTGCCGGGTCCGCCGGTCCAGGTGTACCTCGCAGGCGCCGCGGTGGAACAGATGGTGCCCCTGCCGCCACCGATCGGTGCGGCGGTATTCGTGGCCCTGCTGACCTACAACGGCGAGGCGACTATCGGGGTGGCCATGGATGATGCCGCCGTCGGGGACCGCGAGCTGCTGATGGAGTGCATGCGGCACGGTTTCGAGAAGATCACCGGCAAGTCCATCGACTCCTGGGACCCGCTGGTGGGCCACGGGCCGCGCCGCGCGGCAGCCGTCAAGAAGGCGCCGGCGAAGAAGGCGCCTGCCAAGAGGGCCGCGGCGAAGAAGGCGCCTGCCAAGAGAGCCGCTGCGAAGAAGGCGCCTGC
>CAZKVQ010000031.1:7889-21069 GCA_964556255.1 uncultured Actinomycetes bacterium
GGGCCGCGGCGAAGAAGGCGCCTGCCAAGAGAGCCGCTGCGAAGAAGGCGCCTGCGAAGAAGGCCACTGCGAAGAAGTAGCCGGCCAAGAAGTAGCCGCTCGAAACGCGGGGCCTGCCAGGCGTCGTTGACGCCCAACCGCGGGTCAGTGCACCCCGTGCATGAGGCGGGAGACTTTCTTGGAGAACACCAGCATGACCAGCCCGGCGACGATGGTTATCGCAGCGCACACGACGAACGTGTTCACGGGGTCGTTCGCGGTGAACTTCCCGATCTGACCGCCGATGCTCGTCCCCACCGCTGTGGCCACGAACCACAGAGCGAGCATCTGGCCGCTGGCACCCTCGGGCGCCAGCTTGGTCGTGGCGGACAGGCCCGTGGGGGAGAGGAACAACTCTGACCAGGTTTGCAGTAGATAGGTCGTGATGAGCCACCAGAGTGCGGCCTTCTGGCCGTTCTCCTGATACTGCGACATGGGGATGATCAGGATGAGGAACGAGATCGCGGCGCCGAAGAGCGCGATGGCGAACTTCCGAGGCGTGGTGGGGGCTCGGTTGGCCAGCTTGGCCCAGAAGGCGGCGAAGATCGGGGCGAAAATCACGATGAAGAGCGGGTTCACCGACTGAAGCCAGCCCGCCGGCATCGTCCAACCGCCGAACTGCAGGTTGGTGACGTTCTGCGCGAACAGGTTCAGGGTGGAGCCTGCCTGCTGGAAGACCATCCAGAACGCCGCTGCGCCCAGGAACAGCCACACGAAGGCTTTCACCCGATCCTTCTCGATCGGCGTGGACTCCTTGTTGGCGAATAGCCCCCAGAAGTACACGATCGGCACGATGAGAATGGCGATCGTGACAGCCGACGTGAGGTTGGAGATGACACTCGCGGTCGTGAAGAGACCGATCAGCGCGGTGAGCAGGGCAACAAGGACCAGGCTGCCGACCACGACGTAGATCGCTCGCTGGCGCTGCTTGCTGTCCGCCGGATCGGGCGGCACGTCGCCGATCCCGGCGATGTTCTTGCGTCCCACGATGTACTGGATCACCGCGAAGGTCATGCCGATCCCGGCGATCGCGAAGCCCCAGTGGTAGCCATGGCGGTCCGCGGCCCAGCTCGTAACCAGCGGCGCCAGCAGAGCGCCGATGTTGATGCCCATGTAGAAGATTGAGAAGCCGGCGTCCCGGCGGGTGTCCTTGGTGGCGTAGAGGTCCCCGACCATCGCCGAGATGTTCGGCTTGAGCAGTCCGGTGCCGCCGGCGATCAACAACAGGCCGAGCCAGAACATCCAGTCGACCGGCACCGCGAGCGAGTAGTGGCCGAGGGCGATGATGATACCGCCCCAGAGAACCGTGCGCTTGGGCCCGATCAGTCGGTCAGCGACCCAGCCGCCGCCGATCGGAAGCAGATACACGAGGCCGGTGTAGGTGCCGTAGATGGCCACCGCGGTCGCGTCGTCGAAACCGAGTCCGGGGCCGTCGGGTCCCGTGTTGGTGACGGAGGCCGTGAGGTAGAGCACGAGCAGCGCGGACATGCCGTAGTACGAGAAGCGTTCCCACATCTCGGTGAAGAACAGGGTCGCGAGTCCCCGCGGATGACCGAAGAAGGAGTGGTCCTGTGCAGCGGGCGGTGGCGCCGTGGTCTCAGTGGCCATGCCGGAACACTAGACCCAATCGTCGCCCGATTCACGAATTCAGTTGGCCGGGCCGCTGTCGATCGCCCGCCGCAGAGTTCCTATCCGAGCATCGATCTCCGTCATCAGTGGCCGGATAGTCGAATCGGGCACTCCTTCGTCGTTTCGAAGCCGGATCAGGGCGGACTGTTCCGCTTGGGCCATGGCGAGGGCGATCCTCACGGACTCGGCCGCCGCGCCCATATCGTCGACCACGTCGTCGGTGGTGGTACGGGCGAGTCGGTCCTCCTCTTTTGCGCGCAGCAGCGCCACCGTCCGCGGCGAAAGTGGGGTGCCGTTGTCGTCGGCCTCGGCCTCGGCGTCATCGAGCGCCTTGAGTGCGGCACGGGCCATCGCGATGCGGAGCATGTTCGTGCGCTGCGGGTTGTCCTTCGCCGTCACCCCGAGACGCTTCGCGAGCGGGCCCAGAGTGGGCGCGAGAAGCAGGGTGATGACGATCACGCACAGGCTCACCGCGATCACGATATTGCGCCCCGGCAGGTCCGAGCCGTCATCGGCGAGCAGCGGGAGTGAGAATGCCGCCAGCACCGACACCGGTCCCCGCGCTCCGGCCCAACCGACCACCAACCCCGTCCGCGGATTGAACAGGCGACGCGTCTTGCCCTCTTTGGTGGTGATCCGCCGACCCGTCACCATGGCTCGGACGAACACCATCCGGGTGGCGATGAGTACCGCGACCACCACCGGAACGAGGATCAGCAGCTGCTTGCGTTCCCCGTCGGTGAGTATCTCGATGGCGTCCGGCAATTCCATTCCGATCAGCATGAAGGCGATCGCCTGCAGCACGAATGTGATCTGCCGCCAGACCGCTGCGACCTGTAGACGTCCGCGGTAGGCGGGATCGGAATGGGTCGAGTGCGACACCATCAATCCGGCAGCAACGATCGCCAGGATGGCCGAGCCCTCCAGCTGTTCGGTCAGGATGTACATGGCGAAGGGCGCGACGATGAGGAGACCACCGGAGCCGATCAGATCGGAACTCTTGCGCAGCACCCACACGAGGATGAACCCACAGATGATGCCGATGCCGATCCCGATGACCACGGACTCAGCCAGGATCATCCCCGCTTCGGTCACGGTGACCGTGCCGGCTGCAGCCGCCACAACGGCCACCCGGAGAGCGGTCAGTCCGGTGCCGTCATTGACCAGACTCTCGCCTTCCAGGATCGTCACCACCCGCGGCGGCAGGTTAGCCCGACGCGCCGCGGCGGCAACCGCCACGGCATCGGTCGGGGCCAGGATCGCCCCCAGTGCGAAGCACATCGCGATGGGAACTCCAACGATGAGCGCTGCCACGGCACCGCCGACAAGGAGCGTCGTCGCAACCACCAGCCCGATGGCCAGCAGCAGGATCGGTCGTCGAACCTTCCGAATGTCTATGTAGGACGAGCCGAGGGCCTCCCCGAAGACCAGCGGTGCCAGCACCGCCACCTGGATGACTTCGGGCGCCTTCGGCGGATTCGGCCCCACCGGTAGTTGGCTGAGCAGGACTCCAGCCGCGACCAGCGGCAGGGCCACTCCCCAACCCCGGCTGCGGGCGAACATGGCTACCGCGACCGCGACCAGGGACAGACCCGCCAGGTTCCCCAATTCGACGGTCTGTGCCCCCACCTCCTCGCTCACCTGCACGGGCAAGGCGGCGGCTAGCAGGTCCAGCCGCAGTGGCGCCGAGGTAGTGATCACGACACACCATCCTGGTGGCGGCCGCCCGCGCGTTCGGTCATGGCGTCAGCCCAGCCAAGTGACGGCCGTTCGCCGACGTCAGCGCGCGAACGTATTCGTGAGGTGGGCTCGGGCCAGCGTATGGTGCGCGATGGTCGCCGAGGCCACGGCGGCGCTGGCACCGGGTTCAATACCCAAATCGTCGGTGTCCAATGCGTACACGGTGAAGATGTAGCGGTGGGCGTGATCACCGGGTGGCGGCCCGGCGCCGCCGAAGTCGACCGTGCCGTAGTCGTTGCGCAACTGGTAGGCGCCGGTCGGCAACTCGTCGCCGCCGATGAGGCCGGCGCCGGTGGCCAACTCGGTGACCTCGGCGGGCAGCCCAACCACGATCCAGTGCCACCAACCACAGCCGGTGGGGGCGTCGGGGTCGAAGCAGGTCACGGCGAATCCGCGGGTCTCCGGTGGGAAGCCGCTCCACGACAGGTGGGGGGAGAGGTTGTCGCCGCCGACGCCGCCGTCGTTCCAGCCGTGTGCCAGTGGCAGGTCGCCACCGTCGGTCAGATCCGTGGACGCCAACTGGAAATCCGGACGGGGCGGCATGAAATCGAACGGGTTGGGTGGTCGGCTACGCGAGATATCCATGCGGCCAACTCTAGTGGGCGCCCCCGGGGGGATGGCCACCAAAATTTCTCGAAGCCCGCTCATGGTCGGTGGCGATGGTTCGGGATCGGGGATCCGGGACGAACGGTAGCCTGCGAGCAGGATCCCGAAAAGCAGCCTGCTTCTCGGACGTCCCACGCGCAGGAGGAAGGACACCCGAGGTATGGCGGCAATGGGTGAGACGGGCACCGGGACAGGGATCGTCCGGGGCGGGGTAGTCGCAACCGCGGCTGGCAGCCTCACCGACGGCTGGATAGAGATCGAGGATGGTCGAATCGTCGGGATCGGTGATGGACCTTCCACCGGTCCGGTACTCGCGGAGGCAGCGGTCGTGCTGCCCGGCTTCGTCGATCAGCACTGTCACGGTGGTGGAGGCGAGTCGTTCTCGACGACGGATCCGGACGCTGCCGCCTGGGCCGTGCAGACACATCGGGCGCTGGGATCGACGACGATCGTCGCGTCGCTCGTCTCAGAGTTACCGGCAACCCTGTTGTCTCAGGTGGAGACGCTGGCCCCGCTCGCAACAGCCGGCCTGATCGCCGGCATCCACCTCGAGGGACCCTGGATCGCGCAGGAGAAGTGCGGTGCGCACGCGCCGGAAGCCTTGCGGTCACCCTCGGCAGTCGAGATCGACGAACTGCTGGCTGCCGGCGCCGGTCAGATACGGATGGTGACTCTGGCGCCGGAGCTTCCTGGGGCGCTGGCGGCGATAGAACAACTGACGGCGGCAGACGTACGGGTCGCTATCGGGCACACGGCCTGCGATTACGAGACGGCACTCGCGGCGGTGGCAGCCGGGGCCAGCGTCGCCACGCACCTGTGGAATGCCATGCGCCCCATCCGCCATCGCCAACCTGGGCCGATACCAGCCATCCTCGAGTCCCCGGAAGTGTTCGTAGAACTGATCGCTGATGGCATCCATCTCCACCCCTCGGTCATTCGTCTCACCAGGCACGTGGTGGGGATCGATCGTGTGGTCCTCGTCACCGACGCGATGGCGGCGGCCGCCGCTCCCGACGGGACCTACCGACTCGGGACCCTGGAGGTCGCGGTGACCGACCGCGTGGCCAGGCTGGCGCCGCATGGGGCCATCGCCGGCAGCACCCTGACCATGCTCGAGGCCGCACGTCGGGCACACACCCTCCTCGGCTGGGATTGGGGCGACGTGGCCCTGTGCACGGCTACCAACCCGGCCAGGGCGATGGGACTTGGCGACGTCGGGGCCGTCGAACCGGGACGGGCGGCCGATTTCGTGTTGCTGGATGAGCCTGGCGAACTCGTTGGGGTGATGAAATCCGGCGTGCCTCTGGCCTAGTCGGCCCTCCCCACTGTGTAGCCTGACCGCAGAGTCCAGGAGGGTCGATGAAACGCGCACTACTACTCATTTTCGGGATCATCATCCTGATTTTCGGGATCGCCGGGGTGCTTCTCGGTGGTGCCACCATCTCCATCTTCGGCACCAAGGGGACTTACACCGCCCCGGTAGCGCAGGGAACGTCAAGCGGCTCCGCGCTGTACGTGAGCGGGTTCAACATCAACGCCAACGGATTGCCGGCGAGCCTCTTGGACGTGTCGGTGTCCGGCAAGAGCCGCAACGGTCAACAGATCTTCCTCGGGACCGGGCTCGGCAGCAAGGTGCAGGAATACCTGTCCGGCGTGCCCTACGACGCGGTCTCTACCATCACCGACGGCAAGTTCGTGGTCAGCCCGGTGCCCGGTGACAAGGTCCCGCCGCCCCCCGCGAGCCAGTCGATCTGGACGAAGCAGGACCAGGGGGACAATCCGAAACTGTCCTGGAACGGTGGTTCCGGCGGCACGGTTTTCGTCGCGATGAACTCCAGCGGGGCCCCCGATGTGCAGGTCGACCTCACGGTCACGGCCGCCTCCCGGAAGGCATTCCCCGCCGCGGTCGCAGCCATCATCGTCGGGGCGATTGCGATGGTTCTGGGTGTGCTCATGATCATCTGGGGCATCCGGGCCAAGGACGCCTCATCAGCAGCTGAGACGGGCTAGGTCCTCGCCTGTGGAGGTGCAGGAGACGGAGGTGACCTCCGACAAGGTTGTCACCATCCCGAACATCCTCAGTTTCGCGAGGCTGTTGGGGGTTCCGGTCTTCTTGTGGCTGATCCTTGTGCCGAAGGCCGACGGCTGGGCGATCGCGCTCCTCGTCGTGGCGGGCGCGACCGACTGGCTCGACGGCTACCTCGCTCGCAAATGGCACCAGATAACCAGGGTTGGACAACTCCTCGACCCGATCGCCGACCGGCTGTACATCCTCGCGACCCTCATCGGGCTGCTGCTCCGGGACATCATCCCCTTGTGGTTGGTCGTTGTTCTGGTCGGCCGCGACGTGGTCATGGGGGTAGTTCTGTTCATCCTCAAGCGCCGTGGCATAACCGGACTGCCGGTGCACTTCATCGGCAAGGCCGCGACTTTCAATCTGCTGTACGCATTCCCCCTACTGCTGCTGGGCGATGGGGTCGGCACGTTCGCGACCGTCTGCCGGGTGCTCGGTTGGGCATTTGCCATTTGGGGCACGGCCCTGTATTGGTGGGCTGGAGCGTTGTACATCGAACAGGCGCGACGCATGCTTGCGCTGAAGCGTCAGTCGTAGGGAGGAACATGCGCGCGGTCATCATGGCCGGCGGTGAAGGCACTCGCCTCCGACCGCTGACCTCCTCTGCTCCCAAGCCGTTGCTTCCCGTTGTCGGCAGGCCGCTGCTGGAGCACCTGCTGCTGCTGCTCAAACGGCACGGGGTGACCGAATCCGTCGTGACCCTGCAGTACCTCGCATCGATGATCCGCAACTACTTCGGTGACGGCGCCGACCTCGGGGTCAAACTGACCTTCGCGACCGCCCAGCGCAAGGTAGGCACCGCCGGCAGCGTCAAACACGCGGCTTCGGCCTTGCGCGACGACACCTTTCTGGTGGTTTCCGGCGATGGCCTGACCGACATCGACCTCACGTCCTTGACGGAGTTCCACCGCAGTTCCGGTGCGATGGTCACTATCTGCCTGAGCCGGCGTGCCAACCCGCTCGATTTCGGGATCGTCGTGACGGACGAGACCGGACGTGTAACCCGATTCCTGGAGAAGCCCTCCTGGGGGCAGGTCTTCACGGACACGGTCAATACCGGGATCTACGTGGTCGAGCCAGAAGTCCTCGCCGACATCCCCGATGGTGAGGAGGTCGACTGGTCTCGCGACGTCTTCCCTCGCCTCTTGGCCGCCGGGGCCCCCATCTACGGCTTCATCGCTGACGGGTACTGGGAGGATGTGGGCACGGTCGAGGCCTTCCAACGGGCTCAGGCGGACGCCCTCGACGGCCGGGTGCAGTTGGAGATTCCGGGATTTCAGTCGACGCCCGGGACCTATCTGGGGCTGGGCGTCGATGTTGAGGACGGGGTGACCATCAACGGTCCCGCCTTCATCGGTGACTACACGCGGATCGAACGGGGCGCCAGGATCGAGCCGTACAGCGTGCTGGGTCGACACACGGTTGTGCGGTCCGGCGCGATGGTCGAGCGCTCGGTGCTACTCGACAACACTTTCATCGGCGAGGACGCCGACCTCAGGGGATGCGTGATCGGGCGCAACACCGATGTGCTGCGCGCCGCAAGGGTGGAGGAGGGGTCCTTCATCGGTGATGAATGCCGCCTGGAGCCTGAGGTCGTCGTGACTGCGGGTGCAGACATCTACCCCTACAAGACCGTCGAGGCCGGCGAAGTGGTCGTTGAGAGTGTGGTCTGGGAGTCGAGGTCACCCGAGCGCCTCTTCGCCGGTGACCACGTGGCAGGCGTCGTCAACATCGATGTCACACCCGAGTTCGTGGTCCGCCTGGCGGGGGCCATGGCCACCCTGCTTCCGCAGGGCAGTGTGGTGGTGGTGGCGCGTGACCACGCACCGGCCTCGCACGCCTTCAGCCTCGCGATCATGGGCGCGCTGATGGCTACTGGTGCCGACGTCCGAACGCTGGGGACCAGCCCGGTGCCGGTCGCGCGCAACTATGTCCGCAACCAGGCGGCCGGTGGGATCCTGGTGCGCACATCGGCGGGACGCCAGGAGTACCTCGACGTGGTGCTGCTCGATGAAGAGGGCACGGAGTTGGGTCCGCGGGACCGGCAGTCGATGGAGCGGATCCTCAATCGACATGACATCAGACGCCCCTTCCCCGGCGAGGTGGGCTCGGTGTCGGCCCCGATCGCGCTGGTCGATGACTATGTCGCCTCGGTGCTTGCCGGTACCGACCTCGCAGGAGTCGACGAGGCCGAGCTGCGGATCGTGGTGGACACCGCCGGCGGCACCTGCTCGACGGTGCTGCCCCACCTGTTGTCCTCGGTCCAGGTGGAGATGCTGAACGTGAATGCGCGCCTGACGCCCGATCAGCCGACCGAGACCCCCGAACGACGCTCCGACGCGCTGCGCCGGCTCGGCCTGATGGTTGCCTCCTCGCGGGCGGCCCTCGGGGTTCGTATCGATCCCACGGGTGAGCGGCTCTCGATCGTCGATGAGACCGGGAGGGTGCTCAGCGACGACCGCGCCCTGCTGGTCGTCCTCGATCTGATCGCTGCAGAACGGCGCTCGGGCGCGGTCGCCCTGCCCGTGACCACCACCCGGGTTGCCGAGCAGGTTGCCGCATATCACGGCGTTGACGTGATCTGGACGCCAACCGGACCGCAGGCCTTGGCGGTGGCGAGCAACCGTCCCGACGTCATCCTGGCCGGTGACGCGGAGGGCGGCTTCGTCATCCCCTCGGTGGGAACGGCGCCGGATGCGATGGCGGCGCTGCTGGCGATACTCGGTCTGGTCGCACGGACCCGGTTGACCTTGCGCGAGATCGACACTCGAATCCCCAACACCGTGCTGCTGCGGGAGTCCGTCCCCACGGCGTGGGCCCGCAAGGGGGCCGTGATGCGGGAGGTGCGGTTGGCCGCCGCCGATCGACAAGTGGACGAGACCGAGGGGCTGCGCGTCATCGAGGATGAGAACGCCTGGGTGCTGGTTTCCCCTGATCCGGGGGAGGCACTCGTGAGGATCTGGGTCGAGGCCGACAGCGAGAACCGCGCGAGGGCGCTGATGGCAACCTGGCGCGCTGTGGTGGCCTCCGCGGCTGGTCAGCCTGAGGTCGAGGAGGGTCGCTAGGGTAGTGCGCATGATTCCCGCAGACCTCCGCTACACCGCACAGCATGAATGGATCCAAGAGCGCCCCGAGGGCACCCTCCGGTTGGGCATCACGGACTTCGCCCAGGACAGTCTGGGAGATATCGTCTTCGTCGCCCTGCCCGAACTGGGTGCCGAGCTGACGCTGGGTCAGGCCTTCGGTGAGGTCGAGTCAACGAAGAGCGTCAGTGAGGTCTACGCCCCGGTGGCGGGCACGGTCACGGCCCGCAACGATGCCGTCGAGACAGCCCCAGAAACGATCAACTCCGACCCGTATGGCGACGGCTGGCTCATCGAGATCACCCCCGAGGAAGTCGTCTCCGGGGCCGAGATCCTTGACGCGGCAGGGTACGAGGCACTACTACAGGGGTAGCCTGGCCGGGCGCCGGTCGTTCGCTGATCCCACCCGTTCCGATTTCCCCACCGATCACCACGACGAACGAGAGGAATGTCCAATGCGTTCGTGCAGCAACTGCGGCACTGCGGTGGCGGACGATGCGCGATTCTGCCCGCAGTGCGGCAGCCCCCAAGCGGCCGCCGGTGTCGACCCGGATGCCACTGGCGCGCTGACGGCGGTCGGGGTCGCCGAGACCGGACCGCAGTCCCCGGTGGGTGCCGGACCCTTCGCCGTGCTGCTGGTCCATCGCGGGCCCAATGAGGGCACCGCCTTCGAGTTGCAGGGCGACCTGGTGGGAGTCGGAAGGGCGGCCGATCAGCAGGTGTTCCTAGACGACATCACGGTGTCGCGGAGGCATGCAGAGTTGCAGGCGACCCCCGAGGGCTGGCGGATCGTCGATTTGGGCTCGCTGAACGGAACCTATGTGAACCGTCAGCCGGTCGCCGAGGCATTGCTGGCAAGCGGAGACGAGGTGCAGATCGGCAAGTACCGCTTCCGCTACATGTCAGGCGGTGTCGGGCAGGGATGACCGACCTGGTCGGCATCGGCACGTTGATTGGCGAGCTCACCGAGGAGTTCCCCGACGTGACTGTCTCGAAGGTGCGGTTCCTTGAGGCGCAGGGACTGGTCACCCCGATCCGGACTCCCTCCGGCTATCGGCGCTATTCCGCGGCGGACCGCGATCGGCTGCGCTACGTGCTGACAGTGCAGCGGGACCACTTCCTGCCATTGAAGGTCATCCGCGAGCACCTCGATGCCATGGAGCGGGGGCTCGAGCCTCCGGATCTGCACGATCCCGCTCCGCAGGCACCACAGGGTCCCGGGCCAGGATTCGCGTCCCTGACCGAGGAGTCACCGGAACCGTTGGCGCTCTCGCGCGCCGAATTGCTCCGGGCCAGTGGCCTGACGTCCGCCCTGTTGGAGGAGGCGGAGCAGCAGGGCCTGATCGCCCCGGGGGAGTACGACCGTGATGCCCTGGACATCGCACGCACGGTCGCTGGCCTGGCCGACTACGGGCTCACCCCCCGCCACCTGCGCGCGATCCGGCTGGCGGCTGAGCGCGAGATCGGGCTGATCGAGCAGGTCACCACGCCGATGCAGGCCCTCCCCGACGCCGATGAGCGAATGCGCGACGCAGCCGTGGGGGTAGCGACGCTTGCGGCGGAGCTTCAGTCAGCCCTGGTTCGGGCGCATCTAGCAGCGACAATCGCGAAGATCTGAGGACCTGCGTAGAGTTTGTGCCATGGAGCCCATGGACGTAGTCGGAGTGCGGGTGGAGATGCCGTCCAATCAGCCTCTTGTGCTGCTTCGGGAGACGGGCGGGGATCGCTATCTGCCGATTTGGGTGGGCGCGGTGGAGGCAACGGCCATCGCCTTCGCCCAGCAGGGGGTGACGCCGCCGCGTCCGCTGACCCACGACCTCATGCGAGACCTGCTCGTGGCGCTTGAGCGCGATGTCGTCTCGGTGCGCATCACGGCGCTGGAGGAGGGCATCTTCTACGCGATGATCGATCTGGGCAAGGGCGTGGAGGTCAGTGCCCGGCCCAGTGATGCGATCGCCTTAGCGCTGCGAACCGGCTCACCGATCTTCTCCGCCCAGGAGGTCCTCGACGAGGCGGGGATCGAGGTGCCCGACGAGGAGGAACAAGAGGTGGAGGCTTTCCGTGAGTTTCTCGACACGGTGAGCCCAGAGGACTTCGACGAGCAGGGCAAACAGTCCTGAATAGCACCAACTCTCAAGGTCAACTAGAAGGTAAGAGTTACATCTTGGTGATTTATTTACTGTGTCTTCCACCAATGTAATTGACTGGCTCAGTCAGGCTCCCTAGCCTTCAAAGCAAGACGACTCGCCGTGAGATAGCGAACGCAAGCGTTCCCACCAGTCAGATGCCCTCAAGGGGGCAAACCAGCGAGTGGGGCGAGGTCCGTCGACACGAAAGGTGACGAGCGAATGTCGGAGTCAGGCGGGCACGAGGAACAGACTGCCCTGTTCGAGAGTGACACCGACAGCGACGAGATCGGCTACCGGGGTGCGACCGCGTGCGCGGCGACCGGGATCACCTATCGACAGCTCGACTACTGGGCCCGCACCAATCTGCTGGTACCCAGCATCCGAACGGCGGCAGGGTCGGGCAGCCAGCGGCTGTACTCGTTCAAGGACATCCTCGTACTGCGGGTCATCAAGCGTCTTCTCGACACCGGAGTCTCGCTCCAGAACGTGCGAACGGCGGTGGAACACCTGCGTGAAAGGGGAGTCGAGGACCTGTCTGAGATCACCCTGATGAGCGACGGCGCCACCATCTACGAGTGCGTCACCGAGGACGAGGTCATCGACATCATGCGTGGCGGACAGGGGGTCTTCGGCATCGCGATAGGCCGCGTTCGCAGCGAGATCGCCGGCACCTTGGCCAAGTTCCCGCAGGAGAACCTCGACGGTGAGATCGTCCTTCCCGACGGCGTGACCGACGAACTCGCAGCGCGCCGGTCACGCAAGACAGGCTGATCCGAAGGTCCCCCGTATCCTGGGGCAGTGACGATTCCTGACTTCGCCGAGGCGCCGGAGCAACCAGACGCGGGCTTCCGGGCGCGACATATCGGTCCCCGGGGCGACGACGTAGCGCTGATGTTGAAGGCGATCGGCTTCGACTCCGTCGAGGCATTGATCGAGGCGGCTCTCCCGGCGGGCATTCGCGACGAACAGTTGGAACTCCCGCCGGCGTTGTCTGAGCCGGAGGTGCTGGCCGACCTGCGCAGGCTCGCTCAGGCCAACCGACCGCGCACCTCGATGATTGGGATGGGCTACTACGACACGGTCACGCCGTCGGTCATCGTGCGCAACCTGCTGGAGAACCCGGCGTGGTACACCGCCTACACGCCCTACCAGCCGGAGATCTCGCAGGGCAGGCTGCAGGCCCTGTTGATGTTCCAGACGATGGTCGCCGACCTGACTGGATTACCGGTCGCCAATGCCTCTCTGTTGGACGAGCCGACCGCGGCGGCGGAGGCGATGTCGCTTGCCCGGCGAACGGTGCGCAGCGACAACGCGAGGTTCTTGGTGGACGTCGACACCCACCCGCAGACGGTTGCAGTACTCGAGACTCGGGCCGAACCCGTCGGTATCGAGATCGTGATGTTCGATCCGCGGGCACAGGAGCAGTTCCCGGATGCCTTCGGGGCGCTGCTGTCGTACCCGGGATCTTCGGGTCGGCTGTGGGACCCGGCGTTGGTGATCGCAAGGCTCAAGGAGGCCGGTGCGGTCGTCTGCGTCACGTCAGACCTGCTGGCGTTGACCCAAATCGCGGCCCCAGGTTCGATGGGGGCGGACGTCGTGGTCGGTTCGGCCCAACGTTTCGGGGTCCCGATGGGCTTCGGTGGCCCGCATGCCGGGTTCCTCGCCGTCCGGGCCGGGCTCGAGCGCTCGCTGCCGGGGCGCCTGGTAGGGGTGAGCAAAGACGCGGCCGGCCGTCCGGCCTACAGGTTGGCCCTGCAGACGCGAGAACAGCACATTCGACGTGAGCGGGCGACGAGCAACATCTGCACCTCGCAGGTTCTCTTGGCCGTCACGGCCGCGATGTACGCCGCCTATCACGGAGCTGAGGGCCTGCGGGCGAT
>CAZKVQ010000031.1:21079-35842 GCA_964556255.1 uncultured Actinomycetes bacterium
GCCGAAGTAGTGGGCGATCTCCTCCAGCGTCAACGAGAAGGCCCGCAGACTGGCCGCAGCCGTGCGCTCGGCCGGTGTCGAGTTGGGATCCAGCGAGTTCTTCGACACCCTCGAGGTGGTCGTGCCGGCTCGTGCGGAGGAGCTGCTGGTGACGGCCCGCCGTCACGGCATCGACGTGCGCCTGGTGTCCACCGACCGGGTGGGGATCTCGGTGGACGAGACGACGTCCGAGGACCACCTGGCGGCGGTTGCGGCCGCCTTCGAGGAAGTGTTGGGGCAGTCGGTGGAGGTGCCGACGGACGCACCGAAGTCGATTCCCGACGACCTGCAGCGACCGCTGGACTTCCTGACCCATGAGTGGTTCGGTGCGTTCCACAGCGAGACCGCGATGATGCGCTACCTGCGACGGTTGTCCGACCTCGATCTGGCTCTGGACCGGAGCATGATCCCACTCGGATCGTGCACTATGAAGCTCAATGCCGCAACGGAGATGGAGGCCATCACCTGGCCGGAGTTCGCCGGACTACATCCCTTCGCCCCGGCCGAGGAGTCCGAGGGGTTCGCGGAACTGATCACCTCGCTGGAGAGGTGGCTGGTGGCGGTCACCGGCTACGACGCGGTCTCAGTGCAGCCCAACGCCGGGAGCCAAGGCGAGTTCGCCGGTCTGCTGGCCATCCGGGCGTACTTGGTCGCGCAGGGACAGGCGGAGCGGGATGTCTGCCTGATTCCGTCGAGTGCGCACGGCACCAACGCGGCCAGCGCCGTGATGGCTGGTCTGCGGGTCGTCGTGGTGGCCTGTGATGAGCAAGGCAACATCGACCTCGAAGATCTGAGGTCGAAGGTTGAGGAGCACGCCGAAGACCTGGCGGCCTTGATGATCACCTATCCGAGCACCCACGGGGTGTTCGAGCAGGAGGTGCAGCAGATCTGCGCCCTCGTTCATGATGCCGGCGGCCAGGTATACCTCGATGGGGCGAACCTGAATGCGCTGGTCGGCTTGGCGCCGCCTGGCCGGTTCGGGGCGGACGTGTCGCACCTCAACCTGCACAAGACGTTCTGCATTCCGCACGGCGGTGGTGGCCCCGGGGTCGGCCCGGTCGGTGTTCGCGCCCACCTGGCGCCCTATCTGCCCGGCCACCCACTCCGTCCCGATGCCGGTCCGGCTGGTCGCGGGTTCCCCGACGGGGGAGTTGGCCCGGTCAGCGGCGCCCCCTGGGGAAGTGCCGGTGTGCTTCCCATCTCCTATGCCTACATCCGTCTGATGGGGGCCGACGGGCTGCGCGATGCCACCCGAACGGCGATACTCAGC
Organism: uncultured Actinomycetes bacterium; assembly: GCA_964556255.1. GTDB lineage: Bacteria > Actinomycetota > Actinomycetes > S36-B12 > UBA10799 > JACJWR01. Next base: position 22,389 of record CAZKVQ010000031.1, read on the forward strand.
GCGAACTACCTGGCTTCGCGGCTCGGCGACGCCTTCCCGGTGCTGTACACCGGAGAGGGCGGCCTGGTGGCGCACGAGTGCATCCTCGACGTGCGCGACATCACCAAGCAGACCGGAGTCACCGTCGACGACATCGCCAAGAGGCTGATCGACTATGGGTTCCACGCTCCCACGATGTCCTTCCCGGTCTCGGGCACCTTGATGATCGAACCGACGGAGAGCGAGGACCTCTTCGAACTCGACCGTTTCGTGGCGGCGATGACCGCCATCCGCGCCGAGATCGACGAGATCGCGGCGGGCACGATCGAACTTGCCGAGTCCCCCTTGCGGCAGGCGCCACACACAGCGGTCGACTTGGCGAAGGACTGGGACCGCTCCTATGAGCGGATGCTCGCGGCGTATCCCGGTGGCGTTCCGGCGAACAAGTACTGGCCGCCGGTGAGTCGCATTGATGGCGCCCACGGTGATCGCAACCTGGTGTGCAACTGCCCGCCACCAGAGGCGTTCGAATCCTGACTTCTGCCTACCTGTGGGGCAGTCGCCATGGTCCTTATCCGCGTTCCAGCGACTCGAACCCTTCGATGGGGTGCTCCGCCCCCCGTCGCCGGTCGATCAGTAGAGCTGCGACTCCGACACCGGCCAGCAGCAGGGCGACAGCGGCAACCACGCTGGCCACCTGGGCAACGCTGCCGTGCCATAGCGAGACCCCGGCCACGATCGCGATGACGGCCACCCAAAGGGCATACACCGCGCGCCGGTCATCGACGGCGAGCCGCGAGTACAACAGGAACTGGGCCAGCGCGAATGCAGCGCCGATGACGCCGAAGATCCACAGGCTGCCCGCGAGGGAGGCGTACTGGCTGCCGCCGACGAATGAGATCACCAGGTTGGGCAACAGGACCAGGCCGATCACGATGACGAGGCCGATCGCGGCGACCGCGGCCGCGGCGACCACCGTGGTTCGCTCACGACGGTCGTCGGCCATCCGCGGGAAGGCGATCACGGCCACGAACTGCGGCAACCAGAAGGCGACCTTGGCCACGACCGCGCCCACCGCGTAGACGCCGGACTCGGGGCCGGGGAGGAAGTAGCGGGCCAGCAGCAGGTCGATACTGGTGGCGACGAACAGGGCGAACATGGCATGGCTCGCATGCAGCACTTGGGACGTGAGCCGGTCCACCTTCAGCGGGGCCGCGTCGGTGATGGGTCTAACCATGAATACCGCGACCAGCGCCCCGATCAGCGCCCCGAGGGTCATCACGGCGATCGTGCCGAAAACAGTGCCGAAGACCAGCAGTCCGAGGACACCTCCGAGGAAGCGGGCGAGGCCCGTGACCACCAGCAGCAGTCCCAGCCGGAGGTGTTGTTCCCGGCCTTGGGCTATCCCGTATAGGCCCCCGGCCAGGGTGATCGGCAGCAGCGCGAGTCCGACCAGCGCGGTGACCATGAGTCCGGATTGGTCCAGCAGGCCGGTGATGACGGGGGAGACCGCGATCACCGCGAGGGCCAGTACCGCGCCGACAAGCCAGGAGAACCTCAGCAGCCGGGCCCCGATCGCGCTGCGGGAAGCCGGGTCGGACTGCACGATCAGTCGGGCGGCGACAGCCTGCAAACCGAAGGCCACAACCGAGCCGATCGCGACCAGGTTCAGCAGGGAGGCGAGGGCACCGAACTCGGATGGCGGCAGCAGCCGGGCGCCTGCGACCGAGAGCAGATAGGCGGAGACCTGGACCAAACCGAGGGCGACCGCAACGATTCCGGCGCCTTTCAAGAGCCCTCGGGCGCCCGACTCCTCGTCGGCAGGACCACCGAACGCGTTCTCCGGCCCCGGGCCGCGACTCGCGTTCGGGTCCGAACCGGACGAGTCGCCCGCGGCCTGCGGCTCCGTCCCTCCGGCCTCCCCGGGGGTCGAGGCGTTCTCTGCGGACATGGCAGTCAGTCTCACAGTTGCGCCCGCCGCGGGTAGCGGAACCTACGAGATCCGAACTGGCGTGTCGGGGCCGCCTTCGAACCCGGCCGGCCAGGTGCAGGTCATGATGTTCCCGTGGAACACCACTGGTGGCGCTCGGCTGCGATGCGTCGCTGGCTCTTGCCGTTGTGGACTCTGGCCATGGCCATCGCGGTGGCCGCACCATGGCTGCGACCCGGATATGTGCTCAACATCGACATGGTCTTCACTCCGCATCAGGCGCTCATTCCCTGGATGTTCGGCCTCGATGGGGGGCTTCCGAGGGCGGTGCCGGAGGACGCGATCGTCGGTGCTCTGGCAGGCCCTCTGCCGGGCCAGGTCCTGCAGAAGGTTGTGCTGCTGGCGACGCTGTGGCTGGCCGGGCTCGGGGCCGCACGGTTGATGCGTGAGGCGCCGTTGTCCGCCCGACTGATCGCGGCCAGCATCTACCAGTGGAGTCCTTGGCTGGCGGAGAGGTTGGTGATCGGGCACTGGGCCCTGAGCCTCGCTTACGCGGCCGCGCCCTGGCTGGTGGATTCAGTGCTTCGGCTCGCTCGAGCTCGTACCCGTCAGGGCACGGTCGGTGGCGCCGGGAGGGTCCTGTTGTGGGCGGCGCTGGCATCCTGGGTGCCCACCGGCGGTGTGATTGCCCTTGTGCTGGCCACCGGGGTCTTCCTGAGATCGCAGACGGCGCAGACTGCGCGGAGCGGACCGACCCGTCCCGCAGATGAGAGCACGACGGCAGGCCCGCGGCTGTGGATCCGGCTCTCGGTCTACTGCGGGGTTCTAGCTCTCAGCCTGCCCTGGATCGTTCCCTCCCTGCTGCACCGGGTGAGTGGTGCGGCCGACCCGCTGGGGGTGGAGGCATTCCGGCTACGTCCCGACGGACCGTGGGGATCGGTGCTGACCGCGCTCTCGCTGGGCGGGGTCTGGAACGGTGATGCCGTTCCCTTCAGCCGCGCCTTCGGCCTCGGGGTGGCGCTGTCCGTCGTGCTGCTACTGGCAGGGATCTTCGGCCTCAGGCGGATGGCGGAGATCTTCGGCCGAGGGTTCGCGATCTGGCTTACCGTGCTGGCCGCTCTGTCGATTCTGGTGGCGCTGGGATCCGGGACCTCGCTGGGCACCCGGGCTCTAATAGCGATCCCCGGCGCCGGGATCCTGCGCGACGCCCAGAAGCCGCTGGTACTGCTGGCGATCTGGTTCGCCGTCGCGGCACCGTTGGGGCTGCTGAGGTGGATCGCGACGATCTCGCAACCCGCCGGTCGGCGTGCCCTCGTGGTGCTGTGTGCGCTGGCACCGCTGCTGGCCATGCCGGACTTCGCCTGGGGAGTTGCGGGGCGGCTCTCGCCGGTGTCCTATCCGCAGTCGTGGACAGAGTTGCGCAGCAAACTCGGCGAGCATTCCGGAGCGGTGGCCTCCCTGCCCTGGAGCACCTTCCGTCGCTACGGCTGGAACGACCAGCGGTCGGTCACGGACCCTTTGCCCCGCTTCCTCGCCCAGACCGTGGTCACGGACTGGTCGCTGCTGGTGTACCGCACCGCCACGGGGGAGTACGTGAGGGTGGCGGGGGATGATGCCCGCTCCAACCGAGTCTCGGCCGCCATCGCCGCCGGGGAGAGACTCGACGAGGTGCTACCTCGACTGGGCATCGATCGGGTGGTAGTGCAGACCGATCAACCGCAGGCGCCGCCCGAGGCCGACCTCAGCGGCATGACCGAGTTGTGGCGGGGCGAGGGTCTCGTGCTGTTGGCCACCTCCCGGGCAGCGGAGGATTGGCGCTCCACTGTCCCCGTCGCGCCGGTGGCCGCCGCCAACCTGCTGGCGCTGCTGGCGGTCGCCGCGGGTGCGGGACTTTCCCTTGGGGCGGCTGTCGAGCGACGACGTCAACGTCGCGGGAATCAAAGCGATGAAGTTACGCGCCAACTTGCGCCTCCGGCGCGCTAGTCGTGCTAGCCTGACGCCACAGATTCGACCGATGGAGGAGCAATGGGTCCCGTAATTGGCGTCGTCGCCGGAGTGGTGTTGGCAGTCTTGGCCGGCTTCGGCATCGTGTCCGCTGTCAGTGGCGGAACACCCGCGCCCGTCGACAAGCCCTACATCGTCTACGGCAACAGCTGATCCTACCCGCGCATCACGGTGGTCAGATGGGCCACCGTGATCCACGGGCCAGCGCTTCGTCCGAGCGAGGTGCACCGTGAAAGGGGACGCAATGGCGTCCCCTTTTCTCATGCTCCGATCAGGGTTCTCTGACTCGGATCAGGGTCGGCGGCCCATCCGGGGAGCCGATCTGATGCGGGCAGCAACCCGCTGTCGGAAGCGTCGGGGCGCGGTCGCCGGGGCGCCCTCTTCGTGGGCGAGATGGATCGGGTCGATGGCTGCCAGTGGCAGCGCGTCAGCACCAAGGCACCTCGCGAGGACATCGGCGAAGGAGTCAGCAGTCGCCTGCCAGGACAGCGTGCCGGCGAACTCCCGTGCATTCTCACCGAGCTGCTTCCGCATGATGTCGTCGGTCAGAAGGGTGCCGAGCTTCTCCGTGAAGTCCGACTGATCTTCCGCGAGCCAGCCGGTATCGCCATGGCGAATCGACTCGGTCACTCCGCCCGCCTGCGCGTACGCGATCGAAGGGACCCCCTGCTGGGCTGCTTCGATGACGACCAGACCCCAGCCCTCTTTCAGACTCGGGAGAGCCAGTACCCACGACCGGGCGATCTCGATGTGTTTGGTCGACTCGTCGACGAAACCTACGAAGTCCACCGTGTCAGCGAGATCGAGTTCCGCCACGAGGGCCTTCAACTGAGGCGTCCACCAGCCGTCGCCCACAATGCGCACGTTGAGTGACGGGATCTCCCGGCGCAGTTCCGCGGCCGCGTAGAGAACGTGTTCAACCTGCTTGTGGGGTACCAGTCGACCCAGCACCAGGATCGTCGGGCGTTCGGCCCGGATAACGTCCAGTGCGGGTGTCGGGGGGACCCCGGGATGGATCACTGTGATGCGACCCGGATCGACCCCCATCGCGGTCAACTCGTGCTTGGTCTGGGTGCAGGCCGCGATGTAGAGGCAGTCGCGGTAGAGGTAGGGCGACACCTTGGATTCCAGCGTCCAGCCGATCCGGGAGCGCACCGGGCCGTAGACGATGGGCCACTGCTCCCGATGCACGTGGTGGCACACCAACACCGTCGGGGTCGACCGCGTCACCGGTCGGGTGAAGAACGGAATGCCGTTCTGAACATCGATGGTGATGTCGGGGGCCCCATAGGTGGGGTTGCGCAGGTACTTCATCGCCTCCAGATGCACCCCGAGCTTCTGGCCCCGGCGCACGAAACGCACGCCCTCGCTGTATTCGAGCGCGGGAGCCCCCGGGAACAGGGCGCAGAACACCGTCACGTCGTGTCCCGCGGCCGCCAGGGTCGCGGCCACGTTCTCCAGGTAGACCTCGGAACCGCCACCCTCGGGATTGCGGGTATCACGCCATGTCAGGAACAGGATGCGCATGCTGGCGGATACCTCCCTGGTTCACCGGCAGTTCACCCTAACGCCCGGCTCGCTCGAAATCGCGACTACTGGAAGAGATCCTCGTCCCCGCGTGCCGGCACGGTCGCAAGGTTCCGGTCACACAGATCACGGGAACTGGACAGTCACCGGCCGCGTCTAGTCACCTGAACTGATTGGGGTCGACTGTGCCGTCCTGCCGCTGCCCGAGCAGCGAGAGGGTTTACCCTGATCGGGGCCGGGAGTCAGTTCCGGATTTCACGTTCGATGTAGCAGCTGCGGAGGGAACCTCGGATGGCCGTGACGACGCCGGACGCGCCTGCGTCCGACCCGGTCGTCAGTGAAGCCCCGCAACCTCCGGTTCGACCGTGGTGGCGAGCCCGACTGGCCCTCATCTGTCTGGGACTCTCGGTCTTGGCGTTCATGCAGGACCCGGGCAAGATCGCGGCGGACACCAAACTCGACCTCAGCGTGAACCCCGGCGGGTTGATGACCCGGGCGCTGCACTTGTGGGACAACTTCGGCTTCTCCGGCCAATTGCAGAACCAGGGCTATGGCTACCTCTGGCCGATGGGGCCATTCTTCTGGGTCGGTGAGCATCTGGGGATCCCGGCATGGGTCTGTCAGCGGCTCTGGTGGTCCATGTTGTTATGCCTGGCCTTCCTCGGAATCATGAAGTTGGCCGCGCTGCTGGGCATAGGGACACCGGGGGCCCGGATCATCGGTGCGGTTGCTTTCGCCTTGAGTCCACGGGTCGTGTCGATCATGGGTGCTGTCTCCAGCGAGGTATGGCCGCTGGCCTTGGCGCCGTGGGTACTCATCCCGCTGGTGAAGGGCAGCATCACCGGCAGCGTGCGAAAATACGCGGCGCTGAGCGGGTTGGTGTTTCTGTGCGTCGGTGCGGTGAACGCCGTCGGTACGGTCGCCGCGTTGCCGCTGGCAGCCTGGTGGCTGATCACGCGGCAGAAGACTGCCCGGATGTGGCGACTGACCGGTTGGTGGGTGGTGTGCATCGCCCTGGCCTCGTTGTGGTGGCTGCTGCCCCTGGTCTTCCTCGGCAAGTACTCGCCGCCGTTCCTCGACTGGATCGAGTCAGCGGGCATTACGACCTCGGTGACGACTCCGGTAAACGTGATGAAGGGGGTGGATGCCTGGCTGCCCTATCTGGCGACTGCGACCGGGCCGGCCATCGCTTCGGGTTGGAGTCTTGTTGCCACGTGGTGGGGAGTGCTGGGCACCGCCGCGGTGATGGCCCTCGGTGCGGTAGGTCTCGCATTGAAGGGACTGCCGCATCGGGTCTTCCTGGTGGGTTGCGCGCTGCTCGGATTCGCGATCATCTCGCTGGGGCACGTCGGGGTGCCGGCCGGGTTCGGCAGCGCCGAGATCCAGACACTGATGGATGGGGTTTTGTCCCCGCTGCGCAACATCCACAAGTTCGACGTTGTGCTCCGACTACCGATGGCATTGGGTCTCATCTATGCGGCCACCCGCGCCTTCGCGTGGGCCGGTCAGCGGCAGTGGGGCCGGGTCAAGGTGCGGCCCCTCGTCGCAGGCGTATTGGTCGGTGCGGTGGTGCTCGGCGGCATGCCGATGTTCCTGGGCCAGCTGACCCGGCATCGATCCGCCGACTCGGTGCCGGGATTCTGGAAGGACGCTGCCGACTATCTGAAGGAGCAGACCCCGGGACGGGCATTGATCGTGCCTGCGTCGAGTTTCGGCATCTACCAGTGGGGTCACACCAATGATGAGCCGATGCAGGCCTTCGGTGAGGTTCCGTGGAACGTCCGCGACTCGGTGCCGTTGAGCAGTGCGGGTAACATCCGTCTGCTCGACAACATCAAGGAGCAACTCGACTCCGGACACGGCTCCGCGACGCTCGCCGACGCCCTCTGGCGGGCCGGCTTCAACTACATCGTGGTGCGCAACGACCTTGACGGGGCGAGGACGCAGACCCCCTACAAGACCCTCACCCACGCCGCGCTGGCGGACAGCCCGGGGATCGACCGGGTCGCGACCTTCGGCCCAGCCCTGATGACGTTCCAGACGTCCGACGTGACCTTCGACGAGGGCTTGGACGGGAGCTACAAAGCCGTCGAGGTATTCAAGGTCACGCCGTCCTTCGCCGCCGAGGGGTCGGCGGGCAACTCACCGAACGTCAGCCTTCGCGACGCCTCCTCGCCCGTGTTGGTGTCCGGGGGCGCCGAAGCGATTCCGACGATGCCGGGGGTTACCGGGGACCGAACCATCGTGGTCGCGGGGGACCCTGGGGTCACGGACCTGCCGCCGGGTCAACTCGTGGCCACGGACACCTTGCGCAGGCGGGAAGTCAACTTCGGCGCCGTGCGCAACAACACCTCGAATACTCTCACCGCCGCGGATCAGTTCGTGGCCAATCGTCCCGTCCACGACTACACTCCGGACCCGGCCCGGCCGCCCGTGGTCGCCGCCTACTCGGGGATCTCCGGTTTCTCAGCTTCCTCGAGCGGCAGCCAGTACAACGCGCCTCGCAACCGGTCGGCGGCCAATCAGCCGTGGGCGGCGATCGACGGTGACCCCGAGACCGCCTGGATGACCGGCAGCTATGCCCCTGGTCTCGGACAGTGGTGGCAGGTCGACTTCGAGAAGCCACGCGAGTTGCCGGCGACGGCGACCGTCGAGTTGCGTCCGGCCACCGAGGGGGCCGCGCGGCCAACGCAAGTGACCGTCACTACGGACGGCGGAAACGTCAGTTCTGCCGTGGCACCGACTGACGCCCCGGTCACGGTTGCGATCCCGCCCGGTCCCACCTCGTCACTGCGCATCACCGAGACCGCTGCGCAGCCGGGTGAGGAGGACCTCGGTTTCGGGATCGCCAATCTGGACCTCGCAGGCGTCGTGGGGCAACGCACTCTGGTGGTCGACGACCAGAACGCCGATGGTTGGGTGTTCAGGGCGAGCAGCGGCGCCAAGGCCGGCTGCGTCAATACCCCGGTCCGGGTGATCTGCAGTGAGAAACTCGCCACCCGCGGTGAGGAGGACCCTGGCATCGACCGGACGATCACGGTCACGAAACCTGGCCGCTACGACGTCAGGGTGTCGGCCAGCCCGCGGGACACGGGTGCGCTCGACCCCTACCTGAAGAACCCCCTCAGCCCGGTGGCAATCAGCACAAGTTCCTCGCTGACCGGTGACCCCGCGACCCGGGCGGACGCACTCATGGATGGTGACAGCCGTACTTCGTGGATCGCCGGCGGCGACGACGAGGATCCGACAATCACCGCGAAGTTCAAGCAGCCGACAACGATAAGCGGGCTGAAGATCAGCAACCGGTCCGACCTCAATGCGTCCTCCCCGTTGGGCCTGACGGTGTCCGGTGGGGGGCAACCGGTCACCGCCTACGTGAATGAGAAGGGCGAGGCGAAGTTCGATCCCATCACCACCGACACCCTGACCATCGGCTTCGGTGCCACCGTCCCCAAGCGCACCCTGAGTCGCAACGGTGACCCGGAGCGTTCGCTGCCTGTCGGTATCACCGAGTTGACGCTGATCGGTGCCCCCGCCACGTCAGTCGCACTCGCGGGGGATCAACAGATGACCCTCCCGTGCGGACAGGGCCCGGCAGTCAGCATCGATGGACGTCCCGCGGTCCAGACCAGCATGAGCGAGCGCGTAGACGACGTACTCGCCGGGCGACCGGCCACCGCGGTGCCCTGCGGTGCCACCGGCGGTTCGGTGCAACTGGACGCCGGAACGCTTGACGCTGATACGGAGACCACCGAGACCTATCGGCCGGTGGGACTCGAGATCCTGCCTGCAGATGGCAGCCTGGCGACCGCGACCACCGCCACTGCGGCGGCACAGCTGAATGCCCCCGGCACCCCCACCGTAGACAACTGGGGTCCGGCGAACCGGGTGGTGTCGGTCTCAGCCGCGGGCACACCGCGGACCTTGGAGCTGGCTGAGAACTTCAACATAGGGTGGCGCGCAACCCTGGACGGCCAGGAACTCAAACCTGTGAGGGTCGATGGTTGGCGGCAGGCGTGGATCGTGCCAGCCGGTGCCGCGGGTGCGGTCGACATGACTTTCGCTCCCGACGCCGGCTACCGGATCGGGCTCGTGCTGGGTCTGCTCGCGGCCTTGGCATTGGTGGCACTCGCCCTGATCAGGGCGCGACCGACCCGGCTGGCTCCCGTCGGGGCATGGCAGCCACGGTGGCTCCTGCCCGCCCTCGCAGGGATTGTCGTCGCAGCGAACATGGGCGCGCCGGGGTTGCTGCTCGGCGCGATCATCGGGGGCGCCATCGTGATGGTGCGCCGTCCCGGCGTCGGCGCGGCGATCGTCGCTATCGCCGCCACACTCTCGACGGTGCTGCAGTTGATCTACCGCTGGCCCGCTAGCGCGACCCAACCGACGTGGGTGACTGTCGTCCAGACCCTGGCGGTGGCTGCGGTGCTGACGGCTTGGGGTTTCGCGTCACTCGGTGGGACCAGGCGATCGAAGGCCTCTCCACCACCACCCAACTGAGCCAGCCCATCACGATCGTGCCGATGACCACCGGCGGCAGGATGAGCCAGAACTGACCGGTGAACTCCTTGAGGCCCAGCGCCCAGTAGAGCGTCTCCATCACGAAGAGGTGCCACAGGAAGATGCCGTAGGAGATCTCGCCGAGGAATCGCATCCCCGGCGTCTGCAGGAATACTCGCCAGGAGCCCTGTCCCTGGTTTCCCGCCACCGCCGGGATGAGGAATAGGGCTGCGGCGACGGCGTAGAGGAAGTGCCGCGCGAAGGTTTGCAGGGTCGTACTGGGGGAGAGGTCGTAGGGCCCAGTGAGCGGTGTCGCCGCCAGCACGAGAACCAACGCACCCGCCACGACCGGCACCCAGGGGTCGGCCGCGGCTTTCTGCAACCAGGGCTCGATCCGGGACGGGATCCCGGCTGATCGGGCCTCCCACAGCAGGGCGAACAGCATCCCGAGGGCGAACCAGTCGATGTACGCGGGCAACCAGAACCCCATCAGGGGCGGCGTGTCGAAGCTGAGGAAGGCACGAATGGCGGTGCCGGCGATGCCGATCAGGATGAGCAGCATCAAGAGTCGGAACTGCCTGCGGTAGGAGTCCGCCCCAGTCTTCTTGCGCGCCGCGAGCCAGCCGATGACCGGCAGTGCCAGGTAGAACATGACTTCAGTGCCCAAGGACCACATCTGCGTCAGGCCGGTGATGAAGCCCTCGTGGAAGTAGGCCTGGGTGAAGGTCAGGTGGGTGAGCCAGGCCTTCCATTGGCCGGCCTCGGAGGCCACCGCCCTGGTGCTGGGCAGGATCAGCAGCACGGCAACCAGGACAAGCAGGTAGGCCGGGAAGATGCGGGCGAACCGTCGGGTCAGGTAGGGCTTCACCGCAGGTCGGCTACCTCGGGCGATGCCTGCCCGGGCCCAGGGTCGATAAAGAAGGAACCCGGAGATCAGGAAGAACAGGGTGACACCGAAGTCGAAGCGGCTCAGCACGGCCCCGACGGGCCCGGCATATATGTACTTGGTTTGGAAAGCGACGTGCGTGACGACCACCATCATCGCGGCGATGGCACGGTAACCGTCCAGGTTGGGGAAGAGGTTGTGGGAGGGCACCCCTGGCGGCTGGGAGATGATCCCGCCCTGGTCCGTGTCATCGGACATCGACCCGGCAGCCGAGGTTGCCGGGTCCGCGGGAAGCTCGCTCACGCGCCCACCATAGTCGGCCGACCTGCCACGACCTACAGGTATTCGAGGCTGTTCTCGGTGTCGGAGGTCAGCCGTTTCACGTCGGCGGCGACCATCGACTCGATGAGCTGTTCGAGGCTCAGCTCCGGTTGCCAGCCGAGGGCGACCCTCGTGTCATGCGCGTCGCCGCGGGTCTCGCTGACGTCCGCTGGTCGAAGCAGGGTCTCGTCGGATATCACCCGTGACTGCCAGTCTGCGACCCCGGCTGCGTCCATCGCGATGGCCAGGAAGTCGTTGAGGCTGCGCGACACGCCTGTGGCCACGATGTAGTCGGCGGGCCTCTCCTGCTGCAGCATCAGGTGCAGAGCCCGGACGTAGTCGCGGGCCGCGCCCCAGTCCCGACGGATCTCCAGATTGCCCAACCTGAGCTCGTCCCGAAGCCCCAGCGACATCTCCGCCGCGGCACGGGTGATCTTGCGGGTGACGAATTGGGGCGGGCGGATGGGACTCTCGTGGTTGAAGAGCACGGCGTTGGACACGTAGATGCCGTACGACTCCCGGTAGTTCACGGCCGTGTGATGGGCGAAGCTCTTGGCGGACGCATACGGGCTACGGGGGTGATGTGCGCTGCGAATCGTCAGCGGCAGGTCCACCACCATCCCGAACATCTCCGAGCTGGAGGCCTGACAGAGCTTGGCCTGGTAGCCGTCGGCGTCGCGCATGGCGCGCATGGCGTCGAGGATCTCAAGCACCGCGACTCCATTGACGGCCGTGACGGTGCGGGGGTTGCTCCAGCTACGGGCAACCGAACTCCACGAGGCCAGGTTGTAGATCTCGTCCGGCCGGTACTGGTCGAGGATGTGGCCGAGGAGCTCCGAATCTCGGATATCCAGTTCGATCACCTCGACCCCCGGCAGGTACGTGTCGATGATCGCGGAACTCAGCGGTACGGAGACCACGGTGCCGACGACGTCGTAGCCGAGCGTCAACAGGTGGCGTGCCAGGTAAACCCCGTCCTGACCTGCGACGCCGGTGATCAGGGCGCGTTTTCGCACCGCCGGACCGGTTTCGGGGACATTCGGACGACTCATATCGAGAATCCTTGCGGATGAGTGCCCATCGTGGCTCAGTTTGCAGTAACTTCCGAACGTTGCCGTTGCATTAACTGGAGGAGAAGCATGAAGCGGGTAATCGGCTCTATCTTGCTAGGTATCGGGGTATTCCTCCTCGTGCTGGCACCAATGCTGAAGTGGTACGTGGCGCCCAAGGCCGCCGTGGCGCCGTTGAACATCGATTCGACGACCACCGCCACCGGCACCATCATCAAGAAGCTCAACCCGTCGAAGATCTCGCAGTTCCCGAACGTCTACGACGAGAACATCCCGGCCATCCAAACCCGCTACACGGTCGGTGATGTCCAGGCCGCGGAGCAGGAAGAGGCCAAGAGCCAGAATCTGGCGATCTACAACACCTTCTACCGCGTCAACCCCGCCAGCAATCCTGGCGAATTGCTGCTGGCTAGCCAGGCGCGCTATGCCTTCAACCGCAACACCAGCCAACTGGTCAACTGCTGCGGGGCCAACTCGAACGACAAGACGGTCAACTTCACCGGCGTTGTGCCCCTGAAGTTCCCGTTCAACCCACCGCAGTCGACCGTTCAGGTCTGGGACGACACCCTGCAGACGACGCTGCCGTACGAGTACGTCGGCACCAAGGATGTGCTGGGCACGCCCGGCGTCGAGTACAAGAACGTGACACCGCCGACGCAGGTCCCCGGTGACAAGCCGTTCATCACGCTGCCGAACAAGACAGTGGGCCTGCCCGGAAATGGCAATGTCGATCTGTACGAGTTCCAGTCCTACGACAACACTCTCGTCGTGAACCCGACGACCGGTCAGGCGATCACGGGTGTGTCGAAGCTGGGTACCACCTTGCGGACCAAGGGTGGTGACAAGGACATCGTCACAGTCTCGCAGGCGGAGTTCACCGGTGACATCAGCCAGAAGGGCGCGGACGACATTGCGGCACTTGGTGATCAGCTCAACCTGATCTCCAAGACGCTGCCGATTGTGTCGGCCATCCTCGGCATCATCCTGATCATCATCGGGGCGTTGCTGCTTCGCCGGAAGAAGGACCTGGCACCGGCGACCGCCGGTGGCGGTTCCACGGGCGGCGGGACGGCGGCCAGCGCGGCTGCTGCCCCGGCGGCTGCGGCAGGCGCCGCCGGCGCAGCAGCGGCGGATGCCAAGACCACCGTCACCAACACGGCGGACTCGGCGAAGGATGCGGCAAGTGGCGCAGCGGACTCGGCGAAGGACGCGGCCAGTGGTGCGGCGGACTCGGCGA
>CAZKVQ010000032.1:0-30930 GCA_964556255.1 uncultured Actinomycetes bacterium
ACCCAAGGCTCGTAGCACTCGAACACGTGGTGCATCAGGCCGGTACCGCGGGTTTCTGTGAGGAACTCGGTGCGGAAACCGATCAGGCCACGGGCGGGAACGATGAACTCCATCCGCACCCAGCCGGTGCCGTGGTTGACCATCTGCTCCATGCGGCTCTTGCGCTGGCCGAGCATCCCCGTGACTGCGCCCACGTAGTCTTCCGGGACGTCGACTGTGAGACGCTCCATCGGCTCGCAGATCTTGCCGTCGATGACGCGGGTGACGACCTGCGGCTTGCCCACGGTCATCTCGTAGCCCTCACGTCGCATCAACTCCACCAGCACCGCGAGTTGCAGTTCCCCGCGCCCCTGCACTTCCCAAGCGTCGGGCCGCTCGGTGGCCAGCACCCGCAGCGACACGTTTCCCACGAGTTCGGCATCGAGTCGTCCCTTGAGCAAGCGGGCCGTGACCTTGCTCCCCTTCTCCCCCGCCAACGGCGAGGTGTTGGTGCCCAAGGTGATGGAGATGCTCGGCTCGTCGACACTGATGACCGGCAGCGGACGGGGATCGTCGGCGTCAGCCAGCGTCTCACCGATGTTGATCTCCGGGATCCCGGCGATGGCGATGATGTCGCCCGGGCCTGCCTCATCCGCGGGCACCCGCTCCAGGGCCTCGGTGATCAACATCTCTGAGATCTTGACGTTGCTGATACTCCCATCGGCACGACACCAGGCGACGTTCTGCCCCTTGCGCAGTTGACCGGAGTGGATGCGACACAAGGCCAGCCGCCCGAGATAAGGGGACGCATCCAGATTCGTCACGTGGGCGCGGAGCGGCATCTCGGGGTCGTACCGCGGCGGCGGCACCGCATCGAGGATCGTCGCAAACAGCGGCGCCAAGTCCTCAGCGTCGGGCATGCCGCCATCCGCCGGTCGGTTCATCGAGGCGCGTCCCGCTTTCGCAGAAGCGTAGACGACCGGGAAGTCGATCTGGTCCTCGTCGGCGTCGAGGTCGAAGAAGAGCTCGTAGGTCTCGTCGACCACCTCCGCGATCCGGGCGTCGGGGCGATCGACTTTGTTGACCACAACGATGATCGGCAGGTGCTTCTCCAGGGCCTTGCGCAGGACGAACCGGGTCTGCGGCAGCGGACCCTCGCTGGCGTCGACCAGCAGCAACACCCCGTCGACCATCTCCAGGCCCCGCTCGACCTCACCACCGAAGTCCGCGTGACCGGGCGTGTCGATGATGTTGATGGTGGTGTCGCCCCGCTCCCCGGTCGGGTCCGAATAGCGGACCGCAGTGTTCTTGGCGAGGATGGTGATGCCCTTCTCGCGTTCGAGGTCCATCGAATCCATGACCCGATCGTTGACATCCTGGTTGTCCCGGAAGGCGCCAGACTGCCACAGCATGGCATCGACCAGGGTCGTCTTGCCGTGGTCCACATGGGCGACGATGGCGATATTGCGCAGATCTTCACGGGAGACGAGGTCGGCGGGCATCCGCCCATCGTGTCACGCCACTCAGCCGGCGGTTGCCTTGGTCACCTTGCCGCCGACGATCTCGAGGTTGATCCGATCGGAGCGGTAGTCCTCCGTGACGGGCCGACCGACGCCGTCGACGCTGACGACTCGGGTGGTGAAGCCCGCCGCAGCGGCCGCCTGCTCGGCTGCGGACTGACTCATTCCCGCCAGGGATGCCAGGAAACTGGCATCCGGGCTCGGAAAAACGCTCGGCGGCGGTTCGACCGCCGAGGCGCTGGGCAGGGTGGTGCTGGTGACACCACTGTCATCTGGCGCCGGCGTGGAACTAGTCGTCCCGGCGCTGCTGCCGCCACTAGCTGAGCACGCGGCGATCGTGAGTCCCGCGGCCAGGGCCGCCACGACCCCGACGGCCCTGGAAAGGTCCACCCTCGCCATAGTCAGCTCCTCCCGGTCAGGGGTTCGACGCCGCAGGGCCGCCCGGAGGTTCCCATCCCGGAGGTGCGAGTTCGAAGCCCTCGAATTGAAACCCAGGTGCGACGACACACGCGACTAGCGTCCAGCGTCCCAAGGGTCGGGCCGCCTGCCAGACACCCGCTGGCACCACGCCTTGGGGCTGGCAACCGGGTCCCACACCCAACCTGATGTCGCGCCAACGGCCATTGTGAACGACCGTCAATTCCAACGGGTCGCCCGCGTGGAACATCCAGTGCTCATCGGCGTCGACCCGATGCCAATGGCTCAATTCCTGCTCGGCGAGCAGGAACATGATGGCAGTGCTGGTCGCGCGGCCGGCGACCTCGTCGCTGGACCGGAAGGTCTCGCGGAACCACCCACCTTCCGGATGCCGGGCCAAGCCCAACTCGGCGACGACCTCGGAGGCGCTCAGCTCACTGGACAGCGTTCCGAGCGCGCGCGACAACCGGACCGCATCCGGTCTCGGATTATCCATGGCAGGCGAGCCTAGCGGCCCGGGTCTTCGCTGACCTGTCGTCCGCTTGGCCCAGCCGAGGTGTCCACGGCAACTACACTGCTCGTTGTGACCGAGCACTATGTTGTGCAGACCGCTGGATCGCCTCAACCGTCGCGCACAGTCCTGCTCATCTGGATGATCGTCGCGGAAGTCCTCACCGTGCTGTCATTGATGATCTGGCTGCTGGTCGCGGGGTTTTCGGTGATGGCATTCGACAGCGGCCCCAGCACCGCAGCCTGGGTGTTCGTCGGAGTGATCTGGGCCTATCCGATTCTGCCGCTGGGGTTGAGCGCGGGGGCGTGGTTCGCGTACGGCACCCGCCACAACACCACCGCGGCAATATTGATCACGCTGGCCTTCCTTCCCCCGGTGTTGCTGCTCCTGCTGCTGTGGGTCACCTCGGCCAGCTGGTCCTAGCGATCGCCGGATCCAGGTCATTCGACGGTCGGCACGGCTCCGACGGAACGGGACCCGCTCAGACTGCGAGACCGGCCAGATGATCGGTCACCACCGAACGTACGACCTTGGGTCGCGCAGACCCGGGGTCGGTCAGTGACTGCAGCGATAGGCCATCGATGAGCGCGTGGAGTCGACGCGCCTCCAGCTCGACATCCCGACGTTGGGCGAGCAGCCCCGAGCTTCGCATCCCGTCCAGCAGTTGGCGTGCACCGTCCAACACGCTCGCGTTGAGGTGGCTCAGCACCGGACGCAGATCGGGGTCGCGCTCGCTCTCAGCCAGCAGCGCCAACCACACACTTGCCTCCTGCCTGCGGCGCTTGGTGGTGGGGATCATCGTGAGCACGATGCTCACCGCCCGATCAAGAGTGAGCTCGTCCAGATCGTCCGCGTCGATCTGCTCGGTCACAGAGTCGATGGTCTGTTCGACAGCGAGCGCGAGCACATCGGCCTGCTTGGCGAAGTAGTGACCGATCATGGTCTTGGACATCTCGGCCTCGGCCGCCACAGATCGAACCGAGACGGCCGCGAACCCGTCCCGGAGCACCACCCGCCACATCGCTTCGACAATCGCCTGCCGACGCGCATCGTGGTCCACGATCTTGGGCACGATCGGACCTCCGAGCGCAGAATCCAGGTTGCCGCGGCATCGGCGAGGCAACATCACCGGACTGTGTCCACTCACCCTAGGGCGCATACACCCGCGAAGGGGAAGATTCCGCATCATCGGCGAATCCGGGTCCCGTATGGTCGAATCGCCGGCGTGCACGGCACCGGATCGGATCGAAGGGGTACCCATGACCACAGGAGGATCAGACGCCTCCGCGACAGCCGACCAGCCTCGGGACGCCGACAACGGCAACGCCGCCAATCCCAGAGTCGCGGCCGTCCTGATGGGACTGACCTACCTCGCGGGCGCGCTCGGACTGTTCATCGGCTTCTTCACCATCTCGCGGACGCCGCCGTCGCTGACGATCGCAACTCTGCTGGCCGTCGGTCTCGCCGGCGGCTTGTCGTTCGTGCGCCACTCCATCACGCACGCCTCGGACGCAGCCCGGATGGGGTGGACCAGTGGCACGCGCAACAACTTCCAGATCGAGGTGGGCCTGGCGAACCTGGCCTGGGCCCTGTTGGCCGTCGCGGCAGTGGTGTTCGACTGGGGGATCCGGGTACAGGCCGGCTCCTTCCTCGTCTTCGGCTTCTACCTGCTGGCGGTATCCGTCTTCATCGCGACCGCCCGAGGCGACGGCCAGTCGCGACCATGGGGTCAAGTGGCGGGGATGGGGTTGTTCGCCGTGATGCTCACGGTGCTGGGCATCATGGGTATGCAGGCCGGGTGAATCGCCGGGTGGGCTAACGCGCGACCGATGGTCACTTCCCGCCGGAGAAGGACCGGTTGATCGACCACCAGATGACGCCGATGGCGAAGCCCCCGATGATCGCCGGGACGACTCCCCAGTGCAGAAAGACCCGGGTGGCCGCCAAAGCGAGGACTCCGATAATCACCGCGATCCACAACTGACGTGTATCCCGGGGCTCCTCTTCGGTGGGTTCGGCCATGCCCAACGGTAGCGTCTGGCGGCCGGGCGCGCGGCCGACGCGCGCGAAGGGGGACGCATCAGACGTTGAAGCGGAACTCCGTGACGTCGCCGTCTGCCATCACGTAGTCCTTGCCTTCCATCCGCACCTTGCCGCGCGCCTTCGCCTCCGCCATGGAACCCGCGTCGACCAGGTCGTCGAAGGACACCACCTCTGCCTTGATGAAGCCTCGCTGGAAATCGGTATGGATGACACCGGCGGCCTCCGGCGCCGTGGCACCCACCGGGATAGTCCAGGCGCGCGACTCCTTGGGGCCCGCAGTCAGATAGGTCTGCAGGCCCAGGGTCGCGAATCCGACCCGAGCCAGTTGGTCGAGTCCTGACTCCTCCTGACCCGCGGAGGCCAGCAACTCCTGGGCCTCCTCGTCGTCGAGTTCCATCAGTTCAGCCTCGAGCTGGGCGTCCAAGAAGATGGCCTCGGCAGGGGCCACCAGCGCCGCAAGTTCGGAGCGCAGAGCTTGGTCTCCGATCGTCGCGTCGTCGAGGTTGAACACATAGAGGAACGGCTTGTCGGTCAGCAGTGTCAGTTCCCGGATCTCCGTAGTGTCGAAGCCTGCCTCGAACAGGGTCCTTCCGGAATCAAGCACCTCCCGCGCAGCCTCGGCGGCAGCGAAGACCGGTTGCCGGTCCTTCTTGATGCGCGACTCCTTCTCGAGCCGGGGAATGGCCTTCTCGAGGGTCTGCAGATCCGCCAGGATCAACTCGGTGTTGATCGTCTCTATGTCGCCGGCCGGATCGACGCGCCCGTCGACGTGAACGACATCGTCGTCGTCGAAGGCCCGAATCACCTGGCAGATGGCATCGGCCTCCCGAATGTGGGAGAGGAACTTGTTGCCCAGACCCTGTCCTTCGCTGGCACCGCGGACGATTCCGGCGATGTCGACGAAGCTGACGGTCGCGGGCAGGATCCGTTGCGACCCGAAGATCTCCGCGAGCGTGGCCAGCCGGTCGTCGGGTACCCCGACGACACCGATGTTGGGCTCGATGGTGGCGAACGGGTAATTCGCCGCCAGCACGTTGTTGCGCGTCAAGGCGTTGAACATGGTGGATTTGCCGACGTTGGGCAGGCCGACGATGCCGATCGTGAGACTCACGCGTCAACCCTAAGCGGTGGGGCAGACCCGCCAGGGAGGCGAGTCATGCGAGAACGCCCCAGTCGGAATGTCGGTAGTTCCTGCGACCGTGGGCCCATGAGTCAACTGACACTGCTCCTTGGGTTCTTGCTGGCCGCGGCCGCCGGGTTGGCGATCGGCTGGTTCTGGTCCGGCCAAAAGTGGCGGGTGCGCACCGTCGCCGCCGAGGTCCGACTGGCCGAGGCCGATGCGCAATGGCGTCAACGCTTCTCCGAACTTGAACAGGCGCGTGCGCAGCAGATCTCACTCGACGAGCTGATCACCCCGGTGCGAACGACCCTGGATCAGCTCACGGCGCGCGTGTGGGAGCAGGAGCGGGACCGACAGGTGAGCCACGGGAAGTTGGCTGCCGAGGTGAGACAGGTCTCCGACCAGAGTAGGGAAGTGCTGCGCGAGACGACCAAAGTCGTCAGCGCGCTGGCGGACACCGGCACCCGGGGTCGGTGGGGGGAAGTGCACCTCGAGCGCGTCGTGGAGGCGGCCGGCCTGGTCGAGGGGGTCTCCTATCGCCGGCAAGCCACCACGGTCGGTTCGGACGGCGTGCTGCGTCCGGACATGATCGTGGAACTCGGCGGCGGGCGCCAGATCGTCATCGACGCGAAGGTCCCGCTCAGTGCCTTGTGGCAGGAGGACCCGGCTGATCGGGTCAGCGAAGGGTCCGGGACCTGGGCCGGGACGGAGGTTTCCCAGAGAACCTATCCTTCAGGGGCACAGGCGGCCGCCCACACGAAGGCTCTGAAGGACCGGGTCAAGGAGCTGTCCAGCAAGGACTACCAGCGCCAGTTCACGGCGGCCCCGGACTTCGTCGTTCTGTATCTGCCCGCGGAGTCCCTGCTGGGGTTGGCACTTCGCCAGGATCCCGACCTATTGGAATCCTCCTTCACCAAAGGGGTGGTGATTGCGACCCCAACAACGCTGTTGTCTTTACTGCGGGTGGTCGCTATTGGCTGGCGACAGCAGGAGTCGGCCACGAATGCCGACGAGATTCTTCGACTGTCTCAGCTCCTGGTCGAGCGACTATCGCTGGTGGCGAAGCGGTTGGGCACCATGGGAACTCGGTTGGAATCCACCCTTGCCGCGTACAACGAACTCATCGGGGGATGGCAGGGTCGGGTTCAACCCACGATGCAGCGCATCCAAGATCGGGGGCTCGACACCGGGGAACAGGCAGAGTTGGCGGAACTCGCCACGCCGGTGCGCCGGTTACCCACGGCCGAGGCGGGTTGAACCCAGATCGGCTGCGTCAATGACGCTGCCCGCTAGGCCCCTGGCGTACCCTGGAGCGCATGAGCAGCCTGTTCCAGCGTCCGAACCATGCCGCCGGGACGGCCCGCAATGCACCAGCAACCGTGACATCCAGCGGCGGCCCCTTCGACCCACCCGGTTCGGACGCCCCGGCGAGCGTTCCCGAGTGGCCGTGGCGCAACCCGGGAGAGAGCGTTATGGCGGGGCCAACCGTCCCCACACACGACTTGTTTCGACCCGAATCGTCGTCTGAGCCAGGAAACGAGCCGGCAACGGCCTCCTCGGCTCCAGCAAACGTCACCCCCGAGGCGCCCCCGGTGGTCACGCCGAGCGTGAATCCCGGAGGAACTCCTGGCACGTCGGGAAGCGCTGGCGCCCCGGCGTTCACCCCCGGAGCAGCCGCTGCTGGCCAGGTATTCGTGCCGATGCCTCCGCCGTCCGAGGAGGCGTTCCAACCGCCTGCCATGACCCCGGTGCCGCCACCCAAAGCGGACGGCGGCAAGTTGGGCACCTGGTCGGTCTTCTTCATGATCCTGTTGGTTACCACGGCCGTCGGCCTCGTGGACGCCTGGCGGACCGGAGCCGTCGGTTGGATCACGGGCGCGGCCTTCGTCGTGATGTGCTTCCTGGGCGCAGTCCTGGTGCGACGCCGCGACCTCGCCACCGCGGTGATCAGTCCGCCGCTGGCCTTTCTGTTCGCGCTGATTTTCGCCTCTCAGCCCACCCTGTGGACCGCTGGCGGCAACGCCCTCGTCAAACAGGCCAGCAGCTTGGCTACCGGCCTCGCGTTCAACGCGCCGTGGATCTTCGGAGGAACCGCGTTGGCGCTACTGGTCGTGCTGGTGCGCGGGGCGCGGTTCCGGCGCAAGGACAAGAAGGCCGGACTACGCGGCAACGCGCGCTGACCCACCACCGGTTCCTGGTGGCAATGCGGCTGACCCACCACACGTTCCAGATAACGGTCAGCTCCGCTGCCCCTATCGGATCATGACGACCTAGCCGCCTTTAGATCCCGCCGAAGTTCGGGTGGCAGGGCGAACGTCAGTTTCTCGTCCGCGGCGCTGACCACTTCGACGTTGCTGAAACCACGCGCCGCCAGCCAATCCAACACACCGTCGACGAGCGACTCGGGCACCGAGGCGCCCGAAGTGAGGCCGACAGTGGTGACCCCGTCAAGCCACGCTTCAGCCATTTCCGAGGCGTCATCGACCCGGTACGCCGCTCCCGCACCAGCCTCAAGGCCGACTTCGGCCAACCGGACCGAGTTGGAGGAATTGCCCGAGCCCACCACGATGAGCAGGTCCACCCGAGGTGCGATGACCTTCACCGCCAACTGTCGATTCTGGGTCGCGTAACAGATGTCATCACTCGGCGGATCGATCAGCAGCGGCAACCGCTCGCGCAACACGTCGACGGTCTCCAACGTCTCATCCACCGACAGCGTGGTCTGCGACAACCAGGCAACCGGCCGCTGCCCGTCGAGTTCGACTTCGGCCGCCTCCTCAGGACTCTGCACGAGGGTGATGTGGTCGGGCGCCTCCCCGGTGGTGCCCTCCACCTCCTCGTGGCCGGCATGACCGATGAGAACGATCTGGTAGTCCTCGGCAGCGAACCTGCGGGCCTCGTTGTGGACTTTCGTCACCAGCGGGCAGGTGGCGTCGATGGTTCTCAGATTCTGCCGTTTCGCCTCGTCATGGACGGCCGGGGAAACCCCGTGGGCGCTGAAGATGACCAGCGATCCCGGCGGCACGGCGTCGGTCTCCTCCACGAAGATGGCGCCCCGACGCTCCAGGGTGGAAACGACGTGCCGGTTGTGCACGATCTCCTTACGCACATAGATCGGTGCGCCGTAGAGTTCCAGCGCCTTCTCCACCGTGATCACCGCCCTATCCACGCCCGCGCAGTAGCCGCGGGGGGAGGCGAGCAGGACTGTGCGCTCGGAATCGGTCATCCCACCATGGTAGTTCGGCACTGGAATCCGCAACACCTCTCGTAGGCTCTGCTGCGTGGCCCTCGAGCAGAGCGAGCAATCACCAGCACCGGTGCGCGCCTTGAGCAAGGCTCTGCAGGACTACATCGGACGACTCGGCCAGGTATGGGTTGAGGGGCAACTCTCCGAGATCCGCCGACGAACCGGCGCCCCCCAGGTCTACATGCGACTGCGCGACACCGAGACGACCCAATCGCTCTCCTTGGTCGCAACCACGGCCATGATCGACCGTGTGCAACCCGCCCTGGCTGAAGGGGCCCGGGTGGTGGTGCTTGCCAGCGTGGAGTTCTGGAATGGCCGCGGCGACCTCCACTTGCGGGCACGCCAATTGCGGGCCGTGGGCATCGGTGAACTCCTCGCGCGCATCGAGCAGCTGAAAGGAATCCTCGCCGCTGAGGGGCTGTTCGAGCAGGACCGCAAGAAGCCTTTGCCCTTCCTGCCGCGCCGCGTGGGGCTTGTCTGTGGCCGCAACTCGGACGCCGAACGCGACGTGGTGGAGAATGCGCGCCGGCGATGGCCCGGCATCCCGTTCGAGATCAGGGAAGTGGCCGTGCAGGGCGCCGGAAGCCCCGCGGCGGTGATCAACGCCCTCGTCGAACTCGACGACATTGATGGCGTCGACGTCATCGTGATCACACGAGGGGGTGGGTCCGCTGAGGATCTACTCACCTTCAGCGAGGAGTCCCTGCTGCGGGCCGTGGCAGCGGCGAAGACCCCCGTCGTGAGCGCCATCGGCCATGAACGGGACTCCCCGCTGCTGGATTTCGTGGCGGATCTGCGCGCGTCGACGCCCACGGACGCTGCCCGCCAAGTGGTGCCCGACCTGACCCAGCAGGAGGCCATCGTGGGTGAGCTACGCGCCTCGCTCCGACGCCAGATGGGCAACCTACTCGATCGTGAGACCCAGAATCTTGACCATCTGCGACGGACTCGGGGCCTGGCGGACCCCACCGGCGTGGTGGACGAGATGGCCGCACGTGTCAGCGCTGCCCGACTTGATGGGCGCCGCGCCCTCACCTCGCTGCTCAACGGCATCAGTTCGTCTCTTGCCGCCGCCGAGGCCCAACTGCACGCCCTGTCCCCCGCGGCGACCCTGGAACGCGGTTACTCCATCACCTTGACTGATAGCGGGGTGGTGGCACGGGCCCCGAGCGACGTCCGGCCCGGCTCCGGACTGCTGATCCGGTTGGCGCACGGGGATATCCGAGCCGTTCGCACGGACAACGGCCTCACTGATCGCACAGCGAACGCAGCACAGAATGCCGGACGGCCGGCGGAGGAGGATCGATGACAGACACCGAGGATCAGTCGGGGACCGCCACCCCCGTCGGCGAGGATCTCTCCTTCGAGCAGGCGCGCGACCTGCTCGGCGAGGTGGTCGACCGGCTCCAGCAGGGACCGGGGACGCTGGAGGAATCTCTGGCACTGTGGGAACGCGGTGAGCAGCTCGCAAAGATCTGTCAGGACTACCTGAACGCGGCACGGGTGCGGATTGAACGTGTCATCGCCGCCAACGACACCAGCGATTCGGGGCAGGTGGAGTAATGGCGACCGCACCCAGGACCTCGCCCCACCCGGTGGGCGCCTTCGTCATGCGAGTGATCAACAGGCCATTTCTGCTTGCCGCGATCACCGCCGTCAACTTGGTTGCTTGCGGTCTGCTCTACGCGGTACTGGAGCACAAAGGGCCGATCGAAGGCACGTGGTGGGCGATCGTGACCGGGTTCACCGTCGGCTACGGCGATCAGTACCCCACCACCACTCCCGGTCGGGGCGTCGGTGCCTACCTGATTGTGAGCATGTTCATCCTGGCTCTGTGCCTGGGCGCTCAGATCACCGCGAAATTGGTCGTGGATCGCGACGCCTTCACCCATGAGGAG
Source organism: uncultured Actinomycetes bacterium (assembly GCA_964556255.1). Lineage (GTDB taxonomy): Bacteria > Actinomycetota > Actinomycetes > S36-B12 > UBA10799 > JACJWR01. The sequence goes on from CAZKVQ010000032.1 coordinate 10,736, forward strand.
CAGGAGCAGATCAAGACACTGCTCCGACGGATCGAGCACCGCCTCGACAACGACCCCACGAACGATCCCACGACGCTTTGGCCGTCCGAGCCCGGCGACGATCGACCCGTCTCGGATGTCGCCGATGAGCCGAGAGGACCGGAACCGACAGGCTAGCCCTCCCGGGACGCGGCGACTAGGCGAGCCCGGGTTCGGCGTCCATGCCGGGCGGATCGGGATCACCCAGCGGTTTGGACGCCCCGAGCGACAGGCTGGCCAGGAATCCGAGGACCAGGAATCCGGCCGCGGCGAATGCCGCCCACCGGGTCGCGGTCGAGAGCGACTCCCCGGCGGCCTTCGCCACCGGCTCGGTAGCCGGATTCTTGGCCAACATCGGGATGATCGATCCTGCCGAACTGACCACGGCCGACACGGTCTGCTGGCTCTGCGCCGGTGGCAGCCCCGGAACGGCGTCCAGCTTCTGGGTCAACTGGCTACCCAATCCGGTGAAGAGGATGGTTCCGAGGATCGCGATTCCCAGCGCGGAGCCCAACTGACGCATCGTGCTCTGGATCCCCGAGCCCTGTCCGCTCGCAGCAACCGGCACGTCCGCGAGGACCACGCCGGTCAGCTGCGCCGTGGCCAGTCCTACGCCGAGTCCGTAGACGAAGAGGAAGCCGATGATCGGCCAGATATTCGCCGTCGGAGAGGCCATCAGCCCAATCCCAGCCACTCCGATGATCTCCGCCACGATGCCCAACCGCACCACGAAGATCGGGCCACGACGTTGCGTCAGGGCGGCGCCGAATCCGGACGCGACAAAACTGCCCAGCGCCAGTGCCAGCAGGATCTGTCCGGTGCGGAAGGCGGAGTAATTGAGCACGTTCTGCAGCCAGAGCGGGAGGGCGAATAGCAAGCCGAACTCACCGAGGCTGACGATGGCGGCCGCGATATTGCCGTTGCGGAAGGACGGCAGCGAGAACAACGAAAGATCGAGTAGCACCGTCTTTCCTGCCCGGTTGCGCCGCAACTCCAGGAGGGCGAAGACGGTGAGGAGCACAGCGCCCAGGAGGAACGCAAGCGGAACCGGTGACAGTGCCCACGGCCACTTCCAGTCGCCGACACCCGGCTCCCCGAGGGTGGTCCACCAGCCGTAGTTGCGACCCTCGATCAGGCCGAACACGATGAGTCCAATGCCGAGCACTGACAGCAGGGCACCGGCGATATCGACACCCGTATCCGCCTCCGCGTCCTTCGACTCACTGATGAAGATCCAGGTACCGACGAAGACCGCGATGCCGAGTGGAACGTTGATGCCGAATGCCCAACGCCAGGAGAAGTCAGTCGTCAGCCAGCCGCCCAACAGCGGGCCGAGGGCGGCAGTCCCGCCGATCGTCGACCCCCAGACTGCGAAGGCGATCGCCCTGTCCTTGCCGCGGAAGCCGGCGTTGATGATCGACAACGAGGTGGGGAGCATCATGGCTCCGCCGATGCCCTGCAGGAGCCGCGCCCCGATGAGTGTTCCGCCGCTGTCGGCGGCGGCGGCCAGCACCGAGGCGAGCATGAAGATCACGACGCCGATCAGGAACAGTCGCCGGCGCCCCCAGCGGTCGGCCAACCTGCCGAACATCAACAGGAAGGCCGCGAACACGAGCGTGTAGGCCTCTTGGACCCACTGGGCCTGGCTGGAGGTGATGCCCAGGTCGTCGATGATGCTCGGGATCGAGACGTTGACGATCGTCGCGTCGACGATGATCATCGCCACACCTAGGGCGACGAAGAACAATCCGAACCAGCGTGCTCGCGGGTGCTCGACCTTGGTGACCTGGAGGGAATCCTGGGTGTCGGAGGCGCCGGGCTGAGAGGGATTCATAGTTCTCAGCCTAGGGGCACGATCGGGCGCCGATCCGAAGCATCTGCCATAGTTGGCACGGTTCCTCGTCGACGAGGAGCCCGCAGTCCGAGGGACTCAACCCTTCGAATCATGACCTACCCATGGAGGACACGATGTGCGGTTGCTTTGCCATCCTGCTGGGATCTGCCTTCCCCCGCGTCACCATCTTCCTCATCTGGATCTTCAGCAATCACGTCCAGCAGGCCTTCAACGGCAACTGGATCGCCCCCCTGGCCGGCTTGATTCTGCTGCCCTACACGACCTTGATGTACATCCTCGTGTACTGGTTCATGAACGGGGTGAATGGTTTCGGCTGGGCCTTCGTCATCCTCGGCCTGTTCCTGGACATCAGCGCCTACGCGGCTGCCGGGCAGAATCGACGAGTGGCCGCCCAGAGTTCCTGACCGGCGACCTCAGGCGCCACGAAAGCGGTCCGACGAGGCACCGATTCGACGTCAGGCCAGGCTGTCCAAGATCAGCACCACGTCGTCAATCGTCGTCCGCGGGTTGACGAAGGCGAACCGCAGCACAGTCTCACCGCGGTAGGTCGTCGGCAGGACGAGGGCCACCTCGTCGGCGAGTAACCGCGCGGACCAGGCGAAGTACTGTTCCCGGGTCCATCCACGGCGACGGAACAGGACAATCGACAGCGACGGCTCTCGCACCAATTCGAGGTCGTCGCGGTAGTCGATCTCCGCCGCCGCCTCCATGGCGATCTCAATGCCGGAGCGGACGGCCTCGGCGTAAGCGTCGGTGCCGTATGTGGCGAGCGAGAACCAGAACGGCAGTCCCCGCGCACGCCGCGATAGGTGGATACCGAAGTCACTGGGGTTGAAGTCCGCGGGCGCCATCGTCGCATCCAGATAGCCCGCCGACTGGGTGTGGGCACGCCTGGCCGCGGTGGGATCCCGGTAGAGCAGAGCACAGGCATCCATCGGCGCGAACAGCCATTTGTGAGGGTCGGTGATGAAGGAGTCCGCCCTTTCGATGCCCGTGAACAGCGGTCTCACCTCCGGCACCGCAAGAGCCGCTAGACCATAGGCGCCGTCGACGTGCAGCCAGATCCCCAGCTCGGCGGCGGCGTCAGCCACGGTCGACAGGTCATCGATGATGCCCACGTTCGTGGTGCCGGCGGTGGCAACCACGGCGAAAAGTCCGGCTCTCACCTCCGGCGAGGCGGCGGCAACCGCATCGGTCAGCAGCTCGCCGGTGAGCCTGCCGTCTTCGCCCACCGGCACCAGCAGCAGGTCGATGTCCATCACGCGCGCCGCCTGGTCGATCGACGAGTGCGCCTCCGCGCTGCAGGCAACCACCCAGCGCGCCGGGGTCCGGCCACCGTCGGCTGACCGCCGCTCCATCGCCAGGTGGCGAGCCGCCACCAATGCCGAGAGGTTGCCCACGGTCCCGCCCTGCATGAAGACCCCCCGCGCCTCCTCGGGGAAACCGGCGATGCGCGCCAACCAGGCCAATGCCTGGTTCGCCGCGTACACAGCCCCCGAACCCTCGAGCCAGGATCCGCCGTACAGGCTGGACGCCCCCACCACCAGGTCGAACATCGTCGCGGCCTCGGTGGGAGCGGCCGGGATGAACGCCAGGTATCGGGGATGGTCCACGCTCACGCAGGCATTGGAGAGCACGGCGTCGAAGAGTTCGAGGGCGCGCCCACCGCCGATCCCTTCAGCTGTGATGGTCTGGCCTACCTGAGCGGTCAACTCCTCCAGGCTCTGGGGATGACCTAGCGGCACCGGATCGAGCCTTAACCGCATGAGGGCGTAGTCGATGATCGCCCGAACCAGGTCCTCGTTCTCGTCGGCGAAGGAGTGCACCCGCCCACAATGTCATTTGCAGGCGTTGTTTGCCCGAAGGTGGCCGACCTGCTCTGCTGGACGGCCCTGTGGGAACCCCGCTAGCGTGCAATTGAGTGCCGGCCCAGGAGGAGACATGAGCGACAAGCGCCACAAGCGGATCCATGAACTGATCGAACCCCTTCGGGTGCCGGCGGGTAAGAAGGTGCATCTGCCGAAGGACTTCGACCCGGGCTACAGCAGGAAAGGTCTGACGAAGGCTCAGGCACCGGAGCTGCTGGCCGAGGGGATCGAGTTGCTGGCCGAGTACCAGGACCGCCTGTACGCCGCCGATCGTTCGTCAGTGCTGCTGGTGCTTCAGGCGATGGACGCCGCCGGTAAGGACGGCACGATCAAACACGTCATGAGTGGGGTGAACCCGCAAGGTGTCGATGTCCATCCCTTCAAGACACCGACCGTCGAGGAACTGGACCACGATTTCCTCTGGCGCTGCCAGAAGCGGCTACCTGATCGGGGCCGCATTGGCATCTTCAATCGCTCCTACTACGAGGAGACATTGGTCGTGCGGGTTCATCCCGAGTTCCTTGCAAGCCAACGACTACCTGCCGACGCGAGCAAGGAGCCGGGCATCTGGAAGCAACGCTTCCACTCGATCAATGAGTGGGAGAAGTACCTCACGGCACAAGGCACCAAGATCATCAAGGTGTTTCTCAACGTGAGCAAGGATGAGCAGGCGGAACGTTTCCTCGCCCGCATCGACGACCCGGCCAAGAACTGGAAGTTCTCCCACAACGACATCACCGAGCGCGGCTATTGGGACGACTATCAGAGGGCCTACTCCGAGGTCCTCTCCCACACCAGCACCAAATATGCACCGTGGTACGTAGTGCCGGCGGACAAGAAGTGGTTCGCCCGGTTGGCGACTGCGGCGATTCTGATCGATGCGCTGATGGAGATCGATCCGCAGTACCCGGTGCTTGACGACGAGGGGAAATCCAAACTGGGTGAGGCGAAGGCCACTCTTCTGAGCGAACTGCCCAAGCGCGCCAGGGACAGGGAAAAGGAGGGCAAGTACTAGGGGCCACCGATCGGACTCCATATTGGTATCCGCCTCCGATGACTTTCCCAGGTTCCTCCCAGGTTGGACCGATGAAGTCGAACCATGACAGCAGAACTGGTACCTCCCGCTGAAGGTTCCACCGGGGCGTGGTCGTTGCCCAAAGACCTGTCGTCGTCCTCGACTCAGGCCAACGACCCCGTCAGACGTGTTGACCTGGAGATAGTGATCCCGGTCTACAACGAGGAGGCTGGACTCGACGCGAGCGTGCGTCGCCTGTTGGCGCATCTGGCCACCATCCCGTTCAGCTCCCGGGTGGTGATCGCCGACAACGCCAGCACCGATGCCACCCTGGCGGTGGCTCGAGGTTTGGCCGCTGAGTTCCCCTCCCGCGTGGCCGTGCTGCATCTGGATCTCAAGGGACGGGGTCGCGCCCTGCGCACCGCGTGGTCGGGGGCGGACGCCGAGGTCGTGGCGTATATGGACGTCGACCTCTCCACCGATCTGGAGGCCCTTCTGCCGTTAGTTGCCCCGTTGCTCTCCGGCCACAGCGATGTGGCCATCGGCACAAGGCTGGCCAAGGGCTCCAGGGTCGTTCGCGGCCCGCGGCGGGAGTTCATCTCGCGCACCTACAACTTCATGCTCCGCACCGCCATGGGAGCGAGTTTCACCGACGCCCAGTGCGGTTTCAAGGCCGTCCGGGCCGACAGGGCCGCAGAGCTGCTGCCGCTGGTCAGCGACAACGAATGGTTCTTCGATACCGAACTGCTGCTGGTGGCCGAGCGCGCGGGCCTGCGCATCCATGAAGTCCCGGGGGGCTGGGTCGACGACCCCGACTCCCGCGTGGACATCGCCGCCACCGCCAAGGCGGACATCCGGGGCATGGCCCGACTTGCCCGCGGCTTCGCAAACGGCAGCATCCCGCTGGATCAGATCCGGGCACGGCCGGAGATTGAACCCGAGGCCGACCGGTCGTTGCTGGGCGAAGTCGTGCGCTTCGCCATCGTCGGCGTGGCCTCGACGGCTCTGTTCGCGGGACTGTTCCTCGTCTTTCGTGAGTTTGCGGGACCGCTCGCCGCCAACATCGCTGCTTTGCTGCTGGCAACCGTTGCCAACACCGCGGTCAACCGACGCTTCACTTTCGGACTGCGGTCCCGGCGGGGCGCGGTGAAGCACCAGGCCCAGGGATTCGCCGTCCTAGGGATCGCCCTCGCCATCACCTCCGGGGCGCTGCTGCTCCTGCACGCCTTCGCACCAGGCACCTCCCGCGGTGCCGAACTCGTGGTCCTGACGGCTGCGAATCTGCTCGCGACAATCGTTCGTTTCCTGCTGTTCCGCTCATGGGTCTTCAACCGAAAGGCGCGATCATGACTTCGCAGACCACCCTCCCGAACGCGACCCCGACTGCCGCACCCATTGCGCAGCCCGATTGGCGCGCGGCGGCACCGAAAGATGCCGACTTCGTCGGCCGGGACCCGCGCTGGACCCGCTGGGCGATCTGGGTCCTGTTGGCCGCCACGGCGGTGCTGTACCTCTGGGCGCTGGACAAGTCCGGCTGGGGCAACAGCTTCTACTCCGCCGCGGTGCAGGCCGGGACCCAGAGCTGGAAGGCTTTCTTCTTCGGTTCCTCCGACGCCGCCAACTCGATCACGGTCGACAAACCTCCCCTGAGTCTGTGGGCGATGGTTCTTTCGGCTCGGATATTCGGGCTCAACTACTGGAGCGTGCTGGCGCCGCAGGCCCTTATGGGCGTCGCGAGTGTAGGGATGCTCTACCTCGGTGTGAAGCGCTGGTACGGGCGGGTGGCAGGTCTCATCGCCGGCGCCGCCTTCGCCCTCACCCCGGTGGCGGTTCTGATGTTCCGCTACAACAATCCGGACGCGCTGTTGGTCCTGCTGCTTGTCTGCGCGGCCTACGCCGTGATTCGAGCAACCGAAAAGGCCTCCCCGCTGTGGCTCGCGTTGGCCGGCGCCCTGGTGGGATTGGGTTTCCTGACCAAGATGGGGCAGGCCTTCCTGGTGCTCCCGGCCTTCCTGCTGGTGTACCTGATCGGCGCTCCGACGGGTCTGGCCAAACGCATCCGGGACCTGCTGATCGCATTCGTGGCGATGGTCATCGCGGGCGGCTGGTGGGTGGCGATTGTGGAGCTGATGCCGGCATCGTCGCGACCCTACATCGGCGGTTCGCAGACCAACAGCATCGTCGACCTAATCATGAGCTACAACGGCGTCGGACGGCTCACCGGCAACGAGACCGGAGCAGTCTCCCCCGGCCGCCAGGGAATGGCGGAAATGCTCGGCGGCGGCGCCCAAGGTGGCGCCCCCGGCGGCGGTGGCCCGGGCGGTGGGCCTGGCGGATTCGGCGGCTCGGCGGGCCTCACCCGGCTGTTCTCCTACGACTGGGCCGGTCAGATTGCCTGGCTGCTACCGGCGGCGGCGATCCTGCTGGTCGCCGGAATCGTTCTAACCCGGGGTCAGTCGCGCACCGGTCGGTTGCGTGCGGGGTTGATTCTCTGGGGTGGCTGGGCGCTGGTCACCTGGGCGACCTTCTCCTTCGCCAGTGGCATCATCCACCAGTACTACGCAATCGCCCTTGCGCCGGCACTCGCCGCGCTTGTCGCTATCGGATCGGTCCTGCTATGGCGTCGACGCGACAACGCGGCCGCGCGCTGGACCCTGGCCGGCACCCTGGCAGTCACCAGCGGCTACGCGATGTGGTTGCTCGTGCTGGCCGGAGGGGTCTACAGCCTGCTCGGCGCGGTGACCGTGGCGCTCGGGTTGAGCGCCGCCGTACTGATCGGTCTGGGCGTCACCAACACGCTTCGGATTGGCGGCATCGTCGCCGGGGTGGGGATAGTCGCGGCCCTGATCGGGCCTGCGGCGTTCGCCGCCCAGACAGTCTCATCACCGCATTCAGGTGGCATCGTCACCGCCGGGCCCAGCATCGGCGGTTCGCGAGGTGGACCGGGTGGCATGGGTGGCCCAGGGGGCATGGGTGGTCCCGGTGGCCCTGGCGGACCCGGTGGACAGACCGGCGCCAATGGTGGCCAGACATCCGCCGGTGCCCCCGGAGCGGCGCCTGGCTCGTCGTCCCAGGGGACCACTAAGGGCGGAAACAACAACGGTCCCGGGAACCTGCTCAACGCCCCTGAAGTGAGCAGTGAACTGGTAAGCGTGCTCACCAAGGATGCCGACAAGTACACCTGGATCGCGGCAGGGGTCGGATCCATGAATACCGCCGGCTATCAGCTGGCCACCGGCCACTCGGTCATGCCGGTCGGGGGCTTCAACGGGACAGATCCGTCGCCCACCGTGGATGAGTTCAAAGCGCTCGTCGCGGCGGGCAAGATCCACTACTGGATCGGCGGTGGCGGCTTCGGCCCAGGTATGAACGGCAGCTCCAGTAGCGGCGAGATCAACACCTGGGTGAGTGAGAACTTCAAGGCCACGACGGTTGACGGGGTCACCCTGTACGACCTGACAAGTCCGACAGCGAACTCAACGGACACCGGCGCCACTTCCAACACGGCATGATGGCTCCATGAATCCGGTGGCCACTGGCGAGCAGGCGGGCGGAACGGCCCGCCTGCTCGTCGCCGACGATGAGCCGACGATCCTGGAGTTGTTGTCGGCGAGTCTTCGGTATGCGGGCTTCGATGTGGTGACTGCGGCTGACGGCAACGAGGCCTTGACGATGGCTCGGGCCCAACGGCCCGACGCCCTGGTACTCGATGTGATGATGCCCGGACTTGACGGCTTCGAGGTGGTGCGCCGGCTGCGCAACGAGGGCTCCACAGCCCCCGTGCTCTTCCTCACCGCCCGTGATTCCACCGAGGACAAGGTGCGCGGGCTCACCGTCGGCGGTGACGACTACGTCACCAAGCCCTTCAGTTTGGAGGAGGTCATCGCCCGAATCCGGGCGCTGCTGCGACGCGCCGGGACGCTCACGCCGGCGCCGTCGACGATGCTGAGCGTGGGCGACATCGACATGGACGAGGACCGTCACGAAGTACTCAAGGCCGGCGAGCCGGTGAACCTGTCCCCAACCGAGTACAACCTGCTGCGGCTCTTCATGCGCAACCCGGATCGGGTATTGAGCAAGGCGGTGATCCTGGACCAGGTCTGGGACTATGACTTCGGCGGCGATGCGAGCATCGTGGAGTCCTACGTGTCCTACCTCCGCCGCAAGGTAGACACCTCCGAACCGCGCATGATCCAAACTGTGCGCGGCGTGGGCTACTCCCTCAGACCGCCGAGGGGGTAGCGGTCGATGCGCCCACCGAAGACCCCACTGCGCTTCCGCCTGGTCGCGGCGGTGGTGGTGTTGGTTGCCGCCGCGCTGACCGTGAGCGGACTGGTTGCCGTCACCTCCCTCCGGGACTACCTGGTAGGGCAGGTGGACCGACAGCTGATCGAGCTGGCCGACAGTCCAGGCGTCACCGAGCGACCCCCCTCGGACCTGCCGCAGTTCAGCCCCGGGGATAGGAACCCGGGACCCCAACTACCCACCGACTTCTACGTCGGCATCCTCGACGACAGCGGCGGCGTCATCCGGTCGAACTCGGCGACCGGGGCCGCTGGCCCGGACGTTTCCAGCATCACCGCAGCCAAGGTCCGTTCTGAACAGGGCCGCCCGTTTTCCGTTCCGGGTCAGAGCGGCGAGCCCGGCTGGCGGGTGGTGGCGACTGCGCGTCAGAACGGCTCCCGGGTGGTTGCCCGCTCCCTCGGCGAAGTCGACTCGATCGTCGCCCGACTCTCGCTGTTGTTGTTGGGCATCGGGCTGATCGTCCTCGTGATAGTTGCGGTGGTCGGCTACTTCATCGTCCGACGCAGCCTCGCGCCACTGGTCGAGGTGGAGCGGGCGACGACCGCGATTGCCAACGGTGACTTGTCGCGTCGAGTACCGGCAGCGGACCCGCGCACCGAGGTGGGCCAGCTATCTGTGGCACTCAATGTGATGCTGATGCGCCTCGAGGCCGCCTTCGCGGCCCGCGAAGCCGCTCTCGGCGAGGCGCAGGCCTCCGAAGCGAGAATGCGTCAATTCGTCGCCGACGCGAGTCACGAACTCCGCACGCCCTTGACCTCGATACGTGGCCTGGCCGAGCTCTACCGGCAGGGGGCGATCGACGATGCCGGCATCGACCGTGCCTTCACCCGGATTGAAGGCGAGGCGACGCGGATGGGCGGGTTGGTGGACGACCTACTGCTGCTTGCCCGCCTCGATCAGCGACGTCCTCTTGAACAGCAAGCGGTCGACCTGATCCCGGTGGCCGGAGATACGGTGCACGATGCCCGCGCGGCCCATCCCGACCGCGACATCACCCTGACGGTCCTCCCCGGTAGCCAGGCACCCATCGTGCTCGGCGACGAGGCGCGGCTACGGCAGGTCGCCGTGAATCTGGTGGGCAATGCGTTGACCCACACCGACGGACCGGTCCAGGTCCAGGTGGGCACCACCGCAGGCATTCAGCGCGAGCACGCGGTCCTGGAGGTTCTCGACCACGGCCCCGGGTTGGATGACGAGGCAAAGTCGCGGGTGTTCGAGCGCTTCTACCGCGCCTCCGCCGACCGCAGCCGCGACCGTGGCGGGGCAGGACTCGGCCTGAGCATCGTCGCGGCGCTCGTGACAGCACACGGTGGGAGTATCACCATCCTCGACACCCCTGACGGCGGTGCCACCTTCCGGGTCGAGATTCCGCTGGCCCCTGCCGAAGACAGGGCGCAGGAGCCGCAACCGACTCCGGGCGGCTAACGTCCCTCGAATTCGGGTGTGCGCCGCTCCCCGAATGCAGCCACGCCTTCCCTGAAGTCCTCGCTTCGCCAGGCCTGCTGACGCAGCGCGAGAAGCTCAGCGCGCTCCGCCTCATCGGCCGGACGCGACGCCGTCATCGCGGCGAACTGCGCCTTCACCGTCCTCAAGGTCAATGGCGCCAACTCCGCGATCGTCGCGGCCATGTGCGCAACAACCTCGGTCAGTTCTGCCTCATCCGCCACCAGTCGGTTCACCATCCCCCAGCGGTGGGCGTCCTCAGCCGACAGCGGCCGCGCGGTCAGGAACATCTCCTTGGCGATGTGGACCGGTAGGGCGGCGAGGAAGGCGGCCACACCGTCGTCGAAATACGGCACCCCCAGTTTCGCCGGGGTGATCGCAAACGTGGCGTCGTGGCAGGCGACGACCAGGTCCGCCGCCACGACCAGGTTGCACGCAGCTCCCCAGACACTTCCCTCCACCGCAGCTATCACCGGGATGGGTCGCCTCGGGAGTCCGGCAAGCAACGACTCCACCGGGTTGTCCCACAGCGCCGGGTCGTCGAAGCCGGCCGCCACTTCGGACAGGTCATGCCCCGCAGAGAACACCCGGACCCCGGGTTCGGCCCTGATCACGGCCACCCGGGCCGCGTCGCACGCCTCGTCCAAGGCCGACATCAGCTGCCCGATCATGGCGTTGTTCATCGAATTCAACTTGCCGCTGCGGCGCAACACGATGGTCGCCACACCGCGCTGGATCTCACAGCTGACCAGATCTCTGGAGGTGTCCACGAGCGCCATTCTAGGTGGGTGCCCAGACCTGGAGTTCAGCACCGATAGTCGCCAGGCTGGCTGCTACCGGGCCGACGCGCGCATCCCGGTCACCCATAACCCGCGCGGTGGCCCCTAGCATCCGGGTGTGACGAGGCGGCCAGGTCTGGACGTGTTGCGGGTGACCGCGGTCATCGGCGTCGTCATCATCCACGCGATGCGCCCGCTGAGCACCAACCGAACCATCGAGGGATGGCAGGCCGCCTCCGTCATGGATCTGATGTTCGTCTGGGCGGTACCGGTGTTCGTGATGATCTCCGGCGCGCTGGTGCTGGATCGATCCGCGCACGCCGCGGGACCCGCGGCGTTCTATCGGCGGCGCTTCGCCCGGATCCTGCCGCCGCTGATCGCCTGGAACCTGATCTACCTGACCTTCGTCAGGTACACGGTCGAACAGCGTCCGGTGTCGCTGACCGAACTGCGCGTGATGGCTGTGGATGGCAATTTCTATGGCGCGCTCTGGTTCCTATGGATCATCGTGGGCCTCTACCTGGTCGCACCGATCCTCGCCGCGTTCCTCACCGATGACAGGCGCCGTGCGCTGATCACCGGGTGGGCTTTCACGGCCTTCACCGCCGCCGTCTTCGTGATGGCCGGGGTGACGCAACTATGGGGGCAGGGACGCCCGGAGGCACTGACGATCCTCACTCAATGGTGGCCATTCGTAGGACTCTTCGTGTTGGGGTTGGCCTACCGCGACACCATGCCGCGCAGAGCCAAAGTCGCGGCCTTGACCCTGGCGGGCGTGGCGCTGCTCGCCCTCGTGGTGTGGCAGTACATCGCGGTACCGCGGGGCTATCTGTTCCAGCTGAGCCAGGTCGCCTACTACGGGGCCGCGGTCATGGTGGCCTCGGTATGCGTGTTCGTGGTGGGCAACACCGCGGGTACGAAGGTGTTCGGCGGGCCGCGGAGCGGCAGCTCGGCCACCGGCGTCCTGAAGATCCTGGCCGAGGCGGCTTTCGGGGTTTTCCTCTGCCACCAGCTCATCCTTGCTCTGTTGGTGCGCTACGTGCTGGCACCGGTGTCCTTCTCCAACGCGGTGATCCTGGCGCTGCTCACCACCATCGGGGCGTTCGCCGTCTCCCTCTCGGCTCGCCTCGTGCCCGGCGTGCGACGGATCTTCTGACCGAACAGGTTGGCGCAGGCAACGCTTACCGAATTCCCAGATTCGTCGCGGCTAATTCCTGCCCCGCTCCCAGGTAACTCCCAGATTCACAGTCGATGCTCGACCCATGAGCGAAAACAACACCCCCGAACCGACAGCTGCGCAGACCGGGCCGATCACACCACCTTCCAACCCGACGACGCAGCCCCCCACGATTCCGACACCGGCGACCCCGCCGCAGCCGGGAGCAGGCTATGCCGGGCACCCGATGCACCCGGCAACCCCGCCGGTCGGCCAGCCCGCCCCGGGGCCGCTCCCGGGGGAGCAACCGAGCCCGTCCGCGGCGGCGACCGGATACCCCGTCAGCCCCGGTTGGCAGCAGCCGGCGCCGGCGGCGCCGGTGGTCTCGGAGCCGGCGGAGGGTTGGCAGGCCGCGTACGAGAAGGCGAACCGCAAGTCGCGGATCTTCATGGCGACGACCGGCGTGGCCGCGGTCCTGGCGCTGGGCCTGGGCGCTTGGGGAGTGGCCCAAGCAGCCTCCACCTCATCCAGTGTCAGCGTCGCGGGACAGGGGCTACCCGGCGCCGCCGGACAGGGCGGTACTGGTTCTGGCGGTCTCGGTGCCGGCGGTCTCGGTGCCGGCGGGACACAAGGTGGACCCGGACAGGGTATGGGAGCACCTGGCATCGGAGGCCCCGGCGGGGGACCCGGAATGGGTGGCCTCGCCAGCAACTTCTTCAACAGCGACGGGTCGGTGAACCAGGCGCAGGTCGAGCAACTCAAGCAAATGCTGAGCAGCGGCAACGGCCCCACACTCGCGGGCTTCAAGAACCTCCTGACGCACGCGGTCACCGACGGTGAGTTGACCCAAGCCCAGGCGGACAAGTTGCTGGCAGCCCTCGGCTCCACAAGCGGCTCCACCGGAGGCGGCCAACAAGGTACGACCACAGCGCCGTCGGCCGGCACCTCGACCACCAGCGCCTAGCGCACCGCCAACCCCGTGTGGCGGGGGCGACTCCCCCCCCGTCGTTTCCGCCACACGGCCCCCGCGGGCGTAGTCTTGGCTGATGATCCGATCCCAAGCCCTCGATGCCCCGGTTCACCCAGGACGATTCGAGACCATCGACGGTCTCGATCTCTTCGTCCGCCGCACCAACGCCGCCGACGTCCCGCTCGACATCGTGTATGTGCACGGTCTGGGTGGCATGTCCACCAACTTCTCCGACCTGATGCATCTACAGGCCGAACGCGGCCGGGTCGGGGCGGCGCTGGACCTGCCCGGGTTCGGCCGTTCCGAGGCAGACATCTCCCGCGACTACAGCCTGGAGCGCCATGCTCGCGCGGTCATCGACTTCTTGGAGGCTCAGGAGGGCCCCGTCAACCTGGTGGGTAACTCGCTGGGCGGCGCCATCGTCACCACCGTCGCCGCCCAGCGCCCAGACCTGGTCACGACGTTGACGCTGCTCGCCCCGGCGCTGCCGTACTTCAAACCGCGCCTGGACCAACTTCCGATCCTGCTGGGGCTGCTGCCGCGTGCTGCCCGCCTACTGGAGCGCACCATCGGTGAGCAGACACCCGAGCAACGCGTGGACGAGACCATGAAACTGTGCTTCGGCGATCCGAGCCGGATCCCACCGCACCGCCGAGCGGAGGCCATCAACGAGCACCGACTCCGGGCCGGACTTCCGCACATCTGGGATGCCTTCGTGGAGTCGAGTCGGGGTCTCGGACGGGGATTCATCCCTTGGGGCCGCAACTACCTGTGGAACAGGCTCGACGAGGTGGAGGCGCCCGTACTGTGCATCTTCGGCACTCTCGACCGCCTGGTCGATCCCCGGGTTGCGGGCAAGGTCGCGAACACCATCAGCGGTGGCACGGTCGTCATGCTGCCCGGAGTCGGACATACCCCGCAGATGGAAGTACCGGTCACGGTCGACCGACTGCTCGACGCCCACATCCTGGGTCAGCTGTAGAACCGGTGTCCGCCGCGGTAGGCCCCAGCCCCGATGAGCCCGTCAGCGTCGGGACATCGCAGGCCGGGCCGTTCGACGATCCCGCGCCGTGGTTGTTTCGGTGGGGACTTCGAAACGCCGTGCCGGTCCCCGGGTCGCGCTACAACAAGGTGTGGCAGGTCCAACGATCAGACGGCCGTCCCGCGGTCCTGAAAGTGGGCGATCCGCTCGCCAGACGGCGCGAGGCCGCAGCGCTCCGGTGCTGGACGGGCGACGGCGCAGCCGAGTTGCTGGCGGCCGACGGACCTGCACTGCTGAGCGGATTCGTCGCCCACACCTCGACCGTAGCGGCCCTGGCCGACGACGATGCCACTGCCGCGGTCGCCCAGGTAATGTCCCGGCTGCACCGCGCCGAGGTGGCCAGTGCCACCGCGTCGATCACCGGTGGCATCCTGCCCAGCATCGACGAACTGCCCGACGTCTCCGGACTCGGCTTCGACTTCAGGTGGCTCCGCGAACAGCCCAGTGCGCCGATCGACACCTCGGTGATCGACGCCGCCGAGAGGCAGCTGGCGTGGCTGGTGGATACCACCCAGCGGCGGGTCGTGCTGCACGGCGACCTCCACCACGACAATCTGTTGGTGACCGACGCGGGCCCGGTGGCGATCGATCCGCATGGCTGGCTGGGGGATCCCCATTTCGATGCCGCCTCCCTGATGGCCAACCCGTTCGGCGAGTTCAGCCGACACGCGCAACCGCTGGCGCTGGCGAGACGGCGCGCGATGATCATCGCCGAGACGTGTGGCCTGGACATCGACCGACTGCTGCAGTGGACGTTCGTTGGCGCCGTGATCGCCGAGATCTGGTGTCTGCAGGACCATGGCGTGCTGCACGGCGCACCGTTGAGATTGGCGCAGGACGTGCTGTCTGGCGAGCCGACGTTGATTCCGGCGGCGTCGGGCTAACTCCGCTCGGACCCGTCCGCCGGGTCAGTTTCCTGCGGGGGTGACGTCTCGACCGGCTGGTCGACCTCGGGACCCTGCTGGTCCAGGGGCACGTGCCCGATCACCGAAGGTCCGACGGTCCTCATCCTTATCAGGGTCGGCGAGGCGATCGTCGGCATCGGGGGTGTCCGAGGGCCCGACCATTGCGCCGGTACCGCGTCGATCTCGTCGCAGATGGCGTAGGCGTTGCGCTCGTATAGCGCACGCCATTCCACGAAGTAGCGCCACGCCACCTCGAGTTCCACCTCCCTCGGCAACCCGGCATCGTCAAGTCGTGCCACGGCCGCGGCGAACTCCTCGTAGGTCAAGGTGATCTCTGGCTCGCCATCTGTGTCGCTGTCGGAGGTGATCTGTATGCGCTTGAGAGCGGTCGCCAGCGTCCCGAAACACTCGGCACCCTGGCGCAGGAGCACCCGTGCGCTGCCCTGCGGGACGCCCGGCATCAGGGCCACCTGCAGAGCGGCGGCATCCAGTACGCACAGCAACCCGACAGCCCAGTTGCGGTTGGGGCGGGTGGAGCGGAGGGCGATCAGCACCGGGTACGACGAGTGGGATTCGGAAACGTCGGCGGCCCACCGCTCCCAGTCGTGCCACAGTTCCGGCAACTGATCCATGGTGCCCTGCAGGGCTTGGCGCCCAAGCAGTTCCGGGCCCCAGTTGGGTTCCCCACACCGGGGGGTCAGCTGGGTGACGTTCACCTCCCGTCGGTTGAACGAGCCGTACAGGGTGGGCAGGTAGCCGACAAGCAGGCCGATGACGATCGGACCCGTCGCCGCCGCCACGAAATCGATCGCGGTCAGTTGCGCTCGATCGGTGGAAGCGAAGCCGAGGGTGAAGATGGAGGATCCGGCTTCCCGCAGTGCGACATTGAAATCAAGGTCGTACACCGCGAACAGGATCAGGCTGTAGGCCACGAAGAGCAGCAACAACCACAACACCAGAAGTCCGAGAATCGTCACCGGCGCTGCCCACGCGAGGATGGCGTCCCGGCGGGCATAACTGCCCGACCGTCGGGCGAAGAACCGCCAGAACCCGACGGTCGCCCAGGTGAACGCACCCGACACGGCGGACGTCACGGACCGGGGCATGATGAGCGTTCTGATCACGCTGGACATCGTGATCACCAGCAGAGCGAGGCCTCCGAGTCCGGCCAGCCACCGGATCGCCACCATGGGTGCGAAACTACCTGATTCGCCGCCCGTGCGTGGCGACGATGGTGGCGGGCGGCGTCAGGCATGATGGAAGCACGACCTGTCAGCACCGGACAGGACCGACCGGCGGGAACGCGCCCGTTCCGCGGGGCGTCGGACGGATGGGACAACCATCAACCAGGAGGAAACATGTTCGTGAAATCGAAGAAGGCAACCGTGCTGATGTCGGCGACGTGCCTGACCGCCGCGGTCGCAGCCCTCGCCGGGTGCTCGAACTCCAACTCGAGCAGTTCGAGTAGTTCCAGCGCTTCCGCATCGGCCAGCGCCAGCGCATCCCAGTCGTCAGCGACCGCGAGTCCCAGCGGGTCCGCGTCGCAGTCGAACATCGGAGGAGACGTGCTTCCGCCCATCATGGTTGCCCCCGGCCAGACCACGGCCAATGCCAAGGTCGGCGAGACGGTCGTCTTCAGCGTTAGCGACCCCACCACGACGAAGATCAGTACCGATCGTCCAGACGTACTCACCCTGACGCAGGGCCGGACTGACGGCAGCGCGACCTTCAACCCCGGGGCCGAAGCGGTCGGCCCAGGCGTCGCGGTGGTCACCGTGACGCAAGCGAACGGCACCACCGAGAAGGTCACCGTGACGGTGACCGCCGGTGTGGACCTGACCATCACCCCGAGCGCCAGTTAGCCCCGGCGGCTCCTGCGTGGGACCACCCGCGCAGGAGCCCCAACTGGCTGGCCTAGGCTCGTTGTCGTGGCATCAACTGCAGAGGTGAAGTGACGACATGGGTCGAGTCTCGCGTTTGGCGGTCCGTAAGCCCTGGTGGACGGTAGCCGCATGGGTGGTGCTGCTGGTGCTGATCGGGGTGCTCTCGGCGGCATTCAAGGGCAACTACAACGACACGTTCAGCCTCCCGGACACCGAGTCCACCACTGCCACGAATCTGCTGGCCAAGGAGTTCCCGGAGGCGAACGCTCCGACTGCCGTCATCGTCTTCAAGGCGCCCGACGGCGACATCAACTCGCCCAAGACCAAGGCAGAGGTGACGGCGCTTCTGGCGCAGGCAAGCGCCCTGCCCTCGGTCGCGACGGTCGTCCCGCCGTACATCCCGACCGCCGTCCCGCAAGGGCTGGCAAGCAAGGACGGCAGCGTCGGACGGGCCAGGGTGGTCTTCAAAGGAACGGACCAGGCCGCCGTACCCAAGGCCGATGTCGCGGCCCTGATCGATGACGTCAAAGCCGCGAACGCCGGCGGCCTGGAGGTCGGTGTCGGCGGGCAGATCATCGACTACTCCAATACCGAACCACCCAAGACCGAGGCCGTGGGCATCCTGGTGGCGATCGTGATCATGCTGATCATGTTCGGTTCCCTGCTGGCAGCCGGCCTGCCCATCCTGACCGCCCTGATCGGACTCGGGGCCGGGCTGTCCCTGGTCGCGGTGGCGGCGCGTTTCATGGATATCGCGACGTTCGGCCCGACGTTGGCCGCCATGATCGGCCTCGGCGTCGGCATCGACTACGCGCTATTCGTCATCAACCGGTACCGGCAAGCGGTACTCGTCGGGCGGGAGCCAAAGGATGCGGCCCTGGAGGCCGTCAACACCGCCGGTCGTGCCGTGATGTTCGCCGGCACGACGGTGGTCATCGCGCTCGGCGGCCTGTTCGTGCTGGGAATCGACTTCATGAACGGCCTGGCGGTGGGCGCGGCCATCACCGTGATCATGGTGATGCTCACGGCCGTCACCCTGCTGCCCGCGATCATCTCCTTGCTGGGCAAGCACGTGTTCGCCGTGAAGATGCCCTGGGCTCGCAAGCCCGCCTCCGGAGCCCAGAACCGCGGCTTCGCGCGGTATGCGGGCGCCTTGCAGAAGCGGCCCTGGGTGTTCGGCGCCGTCGCCCTCGTCGTGATGCTGGCGCTGGCAGCTCCGGCCCTGTCGATGCGGCTGGGCTTCCCGGACGCCGGAGGAAAGCCGGAGGGCAATACCTCCCGAATCGCCTACGACCTGACCACTGAGGGTTTCGGCGCGGGCGCCAACGGGCCCTTCATCGTCGTTGCCGAGCTACCGGCGCCGAATCAGGTGGCGGGGGCGCAGAAGCTCTCGGCCGCCCTGGGGAAGACCCCCGGCGTGGCCTCCGCCACCCCCGTCTTCCCGGGTACCGGGTCGGTCAGCAAGGACGCCACCACGGCGATCATCCAAGTCCAGCCCAAGACAGGTCCGCAGGACGCGGCCACGAGCACCCTGCTCGACACCATCAGAACCGACGTCATCCCTTCGGCAACCGCCGGTACCGGCGTGACGGCCCACGTCGGTGGTGCAACCGCGGTCACCGACGACTTCACCGGAGTTCTGTCGGACGCGCTGCCCGCTTTCCTGCTCGTCGTGGTCAGCCTCGGCTTCCTGGCTTTGATGTTGCTGTTCCGCTCGTTCCTCATCCCGCTAACGGCGGCCCTGACGTCGTTGCTCAGCCTGGGCGCTGCGTTGGGGGCAACCGTGGCAGTGTTCCAGTGGGGCAACCTCGCCAGCCTGTTCGGCGTCACCTCTACCGGGCCGATCCTGCCCTTCCTGCCGGTGATGCTGTTCGCGATCCTCTTCGGCCTGTCGATGGACTACCAGGTGTTCCTGGTGTCGCGAATGCAGGAGGAGTGGACGCGCACCAAGGACAACCGGCTCTCGGTCCGCCGCGGGCTGATCGGCTCCGGGCGGGTGGTCGCGGCAGCTGCCTTGATCATGTTCAGCGTGTTCATCTCGTTCGTCTTCGGCGATGACAACACGATCAAGATGTTCGGCCTTGCGCTGGCCATCGCCGTGGCGCTGGACGCCTTCGTCGTGCGCCTGATCTTCGTGCCGTCGCTTATGACCGTTCTGGGTAAGGCCAACTGGTACCTGCCTGCGTGGCTCAACAAGATCCTGCCGACCATCCATGTGGAGTCCGAGGAGGAGGCAGCCGAGATCATCGACCCCCTCGACCCGTCGGGCGGCGCAGCGGAGACCGACTCAGGCGAGACCGTCGAGTCTGTCAAGAGTTGACCGGTGGGCCTTGCCAATCGAACCTAAGCGTCTTCACCGGGCTCGGTGTCCGGGTGCAGGATCGCGTTGATCCGAGCGAGGCGCTCGGCCGCGGGGCCCTCGGACCCGCGGGAGCTGGGCTGGTAGTACCTGCGTGAGCCGACCGACTCCGGTGCGTATTGCTGCGGCACGACGCCGGCTGTCGAGTCGTGCGGGTAGCTGTATCCGACTCCGTGGCCGTAGTCGGCGGCTCCCCGGTAGCTGCCGTCCCGCAGATGCTCGGGCACCGGCCCCGACAGCCCCGCCCGGACGTCTTCCTGGGCAGCGTTGATCGCGCGGTAGACGGAGTTGGACTTGGGCGCCAGCGCCAGGTGCACAACGGCCTGGGCCAGGGTCAGGCGCGCTTCCGGGAGCCCGATCAACGACACGGCCTGCATGGCTGCCACCGCGACGGGCAGCGCCGACGGGTCGGCCATGCCGACATCCTCACTGGCCAGGATCACCAGCCGGCGGGCAATGAATCGTGGATCCTCCCCCGCTTCCACCATCCGCGCCAGATAGTGCAGGGCAGCGTCCACGTCGGAGCCACGGACACTCTTGATCAACGCGCTGGCTACGTCGTAGTGCTGGTCGCCGTCGCGGTCGTACCGGACTATG
>CAZKVQ010000032.1:30977-34627 GCA_964556255.1 uncultured Actinomycetes bacterium
CAACGCCGTCAATGCGCGGCGGGCATCACCACCCGCCAGGCGAACCAACATGCTGGCCGCGTCATCGGTGACGCGCACTTCGCCACGAAGACCCCGCGGGTCCGTCACCGCTCGCTCCAGCAGGGTCGCCAGGTCCTCATCGCTCATCGCCGTGAGTCGGACAACGATGGACCGCGAGAGCAGCGGTGCGATGACGGCGAACGAGGGATTCTCGGTGGTTGCTGCCACCAGGGTCACGATGCCGTTCTCCACCGCCGGCAACAGCGCATCCTGTTGGGTCTTGGAGAACCGGTGCACCTCGTCGACGAAGAGCACCGTGTGCTGCCCCATCGCGAGTGCGTCACGTGCCGACGTGAGCACCTCCCGGACATCCTTGACGCCGGCTGTCACCGCCGAGAGTTCCACGAACCGGCGGTTGGCGGCCTCGGCGATGAGACTTGCGAGGGTGGTCTTGCCCGATCCCGGAGGTCCCCAGAGGATCACCGACGGCGCCGTCGCGGTGCCTGCCGCGCCAGCCACGAGTCGACGTAGTGGTGATCCCTCTGCGAGCGCCTCGCGCTGACCCAGCACTTCGTCGAGGTTCCGCGGTCGCAGCCTGGCAGCCAACGGGGCCGAGGGCCGGCGCGGATCGGAGAGGTCGTCGAACAGCGTCGCGGGCATGGCCCCACGCTAGTCGCCGGCGATCTCCCCGGCGGCCACGGACTCGGACGAGGAGGCCGGACCCTGCGCGGACCCTGCGCGGTCGCCCTGGGCGATCCCCTTGGAGATCACCCACTCGGTGATGAGGTTCGCCGCACCCATGACCCCCAGGATCGCCACGATCGCGGTGGGCGGCGGCGCCAGCCACACGATGATCAGCACCATCAGTCCGCAGACGAAGGCGACATGGCGACGGGGACCGAGGCGGTGCTCCACGTCCTCGTACCAGGATGGCACCACGCTTGCGACAACCTTGGCGGCCTCGTTGATGGATGCCCCTGCGGTGACAGTGGAGACGATGGCCACCAGCCCGCACACGATGGCCGCCAACCACGATGGCGTGTACTCCGGGAAGATGTTGATCACGAGGGAGGGCAGGTCGTAGGCGCCACCGTATAGGGCGAGCATGCCTAGGCCGGCGACCACTACCAGCAGCGCCAACACCACGGCCGCGACGATCGCCGCGCGACGGTTGCCGTGCGAGCCTTCCCGCAGCACCGGCAGCCCTGCCCCGATCAGGATCACGGCGATCGCGTAGACGATGGCACTGATCGGCGAGATCGTAGGGACCGGCACCTCGGCGGACACGATGCTGGCAGGGTCACCCGCCACAGCGCCCAGGGCAAGCATGAGCACGGCGCCGGCGATCAGCAATCCGAGAACCAGTCGGCTGAGCCCTACGGCTGAACGACCGCCGATGCCGAAAGCAACCGCGGCCAGCACCAGCACGGCAGCGACCACGTAACTGTTCAGGTTGGACATCGCCCGGATGATCTGGCCCGCCCACAGGATCACGATGGCCGCCATCCCGAGGGCGATCAGCCCACCGAACGCCAGTGACAGACCAGCGGCGGCAGGCCGCACCTGCTGATCGGCGAGCGCCGGTGAACGACCGACGAATGTGCCGGCGAGTACGGCCAGCAGGGCTGACACGGCCGCCAGCAACACCCACGGCAGGGACGCCCCGAGACTCGCCGTGTAGCCGCCGGCGATGATGCCCAGCGGCAGCGTCATGACGACGAGTTGCGCGGGTGTCGCGCGGTCCCGGGCCGCGCGTCCCAGTAGTCCGATCAGGGCGACGATGGTCGCTACGACACCCAG
This sequence comes from uncultured Actinomycetes bacterium, assembly GCA_964556255.1. Classification (GTDB taxonomy): domain Bacteria; phylum Actinomycetota; class Actinomycetes; order S36-B12; family UBA10799; genus JACJWR01. The sequence goes on from CAZKVQ010000032.1 coordinate 32,778, forward strand.
GACGATGGCGTTCTCCATCACATGCCTCCACAATCGGATTGGGCCGGCACTCCTGCGAATCTGTCGTTCAGCCAGGCGATGGTGTCGGGTTGCCCGGTGTAGAGCACCGAGGAGTGAACATCCCCCGGGTACGTCTGAAGTTTCACGTTGGAGCCTTGCAGGCAGAAGGTGCGCGCAGCCGCGATGTTCACGCCCGGCACCACGGTGGTGTCCTCCAGACCCTGCTGGATCAGTAGCGGGTAGGAGTACTTCTGGTAGATCGGGAAGTTCTCCTGCGCGACCCCCAGGATGCTCGAGACGTTGTCGATCGAGGGCTTGACGAAGTCCTTCTTCACCCCCGCGAACGCTTTGGAGGTGCCGTCCAGGCACTGCGAACGGCCGACCTCCAGGGCCTGCATCCCCTTGGGCGTGAAGACATCCTCGGGACGCACCCGGTCGGGGTAGTTCGCCGCCCAGGAGTCGACCACATAGGAGACGAAACCGAGGAAGTAGCCATCCGTCGTGCTGTCCGGGGAGGCGGTGATGAACTTCTCGAGCATCGGGGCGGGCGGGAAGATCGCCGGCGAAATCGCGACCGATCCCTTGATGCTGAGATCGGGAGCGTATTCCGGTGCCAGGTAGGCCGCAGACAACGCGGCGTGCCCGCCCTGGCTATGGCCGATCACCGCGACATTGCTGCGATCCAACGAGTCGGGATCCAGTTGGAAGGCCGCCCGAGCGGCATTGAGTACGTCGTGGGCCTCACCGGCCATCGTTATGTAGTTAGGCATCCCGGCGGTGCCCAAGTTCGAATAGTCAGTGGCCACCACCGCGTATCCGGCGCCGACCAACCCGGAGAGCAACAGATCCCAGGTGCCGAAACCCGTGCTACCGCGCGTGAAGGGGGCGATAGACACCCCGCAACCGGGCGCGTTCCCGGTCGTCCCGTGCGCGACCGTCACCAGGGGGCGCCCGTTCGGGCCCGGAGCCGGAGCGGTTCGCACCGCGTACATGCCGGAGACGACGTTCGGCTTGCCAGCGTTCGTCTGGGACACATAGAGGATCCGATAGGCCGTGACGCCGGCGGGTGCGCCGGCGATCCTCTCCGACTTGATCAACGTGCCGGGAGATAGATCGCCGGCCGCGTCGGGTCCCGGGGTGTAGAACGGACCGGGCATGACCTGCTTGGCGCCGTTGAATTCGGGCAACTGTGTGAGCGAATGCGGCGCCGACACCTGGGTAGGGGAGGTGTTGAGCACGGTGGCCGTCAGCAGCACGGTGCCGATGAGCCCGATGATGACCACGATGACGGCCACACGCACGCGGTAGTCGGGAGACTGCGCCATGGTTTCCTCCGCGGAAGTCGGTCAAGGGTGACCCTGACACATCCGCCGTCGTGTGTCGTGCCATTCTGCGCATTAGGCATGGGCCGGTTGTTGCGTTTCCAAAGGTGTGCTGCTTTAATAATTGAGTCTTCAACTACCTACCCGAGGGAGAACTCTCAGCATGACTGACTACTCAGCCGCCGCCGGCACCTGGGACATCGACGCCGCACACACCAACGTGGGATTCTCAGCCCGCCACGCGATGGTCGCGAAGACCCGCGGACGGTTCGCAGACGTCAGCGGCACCATCACGATCGACGCCGATGCCCCGGAGAAGTCCAGCACCCAGGTCACCATCAAGACCGACAGTGTGGACACCCGCAACGACCAGCGCGACGGACACCTGAAGTCCGCGGACTTCTTCGACGTTGAGAAGAACCCGGAGATCACCTTCGTGTCCACCGCCATCAGCCACCGGGGAGACGACGAATTCGTCCTCACCGGCGACCTGACCATCAGCGGTGTCACCAAGAGCGTCGACGTCGA
>CAZKVQ010000033.1:0-9120 GCA_964556255.1 uncultured Actinomycetes bacterium
CGGTGATGTCGATGTTGACGATGTCACCGTCCTCGATCACGGTGCTGTCCGGGATGCCGTGGCAGATGACCTCGTTCAGGGAGGTGCACATCGACTTGGGGAATGCCCGGTAGCCGAGGGTGGAGGGATAGGCATGGTGGTCCAGCAGGAACTCATGGCCGATCCGGTCGAGTTCGTCGGTGGTGACTCCCGGCTCTACGTTTCGTCCGGCCTCAGCCAGGGCATCAGCCGCTATTCGGCCGGCGACGCGCATCTTCTCGATGACCTCGGCCGACTTCACGTCTGATTCGCCCGACCGGGTGGGCAGCGGTTTGTCGACATACTCCGGCCGCGGAATCGATGCCGGGACGGCGCGTCGTGGGGAGATCGTCCCCGGTTGCAGCGGCATGACGGGAGTCTAGGAGGTGCCGCTCGCTAGGGTGGTGGGGAGTGTCAGGCCCGAGCCCCACAAGGAGAGCCAGCATGAAGAGCAAGGAAGAGCGGGAAGAAGACCTACTGCACCCCGACTCCTGGTACTACAACCTGCTCACGAAGGAGGTCACCCAGGACCCGGGGCAGGACAGGCTCGGCCCCTACAAGACCAGGGAAGAAGCTGAGCACGCGCTGCAGTTGGCCAAGGAGCGCAACGATCAGTGGCACGAGCAGGACGACGAATGGAACGGCACACTGCCATCGGGCCAGTCAGTCGACGAGGCCGACAAGTAGGCATGCCCCGAGGCGTTCTGGGAGTGACTGGCAGGATGCCGTCATGACCTCCGAATCACATTCGAGTTCCACCCCTGCACCGCGGGCGGATCCCTACGCCCTGCCGGACGTGTCAGGACTGGTTGTTGGGGTCCTCGGTGGGACCGGTGAACAGGGCCGAGGTCTGGCGTCGCGCTGGGCGGCCGCCGGACAACGGGTGATCATCGGCTCCCGCGACCCGGTCCGGGCCACCCAAGCGGCTGAGGAGATCGGCAACGGCTGCCAGGGAATGTCCAACCATGATTGCGCGGAGGCCAGCGACGTCGTCCTGGTCGCCGTTCCGTGGCAGGGACACGCCGCCCTGCTCTCCGACCTGGTCGACGTCTTGGCGGGAAAGACAGTCATCGACTGCGTGAATCCGCTTGGCTTCGACAAGCAGGGTGCCTTCCCCGTTCCGGTACCGGAGGGTTCGGCCGCCCAACAGGCGGCCGCCCTACTGCCTGACTCCCACGTCGTCGCGGCCTTCCACCATGTGTCGGCTGTGCTGCTGCTCGACGAGAACGTGGCAGAGGTCGACGCGGACGTGCTGGTGCTGGGCGACGTGCGTGACGCGACCGATCGCGTGCAGGCTCTGGCGGCGCTCGTGCCCGGGATGCGTGGCATTTATGCGGGAAGGCTGCGCAATGCCGGCCAGGTGGAGGCGCTGACCGCGAACCTGATCTCGACTAATCGTCGCTACAAGGCGCACGCGGGGCTGCGCATCACCGACGTCTGAGTCGCCAAGCAGGGTTCAGCTGTACTGGTGTTCGGCGTCAGGGTAGGTACCGGCCACGACCTCGCCCGCCCACGCCGTAACGGCCTCGGTCAGATAGCCGCGTAGATCCGCGTACTGCTTGACGAACTTGGCCGGTGTGCCAGGGGTGAGGCCGGCCAGGTCCTGCCACACCAGCACTTGCGCGTCTGTGCTGGCGCCGGCGCCGATCCCGATGGTGGGAATGGCGAGCGATCGCGTCACCGCGTCCGCCAACTCGTGCGGCACGACCTCGAGCACAACCGCGAAGGCACCTGCGGCCTGCAGGTTCTTGGCGTCGCGCATCAGGATCTGCCCTGCTTCACCACGACCCTGCACGCGGTAGCCGCCGAAGGCGTGCACCGACTGAGGGGTCAGGCCCAGGTGGCCCATGACAGGGATACCGGCGGCCACCAACGCCTCCACCTGCGGCAGGACGCGTTCGCCACCCTCGAGTTTGACCGCGTGGGCCCCTGCTTCCTTCATGAATCGGGTGGCTGTCGCCAGCGCCTGTGACGGGCCGTCCTGGTAGGAACCGAACGGTAGATCAGCGACGACCATCGCGCGGGAGGATCCGCGCACCACGGCTCGGGTCAGCGGGATGAGGTCATCGACCGTGATCGGGACGGTGGAGTCGTACCCGTACACGACCATCGCTGCTGAATCACCGACGAGTAACACGGGTATGCCGGCGTCATCGAAGACCCCGGCCGTGAGGGCGTCGTAGGCGGTGAGCATCGGCCACGTGCGGCCGGCGGACTTTGCGGCGGCCAGGTCGTTCACGGTGACGCGACGACCGGGCGAGGATGAGGCGCCGTAGAGGGGCGCGGACTCAAGAGCGGACATGGTGATCCTCCAATCTCGAGGCTCCCCTGAGGAGTCCCCGGACGAGAAAATGATGACACCTGAACCCGGATTGCGCTAGAGACGCGCGTCACATTTCCTCACGGGCACTGGATCGCCCGGAACCCGGACCTCAACCGACCGGTGGGGCGGGACGTTCGCGCCAACGACTTGTGATGGGCAGCCGTCGGTCACGACCGAACGCCTTGAACGTGATCTTGGTCCCCGGGGGGTACTGGCGACGCTTGTACTCGGCGAGGTCGATCAACCGCACGATCCGCTCCACGGTTGCGTGGTCGAAGCCGGATTCCAGCAGTTCCTCGGCCCCGTAGTCATGCTCGACGTAGGCGTCCAGAATCCGATCCAACAGCTCATAGTCGGGCAGCGAGTCCGAGTCCAACTGGTCGGGGCGTAGCTCGGCCGAGGGGGGCTTGGTGATGGAGTTCTCGGGGATCGGTGGTACCTCACCCCTCCGCACGGCCTCGTCATTGCGCCACCTCGCCAGTCGCCACACCAGCGATTTGGGAACGTCCTTTATCGGTGCAAACCCGCCCACCGCGTCGCCGTAGATCGTGGAGTATCCGACCGCTATTTCGCTCTTGTTGCCGGTCGCGAGCACGAGAGGGCCCTCCTGATTGGAGATGGCCATCAAGGTAGTGCCGCGGATACGGGCCTGCAGGTTCTCCTCGGCCAATCCGGTCAGCCGCAGCTCGTGCTGGTAGGCGTCGAACATGGGCGCGATAGGCACGGTTCGGAAGGCATAGCCATTGCGGTCTGCCTGGTCGGCGGCATCATCGCGGGAATGCTGGGAGGAGTATCGGCTCGGCATCGACACCGCGTTCACCTGTTCCGGCCCCAGCGCGTCGGCGGCGATCGCGGCGACCAGCGCAGAATCGATACCCCCGGAGAGACCCAGGGCAATCGAACGGAAGCCGTTCTTCCGCACGTAGTCGCGCAACCCTGTGACCAGGGCCAGGTACACCTCGGGTTCATCCGCCAGTTCAGGAGCCACGACGGGGTCCGCCAGCGCGGGCAGGGTCTGTCGGCCGGGGGGCCTGGTGGCGATGACGGCGGCAACGTCGGCAGCCGGCGTTCCGGGGGGCAGATCGAGGTCGAGGACGACGACCTCCTCGACGAATTCGAACGCCCGCGCGATCACGGCGCCGTCGTCGGACACAACCATCGAGTCGCCATCGAACACCAACTCGTCCTGGCCGCCGACCATGTTGACGTAGGCCAACGTGCAACCGGCGTCGCGCGCCCTGCGGGCGCACAGTGCGCGGCGGGTGTCGTCCTTCGTGCGTTCATAGGGCGAACCGTTGATGACCAGCAACAGCCCGGCGCCCAAGTCGCGGACGCTCGCGACAGGACCACCCTCCTGCCAGATGTCCTCGCAGATGGCGAGGGCGATATCGATCCCATTGACCCGGATGATCGTCGATCCCTCGCCGGGGACGAAGTATCGGTACTCGTCGAAGACGCCATAGTTGGGGAGGTGGTGTTTGGCGTAGGTGGCCACGATGGCGCCGCCGTGCAGGACGGCCGCCGCGTTCTGGGCGCCGCCGCTGGGTCGGCCGGGTACCGGGGCGCCATTCTCCTCCGCGGCGTCGAGATAACCGACCACGACCGCCAACCCGCCCAGTCCCGCATCTTCGAGGGCAGCCGCCAGCGCGGCGAGGGCGGCCTTCGAGGCGCGCTGGAAGGAGGCCCGCAGGGCCAGGTCCTCGATGGGATACCCGGTCAGCATCATCTCGGGGAAGGCGACGATGTCGGCTCCCGCCAGGTTGGCCCGTTCGGTGGCCTCCAGCACGATGCGGGCATTGCCCTCAAGGTCTCCCACACACGGATTCACTTGGGCGAGGGCGAGTCGAAGTTGCGCCATGCCAGCAGTGTCCCACCACGCCCGTGATGTCGTCGAAACACGGCGGTGGCAGGCTAGGCGCATGGACAAGCAGACCGAGTTCGTTCTCCGTTCCATCGAGGAGCGCGATATCCGCTTCTTCCGGTTGTGGTTCACCGATGTCCTCGGGCAATTGAAGTCGGTTGCGGTGGCGCCGGCCGAACTCGAGGGCGCGTTCGATGAGGGCATCGGCTTCGATGGCTCGGCCATCCAGGGGTTCACCCGGGTGACCGAGGCCGACATGCTCGCCTGCCCCGATCCGTCGACTTTCCAGGTCTTGCCGTGGCGTGGGGATCGCAACGCCGTGGCTCGGATGTTCTGTGACATCGCCCTGCCAGACGGCGCCCCCTCCCACGCAGACCCCCGCTACGTGCTTAAACGCGCACTAGAGAAGGCAGCGTCGGCCGGGTTCACCTTCTACACGCACCCGGAGATCGAGTTCTACCTGCTCACGGAGCGACCTGAGAAGGGTGGCAAGCCGGTGCCCGTGGACGACGCCGGCTACTTCGACCACGCCCCGCTCGGCCCCGCCCAGGACTTCCGTCGGGCGGCGATCACGATGCTTGAGGACATGGGAATCTCCGTGGAGTTCAGTCACCACGAAGGGGGCCCGGGGCAACAGGAGATCGACCTTCGCTACGCCGATGCGCTGTCGACCGCCGACAACATCATGACGTTCCGAACCGTGATCAAAGAGGTGGCCAACGAGCAGGGCGTCTACGCGACCTTCATGCCCAAGCCCTTCCCGAACCATCCGGGGTCGGCGATGCACACCCACCTGAGCCTCTTCGAAGGAGATTCCAACGCGTTCGCCGACCCGTCCGCGAGGATGGGGCTGTCGACGACGGCTCGCCAGTTCATCGCCGGATTGCTGCGTCACGCACCGGAGATGTCTGCCATCACCAATCAGTGGGTCAATTCCTACAAGCGACTCGCCGCCGGGGATGAGGCCCCGACCTACAGTTGCTGGGGCCACGAGAACCGATCGGCCCTCGTCCGGGTGCCGATGTACAAGCCCCACAAGGCGAACAGCACCAGAGTCGAACTGCGATCGCCGGACTCAGCATGCAACCCCTACCTTGCTTTCGCGATCATCCTGGCGGCCGGGATGAAGGGCATCTCTGAGGGTTACGAATTGCCCCCGGAGGCAGAGGACGATGTATGGGCGCTCACCGACCGGGAACGGCGGGCGATGGGACTGGATCCGTTGCCTGGCAGCCTCAACCAGGCCATCAATGCGATGGAACGCTCCGAACTGGTGGCCGAGACCCTTGGCGAGCATGTGTTCGAGTTCTTCTTGGCGAACAAGCGGGCCGAGTGGGCGGAGTACCGCAAACAGGTGACGCAGTTCGAGCTCGACCGCTATCTGCGCGTTCTCTGACCGGAGCAGGTGGTTGCCATCTCTCGTGCCCAGGACCCGCTAGCGCCCGCAGTTCTGCGGCGCATCGGATTCTTCGACGCTGACAAGGCCGCCCGACTGCTGGCGATGCCCGCGATGGCGCCGCTGGCGTCATCGGAACAGGCGCTGGATGATTTCAAGTTCGCAGCCGATCCCGATCTGGCCCTGCTGAGTATCTCCGCGCTGCTGGACGGCGACGACCCGCAAACGGACCTGGTGCATGCGATGGTCGCCGACGCTGAGGTGCGCGTCCGGCTGGTTCGACTACTGGGTTTGAGTGTCGCCTTCGGTGAGATCCTGCGCCGGCATCCCGACTGGTGGCGGCTCGCGGCCGAACCGGACCCCGATCGGCGCCCGGCGACCGTTCGGGCAGCCCTGCTGCGGGCCGTTGCGGCTGACCCGGACGCGCCGGTACCGGTGGCCGCCGAGGGCGGGACACCTGCCTACGTCGCTCTGCGCGCCGAGTACCGCCGTCAGCTGATCCAGATCGCAGACAAGGACCTCGCCGATGAGCTGGACGTGGGCGTTGCGACCGAGCAGTTGTCGGATCTCGCCGATGCCGTTCTCGAGACGGCCTTGGCCATCGCCCGCGCCGAGGTCCCCGGTCATGAGTCCTGTCGGCTTTCGATCGTGGCTATGGGCAAGTGCGGGGCGCGTGAGCTGAACTACCTGTCCGACGTCGATGTCATCTTCGTCGCTGAGCCGACCGGTGATGCGGATGAGGCCACGGCGATAGAGGTGGGCTGTGAACTGGCCAAACGGCTGATGAATGTCACCGTCGCCCACACCGAGGAGGGCAGCATCTGGGAGGTCGATGCCGGACTGCGGCCCGAGGGTAAGGCAGGTGCCCTCGTACGTACGTTGGCGAGCCACCTGGACTACTACGAACGCTGGGCCAAGACCTGGGAGTTCCAGGCACTTCTCAAGGCACGGCCGGCTGCCGGTGATCTTGCCCTGGGGGAGGAGTTCGTTTCGGAGACCCGACCCCTCGTGTGGGAAGCGTCGCGCAGACCCGATTTCGTGCCCGACGTCCAGGCCATGCGTCGGCGGGTTGAGGCGAGCATCCCGCGTAGACACGCCGATCGGGAACTCAAGCTCGGCACTGGAGGTCTGCGGGATATCGAGTTTTCGGTGCAGATGCTGCAGATGGTCCACGGTGCGTCGGACATCACCGTGCGGGCCCGGGACACTTTGACCGCCCTGGAGCAGTTGGCCACCTGGGGCTACGTGGGCAGAGACGATGCCCGCGCCCTTGCGGTCGCCTACCGGTTCCTGCGCACCCTGGAGCACCGGCTGCAGCTGCGATCGCTGCGGCGCACTCACACCTTGCCGGCCGATGCGGACAACCTGCGTTGGTTGGGGCGTTCGATGGGGATGCGCACGAACCCGGACACCGAGGTGCTCGCGAAGTGGCGCAGCCAGGCGCGCGATGTGCGGAGGTTGCACGAGAAGTTGTTCTATCGCCCTTTGCTCAATGCGGTCGCGCGGTTGGACCCGGGGCAGGCCCGCCTGACGCCGCAAGCAGCCGAGGATCGCCTGATGATGCTCGGGTACGCAGATCCGGAAGGTGCGTTGCGGCATTTGGAGTCGCTGTCCTCTGGCGTGAGTCGGCGGGCCGCGATCCAGCGGACGCTGCTCCCGGTGATGCTCGGCTGGTTCGCCGATGCTCCGGACCCGGACGCGGGACTGCTCGGATTCCGCCAGGTCAGCGATGCACTTGGCGGAACGCCGTGGTACCTGCGGCTGTTGCGTGATGAGTCAGTTGTCGGTCAACGGTTGGCGAATCTCCTGTCCAGCTCCCGCTACACCAGCGAATTGCTGCTACGGGCTCCTGACGGTGTCGGCATGCTCGCCGACGGGGATCATCTCCAGCCAGTGCCCAAGGAGCATCTGGTCGCCGAGATGGGAAGTGTCGCGAGACGGCAGGAGAACCTCACCGACGCCATCGCCGGCATCCGGGCCATCCGACGGCGTGAACTCTTCCGGATATCCGCCGCGAACGTCCTTCGACTACTCGACATCGAGCACGTCGGCGCCGCCCTGTCCGACGTTGCTGACGCAACGGTCGAAGAAACCCTGGCCGCCGCGCGGGCCGATTATGAAAGGCGTCATCCGGGGCCCTTCCCGAGCCGGCTGCTTATCGTCGCCATGGGCCGACTGGGTGGGCGCGACCTGTCCTATGCATCGGACGTGGATGTGCTCTTCGTCCATGATCCACTTCCGAGGGTTGACGAGTCGGCGGCCACGGTGGCCGCCATCGAGGTGTTCAATCTGGTGCGCAGCGAACTGGCGGTGCCCTCTCCGGATCCCCCGCTGGGGCTGGACGCCGACTTGCGTCCGGAAGGTCGCCAAGGACCGCTGGTTCGGACACTGGGGAGCTATCGCGCCTACTACCAGCGCTTCTCCTCGCCGTGGGAGGCTCAGGCATTGCTGCGCGCGCGACCCCTCGCTGGCGAGGCCGACCTCGCCGAGGAATTCATGGCGGTTGTTGACGAACAGCGGTACCCCAGTGACGGACCATCGGAGGCAGCGCTGCGGGAGATGCGCCGACTCAAGGCGCGGATGGAGTCCGAGCGACTTCCTCGCGGCGCGGATCCACGGCTCAACACCAAGCTCGGGCCTGGTGGGGTCAGCGACGTGGAGTGGATCGTGCAGGCGTTGCAATGGCGACTGGCCGGAGCGAAACCGGAGTTGCGCACCACTTCCACCCTTGCGGCCCTGGAGTCACTGCGGGCAGACGGGTCGGTGGCGGACGCGGATGCCGCGGCGCTATTGGCCGCCTGGCGGATGGCTTCTTCGGTGCGCAACGCGATCACCCTCGTCGCGGGCAAGCCCGGCGATCAGATCCCCAGCGATGTGAAGGCCCTCGCCGGAATGGCGCATATTCTGGGCTACCCGCCGGAGGATCGGGGGGAACTCGTGGAGGACTACCTGCGGCTGACACGGCGTGCGCGCGGCGTCTTCGACCGACTCTTCTACGGCGAGGAACCCGACGACCTCGGCTAGGAATAGGGGTGTCCGGGTCCCGTCGGGACCCGGACACCCCTATTCCTAGTGCTTGCTCGGCTGCCTCAGGCTGCTGCCAAAGCCGCCTTCAGCGTGCTCTTCGCCGTTGCGACCGCGGTGCGGTAGGCGCGCTCGGCGCTGCGCACCTCGGCGCGGTAGGTCGTGTAGACCGGCGCGACCGCGGTGCGGAACTTGGTGACAGCCACCTTCACGTCATTGCGCGTCTTGGCTGCCTTCAGTTCCGTCTTCAGTGTTGCCAGCGGACCTGCGACACCCGCCTTCAACTTGGTGCGGGCGGCATCCAGACTCGCCTTGTAGGTGGTCTGGGCCGCCTTCACCGAAGCGAAGCACGCGGCCCGGGCCGCCTGCTGGGCCGGGGTCGAGGTCGCAGCGAAGTAGGCGGTGTAGGCCGTCTCGATGCTCGCAGCTCGCTTGGCTACGGCAGCAGCCACCGCGGCCTTGCGGGTCTCGTTAGCGGTCGTCACCGTCTCGGTGAAC
>CAZKVQ010000033.1:9130-33623 GCA_964556255.1 uncultured Actinomycetes bacterium
AGGCGCCCAGCCTGTCGAACAGGCGCGGATGGCGCTCCGTCGTCACCGTCGCGGTGAACGTGGCATAGGCCGCTTGGCGGGCGACAGCGTCACTGCCAGCCGCCGTCAACTCGGCCTTGAGCACGGCGCGAGCCGTAGACCAGGTCGAGCGGAACGCCTTCTCCGCCGCTGCCGACTCAGTGCGCTGCGCGGAGTTGGCCGCCTTGATGGCTGCGATCAGAGTGGTCTTGGCCGCGCTGGCCGGTGCCGACTTCACACCGATCGAGCAGGCGACGTTCGGGAACAGGTCCGGGTGGCCAACGCCATGGCTGTCGGCGCCGGCTGGTGCGGCCATACCTACCGCGGCGACAGTTGCGATGCTCGCACCTGCCGCGATTGTGGCTAGTCGCTTCTTCATGTTCATCCCTCCGAGGATGTTTGGGGAAACCTTGTTACGTTCGGTTTTCCGTTGGCGTATTCAGGTGTCGTGCTGTCCGCCCACTCCCCACAGTGGTGCGGACTTCTTCGACGGTAACTGCCCGTCGATCGATTGTGAGCACAAGGTGAGTCACGTAACACCAGCATCGGTCCAGGTTCAAGGAACAGTTACCCATGAGGCAAAGATTCGCCCAATTGCCACGAAACCGGGGGCGCATCTGCACCGGTCAGCCCTAGTATGCGCGCGCTCGGGTCGGATCGGCGACCAGCGGGTCCGGCCAGTTGCGCCCGCCCTGCAGGGTCATCGCTGCATCGGCGTCCATGGTCCCGTCGGCGTGGATCAGGGCGGCTGCGTAGCCTTCGAAGCCCGCTACCCAGGTGAGTCCGTCGACACCCATCAACAGCCCGACCGTGGCGAAGGCGTCCGCAAAGGCCAGCTGTGGCCCGGTCACGGTGAAGGACCCGACCCTCGTACCCGACCCGATCGCCCCTGGTGGCAGGTGCACATGATCGCCGCGTTCGTATCGGCCGCTGGTGGCAACAGCACCGTCGGTGACGAGCACGACGGCACGTACCTGGGCCGAGTCGGTCGGGTCCAGGATGGCGATTCGCCACGGGTCGCCGGAAGGGTGGCCACCGCGACACCGCCAATCGCCGCCGACCGAGAGGGCCCAGTGCTCCAGGCCGATCGAATCCAGTGCCTCGGCCGCTCGATCGACCGCCCAGCCCTTGACGTACCCGGCCACGTCGAGTTCGGTTCCCGGGCCGCCGGGATAGGGGGAGAAGACCCCGGCGCTGACCTCCTCGAGCCAGCTGCAGGCCGCCAGGACGCTTCTTAGGTCTGCACTCGGCCCCGCTGGCAGCTGTCCCGCCGCGAAGCGACTGACCTCGCTGTCTGGCCGGTACGAGGACATTCGCGCTTCGACATCTGACAGCACGCCGGCTGCCGCGTCGCGGGCGGAATCGGCTGTCGCCGGGTCGCAGCCGGCGATGAGACTGGCGACCGTACCCATCACCTGCCAGCTTCGGCGCTGAACGGGCGGTTGCGACGTCATGCCCGGTCGAGGATTGCCTGCAACGACCTCCGGTAGCCCTCCGTGGTGACGGTGGCGCCGGAGACGCCGTCGAAGTTGGCGTTGCCAGCGGCCAATACCGCTTGCTCGAGGTAGGGGACCGCCTCGGCGTTGATCCGCACCGACCGATGGTCCCCGTCCGGTGTCTGAATGGTTCGGATGGCGCAGACACGGCCGTTGCTGACCTTCGCTGCGACCTGGACCGGACCCCATTGGGTCTGCACGACGGGGCCCACGATCTCCTGCACATCGCAGCTGCTGGACGAACCGGAGGTTCCACTGCTGCTGTTGCCGGTCCCCGAGTCGCTGTTGTTGCTGGAACCGGAGTTGCTGCTCCCGTCGCCACTGTCGGACCCCGACTGGTCCTGCGCCCCCGTACCGCTGTCGATCCCCTGGCCGGAGTCGTCGCTTTCGCTGGGTGTCGAGGAGCCCCCGGTGGACGGCGTCGCCTTCGTCCCGCTCGGCGCCGATCCGGTCAGCTGGGCGGCCCCGCTGTCGGCACCGGCGACGACCAGCACGGCGGCTGTTCCGACGAAGATGGCTGGCGCGATGCGTCTCATGGCTCCGGACATCAGTAGTCGAACCTTTCACTATGGATGTTGGCTTTGGGCATCCCCGCGGCGGCGAGTCCCTTCATCGCGGCCCGGGTCATGCCCGTCGGACCGCAGATGAACGCCACCCGGCGGGTGAGGTCGGGGACGACGGCCGCCAGTGCGCCTGGCGCGAACGGGTCCTGTCCACGCAGTGCCACCCGGCTCCCCATAACCAGATGAAGCCGACCTCCCAGCGCCGTGACTAGTTGGGTGAGTTCGGCGTAGAACCAGGCGTCCTCGGGCCGCCGCACCCGAACGATGACTTCGGGGCGCTGTCCGGGTTGCAGATCCTCCAGGATTGCCCGCAGTGGCGCGATGCCGCTGCCGCCCGCGATGAGCAGCACCGGAGCGCCACCCGAGCGTTCCGCCGTGAAGGTGCCATAGGGACCTTCGAGCCACACCCTGGTGCCGACCCGAATGCGCTCGAAGGCGCGGGCGTCGTCGCCGGTGTTGCGAAATGTGAACCGCAGGCCCTGGGCGAAGGGGACCGCAGACATGGAATAGGGATGGTGCTGCCACCACAGGTCCCGGGTCCCGAACCGGAGTTGGAAGAACTGACCCGCGCGGGCCTGCAGGCGCGGCAGGCTCGGTCCTGCGACCCACACATTGAAAGAGTCCGGCGCCGCCCGGTCGATGCCGATGACCTTCATGGGCCGCAGCAGGGATCCGACCAGCGGTCGGATGCGGCTCCAGACGATGACCGCGGCCACGGCGGCATACAGGGCCAGCCACCAGATCCGTGCCGCCAGATTGTCCGAGAAGTCCGAGCCGGCGGTGACCACGTGTCCGAGGGCCAGTGCAACCGCCAGATAACCGAGCAGATGCAGGTAGTACCAGGTCTCGTAGTGCATCCGATTGCGGATCCGACGGTAGGAGGAGATGCTCACCAATGCCATCAGAACCCCTGCAGTCATCGCCGCCGGGAACCAGGGCTCGGTGAAGAGGAAGGCGATTTCGGAGATCGGCGTCCGCCCCGAACGCAGCGAGTATGCCCACACGAGGGCGACGACATGCAGGAGTAGCCCGAACGCGACGATCATGCCGGTCCAGCGGTGCCAACCGAGCATCCGGTCGAGTCCGTAGCGTCGCTCCAGCGAGAGCGGTCGTGCGGCGAGGACCAGTCCTCCGAGTGCGGCCAGGCCGGCCGCGAGCCCGGCGAGCTGGCCGATACCGGTGAGGGTGCCCTGGAACGAGGACGTCAGTTCACCGATGCCGCCATCGGCCAGCCAGAGCCCCAACGCCGTCAGCACGATCCCCAAGGTCACGATGCCGACGTCGGATCCCAGGAGCCGGCTGCGGCTGGGTGGCGCGAGCCGTGCGAGCTGGGCGACGGAGCCCGGGCGGCTGCGCGCAGGCTGGGATGTCACTGCCATGTCCTCAAGTCTGCGGTGACCCGCGGTGTCCAGGCAACGGCCGGGAGGACGCACTTAGGTTCACCCCTCGGGTAGGGGGAGGACTACTCCTCTGGGAGTACCCGGCGCGCTGTGCCTGGCCGCACCAGACCGCTCTGATAGGCAAGAGCCACCAGTTGGGCCCGGTCACGCGCACCGGATTTCGCGAGGATTCGACTCACATGGGTCTTCACCGTCAGCGGGCTGAGCACTAATCCTGCGGCTATCTCATCGTTGGACTGACCTTGGGCAACAAGCGCCAGAACTTCGCGTTCCCGTTGCGTGAGGGATCCCAACGCGGCCGGAGCGTCGTCACTCCTGCTGGGTTGCGACAGGAAGCGTTCGACAACCGACCTGGTGGCCGCGGGTGACAGCAGGGATTCGCCGTCGGCCACCACCCGAATCGCTCGCACGATTTCGGCCGGATCGGTGTCCTTGGCGAGGAATCCACTTGCCCCGGCTCGCAGAGCCGAGACCACATACTCATCGATCTCGAATGTGGTGAGGATCAGCACCCGCACACCTGCCAGATCGTCGTCGTCAGCGATCGCCTGGGTGGCCGCGATTCCGTCCATGTCGGGCATGCGGATGTCCATGACCACGACGTCGGCGCGCTGCGATCGCGCCAAGGCCACAGCTTCGGCCCCGGTGCTCGCCTCCGCTACCAGCTCCAGGTCATCCTCCGCCCCCAGCAGGTTGGCCAACGCTGACCTGAGTAGGGGTTGGTCGTCGGCGATCACGATCCGTATCGTCATGGCGCCATCCTCGTCGATCGGGCGGTGGGCACGGGAAGTCGGGCAACCAGGGAGAACCCACCGTCGGGCGTCGGCCCCGTCACGAGGTTGCCGCCCAGGGCTGTCACTCGCTCGTTCAACCCAACCAGTCCCAGGCCGCTGCCACCGCCGACCCCGGCAGCTGCCCCGAGCGGCGTGCCGGCGTCGACGACGCCGACGACGAGATCGTCGTCGGCCAGCGCCAGCGAGACGGTGGTCGGGGTGGCGGTCCCGGCGTGTTTGACCACGTTGGTGAGCCCCTCCTGCACGAGCCGAAAGGCGACCAGCCCGACTGCATCCGGCAGTCCGGCTGCGGTTCCGTTTGGCAGTTCGTCCACCAGCCGAACGGGTAGGCCGGCACTCGCCACCCTGGCCACCAACGCCGGGATGTCGGCGAGCCCGGGGACGGGTGAGGTGCTCTCCGGTGACTCCCCCCTCAGCAGGGCCAGCGTCGTGCGCAATTCGTCCATCGCTGCGGCACCGGCGTGCCTGGCCTCGTCGAGGGCGACCTTCGCCCGGTCCGGGTGGGAGTCCACCAGGTGTGAGGCAACACCCACCTGCATGGTCACCACGGTGAGGCTGTGCGCCAGCACGTCGTGCAGATCCCGAGCGAGGTTCACCCGCTCGTCGGCGACCGCCTTCGCCGCCACTGCCTGTCGCTCCTGTTCGGCATAGGCCAGCCTCGTCTCGACCTCGGTGAGGTAGGCCCGCCGACTTCGGGTGGTCGCACCGAGCAGCACCGGTATCACAGCGACGACCGGCACGAAAAGCACGAAGAGCCCTGCGGCGGTCTCCGATCCGTCGATGAGGGTGCCCATCAGCACGACGGCGGAGGCAGCAGCTCCTCCGATGGCTGCCGGCACCCAACCTCGCTCGACGGTGAACGAGTAGAGGACCAGGGCGAAGGCCGCCGACACGGAGAGCGGGACGTCGATGGTGAACGCCCCGATGATGGCTGCGGCAGCGGCCAGGGCGACCGCGGGGTATGGGTATCTGCGCCGAAGGAGCAGCGCAGTCGCCGCCAACGCGGCGACGACCAGTGCCATGCCAAGGCCCAGGGCGAGGGAAGTGCTGGTGGCGTGGTCCACGATCGGTCCTTGCCGGGAGCCATGCTCGAGCGCTTCATGGTCGTCGAACACCCCCGGTACACCGGGGTAGCGGTCTCGCCTGGACGGCGAGGTTTCCACCTGCGACAGGTACTCCGCGATGACGGCGATGACCGCGGCAGCGGCGAGGGCAAAGTCCCATAGCCGCTCACCGATGGAGTCCCGCCGAGGTGGGGCGGGCGCTGGCGCGGCCATGGGTCGAGCCTACGGGTGGCAGGCAAGCACTGGATCCGCCCGGCGGCGCAGATCGGCCCTACTGCAGACGATGTAGGCCCGAGGAGACTCTCTGGAGCCTATTTCGGGTGATGGACGCGGGCTCGCTGCTACTGTGCGGGCCACAGGACCGAAGCGATGAGGAGCAGGGATGAACAACAATCGCGCAGTGGTAGCGGCGGTCGGCATGGGGGCAGCGGCTATTGCACTGTCCGCCTGCAGCAGCGGGTCGAGCTCTCAGAGCACCGTGACGGTCACCGCGACGGCACCTGCCCCGACCGAGGCGGTCGCGACTGCGGCCGTTCAGCCGACCAAGTCGGTTGCGCCATCGGCGACCAAGGACCAACTCAGCGGACTTCCACCGGCACCGGGCGGTTCGCAGCTCATGCAGACGTCCACCGATAACGGGGTTCAGTACGCCCGCTA
Source organism: uncultured Actinomycetes bacterium (assembly GCA_964556255.1). GTDB lineage: Bacteria > Actinomycetota > Actinomycetes > S36-B12 > UBA10799 > JACJWR01. Next base: position 15,123 of record CAZKVQ010000033.1, read on the forward strand.
CGCGACCAGCGCCGCCCCCCAGCAAATCGTGAGCTACTACTCGCAAAAATGGCAGGCCGAGGGCTACCAGATCCAGAGCACCGGCGGCGGCGGTGGCGGCTGGGGCAAGTACGGCGGCTCCGATGCGGGCGCGAACGGCAGCAAGGGGGGCTCGTATGTGGATGTGCAGGCGGGCGGAAGCACGCAAGGGCCGACTTACTTCGAGGTGTGCCAGGGCCCGAACAAGGCGGCCGTGAACGAGTGCGGTAACGACTCCAAGTCGGGCTCCAGCTGAGCACTTGGACTACCACCTCCGACTTCCACCGGGCGTCCTGACCGCCCGTGCCCCGAGTTCCGGCGTGCCCGTCGAGCGCACGTTCGACGCGATGGGAACGTGGTGCCACGCCGTACTCCGGGGCGTGGACTCCTCGAGGCTCGACGATGTTGAGTCCGACGTCGCCGAATTGCAGGCCCTGTGGAGTCGCTTCGAGGAGGACAGTGAGTTGTCCCGCCTGAACGCGCGCCCGGGCGTGCCCCGTCGGGTGTCCGCCGCCACCCGGCAGTTGGCGCAGCGAGCGCTCATCGGATGGCGCCTAAGCGGAGGCCTGTTTGACCCTTTCCAGGCCGACCGGATGGCGGCGGTGGGCTACGGTCGCGACTTCGACGAGTTGGAACCTGTGCGACGTCCGGTTGCGGCCCGGCGTAGGTCACTGTCTGCCAGGCCGGTTGTTATCGATCGGAAGCACAACACCCTGACTGTGGCCGCTGGGGCGGGACTGGACTCCGGCGGGATCGGCAAGGGATTCGCCGCGGACTTGGTGGCCGTGCGGGCCTTGGCCCGGGGGGCCACCGGCGCCTTGGTGAACCTCGGCGGCGATCTGCGCTGTGTCGGGCTCGCGCCCGAAGGGGGCTGGCGGATCTCGCTCGATGATGCCTGGCGGCCGGGGGAGCCGTCCGACGTGACGATCAAACTCCAAGAGGGCTCCATCTGCACCTCCTCGCCGCTGAGACGGAGTTGGAGCTACTCAGATGGTTCCCGTGGCAACCACCTGCTGGATCCGCGAACCGGGTTGAGCGTCGGCGATCGGATCGCGGCTGTGAGCGTCATCGCGCCGCAGGGATGGCTGGCCGAGGTGTTGACGAAGACCCTTCTGTTGGCGCCGCGACGTCGTGCCGCGGCCCTGCTGCGTCGCCATCAGGCAGGTGCCGTGATCACCTATCGAGACGGTGCACGGGTGCAGTTGCCCTAGCCGGCCAGCGCTTCTGTCATTCGATAGTGACGTCCAGGCGCCAGGCCGAGGTGCTGACTGGTGGCACCAACGCAACGTCCCATTCCCGCTGCCTGAGGGCCGCGGCTACCTGTGACGGCGAGGTGAAACTGCGGCGCGAGCGCAGCAGATCGGCGGCGACCTTGCCCTTCGTGGCCTTGTTGGCGTGGCTCACCGCGCTTCGGCTGCCATCGGGTCGGCGTTGCCAGACCTTGGCCACAACAGCGCGTTCGCGGAGGTCGGGCGGTATCGGCCACAGAGCTACGTAAGGGGATGACCGAAGGTCGAGGATCATCTCGTCGCCACCCAGACTTTCACGCAAGGTTTGATCGACGGGTTGACGCCACAGCGAGGTCAGGCGCGGAACCCCCGGCAGGGTGGTTCCTGCCGACAGCCGGTGGGCCGGGATCGATTCGGCCAGACGTACGACGCCGAACAACGCCGAAGCCACCCAGACCGACGCCAGTGCTCTCCGCTTGGCCCCGGGGGACAACGAGCCAACGTCGAGAGCGTCGAAGAGCACACCGGAGTAGACCCGCCAGGCAGGCGCGCAGGGGGCCGTCGCCAGTTCGGCGTTGAGCCACAGCAGATCGCGTTGGCCAGCCGACAAGCCCAACACCCGGGCGGCGTCATCGGGGCTGTCGGAGCACAGCCTCGTCAGGGCGTCCAGCACGTGACGGGTCGGCTCCTGCAGGGCAGTGGGTCGGTCGCTGATCGACAGCCGTGGCCCGCGGCGTGGAGCGCGCTTGTTCTCCGAAGGTGGCAACAGGATGAGCACGGAGAACGTCAGCCGACAGACGGGTCGGAGAGGAACGCCCGGAGGCGCTCCTCTCGCTGCGCGGTGAGGCGTAGCGTGATGCCCACAGCGATCTTCCGAACGATGTAGGTCCAGACGATCGTGACTAGTAGAGCCAGGCCAACGGAGGTACTACTTCGACCCATAAGCTCCACCAGACCGATGGCGGGTAGCAGCAGCAGGAAGGCTGAGGGCATGGTCAGGATGAAGGGGATGATCACCGCGACCCCCCAACGGATCCAGGTGTTCTTCTTCTTACGGCGTTCCTTAATGCTCATCGGGTGGTAGGGCAGCAACGGCGCCACGATCGAGGTGATGCCCAGAAAACCGAAGGGCAGGATGAGGACGATCGCTGCCACGATGATCGTCGTGGGCACGTCGTTGTCGTCTAGAGCAAGTATCCAACTGAGGATCGCGCCCGCCGGGGCTATCAGGCACCAGAGTGTGAGATTCCGCGCGAAGATCAGGTTGCGCAGCCGGTCGGGGTGACCCAGAGCGCCGAGGGCTCGTTGCGGCTGAGATGCATAGAGATTGGTGGCAGGTACGTCCGAGAAGGCCCAACTGGCGAGCACGGCCGGCAGGAATACCAGCGAGGCGAACCGCTCAGCGGTGATCGTGTCCGGGCCGAGCAGGAACCAGCCAGCGAGCACGAGCGAAACGTTGAAGAAGATCACTTGCAGGATCTCGAACGGCGGACGGAACGTCTCACGCAGCTCGTAACTCAGACCGCCGAGGACCGAGTAGTCATCGAACCTGCCGGGTGGCAGCAATGGCACGCCGCGCAGTATCGACTCTCGACGCGCCGGTCGCTGATCGTTGTCTTTGCTCGCCGGCTCGTGAGTCGCTGACGGTTCCTGAGCGCTCATGTAACTATCGCCTCCTGACTTTCTCGGAGTTCGGCCACTGCAGTACTGACGACCGCGGACAGGTCGCCGCGGGTTGCTCGGGAGACTGCTCGCTGTCGTTCGTAGCCTGCACCGCGCTCGACTATCCCCGAGACGCCGGCGAGTTCGTCGGCGCACTGCAGTCTGCGTGCCACCGGAGCGAGCTGTTCGAGTAGCTCAGTCAGATCCTCTGTCATGAGATGCTCACGGTTGTCGGAATTCAGGATGATGATGGAGTCCATCCCGTAGCGCGCCGAGCGCCACTTGTTCTCCTGAATATGCCATGGGGGCAGCGTCGGTAGTTGCTCGCCCGATGCGAGCCGATCGTCCAGGTCGACGATCAGGCAGTGGACCAGCGCGGCGATCGCCGCCACCTCATCGAAGGTCGCCATGGCATCACAAACCCGAACTTCGATGGTCCCCAAAGTCGGAGAGGGCCGGACATCCCAACGGATCTCGTTGAGGTGGTCGATCACCCCTGTCACCATCATGTCCTCGACGTAGGACTCGTAGTGCGGCCACTCCTCGAACTGGAAGGGGAGTCCGGCCGTCGGCAGCTGCTGGAAGAGCAGAGCACGGTTGGAGGCGTAGCCGGTGTCCGTCGAGTCGTAGAACGGTGAGGAGGCCGACAGGGCCTGCAGGTGCGGGTAGTAGCGCAGGAGGGAGTTGAGCACCGGCAGTACCCGGTCGCGGTCGGTCATGCCGACGTGAACATGCACTCCGTAAATGAGCATCTGTCGGCCCCAGTACTGCGTGCGGTCGATCAGGGTGGCATAGCGGTCGGCGTTCGTGACCCGCTGTGCCTGCCAACTTGCGAATGGATGCATGCCGGCGCTGAAGAGGTCGATTCCGATGCTTTCGGCAGCCTCCCTGACCCGGGCCATGCTTTCGGCAAGGTCTGCCATGGCCTCGGGGACGTTCTGGCAGATCCCGGTCACGAGTTCAACGGTGTTCAGCAGCAGTTCTCGGTGAATTCGCCGGGGACCGTCCGCCGGCTCGTCCCCGAGCAGATCGAAGATCTCGTCCGCCCTGGACACGAGGTCGCCGGAGTAGGGATCGACCAGCGCGATCTCCCACTCGATGCCCACACTTGGGCCAGCGGATCGGTTGAACGGAACATCCACCCGCCAAGCATGCCAGCGCGCGACTCGCGCGGCATGGAAGGCGGAGAACACGCAGTGCCGGGACTTGCCGACACCAACTGTGCTGGGATGGAATGGTTGACCGCCGGTGAGAGGAAGAAAGCCATGTCGGGACATGTTGAGCACGCATTGATCGTTGGACAGGAAGGGGTCTATGAGGCGCGTCGGGGGGTTGCGACCGCCGAGCGTGCGCTCGGAGTCGTGGATCGGGCGCTCGAGATCTCCGACCGGGTCCTGGTCGATGTGGACAAGGGGCTCGTGGCAACTGAGGATGCCATTGCCACCGGCCGTCGGGTGCTCCCCAAGGTATTGATCGGCCTCGCAGTGGCAACGGTGGTCACAGTGGGTGTGGTGGTCGTGCTGCGGCGCCGTTCCCGCTCGGCCGATGACTCTCCCGCGCCCTCGCCGGCCTACCGCGCGCCAGCACAATCGGGGCCCGATTCGGGCACCGACGAAGCCCCGGTCGCGGACACCGACGACAGCGCTGCCACGGCGGCCGGCCAATCGGAGGTTCCGCCGTCTGCCGACCAGGATTCCGCCCAGTAGCGGCCGATCTGGGAGCTCCTGGTCATGGCCGAAGTCGAGATGGATGACGACACCCGCGACCGTTTCCGCATCGAGCGGGCCCGCGTGGTTGCTCGCCTTCTGCGGAAACTGGGCTGGGCTGCTGCCGCGCTGGGGTGCCTGGCCCTGCTCGCCGTGGGCGTCTTCTACCTCACCGGCGACATGTCGGGGGAGAAGGCTTGGAGCCTCGCGACGGGCTCGGTGTTTGCCAGTCTGCTATCTGGCGTGGTCGCTTACGGCTCGGGTATGAACCTCACCCTGTCGGCTTCCAGGCTCGAGAGGGTGCTGCCCCCTGAGCCGACCGCTGGGGCGGATGAGGGTGATCAGGACTCGGACACGTCGACCAGCACGGGGGTCTGACACCTCTTCCTCAGTCAATCCGCGCAGTTCGGGGGATCGGTCGACACCGCCGCGACTCACGCCCTAGGGTCGGCAGGGTTGGTACGAGTCGGCAGGCAGGGTGCTTGCGCCTGGAATGCAGGGAGATGACACAGCGTGATTGTCAAGAAGACGTTTGCCAAGCGATTTCTCGCGGCCGGGCTGGCCGCAGGTCTGGCCACCACTGGTGTTGTGGCGGCTGGATCCACAGCCAACGCCACCTCGGCGCCAGCCGACGTGCGCGGTGACCTGCGCGGCACGCCGATGAAAGTCATGACCCTGAACCTGTATCTCGGCGGACCTCTCGGTGATGCGATCGCCGCCGCGAACAAGGGCTTGGTGCCGTTCCTCATCGCGGCAGCGGGCGTGTACGACACGGCCCGCGCCACCAACTTCCCGCTGCGGGCCCGGTGGATCGCCGCAACGATCAAGGCGCAGAACCCCGACGTCCTGACGTTGAACGAGTTGACGACCTGGGTTGCCAAGAGCCCAAAGAGTGTCAACCTTCCGAGCTATGACTACTACGCCATCCTGCAGAAGGAACTCCATGCCCAGGGCATGGACTACCGGCTGGGAAGCCTCTCTCGCAACGCCGACATCGGCTACAGCAAGACCGTGGGGATCCCGTACTACAACCCGAAGGTTCCCGGCTGCAACAGTCTCGTGACGATCCTGAACTGCCAGGTGCGGCTCAAGGACTCCGATGCGGTGCTCTACAACGCGAAGAATCCCAACCTGAGGTACCTCGGCTACCCGGCGCACGGTCACTTCGCCACCCAGCAGACTTTCGCCGTGGCCGGCACCACACTCTCCTTCGATCGTGGCTGGGCCTCAGCAGCCTTCTCCTACCGGGGCAAGCCGGTGACGGTGCTGACCTCGCACCTCGAGGTGGAGTCGCAGGATGGGAAGAAGGGCGGCTACGGTCCGGCCAACTGGCCCTCTAAGGTACAGACGGCCCAGGCGAACGAGTTGTTGCAGATCGCTCCCGCCGTCGCCTCCAAGACCTTCGGGCGGGTGATTCTGGCCGGCGATCTGAATTCCGACGCCAACGGTTGGTACAGCCCGGCGTACGCGAACCTGACCAGGTCCTACTTCCAGGACTCCTGGGCGCAGGTGGGTAAGCCGTTCGGCAAGTCGGTGGGAGCTACCTGCTGCCAGAAAGGCAACCTGAACAGCCCGGGGAGGCTGGATTCGGGCGACCCGGTGGTTCCGACGAGGATTGACCTCGTTCTCAACCACGGTGCTACCGCCGTTCAGACGGCGATCCTCGGGACTGCCTACATGCAGTCCAAGCAACCGCGCTGGCAGTCCGATCACTACTTCTATCAGGCGAAGGTCACCCTGAACTGACCTTCTCGGCGGGGTTCCGCCGAACTGCTTGCGGGATGCGGCGCGGCGCCAGTTGGCCGCGCCGCATCACCGCGAGCAGCACTAGGGCACTCACGCTGAAGAGCACGATCAGCGACCAACTCCGCATCACATCCGTACCCATCAGGATGTAGTGGGCGGTGGCCAGAGGCCACACGGCATAAGCCAGGACATGCACGACGCTCCACGAACGTGCACTCAGACGCGAACGAAAGAATGCCGCCGCACCCACACCGACGAGCAGCAGGAAGGCGAGCGACCCGAGGGCCGTGGGAATGCGGCTGTGGGAGGCCAGACCGGGGATGAACAGGTCGTACCACCGCAGGTGTGCGTAGGGGTCCGGCAGCAGGGTCAGCACATGGGCGAGCACGAGCAGCAGCGTTGTCATCGACAGGGTCCGATGAACCAGCGTCGTGGTGCGCCCGTTGAACAGATCGGAGAAGATCCTGCTGCGGATGCCCAGCCCCATGATCACTGTCGCCGAGGCGGCGAGCCACGCCACGATTCCAAGCGCGCGGGCGCTCATCCACAACAGGGGCAGGGATGCGGCAAGCGTCTCGTTCACAGCATTCTCCTTTGTGAGTCCTCGACAGTTCCAGTGATCTGGTGGATGCCGCCATGGATGTCGGTGAGTAGGGCTTGGCGTACCCGGCTGGGCAGCCAGGCCTTCGCGGCGGAGGTCCCCAGGAGTAGTGCGGTCTTGGTGCAGGTCTCCGCTGTCAACGCGTCCGCAGCCTGCACTGTGACTGCCAGCAGGTCGCTATCAGACGGGCGTCCCGTGCGTGGGTCGATGAGGTGGTGTCCGCCCCGCCAGCGACGACGCGCAGTGCTGCTGGTGGCTATGCCGCCGTCAACAGTGGACCACTGGGTGAGGGTGGGAATCGCCTGATGCCCAGGGGAAGGGGCACCACGTTCGTCCGCCACGTCTACCCGCCAGGGGCCGGAATCCAGATCGCGACCGATAGCGCGGATGTCCCCGCCAAGATCCACCAGCACTCCTTCCGCGCCGGCGGCGGCCAGCGAGGTGGCGATGAGGTCGGCTGCGAATCCTTTCCCAACGCCTCCGGAATCCAATGTGGTGCCTGCAGGGCGAGTCACGAAGTTGCCGGCAACCTGCACGTCGGCCATCGTTGCCGGTTCAGGCCCGATGCCTGCGCCGACGCCGGAGGAAGTCGAGGCGCCGGTGACCTCGGCGAAATCCCGGTCGTACCCCGCAGCTATCACCCGATCTAGCACGGCCGCGTCGACGAGGGCATCGCTGAAGCGAAATGCCCACGACATGGCAGCGATGAGGGCTGCGGTGAGATCGTCAGTCCAGTCGGTGAGTTCGCCCGCCGCAGCGGCAGCCGCCCGGTTGAGGCTGCTAAGGGCCGAGTCGGGGCGAAACCGGCTCCACAAGGAGTCCAGCGTCGTGATCCCGCTCCACGCAGTCGCGGCGGCCGCGGCCGCATTCACGCTGGTAGGCGTTACGACAAGGACCTGGCAGTTGGTGCCCATCGCGCGACCCCCGGCGCGTGCCCGGACGAGTCCATCGGCCATCGTCATGGAGATGGCGGGCTCTCCGGGCCGGACCGGGACAGCCGGTTCAGCGGCCAACCGGGTCGTGGCTGCCCCGTTGGGCACGTCAGCTGCCGCCGGTCACGGCGGGTGCTTGCGGGGCGGCCCCGCCGCCCGACGACCCACTGGAGGAGCCGCCCGAGGAAGATCCCGAGGAGCCGCCGGACGACCCGCCCGATGAGTAGGAACCGGACGAACTCGATCCGCTGCCAGCCGAGGTGTCGTAGCCACCACCGGAACCGCTGCCAGCCGAGGTGTCGTAGCCACCACCGGAACCTGAATCTGCGCTGACACCCGACCCGGAGCTGTCGCCGGGGGCCGCCGGCTCGGGCGCTCCTGCCACCGTCACGACCTCTTGCGGCACAGCGGCCTGCAACTTCGCCTGGTACTCCTGGGCCAGTCGCTTCAATGACGCCTCATACTGTGCCCGCAACTTCGCAACCCTGATGTCGCTGCGCGCCTGCTCGGCGGCAAGTGCAGCGGAAACCGCGTCTGTGGCGCCGGTCGGCTGGGTGGTTTGCGGAGCTGGTTTCTCTTTGGAGCTATTCTCATCGGCCGCCGCCCGAACCGCGATCAGCCCGACCATGCCCAACGTCAGTGAGACGGCGATTCCGCCTGAGGCGATTCGTGCGGCCGCGGTCGGGGCCTTCGCCCGGTGTCTGCTGTCAGTCATCGCGTCCGTCCTCCTTGTTCGAACCCGACTCGGGCTTCTGCACCTCAACAGGTTCGGGCTTCTTCACTTCAACCGGTTCCGGCGCCTGCACTTCATTGGATCCGCTATTGCCGCTGTCCTCGCGGGACTCTGTGGACTCGTCCGAGCCGTTGCTCGTCGCCGGCGCCTGCTCGGGTGACCCCGCCTGACCGCCGGTGGTGTTGTCGCCGGCGGGCGTCCCCGTGCCTCCGTCGGCGGACGTCACGACTCGTTGGCCACCCCCGCCGGCGGCGCCGGTGGCGCCGCCCGGCTTCGCGGTCGCAGCCGCGCGACCGGCGGCACTCGGCGTCACGACGACGACTACCGGCGCCTTGGCCGCAGGTGCCTTGAGACTCGGCGCACTGAGCGGCTTGGAATCCCCGCGGGTTCCTCCGCTTCCGCTCTGTAGCTGCGCACTTCCAATGCCTGATGACGCCTGTCGTGCCGACTGCAGGGAGGCAAGCGCGACGGTGGCCCCGGCGGCCGAACCGACGATGAGCACCCCCGCAACGGTCCCTGCGATCACGGTGTTCCTGCGCATGTCGCCTCCTGGCGCTGATGGCGGCCGACCTGTTCGGGTCGGCCTGCTGCTTCTCCGTTCAACCGCCATCACAGTAGGTCGGGTGTTCGAAGGGGGGAAGAGCCGATGGGTTAAGGGAACATAAGGAGTCCCTGGAGCGCCCAGGAAACCGCGGCGCCCTGCGCTGTGGGGGTGTGCTGGTGTCAGGATGGGGGAATGAGGATCGCAGTCGTGGAGGACGATGCCTCGATGCTCGAACCGTTGGTGAGCGGGCTCGGGAGGCACGGATTCGAGGTTCTTGCAGTCACAACAGGGGCCGAGGGAGTGCGGGTCGCGATGTCTGTCGACTTGGTGCTGCTTGACCTGGGCCTTCCCGACATGGACGGTCTCGAGGTATGTCGGCAGATCCGGTCATCCAGCGAGGTGCCGATAATCATCGTTACCGCAAGAGGCCAGGAGGGCGACCGCGTGCGGGGGCTGGAGCTGGGGGCCGATGATTACGTCGTCAAACCCTTCTCGATGCGGGAACTCGCGGCCCGGATCAGGGCCAATGTCAGACGCAGTTCAGCACGGAGTTCGGTGATAGAGGCCGGGACATTGACCCTCGACCGGGAACGACACACCGCCGCCATCTCGGGGGAGGCCTTGACGCTCACGCCGAAGGAGTTCGACCTGCTGGCTGTGCTGGCGGAAGATCCCGGCCGGGTGGTGCCGCGAACCGAACTGCACGCACGGATCTGGGATCCGGTCTGGGTGGGGTCGGGCAAGTCCCTCGACGTCCACGTGACGACACTGCGCAAGAAGCTACCGTCCGGGTCGATGACCATCGAGGCTGTGCGGGGTGTGGGGTACCGCCTGGTCGTGCCATGACGCGGCGAATCGCATTGGCGATGGGGCTTCTCACGGGGGTGCTCGTGCTGGCGCTGGCCGTGCCGTTGGTGCTCTTCTTTCGAAACACGGAGGCTGCCAACCTCAAACTGGGTATGGAGCGTGACGCGCTCGTCCTCGCCACAGATCTGTCCGCCCTGCCGGTGGTGACCTGGCCGGCCAGGTTGGCGCCGTATCAGCAGTCCACTGGAGCCCGGCTGACCGTCCTCGATAGCGCGGGTCAAGTGGTCTATGACTCCGAGGGATCGAAGGTAGGGGTCAAGTTCACCCGACCGGAACTCGTCAGTGCCCTGAACGGGAACATCTCCGCCGGCACCCGATACTCGACCACCCTCGGCCAGCAACTCACCTACGTGGCGGTTCCGATCCACCACGGGGCGGAAATCGTTGGAGCGCTGCGGGTTTCGATGCCGGCGAGCTTGGTGGAATCGAAGGTGCGCAACCACGAATGGGGCTTGGTCGCGGCCCTGATTCTTGTGCTGGTGCTGTCAGTGGTCGCGGCATGGGCGGTGGCCCGGCTGCTGAGCCGCCCGTTGCGCAGGCTTGTCGTCGGCGCTCGGCTGGTCGGTGCGGATCCTTCGTCCAGGGTCGGAGACGTCCACGGCACGCCCGAGGTTCAGGCCATCGCGGACGCGTTGGACGAGACCGCGGCGCGTCTGCAGGGAGGGATCGAAAGATCGCAGGCGGTGGCGGAGGAAGCCTCTCATCACTTGCGGACCCCATTGGCGGCGCTGCGGCTACGCGTGGAGGCGCTGTCGGACAGCGCGACCGGCGAACAGCATGTCGAAGCCGAGGCTGCACTCACCGAAGTGGACAGGCTGACCCGACGAATCGACCAGGTGCTTGCGCTGGCGACCACGGAGGCGGGGACGCAGTTGGTGATCGTCGATGTCGGCCGTGTCGTCGACCGCAGTCTGGAGCGCTGGCAGGGTGCCTCGTCAGAGGTGGGGGTTGAACTGCTGGGGTCCTACGAGTCGGTGACTGTCCAGGCAGCCCCCGGGGCGGTGGAACGGATCGTCGACGAGCTGGTGTCGAACGCCTTGGATCATGCCAACACCCAGGTGACGGTGGAGGTGTTCTCACGTGACGGTCTGGCGGTGTTGCAGGTGAGTGACGACGGTGTCGGCATCCCGGAGGCCGAGCGGGAACTCGTCTTCGATCGCTTCGTCAGGGGGACCACCGCGCGCCCAGGCGGCACGGGCCTCGGTCTGGCAATGGTGCGAGAGTCCGCCCGGGCAGACGGCGGCGAGGCATTGGTTCTTGACACGCCGGTCGGCACCCAGATCGAAGTGCACTGGCCGATCGCGGGTGGCGTGTCGGTGGAGTCGGGAGGTCGCTAGCCCAGGGCGACTTGCTCGATCGCGGATCTGAACGCCGCCTCGGTGAACCGGTCGGAGTTGGTCCTACAGGCCTGTGGTGAGAACTCCGAGGCATCGAATTCGGCCACCGCAGCGCGCAGCGACTCCGCCGTCTGGTGGGGAAACAGCACTCCGGTCACGCCGGGGCGCACGATGTCCACGGCCCCGCCTTTGCCGTATGCGATCACAGGTGTGCCGCAGGCCTGCGCTTCGACTGTTGCGATCCCGAAGTCCTCCTCGGCTGCGTACACGCATGCCCGCGCCCGCTGCATCAGTGATATCAACTCGGGCTGGGGGACCGGACCACGGAGCTCGATATTCGGGCTGCCGGCGGCGGCCTGCTGAACCAGCCCCAGGCCGGAGCCGTCGCCGCAGATGATGAGTCGGTGCTGCGGCAGACCGCTGAACGCCTCAGCGATCAGTTCGATCCGTTTGTAGGGAACCATCCGCGAGGCTACGAAGAAGTAGTCCTCCTTCGTCGTCTCCATCGTGAAACGTTCGGTATCCACCGGGGGGTGGATGACGGAACTCTCCCTGCGCCAGCACTTGCGGATGCGCTCGGAGATGTAGGTGCTGTTGGCCACCAGTACGTCGGGGCGCGCCGAACTCAACTGGTCCCAGGCACGCAGTTTGTGCATCAGTCGCCGGGCGTAGATGCTCTTCAGCCCATGGTCGAGTCCCGACTGCTCCAGATACTGGTGTTGCAGGTCCCAGGCATAGCGCATGGGGCTATGGATGTAGCTCACGTGGCGCTGTCCCGGGCCGGTCAGCACTCCTTTGGCGACCGCGTGCGAGGACGACAGCACGAGGTCGTGGCCACTCATGTCGAACTGCTCGATCGCGATCGGCATCATCCCCAGATACATGCGGAAGTGCTTGGAGGCCATTGGCAGATTCTGGATGAACGTGGTGTGTACCTCCCGGTCTCCCAGAAAGGCCCGTTCATCGGGCGGCACGAAGTCGCACACTGCGTAGAGGTCGGCATCCGGCCAGACCTTGAGCATCTGCTCGACGACGCGCTCGGAACCTGCGTAGTTCTCCAGCCACTCGTGCACCACGGCAACCTTCACGTTCTGATCGTCCCACAGGGGCACCTGGGCGCGCCCGTCGGCTGGATCTGCATAACGGGCCCCGGGCTAGGAGCCGGTTAGTGGCTAGCTGCTGGCCGCCCACGGCTGATCGTCGGTCACCGAGCGCCGCTCATGGTCAGCCACCGGTAGCGGATTGTGAATGGACTTCGGGGGCATTCGCCCACGTGTCAGCCTTCTCGGGGGTTTTCAGCCCCAGGCTCCGCCAGCTGGCAAGCGAGTCACCCACGAGCTTCTTGGCGCTGGCTAGGGCCGTGTCATGGTCGGTTCCGCTGCCACCCTGCCCGTTCTCGAGGTACCACGCACGAAGACGCCCGGTGACAATCAGGTCGGCCAGGTTATGGGCCTGGGCGCGTTGCTGCTCGGAAAGCCCGTAGGTCTCGCCGCAGGCGCGCAGCCAGCCGTAGTCCATGTTGATGCCGAGAAGGCCAGCGTCGGTCTCAAACGTGCTGACGGCCACGATGGTGGGATCGATCAGGTAGGTCGTGGTCCCGGTGGCCGGAGTTGCCAGCATGTCGCGGCGTTGCTGCTCGTAGAAAGCGACGGTGACTTCGGCCCGCGCGGCGACCTCGAACAGGTTCGCGGTCGCGTAGTCCATAGTCGGTGCTGGGCAGGCGATCGGGTCAGCGAGGACCACATAGAGTTCCGTGGCCCCCAGTGTCACCGCGGGCGCCAACGGGATGTTCTCCAGTACCCCGCCATCGACGTAGACGTCCGAACCGATGGGTCGTGGTGCGAACACCAACGGCACACTGGAGGACGCCAGCAACCCCTCGATGACGCCGGGAACCGACCCGTCAGAGGCCGGCGTTGTCGCATCTCTCTCGACGAGCGCGCCGCTCTCGGTGACGTACCGCGTGCACCCGGCATTCAATGCCGTCACGGTCAGGCGCAATCGCAATCCTGGCCGCGCCACGGCCTCCTCGTCGATGGGCGACGGGCCAACGCCCGGGGTGGAGCCCCGGAGGGCTTGCTCGAGGGGATCCAGCAACATGATGGATCGGGCGTCCTTGGTGAGGTTCTTCAGGGCGCGGCGCTCCGCGGGAATGTTGGTGATCAGTGAGCGCAGGTCCTCCCAGCCCTGTCGAAGTGTCGGGGTCGCGGGGGTGGCATCGGCCAACACGTCCTTCTCCGACGAAGGGTCGGGCGGGATCGGCGGACGTGCCTTGCCTTGGATCAACTTCTCGATGTCATCGCCGGCCTTCGTGCCGTCCAGCCCACTGAGCCAGTCCTGCTTGACGAACGCGGCATCGCGGACGCTCATCCGCAGGATGTCTTCCCGCAGCTTGCCCGCTGCGGAGTAGAGCTCCTCCGTACCCCTCGCCTGCGCCAACACTGCTGCACAAATCGCCCCGGCAGAGGTGCCCGTGATGATCGAAGGGAGCACCCCCGCCTCCCGGACGAGGAAGTCCACGGCGCCGGCGGAGAAAGAGCCTTTGGCGCCGCCTCCGGACAGAACGAGCGCGGTCGTAGGTTCTGTCATGGTCAACCTCGATTCCCGGGCATTGTCCTTCAAGCATCCCAAAGCCCACTTGGGTACTCATCAGGATCCCTGACCTGGTGCTGTGGGCTAACGTTCGTCATGGAGGGGGCCATGATGCGACTGCCGTCGAAGCGATGGTTCGGGGTGGCTGCGTCCCTCGCGCTTCTGGCCGGGCTGCTGATGCTTGCGCCCGGGACGGCCGCTGGGGCCGAAGCGATCGGGTGGTCGGACCCGCCACGACCCGCCTTGGCGCACCGCAAAGATGCGATCTACTTCGTGGGTGACTCCATCACGGTCGAGATGTTCCACTCCGGAGACCTCATCCGCCGCACGGCCGACGCCCGTCTCAAATTGAGCGGACGGCTCGCCAGGGTCGGTCTGTCGGCGGCGCTGGCCGCGCCCTACGTCGAGCGCCGGGCTCGGGACTTCCCCTACCTGGTCATCGTCGCGGTCGGAACGGTGGACTGTTTCACGGGAGTTCCGGCAACGACGTTCGAAATCAACATGACCCGGATCATCAGAGCGCTGGGACCGACCCGACACGTCGCCCTGGTCGACGCCTTCTGCCGCAATTCGAGACCCGACGGTCTGCGTCGTGAGCGTCAGATCAACGGCGTGCTGTTCCGACTCGCTGCCCGCAATCGCAACGTCTCGATCCACGACTGGTCCGGCTACGTCCTCACCCATCCGGGGACGATCCACCCACTGGACTGGACCCACACCCATACGACGCTGGAGGGTACGCGCCGGCGGGTTGCGATCTACCTGGGCATCGCCGACCAGTTCGCCGCGAAGGTTCGCAGTACACGGGTGTGACTGGCTGCCGTCCCATGGTGACCGGTCGATGTCGGCCGCGCCTCCATGCTGGGCAGTGAATAGCGCGAACCCAGGTCCCGGCGAGGGGACCTGGGTTCGCATTTGCCTTGCGGCAGTAGGGGTATCGGCGACGAGCGCCGGTTCGACTCAGATGTCGTAGTAGAGCTCGAACTCGTGAGGATGCGGGCGAAGCCGGATCGGGTCGATCTCGTTCTCGCGCTTGTACGCGACCCACGTCTCGATCAGGTCGTCGGTGAAGACGCCGCCGGCCTGCAGGTACTCGTTGTCCGCCTCGAGAGCGTCGAGCACATCGGCCAGGGTGCCGGGCACCTGCGGGATGTTGGCAGCCTCGTCGGGAGCCAACTCGTAGAGGTCCTTGTCGACCGGGTCGACCGGCTCAATCTTGTTCTTGATGCCATCGAGACCGGCCATGAGCATCGCGGAGAACGCGAGGTACGGGTTGCTCGACGGGTCGGGAACGCGGAACTCGAGCCGCTTGGCCTTCGGGTTGCTCCCGGTGATCGGGATGCGAATGCAGGCCGAACGGTTGCGCTGGCTGTACACCAGGTTGACCGGAGCCTCGAAGCCCGGCACCAGTCGGTGGTAGGAGTTCACCGTCGGGTTGGTGAACGCCAGCAGGGACGGAGCGTGCTTGAGCAGGCCGCCGATGTACCAGCGTGCGAGGTCGGACAGACCGGCATAGCCGCGCTCGTCGTAGAACAACGGCGAGCCGTCCTTCCACAGTGACTGGTGGCAGTGCATGCCAGACCCGTTGTCGCCGAAGAGTGGCTTGGGCATGAAGGTGGCCGTCAGCCCGGCATCCCAGGCAACGTTCTTGATGACGTACTTGAACAGTATCACCTGGTCCGCGGCGTGCAGCAGGGTGCCGAACTTGTAGTTGATCTCGGCCTGGCCCGCAGTGCCGACCTCATGGTGGGCGCGCTCGACCTCGAGGCCCACATCGGCCAGGGTCAGTGACATCTTGTCGCGCAGGTCGGAGAAGTGGTCCACCGGCGGTACGGGGAAGTAGCCGCCCTTGTAGCGCGTCTTGTAGCCGCGGTTGCCGCCTTCTTCCTGGCGGCCGGTGTTCCACGCGCCCTCGATGGAGTCGATGAAGTAGTAGCCGGCGTTCTGCTTGGTCTCGAAGCGGACGTCGTAGAAGACGTAGAACTCAGCTTCGGCGCCGAAGTAGGCGGTGTCGGCGATGACGGTGGAGGCCAGGTAGGCCTCGGCCTTGGCGGCCACCTGGCGTGGGTCGCGACTGTACGGCTCATCGGTGAACGGGTCGCGGATCGAGAAGTTCATGACCAGGGTCTTCTCGGCCCGGAAGGGGTCCAGGTAGGCGGTTGCCACGTCGGGGACGAGTTTCATGTCCGACTCGTGGATCGCCTGGAAACCGCGGATCGATGAACCGTCGAACATCTGTCCGTTCACGAAGAAGTCGGCGTCGACGGAATCTGCGGGCACGTTGAAGTGCTGCATGATCCCGGGCAGGTCGCAGAACCGGATGTCAATGAACTTGACGTCGTTGTCCCGTACGAATGCCATCACCTCGTCGGCGTTGGTGAACATCCACTCTCCTTGTCGTGGCCCGCAGGCGTGGTCAGCGCGGGCCTTGATCTGTTGGTCGCGGGGGCTTGCGCCCCGCCTTGTCCCTCGCAGGCTACGTAGGAGGGATTGCTCCCAAGTGTCCCGTATGTTGCCTGCGTGTTACGCACCCACCCCCGGCGCGTCCGGCGTCGCCGGTGGCCGAATTGCCGACGCGGGTTAGCCTTGGCGCATGGAACGTCGCGACGTCGCATCCTGGCTGCAGGGCCCCCGGCAGACCCTTGAGGAGCAGGGATACGAATTCGGATACCGCGGGGAGCGGCTGGGCCTGCCTCCGGTGGGTCCCGGATCGGTGGCGCCGATCGGCCGCAGGTTGCTGGCGCTGATCATCGACTGGTTCGCATCCATGCTGGTGGCGGGGCTGATCTTCCGAGGTCAGGGTGAAGATCGTGCGCTCGACACCCTGTTGGTGTTCGCCGTCATGACTATGGTGCTGGTTTCGCTGGGCGGGGCCTCGTTCGGCCACCGCCTGATGGGCGTTCGGGTGGTCTCGGTCAACAACGGCGGCGCCGTGAACCCGATCAGGGTCATCGGCCGGATCTTGCTGCTGTGCCTGGTGGTACCCGCCGTCATCTGGGACCGTGACGGCCGCGGCCTGCACGACAAAGCCGCTGAGTCCGTCGTCGTCCGGGCCCGCTGATTGCCTGCGGTCCTGCACAAGTCCGACCTCGGTATTAGGCCCTTGGGGGTCGTTGGACGCGGGAGTTCTTGGGCAGCGGACCCTTGGGGATGGGCAGCGGGTTGCTGTTCTTGGATGCCGCCTCAAGGCGGCGACGAATCTCCGTGACCTCCGCGGGTCGCAGCACCCGGGGCTCCTTCATCACGGTTCGCTGCAGCTTTGCCAAGGGCACCTCACCCTCGCCATCTCCGACGATGATCTCGGTGATCGGAACCTCCGGAACCCAACGCTCGGTCTTCTTGCGCTCGTTGGCCAGGAGGTGCTTCACCCGGGTGGGGGAGCCTTCGCCGACCAAGATCACCCCGGGCCGACCCACGACCCGGTGCACCAGGTCCTCGTTCTTCGTCACGGCGACGGCCGGGGTTGTGAACCAACCGCTGCGCAGTGAGTTCAGAACGGCGGCGGCGGCGCCCGCCCGACCCGCGATCTGCGCATAGGCGGCCTTCTCGGCCCGCTTACCGAAGACGAAACTCGTGACCAGCAGGGCCACCGAGACCCCCAGCAGGATCACCAGCCCCTTGGTCAGGGCGCCCAGCGGCAGCAGCAGGGCCGCGATGACGAAGATCGCGAGGGTGCCGAGGAACAGGCCCAGCAGGATCCAGCCGATCCGCGGATCGCTCTGCTTGGTGATCCGATACGTCTCGATGATCTGCTTGATGCGGCCGTTGCCCTGTTTGCCGTCCTTGCGTGCCATGGGGACAGACTACGCAACGATCCGTTCAACCCGGTGGATGCGTCCGTACTGCGTCCCCCACGTGGACGTCCCCGGGTCTCTCGACCCAGGCGGTGATACCGCGCAGGTCGAAGGCGGCCTTGGGGAACTTGTGGGGCTCAGTCCCGTACCGGTGGGCGACCAGGCGACCAGAGATGATGCACGGGTTGTTGACCCCGCCGGTCATCAGGACCGCACCGGTGGGGAACTCCAGCCGGGTCATCCTGGGCAGGGCTGTCAGACCGGGCACTCCGCTCAGGCAGATATTGTCGGCGATGACGCCGGCCGCCAGTTCGGGGATCCCGAGGTTCGCGGCGATCAGGGCTAGCTCCTCGGTGCTTACCAGCGAAACCTGGCGATGGTTTCTGATCTCGGTGCCCTTGGCGTAGACGTGCGAAGTGCGGCTGTCGGAGAGCATCGTCTCGCCGCTGTGCCGATCACCGATGACTCCGCTGAAGTCCAGTCCCATGGTGGCGACCGGCTGCGGCTCGTCCTGGTCGCTGGGCCATACGTGCAGCCCGCTCACTACGCCTTCGGCCTGCACCTCAGGCACGCTCCCGGGCGGCCATGGCCGTCTCGTACAACCTGCCCGCTCGGTAGGACGATCGCACCAGCGGGCCTGACATGACCCCGAGGAAGCCCAATTCGAGCGCTCGGGCCTGCCAGCCGACGAACTCCTCCGGAGGCGCCCAGCGAGTGACGGGGTGGTGGCGCGGTGTCGG
>CAZKVQ010000034.1:0-1001 GCA_964556255.1 uncultured Actinomycetes bacterium
ATGTGGTTCGTCCTGGGAATCTTCGAGCGATCCTTTACCGAACGGACTCGATACAAGTGGTTCGTCGTCCAACTTCCATTGCTGTGGGTCGCCGTTGAGGTCTTGGGTCAAGCGAACCTACTGACGGGCGCCGCGCCTTTCCTCGCGTACCGGGCGGCCTCGGCACCGCAGCTGATTCAGCCCGTCAGCGTCCTGAGTTCGCCAGCGCTGAGTTTCCTCTTGGTCATGATCAACGCTGGGATTGCTCTCGTCGTGCTCAAAGCAATGGATCGACGGTGGCCACAGTTGGCGGACGTGGCTATTCCGAGTCAGACAGTGACATCCTCCTCAGTGATCGTCGTCGGCGTCACCGTCGTCTGGGTAGCTTCCAGCCTCCTCATCTACTCTCAGGTTTCCACCGACATGGGCCGCGCGATCCGCGTGGCCGCAATCCAGCCGGGCCACACGGATGAACCATCCAGTTTCATCTCCGGACGGTATGACGTCAGTGCAGACCCGGCGGCGAATCTGGCCCGAAGGGATCGACAGAAGGCCGCACTTCAAGGGATGACCAGAGACGCCGCCCGCCAAGGCGCTCGACTCATTGTCTGGCCTGAGGAGGTCCTGGACTACGATCCGCTAGCGCGGGGTCAAGGCGACTGGATCAGTGAACTGGCCAGGTCCACCAACACAACCATCGTCGTGGGCTACATGCAGGACGTTTCTCTCCGACGAGCAACACCCAACATGGCCGTGACCTATCTTCCAGATGGGCAGGTGGCCGGGCCTCCCTACTACAAGGTGCACCCTGTCGTGGCCCATGGCGAGGCCTTCCGGGCCCCCAGCGAGTACCCGCAGTATCAAACGCCGTATCCGACCTACCGCACGCCGGTTGGGCAACTCGGAGTGGTGATCTGCTGGGACCACGAGTTTCCCAACTCGGCCGTACGCCTAGAGGCGGCCACGGGTGCGAACATCATGGCAGTGCCCGCCTGGGATCCAGGGCCAATGGTGCCCTTGCG
>CAZKVQ010000034.1:1011-17969 GCA_964556255.1 uncultured Actinomycetes bacterium
GTGGCAATCGCTCGTGTTCCGCGCTGTTGAGAACAGGATCCCCATGGTGAAGGCGGACATGGGCGGGGATGCGACGATCGTGAACGCAAATGGCGACATGGTCGCCCAGTCGCAGAACGAGGAGGGCCGGACTTTGGTGCTAGTCGGCGACGTCAACCTGGGGCCGCGCGGCGCGCCTTTCTCCGACCTGGCTGGATATCCCTTCGCAGTGCTGATCATTGCCGGACTAATCCTTCGCTACGCACGTCAGATCTTCCTGGTGCGCCGGGAGCGCAACGCCCCATCGACCGCATCCACCTCCGACGTCCCTGCCTGACGGCGGCAGTGGCTTTGTTGAGCGCCAAAGTGTGCGGTTTCGGTCGGTCCCGAAGGAACTGCCGTGCTCGAGCCTGGGAGCGACCTCTGTCTTGAATGACTAGGGTGACCTTGTCCACCGGTGGCGGTCTGAAGTGGGAGCCCGAACATGACATATGACGTGAGTTTCTCGAATGTCTCAGTCGACGGACTCGAGTCCTCACCGGTGGCCGAAGCCCTGGCCGGGCTACGGGCAAACGAAGCCCGCTACTTCAAGAACAAGTATGACCACACCTTCACGGTTGTACCCGCCGACGAGAATGCGGACGCAATCGACTACGTGAACCGCATCCTCAAGCAGGAGCGGGACATCGTCATTGACAGCCCACCACTCGAAGTCTCCGAGTTCACCGTCAACGGCATCAGGTGGACCTACGTGTTCTACCAGAGTGGACTCTCGGTCAACGTGCTCTACACGCTGGACGACGCGGGCAAGCGCGCTGTCGGGTTCAAATTGTCCGATGGGATGGAGGTTCCGTCCGAACTCGCCTCACGGTTCAAATTCGCGCGCCAGAAGTCCAAGCTGGCTGGGACCATCCGCGGCTCTTACTTCGTTATCAAGGGTGAGTACTGACGACTCACGGTGAAGCTCCGCATCGGCGATAGGCTTGCGGTGCAGGCGTCAGTGGAGCGGTGGTGTTGTCCATGGATGGCGGGGAAGTCCGCCCACTCACCTCGGTGACGAACCGGCTGGTGCGCAGCGAGCGCGCCGCGATCGTCACTGCGCTCATCTCCCTGACGTTCGGCGCAGTACTGATCATTTGGGGAACCTCGGTCGGTGCAGCCACAATGACCGGCGGCGGAATTCTGTCTGTGGGCCGAGGTGTGATGGCGGGGTTTCTGGTGCTTGGCATCCGGCTCTCCAGGAGGCACACGGCCAATTTCCCCGACGGCCTCTACAAGGTGGAGAACATCTTCGCCGCAATCGTCGGGGTCATCATCATGGTCCTGGCGTACGAACTCGCCCGGGCTTCGATCCCTCACCTGGACGGGACCTACCTCTTCTCAACCGATCCCAGGAGCGCCCTGCCGTTCTTCCTGGTCGCAGCGCTCCTGGGCGTTGCACTCGGACTCTACAAACGCCACGTCGGTCGGGCCGAGCGTTGCCCCAGTCTGGAGGCCGACGCCTACTTCTCCTTCGCCGACGCCGGCGCGCTGGTGATCATCGGTGTCGCGCTGGCCCTCGATATTGCTGGCGTGCCCCGAGTCGATGCCATCGCCGGACTGATCGTCGCGTGCTTCCTGGCGGTGATCGGGGGTTGGATTCTGCGGGGTGCCCTGCGGGTGCTGCTCGACGCATCCGTGAGCCGCGACCTGCTGGCACAAGTGCGACAGATAGCCGAGGCCGACCCCGGCATCCGCCGAGTCCTCACCGTCGACGCCAGGAATTCCGGGTCCTTCGTCTTCGTGCATCTGGTGGTGGAGCCGAGGTCCCCGGACCTCTCGGTTGCCTACGGCGTCGCCCGTGAACTGCAGGAACGGTTGCGCACGGAACTTCCCAACGTCGACAGTGTCGGCATCGAATTCGGCGGAGCCCCGGGCGGCCTCTCGGTCGCAGTCCTGCTTGCTGAGGATGGGGAAACCGTCGCCTCTTCGTTTGCTGGCGCGCCGCGGGTGGCGTTCTTCGAGCTAGACCCGGGCAAGCCATCAAACGGCACTCAGGACGCCTCACCGCCGGAGGCCGCACCGCAGATCGTCTCGAATCCGGCGCAGGATCGTCGGCTCGGGGCGGGCGTCTACCTGGCGGTGTTCTTGGGTCGGCGTTCGATAGACATGCTGCTCGTCGGGGAGGAGCTGCGCGACGAGGATGCGCGGCAGGCCCTGGTGGCATACGACATCGATGTGCGGGTTGCGCCCGACGCCGTGAACCTGGTCGAGGCTCGACGTGAGTTGGCCTCAGTCGCCGCACAGCGGTTGGTATCGCAATGAGATCCCGGCTGCGCATGCGACCCACCGAGAAGGCGGAAGCGATCGCCGCAGTCGCCTCCTTTCTCACCGCCGCCGGCATGATCGCGGTGGCAGTGATGTCGGGCAGTGTGGCAGTGCTGGCCGAGGGCATAGACACCTGTGTGGACATCATCACCTCCCTGGCGGTGATGATCGGATTGTGGTTGTCCCGGCGGCACAGCGCCGGGTTCCCCTACGGGCTGTACAAGATCGAGAACATCGTGACCGTCGCGATTGGTGTCCTCATCCTCTACAGCGCGTATGAGTTGGCGCGGCAAGCGGTGACTGACCTGCTCAGCGGCCACGAGAAGATCACCAACCCGGGGGTGGCAATGGCGACGATGGCCGTCGTGGCCTTGGTCACCGGAATGCTGGCATGGAACAAAGGACGGGTCGGGAGACGCGAGAACTCGCCCAGCCTGCTCGCCGATGCACGACACTCGTGGACCGACGCGATGGCCAGCGCCGGCATCGTGGTCGGGGTCGGACTGGATGCGCTCGGCGTACCATTCATCGACTCGTTGATGGCGCTGGTCATCGCAGCGATCCTCGGGTGGTCAGGGGTCCAACTCCTGCTCGGGGCAGTGCGGGTACTCCTGGACGCATCGATCGACGCGGATGTTGTCGCCACCGCAACCACCACCGCCGAGGCTGACCCCGGTGTGCGCGAAGTCGTGCGTGTCGCGGGTCGAAACTCCGGCAGCGTGCGCTTCCTGCACCTCACCCTTGTTCCACAGTCGGACGACCTGCGGCAGGCGGAGGCGTGTGCGATGCGGGTGCGGGAGTCCGTGAAGTCGGCGGTGGGAAACGTCGAATCGGTCGACGTCGAGTTGGTCGCCGCGGACCACCGTGGGTCCGTCGTCGCGGTCCTCCTGGAGGGCGATGCAGGCGTCGTCGCCCGCGATTTCGGCACGGCTGACTCGTATGCCCTGCTCAGCTTGGGTACTTCTCCTGCCGATGGCGTCGTCGACGGTGCCGACGTCAAGTTGGAGGAGCCTGATCCTGCCGTACTGCGTGCGCCGACGACGGGCGCAATCGGACTCGCGGTGGCCATCGCCAGGCAGGGCGCGGGGAAACTCATTTCGCGGGCGGAGATCCCTGATTCGGGTCCGCGCTATGTACTGGATGCCAACGCCATCGAGAACCTCCCTCGGCCGGATCTGACGACCTTGTCCGACGTCTCATCGGCGGCTTCATCGTTGGTGCGCGACCCTGGACAAGGGCAGAACAACTGACTTTCGGTTGATTGTCTAGATGTCCGGAGGTGCCCTACCTTCGAGGGCATGAATAGAGACCAGTTGCAGGCCGCCCAACGTCCCCTCAAGCAGTCCTACGCCGAGAATCCTGATGAAGCCCTGGTGACCTTGAGTGCGCAGGCGAGCCTCGGTGACGGGGTCAGTTGCTCCGTGCAGACGGGGCAGGCGATGGTGGCCGCCGGTTTGCATCCGGCGACCGGGGGGACCGGACTGATGGCCTGCTCTGGGGACATGCTGCTGCAGGCGCTTGCCGCTTGCGCAGGGGTGACCTTGTCGGCCGTGGCAACGTCGTTGGAGATCCCTGTCCGCAGTGGCACGATCAGCGTGGAGGGTGATCTTGACTTCAGCGGCACCCTCGGGGTGCGCAAGGGGGCCCCCGTGGGGTTCACCGACATCCGGGTGCAGTTCGAGCTGGAGTCGTCGGCCGAGCCGGAGAGTCTGGAGTTGCTCGCCAAACTGACGGAGCGATACTGCGTGGTCTTTCAAACCCTGGTGTCGAGCCCCTCGGTGTCTCTCGAGGTGGCGGCCCGGGGCTAGAGGCGCAGCGACGCACAACCACGACCACGTCGTGAGCGGGCAGCCACGGATCCGCTGGCCGTGCGGCGGTAGAACCGGGGCGTAGGCCGTGCCGGATCGATCCGGCGGCTGCATCCGGGTTGCTCCGCGGCGATCGCGGGCACTGTGACGGAGCGAGTCGACTCCGACTTGGAGCGCTCCCTCGGACGATCAAAGATCCGTCGACGAGGCCACGATCGCCGGAACCACGATGGTCCGGTGGAAAGGATCAGGTTCCATGAATGCCAACAGCAAACCAAAGAAGAGAATCGGCGGCGCACTCTCAGCTGTGTGCGTGATCGCCCTTGCGGGCGCTGTGGTGGCGCCTTCGGCCGCTGCAGCCGCTGAGGTGCAGCACCTTCCTCGGGCGACGACGGCAACGATTGCGGCGCCGGCGCCGGCACCGGCCCAGTCGGCCACCACCGGGAGCGTCAAGCCGGGCCTCATCGCCGCCGACAAGCTACGGGTCCTGGAAGAGACCGGTGAATTCAACGGCGACGAACCGGTGATGTTGACAGTTCGCGTTGAGACGGTGCTCGGCCAGCAGGGCAGCACCCGGGTCTCCCTGGTGAACGATGCCCCTGGCGAGATCGCCAGCGGCGTCGACGCCGGCGATGAGGTAGGCATCCCGGACAGATACGGCGACATCTGGATCAACCACGTCAAGCCCCTGAGCACCGACGCGGTCGCCCGTGCGATCGACTCCAAGACGCCGGTTCCGATACCGGTCGTGATGACTGCCACGGTCATGCTGGAAGGTGACCTGTCCAATGGCCCGATGATCGGACAGATGGGTCAGACAGTGGTGAACCACCTGCAGGCCAAGGTCGCGCCCGAACTCGAGAACACCAAGATCATGATGAAGAGTGTGGACGAGATCAGCGGGTACGAAGGTGCCCTCGATCGGATAGGTGCGGCAGCCAAACCCGACAGTGCGGTCATTACCGATCTCGTGCTGCAGAAGATCAAGGACTGGGCGGCGAGCTTCAGTGACCCGGACGACCCTGCCGGGGTGAGCCTCACTGCCTTGGTGCCGGTGGACGAGAGCGTCACCGACCTCATCGAAGCCGGTGGCGGTCCGAAGAAGATCGGGCTCGACTCGCAGTACCTGCGGCTGGACCACAAGTCGGTGCGGACACCGGT
This sequence comes from uncultured Actinomycetes bacterium, assembly GCA_964556255.1. GTDB lineage: Bacteria > Actinomycetota > Actinomycetes > S36-B12 > UBA10799 > JACJWR01. Next base: position 6,267 of record CAZKVQ010000034.1, read on the forward strand.
CTTCGACACCGACATCGAGATTCGAACCGGGCTACTGGTGCCCCCCTCAGCGCTGGACGGTCGGGAGCAGCAGTGGTGGACAACCTACTCGAGCGACTACATCGGGGACGCTCCCGTCAAGTACGCGGTATGGAACCACGCCTGGCCCTCCATCACCTGGTAGATCCGCGACGTTCGTCCTCCACGATGAGACACTTCATCGTGGAGGACGAATGCTGTGTTGAACCGTGAATGGCACCTCGCGCACGTGCTGGGCAGGAATGCCTCACTTGATGATCGGGTGCATTGGCACGCCGAACACGTTCGGGTCTGCGGATGCCGGGACATGCCGCCATCGATCCGGGAGGAAATCGATCGACGCGAGTTGGCTGGCGATGTCACAGATGACGATTCTGGCGACGACGGCAACTGTCGGTAGGTGTCGGGCGGGGCGATCGGAGGTGACTCTGGGTGCGCCATCGCCACGATCCAGAAGTGTCTAGGGCCTGTGCTCACCGTCATTGCTCACACAAGCACATCCCACCCGGACGTGAGGCACGCCGGGTGGGATGTGGGCAAGGAGTGCGAGAGGGGAGGGGCTCCCGTCAGTGATCGACGGTAGCCTTCTCCGCCCCCGCGCCGGAGAGCGAGCGGACCTCCATCTCGGCGTACTTGGCAGGGTCGACTTCCTTCTTCGACGTGACGCTGCCCAGCCAGCCGAGGAAGAACGCCAGCGGGATCGACACGAGCCCCGGGTTTGCCAGGGGGAACCAATCGAAGTTGGCATCGGGGATCACGGAGCTCTCCTTGCCGGACAGCACCGGCGAGAAGATGATGAGCCCGACCGATGAGATCAACCCGCCGTAGATGCTCCAGACCGCGCCCCGGGTCGTGAAACCCTTCCAGAACAGTGAATAGATGATCGTCGGTAGGTTTGCAGACGCAGCAACCGCGAATGCGAGCGCCACCAGGAAGGCGATGTTCTGGTTCTTGGCGAGAATGCCACCGATGATGGCGACCAGCCCGATGACCACGGCCGCGATCCTGGCCACCCGGACTTCCTTGTCCGCCGACACCTTGCCCTTCTTGATGACACTGGCATAGATGTCGTGCGCGAAGGACGCACTGGCAGTGATGGTCAAGCCGGCCACGACCGCGAGGATCGTCGCGAATGCGACCGCGGATATGAACCCGAGTAGCAGGGTTCCGCCGAGTTCGTAGGCGAGCAAGGGGGCCGCGGAATTTTCCTTGCCGGGTGCACTGAGGATCTTCTCCGGCCCGACGAGGGCAGCGGCACCGAACCCGAGCACCAGGCTGAAGAGGTAGAACACACCGATCAACGAGATCGCCCACACCACCGACTTGCGAGCGGCCTTAGCAGTGGGAACGGTGTAGAAGCGCATCAGCACGTGTGGCAGACCGGCGGTGCCTAGCACCAGCGCCATGGCGAGCGAGATGAAGTCCACCTTCGTGAGGGTGGTCTTGCCGTACTTGGCGCCAGGGGCCAACAGCTTGTCGCCCAGCGGGCTGCCGTCGGCCGCCGCCCCCAAGAGGCTGGAGAAGTTGAAGCCGTACTTGCTCAGCACCCAGAACGTCATGAGTGCAGCCCCGGCGATGAGGAGGGCAGCCTTGATGATCTGCACCCAGGTCGTGCCTTTCATACCGCCGACCAGGACATAGACGATCATGATGATGCCCACCACGGCGATGGTTATCGACTGCCCTAGGCTGCCGCTGATGCCCATGAGCAGGTTGACCAGGCCGCGCGCGCCGGCCATCTGCGCCAGCAGGTAGAAGAAGGCCACGGCCAAGGTAGAGATCGCGGCTGCGGTCCGGACAGGCCGTTGGCGCAGCCTGAAGGCCAGGACGTCTGCCATCGTGAACTTGCCGGTGTTGCGCAGCAGCTCCGCGACCAGCAGTAGCGCCACCAACCAGGCGACCAGGAATCCGATCGAGTAGAGGAAGCCGTCGAAACCCACGACGGCGATGGCGCCGGTGATCCCGAGGAAGGACGCGGCCGACAGGTAGTCGCCCGCAATGGCGGTGCCGTTTTGGCCACCGGTGAACGATCGCCCACCCGCGTAGTAGTCAGCGGCGGTCTTGTTCCCGCGGGCGGCTCGGATCACGATCACCAGAGTGATGAGCACGAAGATCAGGAAGATGGTCATGTTCACTGCGGAGTTGCCGGCAATAGCGGCGCCGAGGAAAGTTGTGGTGTTCATGGCGCGGTGCCCTCCATCTCGTCACGGATCTCTTCGGCCAGCGGATCGAGTTTGCGGTTGGCGTGGCGCACGTAGAGCCACGTGATGAGCCCGGTGCTGACGAACTGCAGCAGGCCGAAGATGATGCCGATGTTCACGTTGCCCCAGACGGGGGTGGCCATCCATTTCGGCGCGAAGATGGCCGCAAAGACGAATGCGAAGTACCAGACCAGGAAGGCCACGGTCATCGGGAAGGAGAAGCCCCGATACCGGCGACGGAGTTCGATGAACTCCGGAGTGGCCTCCATCGCCTCGTATGCCGCAACGTCGGGCGTGTGTCCCGCGGTTGGGTCGGTGGTCGACATGTGACCTCCAAGCGATCGAAGGGGGTGGGCGGCTGGGATGGCGGCCCGGGGTCGGTGGCGTTCAGGCTAGGGGTGCTCCCGGTGCTGTCGAAAGCACTCGACGGTAGGTTGCGCTGAGCGGACGCGGTTGAGCAGACGACCGGTAGCCGGCGCTGCGACGAACGGCAGGAATCGTGGGTTGAACGGCCACCACGGGCGCGCACGACGAACTGGCGGAAGGACAGTTACGCACTCAGAAATCGGTTTGCTCGAAGCGAGCCCGAGGGCTAGTTCGTCGAGATCTTGCGGGCCAGCGAGGTGCTCGCACACGCCTCCTGGGCTTGCCGCAGGGTGACAATCCCACGGACGCGGAGGAGGGGGATCATCCGCACCAGGAGTTCGGCTGTACCTAAAGCATCTCCCAGGGCGGTGTGCCGTCCGAGGACCTGCACACCGAAGCGTTCGGCGAGCGAATCGAGACCGTGCTGGGTCGTCGGGTCGTCTGCCAGCACTGCCGACAGCAGCATCGTGTCCAACGTCGAGTTGCCGAGCTCCTGTCGCGCAGCGCGGGCCGCGGGCCGTAGGAACCCGAGATCGAAATCGATGTGATGGCCCACCAGGACGGAGTCGTGGGCGAACGCGGCGAAGTCTGCGACGACCTGTGGGGGACTCGGTGCGTCGCTCACCATGGCATCGACGATGCCGTGAAATTCGGTGCTGCTCGGCGGGATGGGGCGGCCCGGGTTGACCAAGGCATCGAACGTGTCCTCGGTACGCACCATGGCGCCATCCACCCTTACTGCCCCCACCGCAACAAGTCGGTCTCCCGCGGCAACGTGCAGACCCGTGGTCTCCACATCCACCACAGTGAATACGAGTTCGTCAAGGGGGGTATCTGCCCAGGCGTCGATGGCGGGCAGAGCACGACTTGGACGCCGAAGGTCGCTGCTGAGGCCCACCGGCGCCAAATCCGCGAGATCGGCTTCGTCGTGCTGCGCACCGACGAGCAGTACGACGGGTTCGGCGCCCTGGCCGGTGATCAGGGCCAGCCTTAGCTCGACGTCGCCGACCCGACCGGTGGCACGTTCACCGGCAAGCGCTGACATAAGCAGCGGCGCGAAGTCGTCCGCATCGAAAGCGCTGAAGATGCTCCTTCCAGCGGCGATGTGTCGGTCTCGTCCGAGCGCCCTGCGGGCGACCGGGTTGACGAGCAGGATCCGTCCTCTTTCGTCAACCAGACCCACCGGGATGTCCAAGCCGCTGAGCACGGCGAGCAGGGCGTCGCGTTCGGTCCGGACCTCGTCCTGGGTGATCTCAAGTCTCTCCTGGAGTCGGTGTTCAGCGCCCTGCTGAGCTGAAGCCAGCCCATTCACCGCCCGATGAGTTGCCGACGTCGGGGGTAGCCGGAAGTCCGGGTTGGCGTTGGTGATGATGTCGATCTGGGAAGCGGTCGATCGGTCGGCCCGTTGCCCTTGACGCCAAGCAGACCACGCGAGGCCACCGATCAGAACTATCAGGACCAACGCCCCGAGGGCCAAAGTGAATACCTGGCCGCCCAGAGCGGAGAGCACTGTGGAGCGGTCGTCGGTCGACAGGTCGGCAAGCACCGCAGCCACAGTCAAGCCCGGAACAAGAAGGGCACTGGCGACGAGGGCAGCGGCCGTCCACGGCTTCACAACCGGCTCCTCTCTCGACCCGGCATCATGGTCACAGGTCGGTCCTGAACAACCATGACGTGGTGTCCTGTGCACTCTTGACCGACTTGAGAGCATCTCGCAACTCGGCGGTCGTATCTGAGTCGAGGGTCGACAGCGAGATTGTGTCTGTTAACGCTTCGCCCCGTGCCGCCTGTTCCACTTGGTGCTCGATGCGCAGCCTGCTGAGCAGGCCCTGGGCCTGGATCAAAGATCCCACCAGCCCGCTTCCCAGCACCCCCGCCTCAGCCGCGTCTGCCAGGCGTCCGACGGTGCTGACGTGCTCGGATCGCACCCACAGGCCGTACAGCCGCGCAAGAAGGACTAGGGGGGCGAGCCCGCTGCGCTTCAGGTCGACCTCATTGCCGCGCAAGCGCCCCCAGAGTCCCAGCGGAATACGGAACGAGATCGCCGCGGCTGCCAACCCGTGCAGCAGCCGAGGAGACTCCGATCCGCTCAGCAGCGTCGCGTTGGCAGCGGAGGTGTCGAGGCTCCCCGCGATGTGGCGAAGGTCGAGGAAGACATCGGTTTCCAGCACCGCCTGCGATGTCGGTTCCGTGACGCAGCGGTGGAGCAGATTGCACCAGCTATCGAGTCCCAGACTCCACTTGTCGGCCATGAATCCGCCGCTGCACGGGCGAAGGCCGAACTCCGAGAGTCCTGAGATCACATGCTCGGCGAGTTCCTTGGCGTAGGTACTGGTGGCCGCGGCGTCGTCAGTCCACACCAGGGCGTTGTCCTGATCGCTTGCGCAGTGAACTTCACGTCGAGCCACCGAGCCCAACGACATCCAGGCGAAGTCGGCAGGTGGCGCTCCCGCCCGCTGCAGGAAGTCCGAAACCAGGGCCTGTGTGCGGGCATCTACTGCGTCGCTCAGGGTCATGCTCACGGCAGTGGCCCCAGCCAGTTGGTAGGTGTCGGTGGCTAGGTCAACGAGTTCTGTCATCACGCCTCCCCGAGCCAAGGTGCCGCTGCAAGGCGAGGGCCTCCGGGGTGTGCAATCGAACCATCGCACGCCACACGTCGGGGCGAACGCGTCGTGAGGTGGCCAGCGACACGCCTACCGCCGTCAGGACCACCAGGGGGAGGACCCAGGCGGTGGGTTGGGAAAGCAGGGCGTTGGCCCAGCCGCCGGAGGGATGGCCGAGTGTGCTCATCGCAATCGCTCCTAGTGATAGCACTCCACCACAGATCAGGGCTGCGATCGCGCCGACATCGGTGAACCGTCGCCACCAGATTCCAAGGACCAGTAGGGGCGCGAAGGTGGTGGCAGCGACCGCGAAGGCTAATGAAACAGCGCTCGCCAAGGGCAGTTTGGTCATCCACAGGCCCAGTAGCAACGGGACGGCGATAGCTGCGATAGAAGCCAGCCGGAAGGATCTCACGGGGTTTGTCACCCGTCGGCGAACGATGTCCTGGGACAGCACGCCGGCCACTGCGACCGCCAGGCCCGTCGCGGTCGCGAGGAAGGCCGCAGCGGCGCCCGCCGCGACGAGGGCTCCAAGTAGCAGTCCCGGTTGCCCGCTGATCATCGCCCGCGGGAGGATCAGCACCGCGGCGTCGGTCTGTCCGGTGACGATCAACTCCGGGGCATATAGACGACCCAGCGCTCCATAGACCGTTGGACTCAGATAGAACAGCCCGACAAGGGCTATCACGCCCACCGCGGTGCGCCTGGCCGATCGCCCGTCCGGGTTCGTGTAGAAGCGGACCAGGATGTGAGGCAGGCCCATGGTTCCCAGGAACAGGGCGAGCATGAGTGCGACGTCGCGGTACAGCGGATGGTCCCGGCCGCCATTCTGGGGGTAGGCCCATTGCTCGCCGCTGAGTGCTGGCACCCCCTGTGGGTGCGGCACTTGCGCACCGGCAGGAAAGCGCAGGCGCGTGCCGGCTGCGATCTGGTGGCTACCCGCGGCCAAGGTCAAGGTCCCGGATGCTGGCGAGCCGTCGACCTTCCCTTCCGCTGTGACCACGCTGCTGCTGGGGAACTCCAGGGCCACATCCGACGAGATGGTCACCGTGGTTGCGCTGGGGAATTCCGGACGCGCATTGGCGACGGCACTGGGTGCGCCGTCCGATCGCCACACGCCGATCAGGAACAGTACGGGAACGGCGATAGCGAATAGCTTGAGCCAGTACTGGAACCCTTGGACGACGGTCACGCTTCGCATGCCGCCACTGACGAGGACCATCAGAACCGTGACGGCCACCACGGCACCGCCGACCCACATCGGTGTCCCCACCAGGATGCCCAGTGCCAGCCCAGCACCTTGCAGTTGCGGAACCAGGTACAGCCATCCGATGAGCACCACCAGGATGCTGGCGGCCAGTCGCACCTTCGTGGAACTGAACCTGACTTCGGCGAAGTCGGGCACGGTGTACGCTCCGGAGCGTCTCAGGGGCGCCGCGACAAGTGCAAGGAGTAGCACGTATCCGACGGCGTACCCCACCGGGAACCAGAGGGCGTCGGCGCCCCCGAGCATCACCAGTCCCGCAACGCCCAGGAAGCTGGCTGCTGAGAGGTACTCACCGGAGATGGCGGAGGCGTTCCACCAGGGCTGCACTGCACGTGCCGCCACGTAGAAGTCGCTGGTCGTTCGGGCACGTCGGGTGCTGTACGCGGCCAAGGTAATCGTCACGATTACCGTCGCCAACATCGCCAGAACGTCGGCGCCGCCCGTACTCATTCGTCGTCCATGATTGCGGTGAAGCGCTCCTCGTTCCTCTCCGCCTGCCGCGCGTACCACCAACCCACACCGAGGATGGCTGGATAGACGGCGATGCCCAGTAGCAGCCACCACACGGGGATCGGTCCAACCAGAAGCCTGCCGAGTGAGGGCCAGGCCGCGAATGCTACGAGAAGCCCGAACAGTGGCAGCACCACGATGGCCACCGCGGTAAGGCCCAGCCGCAGCTGGCTGCGGATCAGTTCGCGCACATACACCTCGCCGACGGGGGTCTGCTCCGCGATTTCGCGGGCGCGGGGGCGAGACGGGGCGCGGCGCACATCACGGCGTGGTCCGGTGACCAGCTCCCTTCGCGGGCGACCCTCGAAATCCGGTTGCGGCGGCAACGACGAGTTCACGTTGACTTCCGGGTCAACCGTTGGGAGAGGTCGAGAGCATCCCGGACCACGGCGGTGTGTCGCCTGCTGACGGGCACGGTGTTGCCGTCGCCGAGTTGTACCGAGACGCGCCCCGCGCTCGAGTGCAAGGCCTCCACATAGGCGCGGTTGACCAGGTATCGGCGGTGCACACGGACGAACCCGCTGTCGGCCCAGCGTTGTTCGAGGGCGCCGAGTGACAGACGAACGAGATGGGCACCGTCGCGGGTATGGAGCCGGACGTAGTCTCCGCGGGTTTCGGCGTAGATGACCTCGGACCGACGCACGAAGCGGGTGGTGCCGCCCAACTCGATGGCGATCGTCTCGTCGGCGTCCTCGACCGGGGTCTTGACTCCTTCGGCGGCGTCGACCGAGCGCGCCTGCACCCGGGTCACCGCCTCGGCCAATCTTTCCGGCCGCAGGGGTTTCCGCAGGTAGTCGACCGCGGCCAGGTCGAACGCGGTCGCTGCGTGACTCTCGTGGGCGGTGACGAAGATGATCGCGGGTGGGTTCCGAAACCGTTGGACGAGTTCAGCTAGGTCCAGGCCGCTGAGGCCTGGCATCCTGATATCGAGGAAGATGGCGTCGAATGTTGTCTCCCGCAGATGCTGCAGGGCGTCTGCCGAACTGTTGGCCGCCGTCACGGACTCGATGCCGGGAGTCCCTTGCAGCAGGAACTCCAACTCGCTGAGAGCCGGCAGTTCGTCGTCCACCGCAAGAACCGTCAACCGGCGGGTCGGCGCGTCTTCGGCCATCAGCTCACCGCCCCGGCGAACTTCGGCACCCGGAAACTGACCTTCGTCCCGGCGCCGGGGCCTGTCTCCACAACCAATCCATGATTCTCGCCGAACGCTGTGCGCAGTCGCTCGTCGACGTTCGCCATTCCCACATGTTCACCGGGCTCGCCGGAAAGTGCCCGACGGATGACATCCGGGTCGTTTCCGACACCGTCGTCCTCCACGCTCAACTGGCATTCGGGGCCCCGGTCCTGTGCGGTGATCGCCACGACTCCCTGCCCCTCGGCGCCTTCCAGGCCGTGTTGGACGGCGTTCTCGACCAGCGGCTGTAGACACAGGTAGGGGATGCGCACCCCGAGTACCTCGGAGTCGACGCGAAGTCGGACCTGTAGCCGTCCGCCGAAGCGGGCCTGTTCCAAGAGCAAGTACTGCTCGATGGAGCGCAACTCATCGGCGAGCGTGGTGTAGGTGGCGTGCGAGCGAAACGAGTAGCGCGTGAAGTCAGCGAAGTCCAGAAGGAGTTCCCTGGCCCGCTCCGGGTCGGTGCGCACGAATGAGGCGATGGCTGTCAATGAGTTGTAGATGAAGTGAGGCGAGATCTGGGCCCTGAGGGCCCGCAGTTCTGCTTCGGCGCGTTGCGCGCGGGTGCGATCCAGTTCCGCCAGGTCCAGTTGCCCCGAGGCGAAACGTGCAACCTCCTCGGTTGCCCGCACCAGCGCCGGGTTCGCCGGCCGCTGCGAGAATGCCACGAGGGCTCCGACGACGACGTCGTCGGAGGTGAGTGGTGCCGCCACGACACCTCGGAACATGGCGGAAGTGTGGCGCAGTTCGGCAGCCGTAGCCACGGTGGGAGCGCCGGTGTCCAGGGCGGTGCGGGCCAGCGCGACCGCGCCTCCTTTCGAGCGGTCCGCGAGTCCGTCCCAGGCGAGGGTGGTTGCTCGATCGGTGATGGCGATGGCGTCGGCTCTGAGGAGTCGACGCAGGTGTTTGGCCGCTCGCTGGGCTCCTGACTCCGTCAGTCCCTCGCGCAGCAGGGGTGCTGCTTCGCTCGCCGCGTGCAGGGTGCGGTAGGTCGCGTCGTCTGCTGGGTTCCCGATCCGATTGCGGCCGCGGATGGACTGGGCGATGGCGGCGATGACCCCAACCGCGCACAGGAGAGCCACTGCAGCCAGGATCCAGCTTTCCATGGGGTGACGCTAACCGAGACGGCCGTCGTATACGAGTCGATCGTTGATCGACGTCCGACGATTTCCAGTAGCTCACCATCAGAGGCGCCGCTCCAACCGTCGGGAGTCGTGGCGGTCTTGGGCTGCAACGGCGACCGGATCCGGCAGCGAGCATCCGGTGGACAATGCCAGGATTCCCCCATGGGCCTCGTCTCTCCCCACGGGTCAACGCCTCCCGAGTCCGTGCCCCCGCCGGACGTCGCCCTGGTTCGGGCGCTGTTGCAAGAGCAGCATCCTGATCTGGCGGGGTTGCCGATCACAGGGATGCGCCAAGGTTGGGACAACACGCTGTTCCGCCTTGGCACCGAGTTGTGTGTTCGGCTTCCACATCGACAATTGGCCGCCGAACTCATCGAACACGAGATCAGATGGCTGCCGGAGTTGTCGCCACGCCTGCCCCTGCCGGTCCCGGCGCCACTCCGCGTCGGAGGTCCTGCTTTCGGGTACCCGTGGCGCTGGACCATCTGTTCGTGGATAGACGGGGCGTCAGCACTGGCCGTAGCACCGGACGGGGATGACGCGGCGGCCGAGGAACTGGGGCGCTTTCTGCGGGCACTCCACCAGCCAGCCCCGGCACCGGCACCGAGCAATCCCTTCCGGGGAGTGCCCCTCGCCCGTCGCGACGCGGGTGTTCGGAGTCAGGCCCCAGCGGCTGCCGGATTCGTCGATTCGGCGAGGCTGGTGGACAGGTGGGAGCAGCTGGTGGCCGAGCCGAGGTATCCCGGTCCGCCGCTCTGGGTGCATGGAGATGTCCACCCGGGGAACCTGATCGTCCGAGACGGCCGGTTGGCCGGGGTCGTCGATTTCGGTGACCTGTGTGCCGGGGACCCGGCCGTCGATTTCGCGGTCGGCTGGATGATGTTCGACCTTCGTGGCAGAACCATCCTGCGTCGCTACTGCGACGCAGACCCCTCCGCCTGGCAACGGGCGCAGGGATGGGCCATCGCGATCGGTCTCGCTCTGGTGTCGCAGTCGCCGTCGGAGTCCGAGTTTGCCGAACTCGGCCGGCGCACCCTCCTAGCAGCTGTCGCGGACCCGTCGGAAGCACCGGCCTGAGGGAGATGCTGGCCTGAGGAAGGCGCCGACCTCGGGTCGGCGCCGGGCCGAAGGATGGGCGCCGCGATGAGGGTCATGACCGCCATGGGCGCTCGTGCTAGTGGAAACCGGATCTAGTGGAAATCGGTGGAAAAGGGCTGCCCATCCGATTGGCAGACCGTCCCCGGAGCCGGGACCACGAGGTCGGTCAGGTACGTGGTTCTCGCAGCATCCACACATGCGCTGGGATCCTGGAAACTGATGTGGCCATATCCCTGGTGAGTGAGCAGCACCGAGTTGCCCAGTAGGCGCTGGGCCCGCACGGCATTCGCATAGGCCGTGTTGGGGTCATAGCGGGTGCCGATGAGTAACAGGGGATTCGGCGTTGCGGCGTTCCACGGACCTCGGTAGTTGTCCTGCCCTCTGACCGGCCACGCCGCACATGGCGCCCACAACCACCAGCCCTGCATTCGCCCTTGCAGGTAACTGACGCGGTCGAAGCTGTCGATCACCCTCGGCCAGGACTGCAGACCCTGCTGGGCCGGGGCGTCCGCACACTGAATGGCAGCAGACGTGGTGGACCCTGTCCATCCGGCGACGCTGCGGAAGGGTCGCGCCGCCATCTCCAGCTCTGAGCCGTTGCCGCCGATGGCCGCGTTCAGCGCCGCGGCATTCGCCGGCCAAGTCCGCGGGTCTCTGAGGGTCTGGAACTGTGACAGCAGCAGGTCGCCATAGTCCAACTCTCCTGGCGGGGTTGCCGACGGAGCCGGGATCGGAGCCGAGCGAACACCCGTGAAGAGCTCTGCCACAGCTTCGGGCGCCGTCTGGCTCTCGCCCGCCAGGGCGCAGCGCGCAGACCCGGCCTGTTGACAGAGGGAGAGGAACTGGTTGAAGACCTCGTCGGTTCCCGCGAGGCTGCCCGTGACCCGAGTTTCGGCGCTATCGGAGTAACTCACGGGGTCGACGACCCCGTCGAGCACCATCGCCCGGACATGGCCGGGGAACAAATTGGCGTAGGTCTGCCCCAGATAAGTTCCGTAGGACAGACCTACGTAGGTGAGTTGCGGATCACTCACTAGGGACCGGAGATAGTCGAGGTCGCGGGCGGTGTCTGCGGTGGAGATGTGCGGCAGCAGCCAACCGCTGACCTCGCCGCAGCGTCGAGCGAGTTCGGCAGTCCTGTTTTCGCTTGTCGTCGACTCCGCTGCCGTCGTCGGGATCACCGCGCCGCGCCAGAACTGTTCGGCGGCGGCGGGGCTGGTGAAGCACCGCACCGGGGTGCTGGCATTGGTGCCCCGTGGATCCCAACTGACCACGTCGAAGCGACCCCCGCCCCACGTGTCGAGGTCGTCACCGGCCCCCTGGACCAGTCCGACGCCCGACT
>CAZKVQ010000034.1:17979-33449 GCA_964556255.1 uncultured Actinomycetes bacterium
CGGGACCGCCGGGATTGACGAACAGCGATCCGATGCGCGGCGCAGGCTTGCTCCCCGGGTGGCGGATGACGCTCAAACTGATCTGTCTACCCCGCGGTTCACCCCAGTCCAGCGGCACCTTAACCTGCGAGCATTCGAGTCGTTCGCCGCAGGCACGCCAACTGATCGCGGACGGTCCGGCGGGAACCGTTGGGTTCGGTGCTGGTACGTCGGCGGCTGGTGCGCACCCGGCCGCCGCGGCGGTCATGGTCGCAACGGCCGCCGCCGTGGCGAGGAGGGACCCGATGGTGCTACCGGCGCCCGGATCCGCAACGTGACTTCGAGCAGTTGCGGGCTGTCCGACGCCGAGCATGGGCGTCAGTCTTCCTCACAGTCTCGGTTCTGCCAAGCAACGACCGCGGAGCCGATTCGCCGACTTCACTCCGCGCATGTCAGGGCTTCGGGTAGTCGGTTATGGAGTTCGCCAGCGGTAGTTGGTTAGTTCGGGGACCGGCACCTGAGGTGTCCAACTCGCCGGTGTCCTTGAACACTCCCACGTAGTTGAAACTGTCGAACTCGTAGGGCAGGTTGTCTCCCACCAGCGGCGCGGCCGACCGGGTCAGCTGGAAGTGCAGGTGGGGCTCGGAAGTGTTGCCACTGTTGCCCAGACGACCGATCACCTGTCCCTTGGTCACCTTGTCGCCGACCTTCACGGTGGGGGAGCCCTGCCGCAGGTGGGCGAACAGCGCATAGACGCCGTTGCCGATGTCGACGATGACCCGGTTGCCTGTGGCTTCCGCGAGCGGGACATCCGGAGGCAGTGCACCTGGCGCAATGTCTGTCGCATCCGAGACCACTTTGACCACGGTGCCGTCGGCCACGGACAGGACGGGACTATCCCAAGCGAGATAGCTCTCCTTCTTGGTGGGGTCACCCTTGAACGTCACTATCCTGCCGGCCTGAAGATCGACGAGCGGCTTCGCTGCCATGTTTACCCGCTGGAAGTCGATCGCGAACCGCTCCGAGCCGTTGACACGGCCACCGAAGGGCATCATCACGCCCCGGTGCGCCGAAAAGCGGCAGCAGCCGTTGGTCGCTAGCCAATCATCGCCCGGCAAAGGTGGCCCGATCACCGGCGGCGACGCCGAACTCGTGGTCACGACGCCGCCGACGTCGGTCGCCTTCAGCGGGTAGTAGTTGGAGAGGCTGGCTTCCTTCGTCCGAGCGCCCCGGAAGGTGGCACTGATCCGGTGCGTGACCCGCTCCGGTACGTCGGCCCGGGAAGGGTACACGTCGTCCTCGAGTAGGACGGCCGCCCTCCCGCCGGGGATCTCCGCCACGGTGCCGAAGTTCGGGGCGCCCACCAGCACGGTGCGCTCGGCAACCTGGGGTGCCGCTGAGGTGAATAGCACCTGGCCTTCGGGGCCGCCGCGCAGCGTTTCAACCCGGGTGATGGTCGCCGGCAGCGGTGAGGCATTGAGTACCTGCACCTCATAGACGACATGGGCCTTTCCGTCGGTCCCGATGACCGGGATCGGTTCCGGTGCGAGGGCTGTTATCACCAAGGGGGAGAACGCATCCACGTCTGATCGATAGCCCTGTGCGATCCCATCGGATCCGAGGCCTGGAGATGGCGAGGAGGCACCTGTCCCCGATGAGCTCGCACAACCGGCGAGGACCAGCACTAAGGAGAGGAGTAGCAGGCGGACACGGGTGGGACTCACCATGGTCACTCCTCTCGACGAACGTCAGCGCGACCAGCCCAGCCACGTCGGGGGACTGGTGAAGGCGCCTCGGTTGAGTGCCCCGCCAAACTATCGGACTTGTCCATCCACCGTCGCGCCCCCACTTCCGGGAGGTGCTCCGGGCCGCAGACGAGCGCCGCAGGTGTTCCGCACCTGGGCGCCGGCCGCGGACACGACCACGCCAAATAGGCAAGACTGGCGTGGTGGTTTCCATCTCGGTCGTGCGGGGCGACATCACAGCCATGTCGGTCGACGCGATTGTCAACGCGGCCAACGGCCGACTGCTTCCCGGCGGCGGGGTGTGCGGGGCCATTCATACTGCCGCGGGACCGGGGCTCGCGGCTGATTGTGCGCTCATCGGTCACTGTGATGCCGGCGACGCCGTGACGACGGATGGACATGACCTTCCGGCCAGATATGTGATCCATGCGGTCGGTCCGCAGTGGGCGGGTGGATCAGCCGGGGAGGAGGCGTTGCTGGCCCAGTGCTATCGCTCGATCATCCGCGAATCTCGTGCCGTGGCCGCCCGCTCGGTGGCGATTCCGGCCATCAGCACGGGCATTTACGGGTTTCCGTTGCAGCGTGCCTCAGAGATCGCGGTGGCGACGCTGCAGGAATGTCTGACCGAACCCGACGCGCCCGAGGTGCGACTGGTGGCATTCGACGAACGCACCGAGCGCACTCTCCTCGGTTGCCTGAATTGAGGCTGGCGAAAGACTGGCGCCTATCTGGTGTTGACGCCGATCCGAGCGGCGGCATCGGCCAATGGCTGAAAGTCCACGGACACCGTCCCATCGAAGGGGTTGTACAGACTGAGCACCACGCTGATGCCGGTAGCTGCGACGATGGCCCAGCCGAGGATCAGATACGGCCGTCGGACTTTGACGGCGACGATCCCCATCACCGCGGCCGAGAGCGTCGCGGTGAACAGCAGCAGCCACAGCACGACTGCGGGTAACTGTCGACGAGCCACCGCATTCAGATCCGCCTGCGCGCCGGTGAGGTTAGCGGCCGCCGAGAGCAGCGGTCCGGACTCCGGATTGGCAGTCGTCCCGGACTTGCCGACCAGATGCACATCTCTCTCCAGCGTGTCGAGTTCGTCGAACGAAGGAAGCTGCACCATGTCCCCGGACGCTAACTTCGCGCGGTCCTGGTTGGCGATCGTGACCAGGTACTGGCTCAGATCCCGGTTGATCACCCTGGCCTCGGCCCTGTCCTGCAGGTTCTCGGTCAGCCAGGAGATCTGTTGAGCCGACGACGCGACCTTCTCGACAGAGGTCTGAGCAGCACTCATGGCGCCCCAGGTGATGGTCACCGCGAAGCCGATCAGGAAGGCCAAAGTGGTCCCCGTCGGGCCATTCATGGTCTTGGCCAATTCCACCAAGTCGTCCTGACGTTCGGGGGTGGCGCGCCGCTTGACGATTTCCCGGGTCCCGAAGGTCACGATGGAGAACCCGGCGGCGCACAGAATAACGATCGACCAGGTCGGCAAAGTGGTGAACCAATCGAGCATGCGAGCGACACTAGCGGTCAAACGACCGCGAACCGGGGGTGTCCGGTGGGCTTCGACGCATCCGCACGTCGATGGAGTAGGAAGTCTGCGCGGGTGAGGGATCTTTGGTAGACATGCCGGGTGGAGCCGGACGCGGAACCCGAGGCTGGAGTTCAAGGCGAGCCTGGGGACGTGGCGCGGCTGACCTTCTTCAGCGACGCGGCCGTTGCGATCGCGTTGACCCTGCTGATCCTTCCGGTGTCGGACTACATCCTCGAGAAGCCGGGCACCAACTGGACCACGTTGTTCACAGACAACCCGGAGATGATCCAATCTGTGGTCAGCTTTGTCACGATTCTCACCTGTTGGCGTTACCACCACGTGCTGTTCGAACGACTGCGCGACTACAGCCGGGCCACCCTATGGCTGAACTTCTTCTGGCTGTTCTGTGTGGTGTCGATCCCGCTGCTGACCCTGGCAATACTCCCGGCGGAGGATTCCGAACTGCTGGGATTCCAGAAGTTCTTCGACACTGTGTTGGTGCGGGGTGAGCAGGACATCAGCCGACAGAACTACTTCGTCTATTGGTTCGTGGTCGCGTTGTCCTTCCTCGCGCTGTTCCTCATCTCCCGGCATGCCTCCGACTCCCGGCGCGGACTGTCCAAGCCCGGGACGGACCTGCGTGGGGAGACCTGGATCTATCTACGCCCCGTTCTGGTGTGCGCCGCAGCAGCCCTCGCCGGACTCATCAATCCTGCAGTCGGCGACGTCGTGCTGGTCATCGGGATAGTCGTCAGCGCCGTCGTCGCCCGCCGTAGGAACGCGAACGTGCGCCCAGCGGAGAACTGAGCTCGGGTCGTCCTAGGCCGTCGCGATGCGCCGGAGAGATCTAGCCGCGGGCGGGTGACGATTCCACCTGCGGCGGCGGAGCTGTTGCGACCTTCGACAGGATGAAGCCCGCCAGCACCGAGGCCACAAGCCAGAATGCCACCGCCAGCCAGCTGGAGATGAACGCCAGGGGGATGGAGAGCAGGAAGATGACCACCGGGCTGGATGCCCCGATCATCTGCTGCGTTTTGAAGGATTTCGACGGTGGCAGCAGGAACAGGTTGTCGCTGTAGGCGACTTGCCACATGACGACCTCGAGCCCGCTGACACAAGCGACGAAGACCGCAAAGACGGAAACCGCCACCGGATTTCCCCAGTATTCCCCAAGCATCTCGGCCGGCCAGGGCAGGATCGCGACGAAGGCGAGGTAAAGCAGGGTGACCGCCGTGAACTTCCCGCTGATCGCCCGCAGCGTGGCAGTGAACTTGTGATTCGCCCGCCAGTAGATGGCAACCCAGGCGAAGGCCACCACGAAGGCGCCGAGCTTGGGACCCTTCTCCACGATCGCCGACCACAGGGCTCCGGGACTATTGGCGTTGCCCTCGATCTCGGGAAGCCCGATCTCCAACGCGGCCAGCGTCAGGGCGATCGCGTACACGGCGTCGGTGAAGTTCATCAGCCGATCGAAACCGGCGAAACCTGCTTCGCGTGGGTAGATCCTGGTCGTCCACGGGTTGGTCTCCAGGGCTGCGTCCTGTTCGCTCACGGGCCGAAACTACCCGTCCCCCGACCTGACGTGCACCCCGAACGTGGCAATCCGAGGTCGCCTAATCGGCGTGGTCCCAGTCACCCGCCACCGAAGAGGGAGATGGCGATCAAGCCGGCCGCCAGGGAACAGCCATTGGCGAGCAGGCAGGCGCCGATGATGAGCAGCGGATCCCGCCGAAGCCAGAGGCCCAGCATTCCGCCCTCCAGGAAGCAGACGATCACCTCGCCCACGACGAGTGCGGCACGGGGTTCCAAGAGGCGCCCCGCGAAGGGGACGATGATCAGTGCGAACACCGGATACGTCACAACATTGACGGCGGTGGCGGCAGCGACGGCCCGCCCGATCGGTACTCCGGCGAACCGGTTCAGGAGTGCGACGTAGATAGGCAACTCGATCACCAGCGTCAACGCCAGACCCTGGAGGAACACTGCGCCAGTCATGGCAACCCGCTCATGCGTTTCCCATCGCCACTTCGGCTATAGACTGACAGATCATGCGGTACATGCCCATCCCGGCGGATGCCTGTAATCCTGCATTGCCCGGGTGTCTCCCCGAATCATCCAGTGAGCCGTTGGCGACCGGACTGCTCATAGCGGTATTCGCAGGCTTGCTCGTCCTGGCAGGAATCGTGGTTCTGGTTGCTTTCCTGCTGTATCGCGGCCGGCGTTCGCCGGAGACACCCGGCGATGCTGGCCTGCCACCCGCTAGCTGGCAGCCCGACCCCAACGGCGAGGCCGAATGGCGTTGGTGGGACGGCGAGAAATGGACCGACGAAGTATCCGGCGGCGACGCCGCCGGGAGTGATTCCTGACGTTGAGGTGCGGCTAGGAGACGCAGTACTGCTTCATGCTGTCGGGCAGGGCTCCGCTGACACACGCGGAAGTGTCCTCTGTCCACATCCCGCTGCCGCTGTCGTAGCGCAGTATGGCAGCAGCCTCGTCTGTCGTGGTCTTGTACACGGCACCTGCGTACTGACCGTCGCAGGAGAATCGGCTGATGTTGGCGCCAGGGGGAAGTGCGCCGACAATGGCCTGCGATGTGCACGGCGCGGCTGTGTCGGCAGGCGCAGATGGGCTGCCGGTATTGGTCGTCGGAGCCGTCTGAGTCGGGGAACCCGAGGTGACGATCGTGCTCGGCGACCCCGTCGGGTCAACTGTTGCTGTGGGTGAGCAACCCACGGCAACCGATGTGGCCGCAGACAGCGCCAGCGCCGTCAACCCAACTCGGCGCAACCCCGACATTTCGAAGATGCGGGTACGCGGCCGGAACCGGTCACCTTGAGGCCCGACGTGGCCGCCACCTGGCAGGCGGGCCCCGTCGTTGGCGATCAACACTTCAGCGAGCAGTAGATGTTGGTCCAGGGATTGTCGCAGTAGATCCAATCCGTCCTCGGGAAGGTGTAGCCGCCGGATGCGCCGGCCAGCTCGGCGTCCGACAACTCCTCGCCGTCCTCGACCACAGCCAACTCTTCGACCTGGATCTCAAATCCGTTCTCTTTGGCGACCCGCACGAAGTCCTCCGACGTTTCCGTGGCGGCCAGGGCCGCCCGCAGGGCTTCATCGTCGGCAGTCGCCCGGCGCAGGGCATCCAACTGTTCCTTTGACATGTGTCCAGGCTTGCACAACTGCCTGTTGGATTCCACAGTGGGAGCAGTGGGTTGATCTGTTAGGGGGAGGCGAGTCGCATGTCGCGGGTGGTGGTGGTCGGGGGATACGGAAACGCGGGCAAGGAAGTGGTTGAACTGTTGGTCGAGTTCACCGACGTCGTGATCGATGTCGCGGGCCGCGATGGCAGACGTGCCAGAGCATTTGTCGATGAACACCCGCCGCCGGTCCGCGACCGGCTACGTCCGGTGGTGGTTGATGACGCCGATGAGGGGTCTCTCGGAGCGGCCCTCACCGGATGTCGACTCGTTGTGCTGGCTGCCGGAACGCCCGAGTTGAGCCAGAGCACCGCGGCGGCAGCGCTCGAGGCGGGGGCCGACTACTTCGACATCCAGGTGGGTGAGCAGAACCTTCCCGGCTTGCGTTCCCTTGAGACGGAACTCCGCGCCCGAGGGCTCCGCGCCGTAACCCAAGGTGGATTCCACCCCGGGGTGCCGGCTGCGATGGTGCGACATATCGCCGCTCGGTCGCCAGGGCTCGAAACTGCACGGGTGGGCAGCGTCATCGCGTTGGACTGGGGCTCGCTGGGACCGTTCGCGGACACGACCGTCGCCGAAATGATGGCCGAGTTCCGCAACTTCGGATACCAGGAGTACCGAGACGGCCGCTGGCAGCGGTCGTCTCGCTCGTACAAGGTTGACTTCCCGACTCCGTTCGGTCGGCGAGCCTGTGCGGCGATGTCCCTTGCGGAGATGCACGTCATCACCGAAGAGATGCCCGACTTGGTGAACGCCGGTTTCTATGTCGGCGGCTTCAACACGGTTGTCGACTACGCCGTCCTGCCAGCGGTCTGGCTCGGGATGAAGGCAGCCCCACAGTATGCGGAGAGGCCACTGGGTCGGCTCCTGCAATGGGGCTTGGTCAGGTTCAGCTCCGCCCCCTTCGGAACCGTCCTGCAACTCGACGGAGCAGTGGGCAAGGAACCACCGTGGACGATGATGCGCCTCTCCCACCCGGACGGGTACTTCCTCACGGCGGCTGCCGCGGTAGCGACCATCAGGCAGCTCCTCGATAGCAAGGGAATCAGGCCTGGGCTTCACCTGCAGGCCATGTTCGTAGAGACGGACGTCTTCTTCTCGGACCTCGAGGCCATGGGCGTCACCGTCGAGGTGATGTGCCGATGACGGACTGCTGACTACTCGCCGCTGAGTCGCCGATAGGTGCCCTTGAGCGTTCCGTACAGTCGGTGGTACTCGTCGTTCAGCGCATCGTACGTTCCGCGGTCGGCCGGGTTCGGGCGGAAAGTGGCATCCAGTTCCACCAGGCTGGCGGCGGCTTGCAGGCTGTACCTCCCGCGGGCGATGTGGGACGTCAGCGCGACGCCGCGAAGCTGGGCGTGCATCGGATCCTTAACCCGTTCCACTGGCATGTTGAGCACGTCGGCGAGGATCTGCGTCCACAGATCCGATTGTGCGCCGCCCCCCAGCACGCGCAAAGATGGCACCGGGCGGTTCAGGAATTTGCGGTAGTAGGTCATCATCCAATTGACGTTCAGGGCAACGCCTTCCAGCACGGATCTGATCATCGCCGCCCTGTCCGTCCGCAGGGACAGCCCAAGCCAAGTGCCTCGCAGATGCTTGTCCTCCACGGGGGTACGCTCCCCTGCCAGCCAGGGCGCGAAGATCAGCCCGCCGGAGCCGGCTGGGGCTGTGGCGGCGAGGTCGCAGAGTTCCGCATACGTTGGTTCGGCGGCTGTTGGAGCCGCCCCTTCCGCCCCAATACCGGATCCGCCACCGGCAAGTCCATCGTGAGGTGAGATCACCTGTTCGCGGAGCCAGGCCAAGGCCGACGCGCCGGTCTCCAAGTTGTTACCGACCAGGGGCATGTGTTGATCAAGGCCGGGGACGGTCGCGATGGAGTGCAGCACATCAGTCTTCTTGAAGGGGACCCGTGCGGAGAGCCACGCCGTGGTGGAGAGTGCCAAGTGCGTGGCGTAGGGGGTCACCGCGCCGGATCCGACAATGGCAGCGTGGAGATCCGGTAGACCGGCCATCACCGGAATGCCGGCGGGTAGCCCGAGGGAGGCGGCGGCGTCGGGTGTCATCGGACCCTGAATCGTCCCGGTCGCGATGAGTGGCGGCAGTTGATCACGCCTGCGTCTGGCGCGGGCTACGAGTCCTTCGTCGTAGGCGATCGGCGCACCGGGTCGGTTGTCTGTCAGCCAGGACAGGATCATCGATGCGGGCGTGGCCCGAGGCAGCCCCGTGAAACGGAAGGCCAGGTAGTCGACAGGTTCCATGGTCCACACCGTCCTGGCGCCGACCTCGGCCAGTTCGTTGGCCAGCAGGGCGGCATGTCCGGTGGGATCTGCCCCGGACGGTGATGGTGCGCCGCCGGTGAGGCGTACCCACGGCAGGATCTTGTGGGGTGCGAATCCGGCGATGGACAGCGGGCCACCGACGATTCGGCGGGCGTGCCGCCGCGCTCGGGTATCAGCCCAGAGCAGGACCGGACCCGCGGGTTCGCCGTCCTCGGCCACCGGGACGGTGGACCCCCACTGGCCGGTGATGGCGACCGCGCTGCAACGCCGCCGGTCCGCGTCCGCGTCGGCAATGGCCTGGTCGATCGCCGCTCGCAGCCCGACATCCCACTCGGAAGCGTCCTGGGTGGCCGTTCCATCGGCGCCGATGGTGACGGAGACAGGCGTGAATCCGGTGCCTGCTATTAGATGGTCGGCATCGGTGACGACGGCGGTTTTCGGCCCGCCGTTGCCCAGATCGATAGCCAGTGTCCAGTCGTGCGGTTGCATCTGAATCACACCGGGTCGGGCGCGGTCTGGTGCATAGCGTCAAGGACCCCGGCCATGATCGTGTTGATGGTGGCGTTTCCGGCAGGCGTACCGGCCCCGAATCCGTACATCGCCCCGGAGGCCGCGGGTTCCCCGCTGTGCTCGCGCGCATAATCGACGGCGTCGGCAAGGTCGGCCAGGAAAGTGTCCACCACCCCTGGTGCGGTGTTCGGGTTGGTCACGCAGAAGTGCAGGGCAGGAGGGAGTTGCAGGGCGTTGAGACGCCAGCCCCTGGCTTTCAGGGCGTCGTTGACGAGGTAGATGTCGATGGTCGGGTCGTCGGGTTGGAATGCGATGAGGAAAAGTGGGTCGCCGATGACCTGCAGGCCCTCGATTGCGTTCACCCCCTCGCGAAGGGTCGTGGCGGTGGACAGGATGGCCTGCGCCGACTTCAGGTAGCCGTCCCGACCCGTCGTGACCATGGCGGCCCACGTGGAGGCGATGAGACCACCCGAACGGGAACCTGCCAATCCTGGGGAGAGATACAGGCCCCCGGGCCAGTCCGGATACGTGAAGTACTGCTTCGCACGGAGGGCCCGATCCCGGTACAGCAGAGTGGACGTGCCCTTGAGCGCGTATCCGTACTTGTGGGTGTCGGCCGAGATAGAGGTGACTCCCGCCACCCGGAAGTCCCACTCCGGCACCGGGTAGCCGAGGTCCTCGGCGAACGGCCACAGGTACCCTCCGAGGCAACCGTCGACGTGGAGGCCGATGCCGGCGTCGGCTGCCAGCGCGCCGAGTTCGGCGATGGGATCGATGAGACCATGTGGGTAATTGCCTGCCGAACCCACCAGCGCAATCGTGTTGGAGTCGATGAGTGCGGCCATCGCATCGACATCGGCTCGGTAGTCCGCCGCCAACGGTGCGTGGCGAACCTCGATACCCATCCAGTGGGCGCCCTTGTCCAGCGCGACGTGAGCGGTGATCGGCATGACAACGTTGGGGGACGCGATTCCCCGCTCATCTCGCGCCTGCTCCCGATAGGCGTAGAGGGCGGTGATCAGCGACTCCGAGCCACCCGAAGTGACGACGCCACACGCATCGGCGGCCCCGTGAAAGAGGTTGAGCGCCATGGCGATGATCTCAGCCTCGAATTTGGTGGCGCTGGGGTACATGTCGCGTTGCAGGACATTCGCGTGCGAGAACTGGCTGAAGACCTCACCGAGATAGGCGTAGTGATCGTGATCGCCGGAATACAGCGATCCGGAGACGCGGCCGAGATCTCCCGTGGCGTCCTCGGAGGCCGCCATGTCGGCGATGTCGCTGAGGATGGCGGCACGGTCCGCGCCGTGTTCCGGCAACTCCGTGTACGTCTGCGTCGTGTTCCGATAGGGGTAGAAGTCATTGAGGAATTGCGTGAAGCCGTCGTCTTCGGACATCGGTACTTCCTGTTCTGCCGGGAGTGCGGGGCGGTGGCGGAGGCAAGAGCCACGTTACCGGCAGCGTCGGTGAACGTCCCGTCCGAACACCGCGGCACCCGTGCCCGGTGGCACGACCTCTCAGCGGGTGGCGATCTGCCGATGCCCCTTCGACGTCACGTACCCGGCCACGGATGCGGGTCGACCTTCGGAACGAGCCGTGGCCGTTCGACGAGGAACATGCACGCCCAGTAGCAGCTGAATCCGACGAACAGACCGGCATAGACGTCCATCAAGTAATGCTGGCGCAGCATCACCGTGGCCGGATAGACCAGCGCCATCCACGCCATCAGAATCCAGGCGGTCTTGGGAATCACCTTGCGCAGCCGCCACAATCCCAGGATGCCGATGGTGGTCCACGTGACATGGCCCGAGGGGTAGCCGTTGAACGGGGCATCGTTGCCCCACACCATCTTCACCAGGGTGCCGCCGAACCCTCCCTGCGCCACGACCTCTTGTGCCGCGGTATCCCGCAGCACCTCGGTCTGGAAGAGCAGGTACCCGACGTCGAGGACCAACTGGCTGACGATCAGTGCAAGGCCTGCCGTGAGGAAGCGACGGAAGGAACTCATCCAGAGGTTCAGCACCAAGATGATGGGGGTCAGTGCCAGAAAACTCAGATAGGGAATCGCGAGCAGCGGGACGAAGGGGATCTTGGCGTCCAACCAGCTGCGCAGCACGAAGGTATGGGTAAGGCCAGGGTTAGCTGTGGAGTTCAACGGCGCAGGGTCGGTGATGGGGTCGTACGGTTGCTGCAGCGGGTGCGCAGGCGGGTTGGGGTCATAGGGCCAGAATGTTGGCCAGCGACTCGAGGAGGGTGCGAAGTTCAGCGCCTCATAGGTCCAGAAGACGAAGGCCACCCCGAGCAGCACCAGGACCACGAAGACCCACTGGCGCGGAGTGATCTTCCAGCGCGGTACTCGCGGCGAGTCGGTTTCAACTTCCACGACTGCAGACATGATTCGACCCTACTGCGCTGCGTGGCACGGATGCCGGATTCGCAGGACGAGCGACAGCCCGGTGGATCGACCCCGGAGCCGGCTGCGGACCAGCTCATCAGGTACCCACCGCTGGCCTGTAGGGCTCCTCTCGTACGGCGTGTCCGAGCACCAGTTTCGCGAAGTAGATGGCCGGGAACCATGCCCATCCGGGTGGGGCGGGGTACGCCGTCGAGAGCAGGATCACCACCACGAAGATGACCATGGCGACAGGCCGTTGCAGGTATTGGGGGGTCAGCCGATCGAGGACGAGCACTGCGGCCAGCATGCCGAGGTACACAGCCAGGGCCCACCACCACCGACCACCCGGGAAGAGCCCCACGATGATGAAGGGATACACGTGCAGGGCGGCGAAGATGAGCGGGTTCCGAGCAATGCGTGAGGTCGTGCTGACTGGCCCTGTGTAGGGCCCGAAATACTGCCGCTTCGTGGAACTTGCCACGTTGGACACGGCTCCGCCGGCGAGGTCGAGGGCTACCAGCGCCGCCAGCAGGTACTGCCAGACACGCCAATCTCCCGGCTCGCCCGCCAACCACTGCCAGCCGACGAAGGCCAGGCCGATCAACGAACCGGCCCAGATCAGCGACCGTTCCGCACGGGTTGCCCCCGCACCGAAGAGCCAGTCCGGTTTCGTGTCCGGCGGCGTGGTCCAGTCGATGACGGCTGTGGGGGCCGGCCTGCCTCCCTGATCCATGGGTCCTCCATCGCGCTGGTCGAGTGTCCCCCGGGTCATGCTCGCGAAGCGGTCGGCGGCCTGGTGACCGCCAGCGCGCAGTTCCGGGCGGGGCCGCTGCACGATTAGGTTCTCATGGTGGCGGCGGCTAAGTTGCCCACGTGCGACTCGAAAACTGGGGTCCGGACCGATTGCCCGACATCGAAGCGCTCTGGCGCACGGCGTGTCCCGAGGAGACGATCGGGCTGGACGATCTGCGCACGGTCCTTGTCGATGGCGGTGGCAGCGTCGTTGCCGAAGTGGATGGCGGCGGGGTCGTCGCCTTCGCGCAGGGCCCCGGTGAAGCGCGCCACCGAGGCAATATCAGATTGCTGGCGGTGCACCCCGAGAGGCAGCGGCAGGGGCGCGGTCGACTCCTGCTGGCCGCGGCGGAGACCCAACTACGGGGTCGCGGCGTGCGCGAAGTGCGTCTGGCAGGTGGCGTGCCGCGCTACCTGTGGCCAGGGGTAGACGTCCTGAACACATCGGCGCAGGCCCTCGCCGAAGCCGCCGGCTACACGTCGAACGGCGCAGAAGTGAACATGGCGATGCCGACAAGCTTCCGAGCAGAGAACCCCCGAGGTGTCGAGGTGCGCAGGGTTGGGCATTCAGATGCGGCTACTGTGCGCGATCTCATCGAGGCGCAGTGGCCCATTTGGCTGACGGAGTTCGACATCGCGATACGACGGGGAGCTGTGTTTGCGGCGTGGTCCGACGGGTGCGCGATCGGCTTCTTCGCCCATTCCGCGATGCGGTCCGGGTGGATCGGTCCGATGGGGACCCATCCCGACTTTCGGGCCCGCGGAGTGGGGGCAGCGTTGCTGGCGGCTGTGTGTGCGGACCTGCAGCGGAAAGGACAGTCGACCGCAGTGGTCGCGTGGGTTGGCCCGGTCAACTACTTCGCGGATCGAGGCGCCAATGTCGCACGTCGCTTCACCAGATTCGTGAAGTATCTCGTCTGACGTCGCGGACAGCATCTCGTACGTCTCGGTAACTGACGAGCGTGGCTCCGGCGGCCTGTAGGCGTTGGCTGAAGTCGTTGCTGGCCAGGAGTTCGCGGTCGTCCACTCGGCCGGGCCAATCCACCGCCAAGGAGCGCAGCGCCGAGGAGTCCCGGGCCGGATGTAGATGGAACTCGGTCAAACCGGGGGGCAAGTCCGCCAGTGCTGCGAGAAGCGGTTCGCGAGAGCCGACCCGGTCGAGCCGCCCCAGGTAGTCCGGACAGACGACGCCGCGCTCCCGGGCCAGCAACCGGAACGGGTGATCGGGCTGGGTGATGGCTCCGGAAACGCGAACGGGTACGTCGTATTCGACGGCGAGGTCCAGATAGATGTCGAAGAAGTCAGGGCGCTCCTGCACCAGATACATGTGCGAGTCCAGGTGGGTTGGGTCGATCCCCCAGGAGATTGCCTGTTCGATCTGTGCCCTGAACTCCGCGCGAACCTCGGCGGCCTTCGCGTGGGTACAGGTGGCTGCGGGTTGTCGATTGAGGCTGCCGTCCGGTTCGCACAGGCTTGGGGCGTGGGTGAGCGGGTACCAACGATCGGAATCCCATTCGCTGTTGAGCGTCAGGTGGATTCCAATCGGGTACCCCCGAGCCATCGACGCGGCCTGGAACGCGTTGCTCGCGGGCACGATCAGCGTGGCACTCGTGGCGGTGCCTGAACTTAGCGCCTCGAGTGATGCCTCGGTTGCCTCCTGCGCCATGCCGAAGTCGTCGCAGTTGATGAGGACCAGCCGGGCGTCCCGCCTTTCGTCGAGGAACCTGGCGGCAGGGCGCATGGCCTCACGCTACCGACACTCCGCGGTCTGCGGCCACGCCGCCGAGAACAGGACCGTCCGACCTACGTCGGCTAGATCGGCATGCGGTAGCCGTAGAACTCCTGGTCCTCGTTGTAGCCGCCCTGCCCGGCACCGAGGTGGTCGAAGGATTCCACGAACTCGATCGCCTCGACCCACTTCACCTGCTTGAAGCCGAGTTCGACTTCATCGCGTAGTCGGACCGGTGCCCCATGCGATTCATTCAGGGGTTCGCCGTTCATCTCGTAGGCGAGGATCGTCTGATCGTGGGACATGTTCTCGATCGGATGACAATCGTAGTAGCGGCCGCCTTCCGGGCCTTCCGCAAAGGAGTAGAACACGACCCACTTGGCCTCCGCGCGGGGCTTGACCATGTCGAGGATCAGTCGCATCGGAACGCCGCCCCACTCGGCGACCCCGGACCAGCCCTGGATGCAGTAGTGCTGGGTGATCTGCACCTGTTTGGGCATTTCGAGAAGTTCTGAATACCGGAATTCGCGTGGTTGGTCGACGAGACCGTCGACCCGCAACCGGTAGTCGCGCCAACCCGATGCCTTCAGTGACGCATAGTGGGCCGATTCGGGGCGCTCGCCGTTGGTCCAGAAGTACTCGGAGATGTCCTTCTTCGAATATGTTGCCTTGGGGTCCCACCACTCCATGAGGAACTTGACCCACCCGACGAGCAGGCCGCCGACGCGTTGCACGAGGCGAGGGCGCCGGATCGTCAGCGGAGACGCGACCACCCAGAAGAGGACTACCACCGCCATCCATGCCAGGTACAGGGCGACCCCGGTCCACGAGTTGGTGTTCTCACCCGTGGTGATGTGGTTGACGTTGCCGACGAAGCCGGTCAGGAACACCATCGCCGTGTGGACGAAGATGAAGAAGACCATCCAGAGCATGACCCCGAAGTGGATGGACCGAGCCACCTGCCGGTTCAGCACGCCTGCACCGGTGCCGAACTTCGCGGCCACCGACGGTGCTTGCAGCAGCCCTGTGACGATGGCAAGCGGGGCGGCCACGAAGACCGTCACGAAGTAGGCCAGCAGCTGCAGGGCGTTGTAGGTGCTATAGCCGGCATTCTCCGGGAGTTGCAGCGAGAGGTACTGCATCGCGGTCGACAGCGCGTTCGGGAAGACGTCCCACGAGATCGGCACCAACCTGCGCCATTGGCCGGTGCTGAAGATCAGCACGTAGCAGAGAACGCCGTTGATCACCCACAGGAGGTCGAAGCTGAACTGCCACCCGCCGGCCAGCCCGAGCGCGCGGCGAAACCC
>CAZKVQ010000035.1:0-11011 GCA_964556255.1 uncultured Actinomycetes bacterium
GTGACGCCGGCCTGACCGGCCGCAAGATCATCGTCGACACCTACGGCGGCATGGCACGACATGGCGGCGGCGCCTTCTCCGGCAAGGACCCGTCCAAGGTCGACCGTTCCGCTGCCTACGCGATGCGCTGGGTCGCCAAGAATGTCGTCGCCTCCGGACTGGCCACCCGATGCGAGGTCCAGGTCGCGTACGCGATCGGCGTCGCCCACCCGGTCGGGCTGTTCGTGGAGACCTTCGGCACCGGCACGGTCCCGGATGAGCAGATCGCCGAGGCTGTGAAGTCGGTGTTCGACCTGCGGCCAGCCGCCATCGTGATGGATCTCGACCTGCTGAGGCCCATCTACGCCCAGACTGCCGCATATGGTCACTTCGGACGCGAATTGCCGGACTTCACCTGGGAGCGCACCGACCGCGCCGAGGCCCTTGCGGCTGCCGTGAAGGGCTGACGTCCTGGAACCTCCTGAGACTGTCGGCGTCCTCGTCGACTCTCAACTGCCGCACCTGGACAGGCTGTTCGACTACCACGTCCCCGCGGACCTGCGTCCCCTGGCTGTGCCGGGTGCGCGGGTCCGCGTGCGTTTCGCCGGTCGTCTGACCGACGGCTTCATCCTGGCGGCGCAGGGCGACGGCTCACGCACCGATCTGCTGGACCTGCGTGCGGTCAAGGGTCCTGCGGTCGTGACTCCAGCTTTGGCTGAACTCGCCGGCAGGGTTGCCGCCAGATACGTCGGCACCCGTCAGGACGTCCTCCGATCGGCGGTGCCACCTCGGCATAAGCGGACGGAGGACGCCGTCGGCGCCGATCGGGACGTTGAGAGTGCGCCACGCCCGGTATCGCCACCCATCAAGGCTTCGCTTGTGGCCGGCGACTCAGTTGGACCCGCTGGAAATGGCTGGCAGGCTTGGTCCGCGGCGCTGGCCGACCTGGCGGCGGGTACCCGGATGCGCGGTGCGCTGGCGCTCCCCACCGGTGTGCCAGAGGTCGAGGTGATGGGCCAGGCGGTCGCGGCTACCGTTACCGCCGGCCGCCGCGCCCTCATCGTGGTGCCGGATGCCCGTGATGTTGCCGCGGCCCTGACAGCAGTCAAGTCGGTCGTCGGTGCTGACAGGTGCGCCCGGCTCACCGCCGATATGGGTCCAGCAGCGCGGTATCGGTCGTACCTTCGCGCCCTCCGGGGGGATGTGGACGTCCTGGTGGGAACTCGGGCAGCGGCCTTCACCCCGCTCCCGGAGCTGGGACTGCTGCTGCTGTGGGAAGACGCGGAGGAGGTTTTGGCCGAGCCGCACGCACCGTATTGGCATGCCCGCGAAGTGATCGGGATGCGTGCCCAGGTTGAGGACGTCTCGGTGCTGTTGGCCGGTCGGGTGCGTACGCCAGAAGTGCAGCGCCTGGTCAACATCGGGTGGGCCAAGGAACTGAGCCCGGATCGGCAGGTCTGGCGTACCAGCGGTGCGCTGGTGCGGGTTCCCGGTGAAGCCGATCAGGGACGCGACTCGGCCGCCTTATACGCGCGTCTGCCGCACCTGGCCATCCGAACCGCCAGGGAAGGGTTGGCTTCGGGTCCGGTCCTGGTGCAGGTCGGGCGACGTGGCTACTCACCGATGCTGGCTTGTCGAAGCTGTCGAGCGATTGCCGGCTGTGCCCAGTGCGGCGGCGCGCTGCGTGCGACCAGTGGGCATGCGATCCCGAGTTGTGGCCGATGCGGCCGGCTGGCTGCAGACTGGGTGTGTCCCGAATGCGGCGGGCGGCACCTGCGACCCCTTCAGGCCGGAAGCACGCGCACCACCGAAGAACTGCGCAAAGCGTTCCCGGGAGTCGAGGTCGTCACCAGCGATGCCGAGGTCGGGGTCATTGGGGCGGTCGATGCTCAGCCGAGGTTGGTGGTGGCAACCCCTGGTGCTGAGCCGGTAGCGACTGGCGGCTACCCGGCAGCACTGCTGCTCGACGCCGACCAGGCATTGGCCCGGCCCCGGTTCCGCGCCGCCGAGGAAGCCCTGTTGCGTTGGAGTACCGCCGCGGCACTGGTGCGCCCACGCTCGGCTGGTGGGCAGGTCGCCTTGGTGGCGCGCGCCGGAGCGGCACCCGTGCGGGCTCTGGTGACGGCCGACCCCATCGGTTGGGCTCAGGCCGAACTCACCCTGCGGAGCGACGCGGGGTTGCCGCCTGCGGTCCGGATGGTGTCCCTGACCGGGGAAGGTGACGCCGCCGCCGGGTTCGCCACGGACCTCCGAGCCCGGTGCGCCGCGATCGGGCTGGAACTGCCCGAGCCGCTCGGTCCGGTGCCGGTTGCCGACGGCCGGGCTCGGTGGCTCGTCCGGACCCCGCACCAGCAGGCATCCGCGGTGGCCGCTGAGATGGGGGCGCTGCAGGCGGAGCGGTCCCGTGCCCGAGCCCCGGTCGTCGCCGTGCGAGTCGACCCGCTCGACATCGACTAGACTTGGCTCACGCATGGCACCGCTGACCAGCAGGAATGAGGCTACGTGACCGTCCAACCCATCAGGCTGTTCGGTGATCCGATCCTGCGTACTCCGGCGGTGCCTGTGGAGACCTTCGACAAGGAACTGCGGGTGCTGGTCAAGGACCTGACCGAGACGATGCTGGAGGCGCCCGGTTCCGGGCTGGCTGCCCCCCAGATCGGGGTCAGTCTGCGGGTTTTCACCTACAACGTGGGCAACGAGATCGGTCATCTGATCAACCCGTCGTTGGAGTTGTCGGAGGAGGAGGAAGAGGACCTCGAAGGCTGCCTCAGCCTGCCCGACATCGCGATCATGACCCCGCGTTCCTACGGGGTGGTCGCCAGGGGCATGAACATGCACGGCGAGCCCCAGACGATCGAGGGCACAGCGCTGCTGGCCCGATGCGTGCAGCACGAGACGGACCACCTCGATGGGGTGCTGTTCATCGACCGGCTCGACAAGGACGCGCGCAAGGAAGCGATGAAGTTGATCCGCGAGTCCGATTGGTTCGGGGCCACACCCACCGTCAAGTTCAGCCCGCACCACGGTCCCTTCGAGATGTGACCTGATGCGTCTCGTCTTCGCCGGAACCCCCTCGGCGGCGGTGCCCTCACTGACAGCGCTGATCGAGTCGTCGCACGAGGTGGTGGCGGTAGTCACCCGTCCGGACGCGCCGAGCGGACGGGGCAGGAAGCTGCTCCGGTCACCCGTCGCCGCCGTCGCCGACGAGGCCGGGATCAAAGTGCTCACGCCGACCAGACCCAGCGACCCCGATTTCGCGGCGGAACTCGCCAACCTGGCTCCGGACTGCATCCCGGTCGTTGCCTACGGCGCCCTGATCGGTGCTGATCTGCTGGCCCTCCCTCGCCATGGCTGGGTCAATCTGCACTTCTCGTTGTTGCCGGCCTGGCGGGGTGCTGCCCCCGTGCAGCATGCGATCTGGCACGGCGACGACATCACGGGCGCAACGACGTTCGCTCTCGATCCGGGCATGGACACCGGACCCATCTACGGGGTCGTCACCGAGACCATTCGCCCACACGACACGGCCGGGGACCTGCTCGGACGGCTCTCGGAGAGCGGCGCGGTGCTGTTGGCCGCGACCCTCGACGGGATCGCAGATGGCGCCCTGGTCGCCCAACCGCAGCCGGCGGAAGGGATCTCCTACGCTCCGAAGATCGTCGTGGACGATGCCCGCATCAACTGGCACGACCCGGCGCCCGCGGTCGATCGGCTCGTGCGCGCCACCGACCCGGCGCCTGGCGCATGGACAGAGTTCCGCGGTGAGCGACTCAAACTGGGTCGCGTGACAACCGTCGATGTCGACGAGCTCGAGCCGGGGGAGTTGCGGGTGGACAAACATCGGGTGTTGGTCGGTACGGCCACCTCCGCGGTTGAGCTCGGCGAGGTCAAAGCCGTCGGCAAGCGGGCGATGTCGGCTCCGGACTGGGCCAGGGGAGTCCGGCCGGAAGCCGCCGAGCGGCTCGGATGACTCACCCGCGTCGCGCCGGCAACCGTGCCAACAAGCGGCATGACACGCGTGCGGGGCAACGTTCGACACGGCGCGCCAGCAAGGTCGATTCGGCCCGCCGTGCGGCGTACGACGTATTGCACGAAGTCGGCGCGCGCGACGGCTATTCCAACCTGGTGCTGCGGCAGGTGCTCGCGGAACGCGGACTGGACGAACGCGATGCCGCCTTCGCCACCGAACTCGCCCTCGGGACCCTTCGCCATCGCGGCACGTTGGATGCGGTACTCGCGGTCTGCATCGACCGACCATTGGCCAAGATCGACCCTCGGGTGCTCGATGTCCTGCGGCTCGGGGCGTATCAGTTGCTGTTCCTGGCCACCGCCGACCACGCGGCAGTGAGTTCGACCGTCGAACTCGCCCGCGAGGTGGCCGGCGAGGGTCCATCGCGGTTCACCAATGCGGTGATGCGCGCGGTGGCCCGCAACCAATTGTCGAAGTGGCTCGACACGCTTGCGCCGGCCGGGAGCGTGGACTCTCTCGCCTTACGCACCTCCCACCCCAGTTGGATCGTCAGTGCCCTGCGAGACGCCCTCGGGGAGGACTCGGACGAGTTGCCGGCGCTGCTCGACACGAACAACGAGGCGCCGTCTGTGACGTTGGTGGCCCGTCCCGATCGCTGCGATGTCGAGGAGTTGCTTGCCGAGCCGGATACCCGCGAGGGGCGTTGGTCGCCCTATGCCGTGTCGCTGGGGCACGGTCGCCCGGGATCGATCGCCGCGGTACGCGAGCAGCGCGCAGGGGTGCAGGACGAGGGTAGTCAACTGATCGTGCTGGCATTCCTCTCCGCTGCTGTCGTGGGCGAGGATTCACGCTGGCTGGATCTATGTGCGGGGCCCGGCGGGAAGGCGGCCCTGCTGGCGGATCTGGGGGGTCGTCGGGGGGCTTCCTTGGTCGCGGTGGAGCCGCGGGAGGCCAGGGCGCGACTGGTTGAGAAGGCGCTCGCGGGTTCCGCTGGGACCACCCGGGTGGTGGTTGCCGACGGTCGGGACGGACCGTGGTCACCTGAGAGTTTCGATCGGGTGCTGGTCGATGCACCCTGCTCGGGCCTCGGGGTGCTCAGGCGCCGTCCCGAATCACGCTGGCGGCGCAGCCCGGAGGACGTCGCCGAATTGGCGAGGCTGCAGCGGGAGCTGCTGCTGGCCGCCGTCGCAGCCGCACGTCCCGGCGGAATCATCGGCTACGCGACGTGCTCCCCGCACATCGCGGAGACGGACCTGGTCGTCGACGAGGTGTTGGCGCGACGGAACGACCTCACCGAGGAATCCGCGGTCGCGTTGCTGCCAGACATCCCGGATACCGGGCCGGGTCCAAGACTTCGACTCTGGCCCCATCGCCATGGGACTGACGGGATGTTCCTGTCCATCCTGCGTCGAACGCTGTGATCGGTAGGCTCGCAGACATGGGTCTGCAGATCTCCCCGAGCATCCTGTCCTCGGACTTCGCCAATTTGGGCGCCGAATGTCAGGCCGTCGCCGGTCACGCGGACTGGCTTCATGTCGACGTGATGGACAACCACTTCGTGCCCAACCTCACCCTGGGACTGCCGGTGGTCGAATCACTGCTCGCCCAGGTGTCGACCCCGGTCGATTGCCATCTGATGATCGAAGACCCCGACCGGTGGGCGCCCGGATACGCCGAGGCGGGGGCTGGCAGCGTCACGTTCCACGCCGAGGCCGTCCACGCCCCCATCCGGCTGGCCAGGGAGCTGCGGGAGATCGGCGCCCGCGCCGGTCTCGGTCTCAAGCCGGCCACGCCGATCGAACCCTTCGCCGACCTGCTAGCGGAGTTCGACATGATCCTGATCATGACGGTGGAGCCCGGCTTCGGTGGCCAGAAGTTCCTGGACGTGGTGGTGCCCAAGATTCGCCGGACCCGGGAACTCATCGAAGGGAGGCAGGTGGATGTCTGGCTGCAGGTCGACGGCGGCGTCGATCTGAACACCATCGACCTCTGCGCGGAGGCCGGGGCCAACGTCTTCGTGGCCGGTTCCAGTGTGTACGGCACCGGTGACCCGGCCGCCGCCGTGGATGCCCTGCGGGCGGCTGCGCTCACAGCAGTCGCCGAATAGGCGCGCCGTGGGAGACGTTTCGCAGGTCGAGTTCGAGGCAATGGGTCGAGCCTTGGAGTTGGCGCGTACCTCCGGCGTGGTCAAGGGTCCCAATCCCGCAGTCGGCGCCGTGTTGTTGGACGCCGACGGGTCGCGGATCGCAGAGGGGTACCACCGGGGTCCCGGCACCGCGCATGCTGAGGCCGCCGCGCTAGCGGAGGCCGGGTCCGCCGCGCTTGGTGCGACCGCGGTGGTGACCCTCGAGCCCTGCGCGCACCACGGTCGGACGCCGCCCTGCGCGGACGCGCTGATCTCCGCCGGGGTCCAACGGGTGGTCTTCGGGGCAGCGGATGGGAACCCGGAGGCCACCGGTGGCGCGGCACGGTTGCTGGCCGCCGGGATCGACGTCGTGGGCGGCGTTCGGGCCGAGGAGGCGCAGGCCTTGAATCCAATCTGGACCCGATCGGTGGAACTCGGCCGACCGGTGGTGACCTGGAAGGTCGCTGCCAGTCTCGACGGGCGGGTGGCGGCGGCCGACGGCACCTCGAAGTGGATCACCTCCGCCGAGTCCCGCGCCCAGGTCCACGCCCTGCGCGCGGGCGTGGACGCCGTCCTGACCGGCACCGGCACCTTGTTGGCCGACGATCCGTCCCTCACCGCTCGCCCGGACTGGTCGGAGCCCGCGGATCAGCCCCTGCGGGTGGTCATGGGATTGACCCCGATCCCGCCGAATGCGGCCATCTTCGGCCAGCCGGACGGCCGCGCGCGGGTGCTGGCCACCAGGGATCCCGGACAGGCTCTCAACTCGCTGGGGGCTGAGGGTGTGCGTCACGTCCTCCTCGAATGCGGACCGGGGCTGGCGTCCGCGTTCCTGCGCGTCGACCTGGTCGACCGCGTGGTCTGGTTCTCCGCGCCGATACTGCTTGGAGGTTCCGGGACCCCGGTGGTGGACGATGTAGGGGTCGCGACGCTCGCCGACGCCCGACGCTGGCGGCTGGGGTCGGTGGAGCGGGTCGGCGACGATACCCGAACCGAACTTCACCGGGAACGGGATCCACAGTTGATCCGAGACGTGCGAGAGGACGGCGGTTGAGGTGTTCACCGGCATCATCGAGGAATGTGGCACTGTCACCGGGGTCATCGAATTCGAGGATTCCCGCAGGCTCACCTTCGCCGCTACCGTCGTTACCTCAGACATCGCGCCGGGGGATTCCATCGCGGTCAACGGGGTGTGCCTCACCGCGGTCGAACCTTCTAGCCGAGGGTTCTCCGCCGATGTCATGCAGGAGAGCCTAAACCGATCCAGCCTGGGTGACGTGACGATAGGCGACCGGGTCAACCTCGAGCGGGCCCTCCGGGTGTCGGACCGGTTGGGTGGACACGTGGTGTCAGGGCACGTCGATGGCTTGGCGCGGGTCGCCGGTCTTGACCAATCGGACCACTGGCGGGTGATGAGGTTGACCGTGCCGGCAGATCTGCTGCGCTACGTCGTGGAGAAGGGGTCCATCTGCCTGGATGGGGTATCTCTCACCGTTTCCGGCATCGGCGATGATTGGATCGAGGTGTCCCTGATCCCCACGACGCTGGCCGAGACCACCCTGGGACAACTGGCGGTGGGTGACCGGGTCAACGTGGAGGTGGACGTGCTCGCGAAGTACGTGGAGAAACTGGTCGGAGGTGAACGCCGATGATGCCCTACGACGATCTCTTCGGGGATCACGATGAGTCACCCGTCGATGAGAAGCAGACCGCCCCGTCGCCTCCCGCGGCACCCGCGACGGGCCGACGAGACAGCGTGCTGCTCGATGATGTCTCGGCTGGGATCGCAGCCATCTCGGCCGGCAAACCGGTAGTGGTGGTCGACGACGAGGATCGGGAGAACGAGGGAGACCTGATCGCCGCAGCTTCCCTGGCGACCCCGGAGCTGCTCGCCTTCATGATCCGGCACACCTCCGGGGTTATCTGCGCCCCGATGGTCGGTGAGGACCTCGACAGGCTCTCACTGCCACCCATGACCCACGTCAACGAGGATGCCAAGGGCACCGCCTATTCGGTGAGCGTCGATGCCCGCCATGGGGTTTCCACCGGGATCAGCGCCGCCGACCGAGCCCATACCGTGCGGGTGCTGGCCGATTCGGCCACCGAACCGTACGAGATCACCCGCCCGGGACATGTCTTCCCGCTGCGGGCGGTGCCAGGTGGCGTGCTGCGTCGCGCGGGACATACCGAGGCCGCGGTCGACCTGGCGCGACTGGCCGGGCTGGCACCCGCGGGGGTGATCGCTGAACTCGTCCTCGACGACGGTTCGATGATGCGTGCGGCCGACTGTCGGGCGTTCGCCGATCAGCACGGACTCGTCATGATCTCCATCGCGGACCTGATCGAGTACGTTCGCCGAACTGAGGTTCAGGTCACCCGGGTCACCGAAGCGCTGCTTCCGCTCGCCCAGGGGGACTTCCGAGCAATCGGCTACTCCTCCACCATCACCGGTCACGACAGTCTCGCCCTCGTCCTCGGCGAGATCGGCGATGGCCAGGACATCCTGGTGCGGGTGCATTCTGAGTGTCTCACCGGTGACGTGTTCGGTTCGTTGCGCTGCGACTGCGGGCCGCAACTCAACGCGGCCTTGGACCAGATCGCGGCTGAGGGCCGTGGGGTGCTGCTCTACGTGCGTGGCCATGAAGGCCGCGGCATCGGACTCATGCACAAGTTGCGTGCGTACCAACTGCAGGATCAGGGCGTCGACACGGTGGATGCGAACCTGGAGTTGGGATTGCCCAGCGATTCGCGCGAATACGGCACCGGGGCGCAGATTCTGGCCGATCTGGGCATCACCTCGATGCGCCTGCTGACGAACAATCCAGCGAAACGCGCCGGACTGTCCGGGTTCGGGTTGGAGATCTCCGAGCGGGTGCCGCTGGAGATCGAACCCAATCCCCACAACGCCTTCTACCTCGAGACCAAACGCACCCGAATGGGTCACGAACTGGGAGGTCGGGATGAGCGGTGAGGGTAGGACCGATACCGGGTTCGCGATGAGGTCGGATCTGCGGGTCGCGGTGGTCGCCGCCTGCTGGCACGCCGAGGTGCAGGAGGCGATGCTCGCGAGTTCGATCGCCACCTGCGAGGAACTCGGGATCG
The DNA here is from genome assembly GCA_964556255.1 of uncultured Actinomycetes bacterium. Classification (GTDB taxonomy): domain Bacteria; phylum Actinomycetota; class Actinomycetes; order S36-B12; family UBA10799; genus JACJWR01. Next base: position 9,177 of record CAZKVQ010000035.1, read on the forward strand.
AGCCGACCGTGGTGAGGGTGCCGGGCGCTTTCGAACCACCCGTGGTGGCGCAACGACTCGCGGCGACCCATGACGCTGTTGTGGCGCTGGGTACCATCGTGCGCGGCGGCACCCCGCACTTCGAGTATGTCGCCGATGCGGTCACCTCCGGCCTCACCCGGGTCTCCCTCGACACCGGGGTGCCGGTGGGCTTCGGGGTCCTCACCTGCGACGATGCCGCGCAGGCCCGCGACCGATCCGGGTTGCCCGGCTCCAGTGAGGACAAGGGTCGAGAAGCCGCGGAGGCAGCCCTGGCGGCGGCCACTATCCTGGCGAACCTAGGCTTAGGCGAGTGAAGACTTTCGAATCCCTCTACACGGAACTCCTCAGCCGGGCCGCTGAACGACCCGCCGGCTCGGGCACGGTGGCCCTGCTCGACGGCGGCGTGCACGCTGTGGGCAAGAAGGTGGTGGAGGAAGCAGCCGAATCCTGGATGGCGGCCGAGCACGAAGGGCCCCAGCGCACGGCCGAGGAGATCGCGCAATTGCTCTACCACGCCCAGGTGTTGATGATCGCCGCCGGCGTCAGCCTCGACGACGTCTACGCAGAACTGTAGGGGGCCGCTGCAGATGCTCCGAATCGCCGTTCCCAACAAGGGCGCTCTGTCCGAACCCGCCCGCGCAATGCTGCGTGAGGCGGGATACCTGCGCTCCAGCGGTCCCCGAGAACTCATGGTGCGAGACCCGGCCAACGACGCCGAGTTCTTCTTCCTGCGCCCCAAGGACATCGCCACCTACGTCGGGTCGGGAACTCTCGACCTGGGTATCACCGGCATGGACATGCACCTCGACGCGGGTGCCCCGGCCCGACATGTGCTGGACCTCGGTTTCGGCGGGTCATCCTTCCGGCTGGCTGCGCCTGCCGGCAGCATCAGCGACGTCGACCAGCTCGACGGCCAGACAATCGCCACGTCCTACGCGGGGTTGCTGCAGTCCTGGCTGGATTCCCGGAACCTCTCCGCGTGCATCGTGCGCCTGGACGGTGCGGTGGAGAATGCTGTGCAACTGGGCGTGGCGGATGCGGTGGCAGACGTCGTGGACACCGGCACCACCTTGCGACAGGCGGGTTTGGAGATCGTGGGGGAGCCACTGTTGACCAGCGAGGCCGTGCTGGTGCGTACCCCCCGCGACGCAGACGAGGCCGGGGAGGAAGCGATCGATACCTTCGTTCGGCGGCTGCAGGGGGTCATCGTGGCCCGCAACTACGTACTCGTCGACTACGACATCAACGTGGCCCTAGTGGACGAGGCCTGCGCCATCACCCCCGGGCTGGAATCACCGACGGTCTCACCGCTGCGCGACTCGAGTTGGGTCGCGATTCGGGCGATGGTGCCCCGAGAGGGGATCCACCTGGTGATGGACGAGCTGTTCACCCTCGGGGGTAGAGGCATCCTCGTCACCGATATCCACGCCTGCCGACTCTGAGTCGACGCCCCTGAGTCGACGCCCCTGAGTCGACGCCCCTGAGTCGACGCCCCTGAGTTCACGCCCCTGAATTCAGCTGGACCCTGGCTGGCCATTCCCCGACCGTCTGATCCGCGGTGACCGGTGTGCCTGCCTAGAGGAAGGTGCGGCCCTCGCCGCGGTAGGTCGGGGTACTGCCGCGGAGATCGTCGCCCGCCAGTAGCCACACCAGTTCGAAGCGTTCCGCCAGTTCGCCCGCCTTCGCGTGGCGGAACCACACCCGGTCGCCGATAGCCAGCTCGTCGGCCGCCGCGCCGCGCAGCGGAGTCTGCACCTCGCCGGCACCCTCGGTGCTCTCGTACCGGAGCCCCGGCGGGAGTACGGGCGTGGGCA
>CAZKVQ010000035.1:11021-32682 GCA_964556255.1 uncultured Actinomycetes bacterium
GGGCAGTCGGTCGAGTCCGGGGGCACCGGAGGCGGCGTAGCCTCCGCCCAGCACTGTGACGCGGCCCGTCGAAGGTCGGCGTACCACCGGTAACGCGAACCAGGCCGCCGGCTCCGGGTGAAAGGCGCGGTATCCGTCGAACAAGCGGGGGGCGAGGAGGCCCGAACCGGCGGCGAGTTCGGTGAGGCTGGGGTCACGACTGGAGGTGTGCAGAGAGCCGGTGCCACCGCCGTTGACGAACTCCAGCGGCGGACGCGACGAAGCGGCCAGTACCTCCGCGACGGCGTCGACACACTGCTGGCGTTGGGTGGCGAGGGCGGTGAGCGACGCTGCCTGCATCCGGCGTACCGCGATCGCGCGAGGACCACGGCCGGCATCTCCCACACCCGCGACCTGCGCGTCGTAGGACATCAGCCCGACCACGACGACATCGGGGCGCGCGGCGATCTCGGAGGCCAGCGCGGCCACCTTGTCGGCAGTGTGCAGGGGTGAACGCCGGGCCCCGAGATGGACGTCGCCGAAGGGTCGGTAGCTGGCGTCCACATCCAGACATACCCGGGTGGGTGCGGCGGGGGTTTCCGCCAGGGTCCTCAGCAGGTCCACCTGTGCGATGTCGTCGATCATCACGGTGATCCGTTCGGCCAGCCGGGCATCGCGCCGGAGGCGGGTCAACGCCGTTCGGTCGACGCTGGGGTAGCCCACGACGATGTCGTCGCTGGTGCCCACCTCCGCAAGCCAGATGGCCTCTGGCGCAGTGAAGGCCAGCACGCCCGCGAAGCCTGGTAGGGACAGCGCCCGTTCGAGCAGGGATCGCACCCGGATTGACTTGCTGGCGACGCGGATCGGCATGCCACCGGCGCGGCGGGCCATGTCGGCGGCGTTCGCGTCGAAGGCGTCCAGATCCACCAGTGCGAACGGGGCGTCCAGTCCGACGGTGGCGGCGTCGAGGCGTCTTCGGCGGCGGATCGCGTCAGCGTCATCCGAGGTCATGACGGCGCCGATGCGGCGGAGGCGTGAGTGGCGCGAATGGCGGCCGCTACCTCGTCGGGACAGTCCAACATGAGGATGTGGGCCCCGTCGAGTTCGGTGAGTTCTGCCTGCGCGCCGAAGGCTGGAAGTTGCTCACGCTGATCGGCGACCCAGGAGCGTTGCTCCTTTCGCCAGACCCGCGGACCGAGTCTGCCCACTAGGAGCCTCACCGGGATGTCGGGCATGTCGAGTTCCGCGCGCTGCTCGAGCGCCTCTGCGCAGATGCCCCCGATGTGGGTGTTGTCGAACTGGGCTCGGGCGATGTGGCGCGGGTCGCTCATATGTTCGGCGAGTTCCGGCGGCAGGGCTGCGATGATCTCCCTCGTCTTGCCCTTGCGTGTCCCAAAGCCGATCATCGCCCATGGCAGCGCCCGTTTGACCACTGGGCGCATGGCGTCGCTCTTCAGCAGTGACTGGGCGCCTCGCTGCACAACTCCCACCTTGCCGTCGGCGTCGACGTCTGCGTATTCCCCGGGCACGCTCGGGTCCAGCAGCACCAAGCCCACGACCCGTTCCGGATGGGCCCGGGCGTACGACTCGGCCAGCACCCCACCGTACGAGTGGCCGACCAACACCAGCGGGCCGTCGATGTGGGACACCACCTCGTCTAGCTGCTGGATCTCTGCGGACAGGCTGCCCTCGGGTTGGTCCAGCTCCTGCGCGGCCCGGTCGTACCGCACCATGGCAAGCCCCGTCAGACGGGTCGTCACGGGATGCCAGAATTCGAGGGTCTCGCCGAGGCCGTTGATGAAGACGACGGTGGGCGCTGTACCGTCCACCTGCTTCATGCGCAATGCCGCCGTGGGTGTGGCGGACTTCTTGGGTTCAGCCATCTGGTCTTTTGCTCTCCTGGTCGTAGTAGTGGCGCATGACAAGTCCGATGGCGAATATGGCAGAGCCGTAGAGCACGATCTGCAATCGCTGCGCAAGCCCGAGTCCGCCAGGATCGTTGAAGAGATAGATGACGGCGATGAGCAGCGCCATCAGACCGTACAGGGCGGCGACCAGGATGAGGAAGGGTGCGAGCCCGGTCCACTGCGGAGGGAGTCGTCGGCTTCGGCGCAGCCGCCACAACCCGATTCCGATGAGAACCAGGGCGGCCACTCCGAAGATCGGTTCGAGGATGCCGGTGACGTTGTGGATCTGGTGGGACATGCTCACCTGACCGGCCTTCTCCGCGGCCCGACAGGTCTCCGACACGGACGGTGTGCAGTCCAGCGGGACGAAGGAATTCACGGCGGTGATCAGACCCACGACCACGGCCGAGAGATCACCGATCCGCACCCAGGGACTATCGGGCAGCAGCCGGTAACAGGCGAGACCTCCGATCACCAGCAGCGTCCCGGCGATCAGGTCCGACAGCCGGTAGAAGGTCTGCGCGGGCTGACCATTCGCGCTCAATTCGCTGATGAACGACGTCCGTCGGTTCAATTCCGAGCCCACGTAGCCCTCGACCAGGAAGGAGCAGTTGACGATGGCACCCACCATCAGGGCCCAGGACGCGAGGCGGGCGCGCTGCAGGTACTTCACCTCCGAGACGCCCATGGGGCCACGCTAGCGTTGCGCTATGTCCGCAGAGTCGTCTTCCGCCGCGTCGGTCATCGAATCCGTTGCAGATCCCGGCACCTTCCGAGCCTGGACCGTCCAGCAGCATGTGCCATCGGACGAGGCGTACGCGGCGAGTCTGGACAGGGCGCGGCAACGATCCGGCGCTGCCGAGGCGGTGCTGGTCGGCGAGCTGCTGCTCGCGGGTCAGCGGCTCGCGGTGATCGCGGGCGAATTCGGCTTCCTGGCCGGCTCGGTGGGGGCATCGGCGGCCGAGACCATCGTTTCGGCCCTCGACCGCGCCACTGCCGAAAGGCTGCCCGTGCTTGCCATGCCCACCTCGGGTGGCACCCGCATGCAGGAGGGCACCCCGGCGTTCCTTCAGATGGTCCCGATCGCCGCCGCCGTGGCCAGACACCGACGGGCAGGACTGGCCTACCTCGTCTGGCTACGGGATCCGACGACCGGGGGAGTCATGGCCACCTGGGGCTCACTCGGGCAGGTGTGCGTTGGCGCGCCCGGAGCGTTGGCAGGCTTCCTCGGACCGAGGGTCTATGAGGCTGTGTTCTCCCGAGGTTTCCCCACCGGCGTGCAGGTCACCGAGAACCTGGTCCGGGTGGGTGTGATCGATGCCGTCGTCCCGCAGGAGGAGTTGCGCGAGTGGGTGCGCCGGGTGCTGGCCGTGGTCGCAACTCCGGGCGAATCCGATCCGGCCGCAGGCTCCGGTGCCGGCGGACCTGAGACCACCGGAGCCACCGAGGACCTGGAGATCACGATTCCCGACGCCTGGGACTGTGTGTTGGCCACCAGGGATCCAGGGCGCCCCGGCGTCCGGCAGTTCCTCGCTGCCGCCGCCACGGATGTGACGGAACTGTCCGGGACCGGCGAGGGTGAGCGCGATCCGGGCATCCTGTTGGCATTGGCTCGACTCGGCGGTCGGTCGTGCGTCGTCGTTGGACAGGACCGATCGGCAGCAGGCACCTTCGGCCCGGGGGGTCTGCGGACCGCTCGTCGCGGATACCGGCTGGCTGCTGAGCTCGGTCTCCCGCTACTGACGGTGGTGGACACCGAGGGTGCGGAATTGTCGGCCGCTGCGGAGGAAGGTGCGATGGCCGGCGAGATCGCCCGCGCTTTGGCTGAACTCTCGCTGCTTCCGGTGCCCGTTGTTGCTCTCCTGCTCGGATCCGGCTGCGGTGGCGGGGCATTGGCGCTGCTGCCCTCGGACGTGCTGATCGCCGCATCGGATGCCTGGATCACACCGCTGCCACCGGAGGGGGCCTCGGCCATCGTGCATCGAACGACCGCCGAGGCGCCGCGGATGGCCCGAGAGCAGCGCATCACCGCAGTCGAACTCGCGTCGCTCGGGGTGGTGGACGCCCTTATTCCCCCGTTGACAGCGGTCGGGGAGGCTGACTTCCTCGGCGCCTGTGCTGATGCGGTGGCGCGAGGTCTGTCGCTACCCGGGCCAGCGCCCACCCACGACCGGATCGACAGGTTCAGTCGCGCCGTGGGTCCGTTCGTTGTCCCTGGTTCACCGCAGGTCGAGGGCGCGGGTGACGATCGATGACCCCGGGCGCGGCTGAGCGGCACCCGACCGGTTCGGTCGACCGCTTTCGAGACATGGTGGTGCCGGACAGCGGCTTCGGCGAGGACGATGGCTCCGCACCGGTCGAGCTGGCCGCTGCGCTGGCGGGTCACCCGCCGGAGACAGCCGCCGTGGTTGCGGCTTTGCGGGGTGAGCGGCTGCTGGTCGCCCTAGTCGCGGTGCTCGAGTCGGTCGATCCGATCGGCTCGGAGAAGGACAGCCACATGGCCGCCGCGATGATGACCCGCGAGGACGGTCGGAAGGCCCTACTTGCCTTCAGCTCGGTGGCCGCCCTAGCGCTCTGGCGGAACGATGCACGCCCGCTGCCGGTGGCAGCCCTCGACGTGGCCCGGGCGGCGCTGGAGGACGGTGCCGAGGCGGTCGTGATCGATATCGCCGGTCCGGCTCAGTTCGCACTGTCGGGTCCTGCCCTGTGGGCGGTTGCCGAGGGCCGGGCCCTGCGGGCCCCGTGGCTGGATCCTGAGGTTGAGTCGGCGGTGGCGAACGCCGTGGACGCCGAACTCGCGGGAACCGGGTTCCGGATAGATCCCGGCGAGGACACTGATGTCGTGATCGTGTTGACGGCGGGTAGGACCCCCCTCGATCCGCGTGGCATCACTGCACTGGCATCCCGGCTGTCCGCGGACCCGGTCCTGAGGAGCCGTCTCGGTCGTGGGCTGGCCATAGGTGTGGAATCGCCCGAGCACTGATCCCTGGGGGCCTCAAGGCCGCCTTCCGGTCACCTCGTCTGGGTGTCAGATGACCGGCCCGGTGAACTGCTCGCCGGGGCCTTGGCCGGGCGCGTCGGGTATGTCGGAGGCCTCCCGGAAGGCGCGCTGCAAAGCCGTGAGTCCGTCCCGCAGCGGGGCGGCATGGAAGGTCCCGAGGTCCGGGGCCGACGTGGTGACCAGGGCGGCCAAGGCGTTGATGAGTTTCCGAGCCTCATCAAGATCCTGTTCCGCGGCGATCTCGGAGTCAGTTCCGATTCCCAGACCGCATTTCACGGCGGCAGCCGACATCAGGTGGATGCAGGCCGAGGTGATGATCTCGACCGCCGGTACCTCGGCGATGTCGCGCAGTTCCTCTAGCGGCAGATCGTCCGCGGCCGAGGTGTCGTTCACGGATGAGGTGCCCGTCGGCCGGGGGAGATCATCTGGCGCTCCAGTCATGGCTGCTAGGATGACAGACGGTCACCGCTCCGTAGCGGGGACCCATGCAAGCGGAGGAAACTCCCACCTGCCGGTTCGTCGTCGACACCGCGTCAGGTCACGAGACGAACGGGCTTGACTGCTCGTTGCTCCTGCGCGCGCGTGGCATCACCACAGAACCAGCGACCAGGAGGCGTTCATCAGCGCAGAACCAAGGATCAACGAGCGGATCCGTGTGCCCGAAGTTCGGTTGGTGGGCCCGGCGGGTGAGCAGGTGGGGATCGTCCGCATCGACGACGCCCTGCGGTTGGCGGAGGAGTCGGACCTCGACCTCGTCGAGGTGGCGCCGATGGCGAAGCCGCCCGTCTGCAAACTGATGGACTACGGCAAGTTCAAGTACGAGGCCGCGCTCAAGGCGCGTGAGTCACGTAAGAACCAGGCCCACACGGTCATCAAGGAGATGAAACTCCGCCCCAAGATCGATCCGCACGACTACGGCACGAAGAAGGGCCACATCGAGCGGTTCCTCAAGGCTGGCGACAAAGTGAAGGTCACGATCATGTTCCGTGGCCGGGAGCAGTCCCGCCCCGAGCTCGGCTACCGGCTGTTGGCGAAGTTGGCGGAGGACATCGGTGAACTCGGCGTTGTCGAGTCAGCGCCGAAGCAGGACGGCAGGAACATGATCATGGTTATCGCGCCGACACGGCGCAAGGCGGACGTCCGACCGGACACCGCAGAAGGCGAGGAGTGAGAAGTGCCGAAGATCAAGACCCACAGCGGGGCCAAGAAGCGGTTCAAGGTGACCGGCTCCGGGAAGATCATGCATGAGCGGACCCACAAGCGACACCTGCTCGAGAGCAAGTCCTCGCGCCGTACCCGACGCCTCAGTGGTGAGGCCGAACTCTCCAAGGGCGATGCGAAGAAGGTCAAGCGCATGCTCGGAATGCGCTGATCAGTTTCCGCGCACCCCAACTGAACGGGACCCCTCGGGTCCGTCCCACATCCACCTAATGCAAGGAGAAATCTCGTGGCTCGCGTCAAGCGCGCAGTGAATGCGCACAAGAAGCGTCGTGCCGTACTGGAGCGCGCCAGCGGCTACCGCGGTCAGCGCTCCCGGCTGTACCGCAAGGCGAAGGAACAAGTCACCCACTCGATGGTCTACGCCTACGGCGACCGTCGTAACCGCAAGGGCGACTTCCGTCGGCTGTGGATCCAGCGGATCAACGCGGCCGCGCGGGCCAACGGGATGACATACAACCGCTTCATCCAGGGGCTGCGGCTCGCTGAGGTTGAGGTCGACCGTCGGATGTTGGCCGAGTTGGCAGTGAACGACCCGGCCGCCTTCGCGGCATTGGTCGAGGTCGCGCGAGCCGCCGTGCCGGCCACCGACGCAGCCTGAATCCTGTGAACCCGCCTCCACGCGGGGGCTGACATGGAAATCACCTCGGCTCGGTCCGCGCCGGTCGCGCGTGCCAGGCGCCTGCACAAACGGGCCTTTCGGGCCGCCGATCGACGGTTCCTGGCCGAAGGACCGCAGGCGGTGCGCGAGGCGCTCGCGGGTGGCGACCGTGTCGTCGAGGTCTTCGCGACGGCGGAGGCCGGCAAACGCTATCCCGAGTTGCCGGCGGCGGCCACCGCGGCGGACATTCCGTGGCATCTCGCCTCGGGCGCCGTGGTAGACGAGTTGTGTTCGACCGTGACCCCACAGGGCGTGGTGGCCGTCTGCCGGATGCCCGAGATCACCCTCGAGGAGGCGATGGCCGGTGCAAGCCCAAGGCTCGTCGCCGTGCTCGCCCACGTCCGGGATCCGGGCAACGCGGGAACGGTCATCCGGGTGGCGGACGCCGCTGGGGCCGACGCGGTAGTCCTCACCGACGGCAGCGTCGATGCGTACAACCCCAAGTGTGTCCGGGCCAGTGCGGGGTCGATCTTCCACCTGCCGGTGATCGCGGGCGGTGAGCCGGCAGCGCTGGTGGCCCAGCTCGCGGCGCACGGTTGCCAGATCTTCGCTGCCGACGGGGCCGAAGGTGAGTCGTTGCCGGAGGTTCGTCGCACGGGCGACCTCGCTGGGGCGACGGCTTGGCTTTTCGGCAACGAGGCCTGGGGCCTTCCCCCGGACATCGCCAGACTCGCGGACCGGCGGGTGGCGGTACCCATCTACGGGCTGGCCGAGAGCCTCAACCTATCCACCGCCGCGGCCGTCTGCCTGTACGCGAGCGCCGAGGCCCAACGGGCCGACCACTAGACTTCCCAACCGCATCCCCAGCTTCCCCGACGGTTCGAAAGACGAGGAGATATGTCCGCTCCGAACTCCGACTACGACCCCGTGGAGGTATCCACCCTTTCCGCGGAGAACGTCCAGGCGCGCACCGACGAGGCGCTCGCCGCGATCGCCGGGGCGACCACGCTGGAGGACCTGAAAGCTGTCCGACTCGCGCACGCGGGGGATCGGAGCGCGCTGGCATTGGCCAACCGGGAGATCGGCGCGCTGCCACCGGCGGCCAAGGCCGACGCCGGTAAGCGGGTCGGATCGGCCCGCGCTGCGGTCAAGAAGGCGCTGGCCGAACGACAGGTCGAACTCGAGGCCGAGCGGGATGCCCGGGTTCTGATCGCCGAGCGGGTCGACGTCACGCTGCCCTACGACCGAACACCCCGCGGCTCCCGTCACCCGCTGACCAGCGTGAGCGAGCGGATCGCTGACGTCTTCGTGGCGATGGGATACGAAGTCGCCGAAGGGCCGGAGGTGGAGGCCGAATGGTTCAACTTCGATGCCTTGAACCTCGGCCCCGACCACCCGGCACGCAGCATGGCCGACACCTTCTTCGTGGAGTCCGCCGACAGCGGGGTGGTGCTGCGGACCCATACCTCACCGGTGCAGGTCCGGACCATGCTCGCCGAGGACCCCCCGGTCTACGTTGTCTGCCCAGGTCGGGTGTACCGATCCGACGAGCTGGACGCCACCCACACGCCGGTGTTCCACCAAGTCGAGGGTCTCGCCGTCGACAAGGGCATCACGATGGCGGACCTGCGAGGGACGCTCAACCACTTCGCCGCCGCCATGTTCGGCGACGGTATCGTCACCCGGCTCCGCCCGTCGTTCTTCCCGTTCACCGAACCCAGCGCCGAGGTCGACCTGCAGTGTTTCGTCTGCCGAGGGGCGAGCGTGGGCGATCCCGAACGGCCATGTCGCACCTGCGGCAGCGAGGGTTGGATCGAGTGGGGAGGCTGCGGCATGGTGAACCCGCGGGTGCTCATCGCCTGCGGGGTCGACCCCGAGGTGTACAGCGGGTTCGCCTTCGGGATGGGCCTGGAGCGCACCCTGATGTTCCGTCACGGGATCACCGATATGCGCGACCTCATCGAGGGTGACGTCCGGTTCACCGAGGCCTTCGGAATGGAGATCTGATGCGCGCCCCACTGTCCTGGTTGGCCGAGTACGTGGACCTTCCCCCGGGGATCACCGGCCGGGAACTGGCCGCCGCACTCATCGGCGTCGGACTGGAGGTCGAGACGGTCGACGTGATCGGCGACGGTACCAGCGGCCCGCTCGTCATCGGCCGGGTCGAAGCTATCGAGGAATTGACGGAATTCCGTAAGCCCATCCGCTTCTGCCAGGTCGACGTCGGCGCTGCCAACGGTGGCGTCCGAGGCATCGTCTGCGGGGCCCAGAACTTCCGGGTTGGGGACCTCGTTGTGGTGGCGCTACCCGGCACGGTATTGCCGGGCGGCTTCCGGATCGCGGCACGTGAGACGTACGGCCACACCAGCGACGGGATGATCTGTTCGGCAGCCGAGTTGCAGCTGGCCGGGGACCACTCGGGGATCCTGGTGCTTCCACCGGACACGGCTGAGGTCGGTGCGGCTGCCGGGCCCGTTCTCGGGTTGGGCGACGAGGTACTGGACATCGCCGTCACACCCGACCGTGGCTACTGCCTGTCTGTCCGGGGGATTGCCCGAGAGGCGGCCACCGCGCTCGCCGTCGACTTCGCCGACCCAGCCCTGCGATCCGCTGGCCCGTACCCCGACCCGGACGCCCCCGCCCCTTCGGTCGTCGTGACTGATACCGAGGCCTGCTCGCAGTTCACGGCGGTGCGACTGTCCGAGGTTGATCCCAACGCAGCGTCGCCCTGGTGGCTGCAGCGTCGCTTGCTCGCCGGGGGAATGCGTTCGGTGTCGCTGGCGGTGGACGTCACCAACTACGTGATGCTCGAACTGGGCCAGCCTCTCCATGCGTTCGACGCCGGACGGATCACCGGCCCCATTCAGGTGCGTCGGGCGGTACCGGGCGAGCAACTGGAGACCCTTGACCATGTCCGCCGCGAGCTGGACCCAGACGATCTGCTCATCGCAGACGACTCGGGCCCGATCGGCCTGGCGGGCACGATGGGAGGACTGTCCACCGAGATCTCCGAGGGCACGACTGAGGTCGTGTTGGAGGCTGCCCACTTCGCCCCTGACGTGGTCGCGCGTTCGGCGAGGCGCTACAAGTTGCCCTCGGAGGCCTCTCGGCGGTTCGAGCGGGGTGTCGACCCGGCGCTGCCTTGGGTCGCGTCGCAGCGGGCGGCGGAGTTGCTCGTCGGCCTCGGCGGCGGCCGGATCGGCGGCGGCACCGGCGTCGGGGAAGCGACCCCGGCCACCGTGATCCTGTTCGATCCCACCCTGCCCGAGCGGGTCGCAGGCACAGCTATCGATGGCGATCAGGTGACCGCGGCCCTCACAGCTGTCGGTGCGGAGATCGTCGACGGGCCGACGGTCGGCACCTGGGCGGTCAGGCCACCCAGCTGGCGTCCCGACTTGCGCGACCCTGCCGACCTGGTTGAGGAAGTGCTGCGGTTGCACGGCTACGAGAACCTGCCGGCAACGCTGCCCTCGCCTCCGGCCGGTCGGGGACTGACGGCACCGCAGCGACTCCGACGCGCGGCGTCCCGGGCCCTAGCCAGCGCTGGTCTGGTCGAGGTGTTGAACTACCCGTTCGTCGGCCAGCAGGACTACGACCAGCTCGGCCTGGATGCCGAAGATCCGCGACGCACCAGTGTGACTCTCGCCAATCCACTGTCCGACGAGCAGGGGCAACTGCGCACGACCCTGTTGCCGGGTCTGCTCGCGGCAGCGCGGCGCAACCTCAGCCGTGGCGCCGACGGCGTCGGAATCTACGAGACCGGTCTGGTGTTCCGTCCCGGCGCGAGTCATGTGCCAGCCCGGGTGGGTGTCGACGGCAGACCCGGCGAAGAGGAATTGGCAGACCTGGCGAAGGCGCTGCCCGTGCAACCGCTGCATGCCGCTGCCGTGCTGGCCGGCGTTCGCGAGCCTGCCGGCTGGTGGGGGCCGGCGCGCGAAGCCGGGTGGGCGGACGCCGTGGAGTGTGCCCGGGCGTTGGCCGCCGGACTTCGCGCGGACGTGACCGTGGAGGCGGTCGAGAAGGAGATCGCACCGTGGCACCCGGGTAGGTGTGCCGCGCTGCGCCTCGACGGTCACACCATCGGATACGCCGGCGAACTCCATCCGCGGGTCGTCACCGCACTCGGCCTGCCAGCCAGGACCGCCGCCATGGAGGTCGACCTCGGAGCCGTCATCGACGCTGCCCAGGAACTGCCGGCGGCACCCGCGCTGTCCACTTATCCGGTTGCCAAGGAGGACGTCGCCCTCGTCGTCGCCGAGGATGTGCCAGCGCAGGACGTCGCCCGGGCGCTGCGCACCGGCGGCGGTGAGTTGCTCGAGTCGGTGCGGCTCTTCGACACCTACGTCGGCTCGCAGATCCCCGAAGGGGCGAAGTCGTTGGCGTTCTCGCTGCGTTTCCGGGCGCGCGACCGGACGTTGGCCGACGCCGAGGTCACGGCTGCTCGGGACGCGGCCGTTGCCGAGGCGACCTCGGCCCACGGCGCGGTGTTGCGCTCAGCCTGAGGACACCGGCGTCGTTCAGTACCACTCCGGGTCGTCCAAGGCGTCGGGATCCACCAGCGCCCGTCGGCGCAACTTGCCCGACTCGGTCCTGGGCAGCTCGTCCGCGACCCTGATCTCGCGCGGCCGGTGCCTCGGGCCGAGACGGGTCTTGGTGAACTTCTTGATGTCGGCCACGCTCGACAGCGGAGCGCCGTCGGCGAGCACGACATACGCCTGCACGACCGCCCCGTACACACTGTCCGGTTCCCCGATGACCGCGGCATCCTTGACCGCAGGGTGCCTGAGCAGCACCTGCTCGACCTCGACGGGGTGGACCTTCTCGCCGCCGGTGACGATCACATCGTCGGCCCGACCCTCCAGGGTGAGCCGCCCGTCGGCGTCCATCCGCCCCAGATCGCCGGTGAACACCATGCCCCTGACCCGATCGCGATCGGTGCCGTCGGTGTAGCCGTCGAACGAGGTGCGTGAGAGTACGTAGACCCGGCCGACCTCGCCTTGCTTCACGGGCCGCCCGCGTCGGTCGAGGATCTCCACCTTCACCCCGACAAGCGGTCGACCGGCGGTCGCTGGATCGATGCACAGGTCGCTGGGGCTGGCGACGGTGGCGAAGGCTGCCTCGGTGGAACCGTAGAGGTTGTACAGGATGTCACCGAACTCGTTCATGAAGTCCCAGGCGAGTTCGCCCGGCAACTCGGATCCGCTCACCGCCACGAACTCGAGACTTGAGGTGTCGTACTGGGCGCGCACGTCCGAGGGCAAGTTGAGTATCTGAGCCAGCACGGTGGGAACCGTGATGAGCGAGTCGATCTCATGGGCTTGGATCAAGGCCAGGATGCGCTCCGGGTCCGATTGCCGCACGAATACCTGTGTGGCTCCTAGTACGCACGCGATTCGATGGTTCATCCAGCCCCACGCGTGAAAGAGCGGGGCCGCGATGAGCACCCGCGCGCCGACGCGCATCGGGAAGGCGTCCAGGATCGCGGCAAGGGCGTCGAAGTTCATACTCGCGCGCGCGGTGCCCCGCGGGACGCCGCCGGAGGTGCCGGACGTGAGGATGATGTGCTGACCCACCCGGTCCGGTTTGGGAACCCCCGCGCGGGTGGGCAACGAGTCCAGCAGCGAGACCCCGGCAGGGTCATCGGTACCCAGGCAGGGGATTCCTGGCGGGCACAGGTGGGCGAACTCGGTGTCGCGCACCACGAGGTCAACTTTCTCGTTGCGCAGCACCTGGGAGATCTGATCGGCGCTGGCGCCAGTGTTGAGATAGACCAGGTCGGCGCCGATCCGCGACACGGCGACGATGACCTCCGCCATCGCGCGTGAGTTCCGGGCGAGGATCGCGACGGTGTCGGCGCTCCCGAGGCCACGGTCGACCAGTCCCTTGGCCAGGGCGTCGCACCTGTGCTCGATCTCCGAGAAGGTCACTTCCGGGTGCAGTGCGTCATCGACATCGATGATGGCGAGCTCATCGGCGAATTTGGCCTCACCTAGCCGGTACCCGATGGCCGGACTGGTTCCCCACTTGCGGAGGTCCTTCGACATTCGCAGGGCGACCCGCGGATGAGACGGGCGCAGCAGGCCCGTCGAGGAGGCCCCGCGGACACCGGAGGCCGCCACGCGCATCGTCTCGGGGATCTTCCGCAGGCCAACCACCCCCCCATGGTGACCAACGCCACATCGCCCCCGACAGGGACCCCCCGGTCGAACTTACGCGTATGCGCATATAGTGGGCGTATGGTGATCGCATCGGTAGCCGGCGCTAGCGGGTACGCGGGCGGAGAACTGCTGCGGTTGTTGCTGGCACACCCCGAGTTCCAGGTCGGTCCGGTGGCCGCCGGGGGCAAGGTGGGACGTACCGTCGGCGAGGTCCATCCGAATCTGGTCGATCTCGCGGATCAAGAACTGGTCGGAGCGGATCCGGACACCCTCGCGGCCGCCGACATCGTGTTCCTGGCCCTCCCGCACGGCGCCTCGGCCCAGCTCGCCAGAGCGCTGCCGACCGACCTGCCGGTCGTCGATCTCGGGGCCGACCATCGCCTCGCGGATCCCTCGGCGTGGCAGTCCTACTACTCCGGAGACCACGCGGGCACCTGGACCTACGGGTTGCCGGAATTGCCGGGTGCTCGGGAGCGGATCGCCGAATCGTTGCGGGTGGCGAATCCGGGATGCTACCCAACCTCGGTCATCCTGGGGCTTTCACCGCTTCTGGCAGCCGGCCTGGTGGAGCCCGACGATGTGGTCGTGGTTGCCGCCAGCGGCACCTCGGGGGCAGGGCGCAGTGCTACCGAGAGCCTGCTCGCCAGCGAAGTCACGGGGTCGGTGTCGGCCTACAAGGCCGGCGGTGTTCACCAGCACACGCCAGAGATCGAGCAGGCGCTGGGCTGGGCCGCCGATGCACAGGTGACCGTCTCGTTCACCCCGCTGTTGGCGCCGATGTCGCGAGGCATCCTGGCGACGACCACGGCGCCGCTGGCCGCCGGTGTCGATTCGGACATGCTCCGCCAGGCGCTGCACGATGCCTATGCCCATGAGCCCTTCGTGAGTGTCGCGCCGCCAGGGCGGTGGCCTGCCAGCGGATGGGTCGCGGGCAGCAACGGCGTCGCCATCGGGGTCGCCGCAGATAGCCACTCGGGTCGGGCGGTCGTCGTGTCCGCGATCGACAACCTGATCAAGGGCGCTGCCGGGCAGGCCCTGCAGAATGCCAACCTGATGCTGGGTCTGCCCGAAGCGGCCGGTCTGAGCGCGAACGGAGTCGCACCATGAGCGTGACCGCCGCCCGGGGTTTCCGGGCCGCCGGCGTGGCCGCAGGCCTGAAGGATTCCGGGCGGCCAGATGTCGCCCTGGTCGTCAACGACGGTCCGTCATCGGTGGCCGCGGGGGTGTTCACGACTAACCGGGTGGTCGCCGCCCCGGTCGTCTGGACCAGGGAAGTGCTCAAGACGCGGGAACTGAAGGCCGTTGTGCTCAACTCCGGGGGAGCCAACGCCTGCACCGGACCTGACGGTTTCGCCGACACGCATCACACCGCCGAGCACGTCGCTGCCGAACTCGGACTCGATCCGCTCGACATCGGTGTCTGCTCGACCGGTTTGATCGGGCAACGGCTCGACCTCGACACGTTGCTGCCCGGGGCCAGTGCTGCCGTCGAAGTCCTGTCGTCCGACGGTGGCAGTGACGCGGCCGTCGCCATCATGACGACGGACAGCGTGCCGAAGGAGGCGGTGATCGAGGGATCGGGTTTCGTCGTGGCCGGTATGGCCAAGGGCGCAGGGATGTTGGCGCCGGGGATGGCGACCATGCTGTGCGTCCTGACCACCGATGCCGCCGTCGACGCGGACACTGCGCAAGCGGCGCTGGCACGGGCCGTGGAACTGTCGTTCAACCGCATCGACTCCGACGGTTGTATGTCGACGAACGACACGGTGCTGCTGATGGTCTCAGGTGCGGCCGGCACCGTCCCGGATCCGACGGACTTCGAGGTTGCCGTGTCGGCCGCCTGCGCACACCTGGCTCGGGCGATGGTGGCCGACGCGGAAGGGGCCAGCAAGGATGTCCGCCTCGAAGTGACCGGTGCGGCCTCCGAAAACGATGCCGTGACGGTGGGCCGGGCGGTGGCTCGCAGCAACCTGTTCAAGTGCGCGATGCACGGCGAGGACCCCAACTGGGGGCGGATCGTCTCAGCCGTGGGCACCACGGCGGCCGCCTTCGAGCCCGACGAGTTGGGTGTCTGGGTGAACGGCATCGAGGTGTGCCGGGCCGGTGCCGCCTTCGCGGATCCCACCGAGGCGGACCTCTCCGGTCGCGAGATACAGGTGCGCGTCGATCTGCAGGCGGGTGAAGCGTCGGCCGTGATCTGGACCAACGATCTCACCAGCGATTACGTTCACGAGAATTCGGCGTACTCGACATGACGCGCCCGGACATCACGGAGATCAGCCAGCGAGTACTTACCGCACGCGGGGATGACTGGAACGCAGCGCAGACCCTGGCCTCGGCTGCTCCCTGGTTGCTGGAGCACCGGGGGGCCACCGTCGTGGTGAAGTACGGCGGAAACGCCATGACCGATCCGGAACTGCAGGCGTCCTTCGCGCTCGACGTCTTGTTCCTGAAACTTGCCGGACTTCGACCGGTGGTCGTGCATGGCGGCGGCCCGCAGATCACCTCGATGCTGGACGCGCTGGGGATCACCTCGGAGTTCCGGGGCGGCTACCGGGTGACCACCGAAGAGGCGATGGCGGTGGTGCGGATGGTGCTCACCGGTCAGGTGCAGCGAGAACTCGTGAACCTCATCAACCGCCACGGTCCGTTCGCCGTGGGAATGTCCGGCGAGGACGCCAACCTGTTCACCGCCGAACGACGCTTCGCAGTGGTGGACGGGGAGCGGGTGGACATTGGACTCGTCGGTGACATCTCCGACGTCCGTCCCGGCCTGGTGCAGTCCCTGCTCGACGACGATCTCATCCCGGTGGTCTCCTCGATAGCCCGTGATGCCGGCGGTGACACCTACAACATCAACGCCGACGCGGCCGCAGCTGCGCTGGCGATCGCCCTGGGGGCGAAGAAACTCATCGTGCTCACGGATGTCCCTGGCATGTACCGGTCGTGGCCGGACGACCAGACCGTGGTTCCCGTCGTCACCGTCGACGTCATGCGTTCTCTGCTCCCCGAACTCGCGAGCGGAATGATTCCCAAGATGGCGGCCTGTGTGGACGCGGTGTCCGAGGGAGTCGCCCGCGCGCACGTCATCGACGGCAGGGCGCCCCATTCGATGCTGGTCGAGGTCTTCACCGATGCCGGCGTCGGCACCATGGTGGTGGCAGAGGACGATCCGGCTGCCGGTCAGGGCTGGCGGCCATGACCGGGCATTCGGCGGAGACAGCGGCGGGAGAAGGTCCGGCCGCGAACGATCTCGGGCGGCCGATCGCCAGCAATGAAGCGGGTCGGCAGCGCTGGTCATCGGCGCTGATGAACAACTACGGCGTTCCACCACTGACGATCGTCTCCGGCAGTGGGGCCGAAGTCGTGGACGCAGATGGCAATCGCTATCTGGACCTGCTCGCCGGCATCGCGGTGAACGCCCTCGGCCACGCCCACCCGGCGGTGGTCAGCGCGGTCACCGCGCAGATGCGGACCCTGGGTCACACGTCCAACCTGGCAGCCACCCGACCCGCCATCGAGTTGGCCGAGCGGCTGCTGGGTTTGGCCGGGCGCGACGGCCGGGTGTTCTTCGCCAACAGTGGTGCGGAGGCCAACGAGGCCGCCTTCAAGCTCGGCAGGCTCACCGGACGCGGCGTGTTCGTTGCGGCCCAGGGATCCTTCCACGGCCGAACCATGGGAGCCCTCGCCCTCACCGGGCAGCCGGCCAAGCAGGCGCCCTTCCGACCACTCCCGCCCGAGGTTCGTTTCGTCCCGTACGGCGACGTTTCCGCCCTGGGCGGGGCCGTCGACGTCGAGGTGGCCGCGCTGGTGCTGGAGCCGATCCAGGGTGAGGGCGGAGTGGTACCGCCACCGCCGGGCTACCTGGCCGCGGCGCAGGCGGTCGCCCGGGACGTCGGCGCACTATTCGTGCTGGACGAGGTACAGACCGGCATCGGTCGCACCGGAAGCTGGTTCTGCTTCGAGAAACACGGGCTGCAACCCGACGTGGTGACACTTGCCAAGGGTCTCGGCGGCGGCCTACCCATCGGGGCGACAATCGCCTTCGGTGACGCCGCCTCGCTGTTCACACCTGGCAGCCATGGCTCGACCTTCGGCGGAAACCCGGTGTCCTGTGCGGCAGCTCTCGCGGTGCTCGACACGATCGAGGCCGATGGACTGCTCGCGAGGGTGGCAGACCTCGGCGCCAGGTTGGCCGGCGAGTTGGACGCCCTCGACGGGGTGGCTGCCGTTCGAGGGGAGGGTCTCCTGCTCGGTGTCGTACTCGACGATGACGAAGCGGCACCGAGGGTGGAGCTCGCCGCGCGCCAACGGGGGCTGCTGGTCAACGCGGTGGCCCCAGGGGTCATCAGGCTGGCCCCGCCGCTGATCCTCACCGATGAGCAGGCGCGACTCGCCGTCGCCGGGTTGGCCGAGGCTATCGCTTCTACCGCCGAGTCGGTGCCGTCATGAGCAACGTTCGGGGCCACGTTGCCCGCCGGGCCAGGATCGAGGTGCTGCTGGGCTCACACCGGGTTACCTCGCAGGCTTCGCTGCAGGAACTGCTCGCGGAGGAGGGATTCGATGTCACCCAGGCCACGGTCTCCAGAGACTTGGACGAGCTCGGTGCCGTCAAGGTCGACGACGGGGACGGCGGCTTGATCTATGCCGTGCCGGCCCCCGGCGATCTCAACGGCCGCACCGGCAGGTCGCGACTGGGTCGGCTGTTGGGGGAGGTCCTGGTCGATGTCGACTCATCTGCGAACATCGCGGTGGTGCGAACGCCGCCGGGTGCGGCCCAGTTCCTCGCATCGGTCATCGATCACTCGTCCCTGCCGGACGTGATCGGTTCGGTGGCGGGCGACGACACGGTGCTGTTGGTGAGCAGACACCCCGACGGCGGTGCCGGGGTTGCAGCGGAACTACTCGCGATGGCTGCCCATCGGCGATGATGACCAATAGAAAGCGGCAGGAGGCCGCAGAACAGGAGAAACACTGTGACTGAGCGCGTGGTACTCGCCTACTCGGGCGGGCTCGACACCTCCGTGGCGATCGAATGGATCAAGGAGGAGACCGGGGCCGAAGTCATCGCCGTGGCCGCCGATGTCGGCCAGGGCGGCGAGGACCTCGAGGTCATCCGGCAACGCGCGATCGCCTGCGGCGCGGTTGAGGCGGAGGTCGCCGACGCCCGGGTCGAGTTCGCCGACGAATACTGTGTGCCGGCGTTGAAGGCACAGGCCCTGTACATGGACGAGTACCCGCTGGTCTCGGCGCTGTCGAGGCCGCTGATCGTCAAGCACCTCGTCGATGCCGCTCACAAGCACAACGCCACGATCGTGGCGCATGGCTGCACCGGCAAGGGCAACGATCAGGTGCGGTTCGAGGTGGGTATCGGTGCGCTCGCGCCGGACCTCACCTGCATCGCCCCCGTGCGGGACTACGCCATGACCCGGGACCGCGCGATCGAATTCGCGCAGGCGCGTGATCTGCCCATCGATGTTACGAAGAAGTCGCCGTACTCGATCGATCAGAACGTCTGGGGTCGGGCGGTCGAGACGGGCTTCCTGGAGGACATCTGGAACGGCCCGATCGAGGACGTGTACTCCTACACCTCCGACCCGACCGTGCCGCGGGAGCCCGACGAGGTCGTAGTCTCCTTCACCGCTGGCGTGCCGACGGCGCTGGACGGCCGTCCGCTGGGGATGCTGGCGATCATCGAGGAGATGAACCGTCGGGCCGGCGCACAGGGCGTCGGGCGTTTGGATGTCGTCGAGGATCGCCTCGTGGGCATCAAGAGCCGTGAGGTGTACGAGGCACCAGGTGCGATCGCTCTGATCACCGCCCACCGGGAACTGTCCAACGTCACCGTCGAGCGTGATCTGGCTCGGTTCACCAGGGGGGTACAGCAGCGGTGGGGCGAACTCGTCTACGACGGCCTCTGGTTCAGCCCGCTGAAGAACGCCCTCGACGCGTACCTGGAGGAGGTCAACGCCGACATCAGTGGTGACATCCGGATGACCCTTCATGGAGGTCGGGCCACGGTCACCGGGCGCCGCTCGGAGAAGTCGCTGTACGACTACCACCTCGCCACCTAT
This sequence comes from uncultured Actinomycetes bacterium, assembly GCA_964556255.1. Lineage (GTDB taxonomy): Bacteria > Actinomycetota > Actinomycetes > S36-B12 > UBA10799 > JACJWR01. Next base: position 29,960 of record CAZKVQ010000035.1, read on the forward strand.
GACACTGGCGACACGTTCGACCAGTCGCTGGCGAAGGGCTTCATCGAGCTGTGGGGCATGCCCAGCAAGCTCGCCGCGACCCGTGCGCAGAAGCAGCCAGGGTCTGGCTCGTGACCGCCGGCGAGGAGCCGACCAGATTGTGGGGTGGGCGCTTCGAGTCGGGGCCATCTCCCGAGATGGAGGCGTTGAGTCTCAGCATCCATTTCGACTGGCGCCTCGCGCCCTATGACCTGGACCAGACGGCTGCGCACGCGGCGGTGTTGGCGGCCGCCGGGCTGCTGTCCGGTCCGGAACATGAACAGGTGGTCGCCGCCATCGCTCAACTCCGGTCGGATATCGCCGCAGGGCGCTTCCATGCCGAACCCGCAGATGAGGACGTTCACACCGCGGTCGAACGCGGCCTGCTGGAACTCCTGGGGCCGGTCGGCGGCAAGTTACGCGCCGGACGAAGCCGCAACGATCAGGTGGCGACTGATTTCCGACTGTACCTGCGCGACGCCGGGCAGAGGCTGGACGAAGCCGTGCGAGGACTGCAGGTGGCGCTGCTCGATCAGGCAGAGGCACACGTGGATCACCCGTCCCCGGGGTTCACCCATCTGCAGCATGCGCAGCCGGTGTCCTTCGGCCACGAACTGGGCAAGCATGTCCATGCCCTGCAACGCGATCGCGATCGACTCGCTGACTGGCGGGTCCGGGTCAACGTCTCCCCGCTGGGGTCCGGGGCCTTGGCAGGGTCGGCACTGCCGCTGGATCCAGAGGCCGTGGCCGACGCGCTCGGTTTCGAATCTGCCGCCGTGAACTCCATCGACGCCGTCTCCGATCGTGATTTCGTGGCCGAGTTCCTGTTCATCGCGGCGATGATCGGGGTGCACCTGTCCCGGCTCGCCGAAGAGGTCATCCTCATGACGTCGCCGGAGTTCGGCTGGGCCCGGCTCGACGACTCCTGGTCCACGGGTTCGTCGATCATGCCCCAGAAGAAGAATCCCGACATCGCGGAACTCGCCCGCGGCAAGTCCGGCCGGCTGATCGGCAATCTCACCGGCCTGCTCGCGACGTTGAAGGGACTGCCGTTCGCCTACAACCGCGACCTGCAGGAGGACAAGGAGCCCGTCTTCGACTCCGTCGACCAGCTGCTGCTGGTGCTGCCAGCGATGGCCGGGATGGTGGCCACGCTGGACTTCGATACCGAGCGGATGGCGGCGTCCGCCCCCCGGGGCTTCGCGTTGGCCACCGAGATCGCCGACTGGCTGGTCGTGCGCGGTGTGCCCTTCCGTCAGGCCCACGAGATCTCCGGTGCCTGCGTAGCGACCGCGGAGGCCCGGGGCGTCGAGTTGTGGGATCTGACAGACGAGGAGTTGGCAGCGGCCTCCGAGCGCCTGACCCCGGACGTGCGTGCCGTGTTGAGCACCCAGGGGGCCCTTGCCTCCCGTGCCCGACCCGGCGGAACGGCTCCTGATCGGGTGCGCGAACAACTCGCGACGGCCCGCCTTGTTGCGGAGTCCGGAGCGGAGCGGTGACGGTCTCGGCTCGGACGCGGTGAGGAAGGTCAGCACCTTCGACAGCCGCAGATTCGCCCGACTGCCAAGATGGTCTGCATGACGTCAGGAGATGACACGTTGGCTGCCGGGGGAGCCGCTGTCCGCGCCGCTGATAGCGGCGTGGTTGTCGAGGCACCGCCGGGAGGCGACCTGCTGTCCGATCTTCTGTGGCGTGGCTTGGTGGCTCAGTCCACGGACCTTGAGTCGTTGCGGGAGGCCTTGGCGGAACGCCCGGTCACCCTGTACTGCGGCTTCGATCCGACGGCGGCGAGTCTGCATGTGGGAAACCTGGTGCCGCTACTCACCTTGCGCAGGTTCCAGGACGCTGGCCATCTCCCGATCGGTCTGGTCGGTGGCGCCACCGGGCTGATCGGCGATCCCTCGGGTCGGGCCAGCGAACGGACCCTGCAGGATGCCGATGTAGTTGCCGGCTGGCTGGCAAAGATCCGAGCGCAACTGGAGGTCGTGCTCGACTTCGATGGTCCGCACCCGGCGAGCGTGGTGTCCAACCTCGATTGGACGGACGACCTGGGCGCGATCGAGTTGCTTCGGGACCTGGGCAAGCACTTCAGCATCAACACCATGCTGGCCAAGGAGTCGGTGAGCACCCGCTTGGCGGAAGCGGGCATCAGCTACACCGAGTTCTCCTACATGATCCTGCAGGCCTACGACTTCTTGGAGCTCTACCGGACCCGGGGATGTCGACTGCAGATCGGCGGTTCAGACCAGTGGGGCAACATCACGGCCGGCCTCGACCTGATCCGACGCGTGGAGGGCCACGACGGCCCGAGCGCCCACGCCTTGACGGTGCCGTTGGTGGTGAAGGCCGATGGTGAGAAGTTCGGCAAGACAGCCGGCGGAGCCGTCTGGCTCGACCCGGAGTTGACGAGCCCGTACGCCTTCTACCAGTTCTGGCTCAACACCGATGATCGGGACGTCGTGCGATTCCTGCGGATGTTCTCGCTGAGACCTCCCACCGACCTGTTGGAGATCGAGGCCGAGTGGGTGGCGCGACCGGCTGGTAGGGCAGCCCAGCGAGCACTGGCCGAGGAATTGACCACTCTGGTCCACGGCGCCGAGGCGCCCGCGAAGGTGCTCGCCGCCAGCCAGGCGCTGTTCGGCCGCGGCGAATCGAACCACCTTGACGCCAGCACCCTCGATGCCGCGCTTCGAGAGGCGCCGCAC
>CAZKVQ010000036.1:0-32427 GCA_964556255.1 uncultured Actinomycetes bacterium
GGCGACCGGCCGGGTGTAGGCGTACTGGGTGTCGGTGTCGACGTTCATCTTGACCACGCCGTAGTCGAGCGCCTCACGGATCTCCTCGAGCAGCGAGCCGGAGCCGCCATGGAACACCAGGTCGAAGGGCTCCGGCTTGTCGTATTCCGCCGCTACCGCATCCTGGATCTCCTTCAGGATCTTCGGCTGCAGCTTGACGTTGCCGGGCTTGTAGACGCCCTGCACGTTACCGAAGGTCGCCGCCACCATGTACCGGCCGCGCTCGCCGAGTCCGAGCTTGGCGGCCGTCGCCAGCCCGTCCTCCGGCGTCGAGTACAGCTTGGCGTCGTGCTTCGCCTCGATGCCGTCCTCCTCGCCGCCGACGACACCGATCTCCAGCTCCATGATGATGTTGGCCCGGTTGCACTTGTCGAGCATCTCCTCGGCTATGTCGAGGTTCTCCTCCAGCGGAATGGCCGAACCGTCCCACATGTGGGACTGGAAGAGCGGCAACTGCCCGTTGGCCACTCGCTCCAGGGAGATGTCCACCAGTGGGCGCATGTACCCGTCGAGCTTCTGCAGCGGGCAGTGGTCGGTGTGCAGCGCAATGTTGATGGGCAGCTTCTCCGCCACAACGTGGGTGAACTCGGCCAGCGCGACGGCCCCGGTCACCATGTCCTTGATCGACTGGCCCGAGGCGAACTCGGCACCGCCCCAGGAGAACTGGATGATGCCGTCCGACTCGGCGTCCATGAAGCCCTGAAGGGCCGCGTTGACGGTCGTCGAGGACGTGACGTTGATCGCGGGGTAGGCGAACCGACCGGCCTTGGCGCGATCGAGCATCTCGGCGTAGACCTCGGGGGTTGCGATGGGCATTGTGACTCCTTCTGCTTGTTCGGACGGCCTCGGGCGACTGGGTGGGCGAGAGTTCGGTGCGACCCTAGCCGACCAACGTCCCCTTCAGTCTGTCAGTAGTCAGCGGTGGTAGCACCCCTCGCATCGTCCCGGCGGGAATATCTTCAGAAGCCATCCGCAAGTGCGCCGACCAGCCGCCGGGAAGCAACCTGCACCGGATCCCAGACACCGGAGAAGGGCGGCGCGTAGGACAGATCCATGCTCGTCAATTCCTCCGCAGTCATCGACTGCCAAATCGCCACGGCCACAGTATCGATCCGCTTGGCAGCGGCAGCACGGTCTCCGATGATCTGGCCGCCGAGAATCCGGCCTGTTCCGCGTTCGGCGATCAGCTTCGTCGTCATGGTCCCGGGATCGGGCATGTAGCCGGCGATCACAGAGGTATCCACGGTGGCGCTCACGGTGTCGAAGCCCGTGTCCCTGGCCTCCGCCTCGGAGAGTCCGGTGCGGCTGACGTGGGCGGTACCGACCCGGGTGATGGCCGTGCCGATCACGCCGGGGAATGTCAGGTTGCCCCCGCTGAGGTTAACTCCGGCCACTCGGCCCTGTTTGTTGGCATGCGTGCCCAGTGGTAGGTGGACGTTTCGTCGCAGAAGTCGGTGATACGTCTCCACGCAGTCGCCGGCCGCGTAGATCGACGGCTGCCCGAGCACGCGTTGACTGCGTTCGGTGAGAATGCCCCCGGATTCCCCGACGGGGATGCCGGACCGGGCCGCGAAGGCCGTGTTCGGCCGGATCCCCACGGCCATAACCACGATGTCCGCCGGAAATCTGGAGTCCTCCGTGACAACGGCGGTCGCCCGCCCGTCTGCGGAGGTCTCGATGCCCTGTACGCGTTGGCCGAATGAACACGTGATCCCCTGGGCCACCATCCTGTCGGCCAGCAACGCGCTCATGTCCTGATCCAGGGAGGGCATCGGCGCATCGGCGGCGTCCAGCACGGTGACCGACATCCCGCGGCTTCGGAAGGCCTCGGCCATCTCGATTCCGACGAAACCCGCCCCGATGATCACCGCCCGCACGTTGGCGGTTGCGGACTCCGACGCAGCGAGCAGCTCAGAGATCAGGTGTTCGGTTCCGTCCAGCGTGTGAACGGCGCTCACATTGGGAGCCTCCACCCCCGGCAAGGGCAGCGACACTGGGGCGCCACCGGTGGCGATCACCAGTGTGTCGTACGCCTCGATCGTCTCCGTGACATCGTCGCCTGGACTCGCGGTTCTGATCACGGTCACCGTCCCCGCGTCCGGGTCTATCCCGACCGCTTCGGCGCCGAGATGAACGTCGATGCCGTTGGCACGGTGCTGCTGGGGAGTGCGGGCGATCAGGTCGTCACGGTCGGCGATCTGCCCTCCGACCCAGTAGGGAAGACCGCAGGCGGCGTAGGAGGTGTCGTGGCCGCGCTCGAGGAGCACAACGTCGGATTCGGGCCACCGCCGTTTGGCGGTCGCCGCGGCGGATGCGCCGGCCGCGTCGCCTCCGATAACTACTATTCGATGGACCATGGGCGACATCCTGGCAGGAGACCGAACGGAGGGGTCGAGATCGAGGACTTCCTCGGGCAGTTCTCACTGCTGACGTTCTGCCTGGTGGTGTGGGGAATCGTCTTCGCCGAGACCGGCCTACTGCTGGGTTTCCTACTGCCGGGAGACTCGTTGCTGTTCGCGGCCGGGCTACTGTGGGCGCGGCCTGACTCCGGGGTATCGCCCGTGGGCATGGCGGCCGGGGCCACGGTCGCCGCGGTGCTCGGCGACCAGACCGGCTATTCGCTGGGCATTCGAATGGGGCGGCCCTACCTCGCAGGTCGATCGCAGCGGATTCGGTCCGGGGTGGCACGCGCGGAGGTCTTCTACCAACGCTACGGGCCGTTCTCGGTAGTGGCCGCCAGATTCATCCCGTGGGTCCGGACGTTCATTCCCTTCGCGGCGGGCGTGGCAGTGATGAACCGCGGCCGCTTCGTCGTGGCCAACATCGTTGGGGGTTTGTGCTGGGCGGCCGGACTCGTGGCGCTGGGATACTTCGCCTACCAGTTCCCGGTCCTGCGAACGGTGTCCGCGGTGGTCGCCGCAGTCGTCATCGTCGGCAGTCTGCTGGGGGGCCTGGTCACAATCTGGCGGGAGCGGCGTCCGGGGGGAGGGGGGCTGGAAAGGTAACCTTGGGGGGTGGATCTAGGCTCACTGACGAATGTCGTCCCTCAACTCACCGCCGGCCTCACCGACTACCTCGACCCGAGCTACCTGCTCGATGCGCTGGGTACGTTCGCGCTGATCGGTGTCATCTTCATCATTTTCGCCGAGTGCGGCTTGCTCATCGGGTTCTTCCTCCCCGGTGACTCGCTGCTCTTCATCACCGGTCTGTTCATCGCGACCGGGGCGATTGCCACTCCAATCTGGCTCGCCTGCCTGCTACTCACCGCAGCAGCGATCCTGGGCAACATCACCGGCTACTGGATCGGCTACAAGGCCGGCCCCAAGTTGTTCAACAAACCAGACTCCAAGATCTTTCGCCAGGAATACGTGGACAAGACCCACGACTTCTTCGACAAGTACGGCAACAAGGCCATCGTGCTCGCGAGGTTCGTGCCCATCGTCCGGACCTTCATCACCGCCATCGCCGGTGTCGCCAGGATGGACTACAAGCGGTTCGTCACCTACTCCGCGATCGGCGGCGTCATCTGGGCGACCGGCGTCACGTTGCTCGGCTACTTCCTGGGCAACATCCCATTCGTGAAGGACAACATCGAGCTGATCCTGATCGCCGTCGTGCTGGTCTCGGTGGTACCGATCGTCTTCGAGTACATCCGCCACAAGAGGGGCAAGGGCGTCGAGCCGATGACCCACGACGACGGTGCGCCCACGCCCAACGGTGTCGCTGAGCGCTGAGCGCTGAGCGCTGAGCGCTTCGGAGGGTTCGCTCGTGCCCTGGTGGGCTTAGCCCAGTCCCAGATCCGCCAGTTCGTAGGCGGCGAGGTAGGGCAGACCGGCCTCAGTCACCCGTGGGCTCGCTCCACGCTCCACGATGACGGCCACGGCCACCACCTCGGCACCCGCTTCTCTGAGTGCCTCCACGGCCGTCAGCACGGATCCTCCCGTTGTCGAGGTATCTTCCACCGCGAGCACCCGTCGACCGGCAACGTCCGGACCTTCGATGCGACGCTGCAGGCCGTGCGCCTTGCCTTCCTTGCGCACCACGAAAGCGTCGAGTTTGCGTCCCCGTGCCGCGGCCGTGTGCAGCATCGCGGTCGCCACCGGATCTGCGCCGAGAGTCAGCCCACCCACGGCGTCGTAGTCGAGGTCGTCGGTGAGATCGAGCATCACCTGACCGACCAGTGGGGCCGCCTCAGCGTCGAGGGTGACTCGTCGCAGATCGACGTAGTAGTCGGCCTCGCGTCCGCTGGAGAGGATGACCTTGCCGTGGACGACGGCCTTGGAGGTGATCTGCTCGAGGAGTTCCTCGCGTGGGTTCGCCATACCGTCGAGCCTAGTGGCTGGATCCCTGGTCGAGCCATGAGGTGGACGGCACGGCGGTGGGATGCCGGCCCGCCACCAGTGCGAGGCTTGGCCTATGTCGGCCGTCACCGTTGTGCTGCTCCCGGACCCGAGCTGGACCGATCGCGACCAGGTCGCCGCCGAACTGGTGGGCAGGGGTGTGTCGGTGCACGTCGCTCCGGAAGTCGAGGTACCGGCGGGGGTGCCCGACCGGGTGCAGGCCAGTAGACGGGTCGCTCTGCTGGCGATGGCCTTGAACTCCGAGGCGGTAACAGGGCCGGTCACGCTGGTAGCCCACGGCGACACCGCGAACCTCCTGCCGGCCCTCGGCTACGCACAGCGGGCGGCGCACCGGCTCGTGCACTCGTATGTTCTGCTCGATTCCCCGGTACCTGCGCCGGCCCAGGACTGGCCCGATGCGCCGGTCTGGTGGGCCACCGGGGAGCGCCTTGAAACCACCGGCGCCGACGTGTCGGTGACGGCCAGCAAGGCCAGGCTGCGCGGCTTCGAGGTATTCACGGGAGCCCCGTACGTTGATGTTGTCGAGCTGGCGCTCGGCTGACAGGTTCGCCTGCCCCCTCATGGGGGCCGTGCCAACTCAGCCGGGGCCCGCGAGCACGGACGAGTGCCGGTACAACAGATCCAAAGCCTCGTCGAGCACCCGGTCCTGTTTGCAGAAGGTCCAGCGGACGAGGCTCTGACCGAAGTCCGGCGACGTGAACGGATTCACCGCGATGGCGACCACCCCGGCCTCACGGGCCGCCCGATCCACGAAGTCGACCCCGCTGGCCCAGCCCAGCGGGGCCACGTCGGTCATGGCGAAGTAGGTACCGTCGGTGCGGAATACCTGCATTCCAAGTCCAGCCAGACCCTCTCCGAGCTTGTCACGTCGGCGGCTGAGATCGTCGGCAAGCTGTCTGAAGTAGGACCGCGGAAACCGAAGGCCGGCGGCGATCGCCGGCTGGAACGGCCCACTCGAAACGTATGAGAGGTGTTGACGCACCACCCTGACAGCGGCGATCAGGTCGGCCGGCCCAGTGGCCCAGCCCACCTTCCAGCCGGTGAGGGAGAACGACTTCCCGCCGCTACCGATCGTGATGGTGCGGTTCTTCATCCCCGGCACCGAGGCTACCGGCGTGTGCCTGATGCCTTCGAACACCAGGTGCTCGTAGACCTCATCACTGATCACGACGATGTCCCTGGGGCCGAGGATCTTGGCCAAGCCCTCGAGTTGTGAGTGGGTCAGGACGGCGCCGGTCGGGTTGTGAGGGGTGTTGATGATGAGGGCTCTGGTGCGATCCGTGATGGCGGCCTGGATTGCCATCAGGTCCAGTTCGAAGGTGTCGGCTGCCTGCACTAGCGGAACCGGCACAGCGGTCGCACCGGACAGGGCCGTGATAGCCGGATACATGTCGAACCAGGGCTCCAGGATGATCACCTCGTCGCCGGGCTCTGCCACCGCGAGCACCGAGGCGGCCAGCAGCTCACTGGCGCCGGTGCCGATGACCACGTCCGTCGCGGGGTCGTAGCGGAGCCCGTACCAGCTCTCCTGGTGCTCGCACACCGCCGCCCGCAGGTCCGGGTTGCCGTGGCGGGGCGGGTACTGGTTGCCGGAACCGTCGCTGATTGCGTCCATGGCGATCCTTCTCAGCTCTTCCGGTCCATCGGTGTCGGGAAAGCCCTGACCGAGGTTCACGGCACCCAGTTCGTTGGCCAGCGTCGACATCTCGCTGAATACGGAGGGAGCGTAGGGACGCATCCGGGGAACCAGTTGGGACAGATCGGTCACCTGGAGAAGGCTAGCCTTGTCTCGTGGAACCCGACGACCGCGGCAGCGTTGGCGGGACGCCGTGACCGGATCACCGGCCATGGACGAGTCGAACGTGGACCGCGTGCGGACCGCAACGGCGGCCGTGTGTTCCGACGTACTGGCACCAACGGCGGCCGACTCGGACAGGTTCGGGGTTCCGCGGGCTCACCTGGACGCCCTCGCGGACGCCGGAGCGACGACGGCGGTCGCCGCCCGATGGTCGGGGAACGAGCTCGGCACGGGTTGGCGTGAACTCATCGAATTGGTCTCCGGGGCCTGCGGCACGACCTGGTTCTGCTTCGCCCAGCACGCGGCTCCGACAGCTGCCGTGCTGAACAGCGAAAACGAGGAGTTGTGCGCCACCTGGGGTCCCCGGCTCGCTGACGGCCGAGCGCTGTCGGGGATCGCCTTCGCGCATATCCGTCGGCCGGGACCACCTAAGGTCAGCGTCGAACCGGTCGGGGAGGACTGGATCGTCAACGGCCACCTCGACTGGGTGACATCCTGGACCATCTGCGACGTCGCGATGCTCGTCCTCGCAGAGGCCGCCGATCCCGACCGACTGGTCGGCCTGCTGATCGAACCGCCCCGCCCGGACCCGGCCAACGCCCCGGGACTCAGCGCCGGCCCGACGCTGCCGCTGGCCGCCATGGGAGGCACCCACACCTGGCCCGTCGATTTCGACGATTACCGAGTGGCGGGGGCGAATGTCGTGTTCCGGATGGCGCGGGATGACTACCTGGCGGTTGATCGACTACGCGTCGTCGATGCCAACCCGGCGGTGTTCGGCCTCATCCACGCTGCCATCACCGGGCTGGCCGAGGTTTCCGGCCAACGCGGACAGGATGAAGGGATTCGGGCGGCGCGGCTTCTCGCCGGCAGGCTTGCCCAGCTCCGCGCCGAGGCGTACGGCCGGGCCGACGAGGCCGCGGCCGATCCAGACGTCGCGGAAACCACTCTGATGTTGCGGGCCGACCTGCGGGCGCAGGCGCACGCGCTGGCGTTGGCCGCTGCCCAGGCCGTTGTGCTCGCGACCTCCGGGGCCGCGGTGATATTGACATCGCCCGGTCAACGCTGGCTGCGGGAAGCGATGTTCCACCTCGTGCAGGCTCAGACTCCGGCCGTTCGCGACGCGGGATTACGGCTGATCCAACACCCCTGAGATCTGGACCGGTCGGCGCAGACGTATCGGCGTTTCACGCGCGGGAGGAACGCCCGATCAGTGCTCGTACCACTGGCCGCGGGACGATTGAGGTGGCGAACTGCACGCCCTTGTAGAGGGCTCCCGGGGTGGCGACCGCGCGACCCGACTCGCAGGCTTTGATACCGCCTTCGGCGACTGCGTCCGCGTCCAGCCACATCCACTCCGGCATGTTGGACATATCCATGCCCGCTCGCTGATGAAGCTCGGTATGGGTGAACCCGGGACATAGCGCGGTCACGTGAACGCCGGCGGACTTGTACGCAGCGTGCAGGCTCTCGGCGAAGACGGTGGTGTACGCCTTGGCGGCCGAGTAGGTTCCGCCGGGGATGAAGCCAGCCACGCTCGAAACGATCAGGATGCGGCCGCGACCGCGCTCGATCATGCCGGGGAGGGCCGCATGGGTCAGCCTCATCGGAGCCCTGACGAGTACGTCGAGTTGCGACTGTTCCTCCTCGATCGTCGACGTGGCGAACGAGTCGGTGAACCCGAACCCGGCATTGTTGACGAGCCACTCCAACGGCAGGTCCGGATCGGCGATCCGGGCTTCCAGGCCTGCGCAGGCCTGTTCGTCGCTCAGATCCACCGAGAGGGCTTCGCAGGTCACCCGGAACTGTCGGGAAATCTCGCCGGCGACCTTGTCGAGACGCTCCTGATCGCGTGCCACGATCACCAGGTCGTGACCGTGGCCGGCGAGTTGCCGGGCGATGCTGAGGCCGATGCCTGAAGTTCCGCCGGTGACCAGCGCCGTGCCCATACGGCGGCTACCTGCCCTGGTTCGCGACGGCCGCGGCGGCGCTCGCGGCGGCTTCTGGATCGAGGTACTCCCCGCCCGGGACGATGGGCCGCAGGTCCGAGTCGAGCCGGTAGAGCAGTGGGATTCCGGTGGGGATGTTCAGCGCGGCGATGTCCTCGTCCGAGATGCCGTCGAGGTGCTTGACGAGGGCCCGCAGGGAGTTTCCGTGCGCTCCCACCAGTACCACGCGGCCATCGCGGAGGTCCGGCACGATGTTGTCGTACCAGTAGGGCAGCATGCGCCGCACGACATCCTGCAGACATTCCGTGGCCGGCCTCTCCTCTGGGGCGAGCCGGGCGTATCGCGGGTCATGGGTCTGAGCGAATTCGTCTTCCGGGTCGATCGGCGGCGGCGGGGTGTCGTAGGAGCGGCGCCAGAGCATGAACTGCTCCTCGCCGTAGGTCTCCAGAGTCTGCTTCTTGTTGCGTCCCTGTAGGGCGCCGTAGTGGCGCTCGTTGAGTCGCCAGGAACGGCGCACCGGTATCCAGTGCCGACCGGCGGTACCCAGGGCCAGGTTGGTCGTCCGGATCGCCCGGCGCAGCAGTGATGTGTGCACCACGTCGGGCAGGTGCCCGCTCTCCAGCAGCATCTCCCCGCCGCGGACGGCCTCGGTCACGCCCTTATCGGTTAGGTCGACGTCGACCCAACCGGTGAAGAGGTTGAGGGCGTTCCATTCGCTCTCGCCGTGGCGGAGCAGGATCAGGGTGTATTCCTCGTTCATGGTTGCCAGTCTGCCGATCCTCTGCAGTCGATGTCCCGTCGGGGCGGGTTCGAACAGTTAGTCCTCGTCACCTGCAGGTGCCAGATGTGGGAAGGCATTGAGGTTGTCGGTGCTCTCACCGGCCTTGAGACGCCAGCGCCACTCCGCTTTGATCGCCTGTTCGAAACCCATCTCCAGCAGGTGGTTGAAGACTTGGTCGGCGTTCTCCAGCACCGACCCCATCAGGTCATCGATGTCCTCGGCAGTCACGTTCCCGGCAGGCAAGGAGCCGACCAGGAAGATATCGCCATGTTGGTCCAGCGCGTACGACAGTCCGAAGGTCTTGCGATTCCGCTCCAGCAACCACGTGTGGATGGCCTCGGTGTTGTCATCGGGATGCCGGATGACGAAGGCGTTCAGACTCATCAGCCGGGTACCGGCCTGGACCGAGACGGTGGTGCGCAGCTTCTGCTCGCCCGGCAGCACGATCACGAAGGAGCCGGGAGCGGACTCCTCCCACTCGATCTCGGACTGCTCGCACCAGCTGCGGACGGCACGGGCACTGGGCGACTCTCCCTCGACGTCGGTCATGCGCCCCACCGCTGCCGGCCCTGCTCGGCCCGCTCGGTCAACGCCCGGCCATAGACGCGCAGGGTGTCTGCGGTCGTGGCACCCCAGCCGAAGCGCTCCGCGTGCGCACGCGCCCCCGCGCCGAGCCGGTCACGCAGCGGCTGATCGACAACCACCTCGCGCAGCCGCTCGGCCCAGAGCACGGGATCGTGTCCCGGCACCAGCAGCCCAGAGACACCCTCCGCCACTGCTGTGCGCAGGCCGCCGACATCGGCCGCGACCACCGGGGTCCCGCACGCCTGCGCTTCCACCGCCACGAGCCCGAAGGACTCCGAGTAGCTCGGCACCGCAACCACCGTTGCTGCCCGATAGAGCTCGGCGAGGCGGTGCTTCGCCAGCGGCGGCAGGTAGATCACCGAGTCGGTGATGCCGCCTTCGGCCGCCAGCGTGCGCAGCAACTCCGGGGTGCCATCGCCGTTTCCGGAGGGTCCGCCGCAGATGACGATCTGCGGTCGAAGTCCGGTCTCGGCCATAGTGGCGGCCGCGGCCACCAGTACGTCGGGGGCCTTGAGCGGCTGCAGCCTGCCGACGAAAACGATGACCGGACGGTCGGGGTCAAGGCCGAACGTTTGCCGGGCATGACGCTGGTCGCCGGGAGCGAAGACATCGAGGTCGACTCCCGGGTGAACGACATCCACTCTGAGCGGATCCGCGTCGTACAGCGCGACGAGTTCGGCCGCCTCCACATCGGTGTTGGCTATCAACCGGTCCGCCACAGCGGCCACCTGCTGTTCGCCCATCACCCGACCTGCCGGCTCGGGGCTGTCGTGCGCGCCGCGGTCCCGATTCTTCACTTTGGCCAGGGTGTGGAAGCTGTGCACCAGCGGGCAATCCCACCTGGAGGTCGCCACCCAGCCGACCTGGCCGGAGAGCCAGTAGTGCGAGTGAACCAAGTCGAACCAGCCGTCATCGTGAGCAGCTCCGGTCCGCAGCACTGCGGCGGTCACCGCGCACAACTGGCCGGGTAGGTCCTCCTTGGCCAGGGTCTGGAACGGCCCGGCCATGACGTTGTGGACTGTCAACCGATCGGCGACGTGCTCGGTGGCTGGTTGTTCGCTACTCGTGGCCCGGGTGAAGACCTCCACCTCCACTCCCGCAGCCGCCAACCGGCGCGAGACCTCCAGTACGTAGACGTTCATCCCTCCTGCGTCGCCGGTGCCCGGCTGTGCCAGCGGCGATGTATGGACGGAGAGCATGGCCACCCGACGCGGCATCGGGCCCGCCTCGGCCACGCGGTACAGGTTCACTGCCACACCTCAGTCCAGCCCCTTGCCGCCGGTGTAGGGCTCCCCGGTCACGACATGGACGATGCGCTTGTTGATCGTCACAGCGTGATCGGCGAATCGTTCGTAGAAGCGCGAGACCAAGGTCAGGTCGACGGCGGCTTCGACACCGTGCGTCCAGGCCGGGGACATGATGATGTTGAACATCTCCCGGTGCAGACGGTTCATCTCGGCGTCGGTCTCCACGGCATGGCGGGCCTGCTCGACGCTGTGGCTGGACATCGCCGCACCAGTCTGGTGAACGATGCGCTGCGCGACGGCCCCCATGTCGGAGATCACCCCCCGCAGTTCCACCGGCACCACTGAGCTCGGGTAGCGAAGCCTCGTCGTCTTCGCCACGTGGACGGCGAGGTCGCCCATCCGCTCTAGCGAACTGGAGATGCGTAGGGAGGACAGCAACCGGCGCAACTCCCCCGCCACGGGTTGCTGGCGCGCCACGAGTTGGAACGCCCGGTCGTCGACCTCGAGGTTGATCTGATCGAGTTTCGAGTCGTCGGCGATCACCGCCTCCGCCTCTTGCAGGTCAGCGTCGAGAAGCGCCTGGGTCGCGTGGCTCATTGCCCGCCCCACCAGTCGCGTCATCTCGATCATCAGCGTGTCGATCTCGCGCAGTGATTCGCGGTAACTCTCGCGCACGGGCCAAGGATAGTGCGTCGGCGGCCTTGCTGCTGTGCGCGGCTGGTGCGGCCAGCGCCCGGGGGCCTATCCTTGGCCGCGTGGACCTCTCGGTCGTGGCGATGATCGTGGTCGGCCTCTTCGGCATCCTGGCCGGGGCTGCCGCACTCATCGCCTGGCAGCAGCACCGGGCACGGGGACGCGAGGTCGAGGTGGACTCCGCCAGTGGCCCCGACTCGGTGACCCGGATCCTCGCCGTGCTCCCAGGCGCCTCTGCCCTCGTCGACGCGAGCAGCGGCGCGGTGCTGCGGGCTTCGGCGGTGGCGGTGAGCATGGGACTTGTCGTGTTCGATCGGCTTGCCAGCCCGGAATTGGACGCCGTGGTCGGTGAGGTGGCACGTGACGGGATCGCGCGGGAACATGACGTGGTCATCCGGCAGTTGCCGCTCGCCCAGGGGTCGCTTGAGGTGCGGGCACGGGTGGCCGATATCGGCAACGGCACGATCCTGGTGATGGTGGAGGATCTGAGCGGTTCCCGGCGGATCGACGCCGTCCGGCGCGACTTCGTGGCAAACGTCAGCCACGAACTCAAGACCCCGGTGGGGAGCCTGTCGCTACTCTCCGAGGCGGTCATGTCCGCGGCCGATGATCCTGAGGCGGTGACCCACTTCGCCAGTCGGATGCAGACGGAGTGCGGTCGGCTGAGCAATCTGGTCGGTGATCTCATCGACCTCTCCCGCCTGCAAGGGGACCAGCCGCTGGCCAATGCAGCGCCGGTGTTGGTGGACGCGGTAGTTGCAGAGGCGATGGACGCGGTGCGGGTGGCCGCCTTGCAGGACGAGATCGAAGTGGTAGCCGGCGGCGAGGCCAACCTCTCGGTGTTCGGGGTGGAGTCCCAACTGGTGACCGCGGTGCGCAACCTCATCGCGAATGCGATCTCCTACAGCCCGAAACGAACCAGGGTCGCCATTGGTGTGTCCGAGCGCGGCGGGATCGTGAACATCTCCGTCTCCGACCAGGGCGTGGGGATCCCCACCGAGGAGCTCGATCGGATCTTCGAGCGCTTCTACCGCGTCGATCCGGCCCGTTCCAGGGAGACGGGCGGCACCGGATTGGGGTTGGCCATCGTCAAGCACATCTGCCTCAACCACGGCGGGGACATCGCCGTCTGGTCGGTGCCGGGGGAGGGCAGCACCTTCACCTTGCGACTGCCTCAGTACCGTCGGGAGCGCGACCCCGAAGCGGATGTCGCCGTGTCGCCGGAGGGGGCAGCTAACTCTTGAGTCGCGTACTGGTAGTCGAAGACGAAGAGTCGTTCGCCGACCCGCTTGCCTTCATGCTTCGAAAAGAAGGATTCGAGGTGGTGGTCGCCGCGACCGGGGACGCGGGCCTTGAGGCGTTCCGCAATGACGGAGCCGACGTCGTGCTGCTCGATGTCATGCTCCCCGGGATGTCTGGCACCGACGTCTGCCGGGCGATCCGGACCCGCTCCGCGGTCCCCATCATCATGGTCAGCGCCAAGGACACCGAGGTCGACAAGGTCGTCGGGCTCGAGCTCGGGGCGGACGACTACGTCACCAAGCCCTTCTCCAGCCGGGAACTCGTAGCGCGCATCCGCGCGGTACTGCGTCGTCGAAGCGGCGAGGAGCCGGAAGAAGAGGAACTGCAGATCGTGGAGGCGGGTCCGGTGCGCTTGGACATCGACAGGCACGTGGTGTCGGTGCGTGGTGACGACGTCCGAATGCCGCTGAAGGAGTTCCATCTGCTGGAGATCCTGGTCCGACACGAGGGACGGGTCCTCACCAGAGCACAACTCATCGACCGGGTGTGGGGGTCGGACTACGTCGGCGACACCAAAACCCTGGATGTGCACATCAAGCGGTTGCGCAGCAAGATCGAGGATCACCCGGCGCGCCCAAAGCACCTGCTGACCGTTCGCGGGCTCGGCTACAAGTTCGTCGCCTAGTCCGCAGCCGGGCTCAGGACGGGGCTGGCACCGGGGCGCTCGGGTTCGCTGCGGACGGCGACGCCGCGGCAGGGGCACTCGCCGAGGGGGATGCGGTCGGCCCCTTATCCCCGGTTGGACGTTGGAAGAGGTCCGGAGGGTTCGGAGTGATGCCCTTGTAGGGTCCGGTGTTCGGTACGACCATGACCGGCACGGTCACCAGCCCCGATCGCTTGAACTGGAAACTGGTCGTGATGAACACCGACTGCGCCGTTTTGGTGTCGGTGGCAGAGCCGTAGAGGTTCACGTACTTGTCGCTGTTGTAGCCGACACGGTTCTCGGTGCCCGGAATGAGCGGGATCCTGCCGTCGGTGATGCCGATGACGTAGTTGGAGGGGTCGGTGGACACGCTGGTCAGCTCATCGGGTTCGCCCGGGGCGAGCACGAAGGAACCGGACAGGGTCAGGTTCTTGGGGTTGGAGAGGTCGCGCACCCAGGTGAGGCCTCGCAACGACACGTCACCGACGTTCGCGGTCGAGGCATTGCCCGAATCCGGTTGTGTCGTGGTGAGCGCGTTGTAACCGTTCCAGCAGCCGCCCAGGGCGGGCACGGCCGCGAGGACGAGCACAGCGGCCGCAATACGTCGACGTTGCAAGGGGACCCTCCCTGGGATCGCATGTTCAAACGGTGCGCCGCGGAAGAGCCTAGCGGGTCAGCCCACAGTGTTGAGGGCCTGTTGCAGGCTTGTCGTCAGTCCGGCCTGCGTTTGGGCGTTTCTCACCACGGCCGAGACCGTCCCGTCGGGGTTCACGGCGATGAGAGTGAGCCCCTCCGGTTCGAAGTCGTCCCAGACCCCGGGGGGCACCACGAGGGCGGGCGCCATGACCCCGGCCGCGAGCCGGAAGGTTCGCAACTTGGTACCGGCCGGTTCCTCGGTGGAGAGCATGAACCTGACCCCGTTGGCTTCACTGGTCGAGGCGGCGGCAGCGACGGCGTCCGTGCAGTTGGCGCAGCCGCTGTTTCCGATCACCGCGATGACGGCGGGGCGCAGGTCGCGAAGAGAGCGCGGCTGATCGTTCAATGTCACCCGCGCCTGTGGGAGCAGCCCGCCGACCGAGCCGACCGCAGCGGTGGAGGTGGCCAGTGCAACCGTCTGCGTGGGGGCATCGTCACGGGGTATCAAGGCCAGCAGCAGAACCCCCAGCATCAACGCGATGCCGGTCACGCAGAACAGCAGCGGCATGGTGCGGCTGCCGTGTTGGCCCAGCCAAGGAGAGCCGTCCCGCCAGCGTCCAGGCTCGTCAGGGGAGTCAGGCCCCCCCGGTGCGTGGGGCAGTTCCCCGCGTTGGTTGAGCTCGTCGTAATACGCCCAACGATCCCCCTCAAGGGCACGCGCGTCATCGGGTACCGAGATGTCGCCGAGCGGGCGCTCCGGGGGTTCCGAGACGGGCATGGAAATGAGTATGCGCCCGTAATCCGAAAACCGCGAGCGGGCGGTGAGGGTGCGCACCTAACCAGACAAGAGCCGCGAATTCAAGCCTCATTCACCGTGATAGACTCAACGCTAACGAAAGGGGCATTTACACATGACTTTCTCCGTCGGTGACACCGTCGTTTACCCCCATCACGGGGCGGCATTGATCGAATCAATCGAGACGAGGGTCATCAAGGGAGAGCCCCGGGAGTACTTGGTACTCCGCGTTGCTCAGGGCGATCTCACCGTTCGTGTCCCCGCGGACAACGTCGACCTGGTCGGCGTTCGCGATGTGGTCAACCAAGAAGGACTCGACCGGGTGTTCGAGGTGCTGCGCCAGCCGTACACCGAGGAGCCCACGAACTGGTCGCGCCGCTACAAGGCGAATCTTGAGAAGCTGGCCTCAGGGGATGTCATCAAGGTGGCCGAGGTCGTGCGCGATCTGTGGCGCCGCGATCAGGATCGCGGTCTGTCCGCCGGCGAGAAGCGCATGTTGTCGAAGGCTCGCCAGATCCTGGTCAGCGAACTCGCGCTCGCCGAGCACACTAATGAGGATAAGGCCGAGACCATGCTCGACGAGGTCCTCGCCTCCTAGTCCGCCGCCTCCCTCCGTAAATGCGGGTTGCTGCGCTGGTAGCTGCTGCCGGACTCGGGTTACGACTCGGCCCGGGTGCCCCCAAAGCACTTCGCCTGCTGGCTGGTGAGTCCCTGCTCGTGCATGCCGTCCGGGCTGTCTGTGCGGATCCTCGAGTCGTCGAAGTGGTGGTCGCCGTGCCGCAGGCCGCTGTCGCAGACGTCGCCGCAGACCTGCAGGGTGTCGTCGACGTCCCGGTGAGGGTCGTGGCCGGCGGTGTCCTGCGGCAGGACTCGGTCGAGATCCTGCTGTCCGCAGTCGGTGACGACGTCAGCCATGTCCTCGTCCACGATGCGGCCCGCCCCCTCGTTCCTGCCGGGACCGTCGCCCGGGTACTCGACGAACTCGCGGCCGGCTCCGATGCAGTGATCCCGGTGCGCCCGGTCACTGACACGATCAAATCGGTCGCACTGGACCGTCCGCCGAACGCCTCGACCGAAACGGTGGCGGGTACCGTTGATCGCGCCAGCCTACGGGCGGTGCAGACCCCACAGGGATATCGATGCTCGCTGCTCAGGCGCGCACATGCGCAGCGGCCGGAAGGCCTCGAGGCCACCGACGAGTCCTCGCTGGTGGAGTTGCTGGGCGTGCCGGTGGCGATGGTGCCGGGTGATCCAGAGGCATTCAAGGTGACCACACCCTTCGATCTCACGGTCGCGGAGTCCGTGCTCGCCGCCCGATCAGGAGGTGTCGCAAATGACTGATCCACGTTCTGATGAAGGGCCGTCGATCCCAGTGATCGGGGTCGGCACCGACGTTCATCCTTTCGAGCCTGGTCGGGAACTGTGGCTCGCCGGCCTGTACTGGCCGGGGGAGACAGGACTTGCGGGGCACAGTGATGCCGATGTTGCCGCGCACGCGGTGTGCGACGCGCTGCTGTCGGCGGCCGGGCAGGGGGATCTCGGAAGCAACTATGGGGTGTCCGAACCGGAGTGGGCGGGAGCCAGTGGACGCGCCCTGCTGGTGGAGACAGCTCGTCGGGTGCGCGCCGCTGGTTGGAGCATCGGCAACGCCGCGGTGCAGGTGATCGGGAACTCACCTCGAATGTCCGCTCGCCGGTTGGAGGCCGAAGAGGCCCTGGCCGACGCCATTGGAGCGCCCGTCCGGGTATCGGCCACGTCCACCGACGGCCTGGGGTTCACCGGCCGGGGTGAAGGAATCGCGGCCATTGCCAATGCCCTGCTGACGCGGTGAAGGACCGGGCCACTAACCTGACGAGGTGACCCTGCGCCTGCACGACACCGCGACCAGATCGGTTCGCGAGTTCATACCCGTGGAACCCAACCGGGCGACGATCTACCTGTGTGGGGCAACCGTTCAGGGCCCTCCCCATGTGGGGCATGTTCGCGCCGGGGTGGCCTTCGACGTCCTGGTGCGCTGGCTGGAGGCCAGCGGCTACGAGGTCTGGTTCGCCCGGAATGTCACCGACATCGACGACAAGATCCTGGCGAAGGCGGAGATCGAGGGGCGGCCATGGTGGGCGGTCGCGACCGCCTACGAGCGGGCCTTCTCCGACGCCTACGACCTGCTCGGGTGCCTGCGTCCGACAGTGGAACCGAGGGCGACCGGCCACATCCCGGCTATTGTGCGGTTGATCGAGCGCATCATCGACCGCGGACATGGCTACCAAGCCGACGGTGATGTCTACTTTGACGTCCGGTCGTTCCAGCGATACGGGCAACTGTCCGGACAGCGGGTCGACGAGTTGATGCCGGCCCAGGACAGTGCCGCCGACTCCCGGAAGCGCGACCCCCGTGACTTCGCACTATGGAAGTCCGCGAAGCCGGGCGAGCCCGCCTGGCAGACCCCCTGGGGACTGGGACGGCCGGGGTGGCACATCGAGTGTTCGGCCATGTCCACCGAATTCCTCGGTGGAACGTTCGATATCCACGGTGGCGGTCTGGATCTGGTGTTCCCGCATCATGAGAACGAGCTGGCGCAGTCGCAGGCGGCCGGGGATGGCTTTGCGCGTTACTGGCTCCACAATGCCTGGGTGACGCTGGCTGGCGAGAAGATGAGCAAGTCGCTGGGCAACTCGGAACTGGTCACCGAAATCGTCAAGCAGGTCCGACCGGTGGAGTTGCGCTGGTACTTGGCTTCGCCGCACTACCGGAGCAACATCGAGTTCTCCGATGCCTCGGTCAGGGAATCTGCGGCGGGCTATCGCCGAATCGAGTCGTTCGTTCAGCGGGCGGCTCACCGCGTCGGCGCAGGCGAGGTGGCCGAGGATCTCCCGGAAGCCTTCGTCGAGGCGATGAACGACGATCTCAACGTGCCGTCGGCGGTCGCAGTCATCCACGAGGCGGTCACGCAGGGCAATACGGCGCTGGATTCCGGGGTCTCCGATGACCAAGTCATCGCAACCTTGGCCAAGGTCCGCGCCATGATGGCCGTTCTCGGCACGGATCCGCTCGCTCCGCAGTGGTTGGACGTTGAAGGTGAGCAGAGGGCGATGGCGGCCATCGACGTACTGGTGCGCGACCTCCTCGAGTCGCGGGCGCAGGCCCGTGCCGAGAAGGATTACGCCACCGCAGACGCGATCCGTGACACCTTGGCGGAGGCTGGCATTACCGTCGCCGACACTGCCGGTGGCGCTCGTTGGACGCTCGCAGCCACGGAGGACTGATGGCCGGGAACTCCAAGCGGCGGGGGGCGACCCGCAAGTCCGGGTCGAAGAAGGGTGCGGTCGTCGGCTCCGGCGGCCAGCGTCGCCGAGGTTTGGAGGCCAAGGGCCCGACGCCGAAGGCGGAGGAGCGCACCGGTCACCCGGCGTCACGGCGCGCCGCCTCGGCGCAGCGTCGCGCTGACGCCAAGCCGAGGCGGGATGCGGCCGTCGGTGAAGTCGTGGTCGGCCGCAACCCGGTGGTCGAGGCCTTGCGGGCCGCCGCACCATCGTCTGCGCTGACGGTCGTCGCGTTGGTGGACCCCGACGATCGGGTGACCGAAGCAGTCCAACTGGCGACCGACCTCGGGATACCGGTGAGGGAACGTCCAAAGGTCGAACTCGACCGGCTCGCGGGCTCGGCGAATCATCAAGGTCTGGTGCTCGAGGTGGCGCCGTTCGAGTACCAGCACGTGGGCGAGATCCTCGACGCCGCCAAGCAATTCAGCGACACCCCTTTGCTCGTCGCCCTCGACGGCATCACCGACCCGCACAATGTCGGCGCGATCGCGCGTTCCGCCGCAGCGTTCGGAGCCAGGGGACTCATCCTCCCCACCCGTCGGTCGGCGGGAATCACCGCTACCGCGTGGCGGACGTCCGCGGGTGCCCTGGCCCGGCTACCGGTGGCGCAGGCGACCAATCTGACCCGGGCAATCGGTGAGGTCCAACAGGGCGGTCTCTTCGCGATCGGTCTCGACGCCGGTGGCCAGCAGACGATCGAGGCCGCCGCCGATCACTTCGCTGACTCCGGCGTGCTCCTGGTGGTGGGCGCCGAGGGCGCCGGCCTGTCCCGGCTAGTGGCTCAGTCGTGTGACGTCATCGCGGGTATCCAGATGACCGGGCGGGTCGAGTCGCTCAATGCCTCAGTCGCCGCCGGAATCGCTCTGCACGCCATCAGCCGGGCGCGCCGATCCGGCTAGGCCCGGAAGACGACCTTGTCCGGGGTGATCCGAACCACCACCCGCACGTTGTCCGTGCCATCGTCCATGGTGTAGCGATCGGCGCCGGTGTAGGCGCGCGCTAGCCGATCGATGAGTTCCCGGCCGCCCTCCTCCGTCAACGTCGCGGTGCCGCGAACCTCGACGTAGGAGTAGGGGTTGTTGCGGGGATACACCAGCAGGGACACCCGAGGGTCGGCCTCCAAGTTGCGCGTCTTCAGCCGACCCCTGGTGGTCGACACGAGCAGCTCCTCGCCGTCCCGCTCCACCCACACGACTGAGAGTTGCGGCTGACCGCTGGGGAGGATCGTGGCGATGGTCGCGAACTCATGACTGTCCAGAATGTCCTTGGCGCCTTCAGGCAGGGTTGTGGTCATGGCTCGTAGCGTAGACAGGCATTGACGAGTTCGCCCGAGGACGGCATGCGCGCCCCCTCTGTTCCCGTCCTCCGTGACCGTCGCTGGGTCGCGCGGGAGGCCGGGTTGCGGGAGGCCGGGTAGCGGGAGAAGTCGGACTGGCGGTGTGCGCCGCGGCCGTCCGGTAGTCTGTCGCGGAATTCACCCACACGAGCTCAGGAGCTGGCATGGCACACATCATCGGAAAATCAAGGGTTGTACTGCTGGCGGGCGGCATCACCGCCGTCGCGCTGGCGTTCACGGGCTGCTCGAACTCGAGCACATCCACCGCCACGTCAAGCCAGGCCAGCGCCATTGCCAGCGAAGCCTCGAGCGCGGCTAGCGAAGCGCAATCCGCGGCGTCGGAAGCTGCCAGCGCGGTGGAGTCGGCCGCTGCCAGTGCCGAAGCCTCCATGAGTGTCCCGGCCGCCGAGGCCAGTGCACTGGCCTCGGCGAACCCGGCCGATGTCGATGCCCTGCTCGCCGCCCAGTGGACCAAGATGAGTGCGGATCAGCAGGCAGCCTTCTGCACCGAATACAAGGCCACAACTCCGGCGGAGGCGTACAAGACCTGGTCGACCGCTGCAGCGACCGAGGCCGGCATGACTCCGGAGGCGTTCGCCGCGGTGATCCCGCAAGCGAAGTTCGAGGCCTTCTACGCGCCGAAGTGCGCATAGCTGGACGCTGACAGCGTCAGGGAGTCGGCGGGCCCACTGAGGTGGCCCGCCGATTTCCGTCAGCGTTCATCGCCCGTGCGAGGTCGCACGTCGGCACCCCAGTAGCCTTGGGGTTGCGCAGCAGGCAATCACGAGTGGTTCCTGCGCGACACTTCGCCGGAGTAGCTCAGCTGGTAGAGCACCTGTCTTGTAAACAGGCGGTCGTCGGTTCGAATCCGATCTCCGGCTCGATATCGTCGGGAAACCCGGCGGCAGTCCGAGGCAGGGCACGGTACCGGCAGGCCGATGCCCGGTGCGGACCGACAGACTGGCCGTAGCCTCGAATGGTTGTCGGCCGTGACCGTTCGGCGAGTACCGACCGTGAGGAGAGATCATGCCCTCCGCCTTGTTCACGCCTCTGCTGATCCGCGGCGTGACCTTCCCCAACCGTGCCTGGGTCAGCCCCATGTGCCAGTACACGGCGACGGACGGACTGGCCAACGAGTGGCATCGCGTGCACTACGGCGCGATGGCGACCGGCGGTGCCGGGCTGATTCTGGTGGAGTCGACGGCCGTGCTGCCCGAAGGGCGCATCTCCCGCGATGACCTGGGGCTGTGGAACGATGACCAGGCTGCAGCGTTGGCGCCCATCGTCGACTTCGCTCACTCCCAGGGAGCCCTGATCGGCATCCAGATCGCGCACGCTGGTCGCAAGGCCTCCACCTACGCTCCGGGTAAAGGAGAGGGAACCGTTGCGCTGACGGATGGTGGGTGGCCGACTGTGGGTCCCGTCGCGACCCATTACGGTGCTGAGCGCCCGCCGCACGCCCTCGACGAGGACGGCATCCGCACCGTTGTGCAGGCAACCGCGGACGCGGCCGCGCGGGCGGCAGCCTTGGGATTCGACGTCCTCGAGGTCCAGGGGGCGCACGGCTATCTGCTGCACGAGTTCTGCTCCCCATTGACCAACATCCGTGACGATCACTACGGCGGATCCTTCGACAACCGGGTTCGGATCGTGCGAGAAACCGTCGATGCCGTCCGTATGGTCTGGCCCGAACAGTCGCCGCTCTTCGTCCGGCTGCCCGCCACCGACTGGGTGGAGGGCGGCTGGACCCTCGATGACACGGTGGCCCTGGCTCGGGAATTGAAGAAGCAGGGAGTGGACCTGATCGACTGCACCTCTGGCGGCCTGGAGCCGGGTGAGTTCGAAGATCCCTACCCGGCCTATGAAGTCGATTTCGCGCACCAGGTGCGCACCCAGGCGGGCGTGCCGGCAACCGCCGTCGGCTTCATTACCGAACCCGCACAGGCCGAGCTCCTGGTGGCTTCCGGCCAAGCCGACGCGGTGATGCTCGGCCGCGTGATGCTGCGGCAGCCCCGCTGGCCGCTGGCGGCCGCCCATGCTCTCGGTGACCAGGTTCCGTGGCCGTTGCCCTATGACCGTGCGCGCCCGGAACGGGCACTACCCCGGACTGCGCCGGCAGGTTAGATCCTTGCTGCCCATCCCGGCGATGACGGCAGGCCCTTGCGCGCCAGGCAGCCGTCACGGTCCCGCGGATGGTGGGGCACGGATACGGTGTGGGGTGTGAGTCCGACATATCCCGATGGTGTGCTGATCGGAGAGACCAGGTTCGATTTCGTCTCCGCGACCAAGCAGCAGTGGCGTCCCGGCTGGATCCCGGTGCGGAAGTCGGCCGCGCTGGGTGCTCGTTATCTGGAACTCTCGGGTGAGTACACGTACGGCAACATCGTCGAGCTCGGCATTGACCGAGGTGCCTCTACTGCCTATCTGCTATCGATCCTGCATCCCACCGGACTTGTCGCGATCGACATCAACACGACCATCCCCGACGAGCTCGCGGGCTTCCTCGATGGCTCACCATTGGCAGCCGCCACCACCCTCGGCTGGGGTGTCGATCAGACCGACGGCGAGACTCTGGGTCGACTCTTGGAGCAACGCTTCGGAGAGGCACCTCCCGACCTGATCATCGATGACGCCTCTCATGCCTTTGCGGCGACCGTCGCTTCGTTCGAGATCCTGTTCCCGCGGTTGCGGCCCGGGGGGCTCTATCTGATCGAGGACTGGGCCTGGTTCGAGCAGGTGGAGGCCGGCCTCATTGCGGCGATCGAGGCGGATCCCTCGGGAGGGGTGGCGCGGACCGTCGCCGAACGGGCGAGGCAACAGCCCGCGCAGACCCCGTTGAGTCGGATCGCTGCCCTGCTGGCCCTGGCGGGCGCGTACTCACCGGAGGTGATTGCCGGCGTGACGCTCAGGCCCGACTGGATAGAGGTGCGTCGAGGTCCCGCCCGGGTGCCGGACGGCCTTCGACTGCCCGAGTTGATCAGCCCAACGGCCAGAGGATGGCTCGACCTGGGTTGACGCTGACCCCGCCGGTCAGGCCTGGTGGCTGCCGCGCTTGCGCTGTCGGGTGATGAAGAGCAGCACTCCACCGGCGACCAGTAGTACCGCACCCCAGACTGCGATGGTCATCGACGTCCCGCCGGCGCCCGTGCGGGCCAATGAGCTACTGGTGTAGCTCGTGTAGTCCGTGTACGTCGTGTAGGGGTCGTACGTGTACGTCGAGTAGGTGCTGTAGGCATCGCTCGAGGAGAAGTCGGTGAAGGTGTCCGTGACGTCGACCGGGAACGAGGTGTCCGAGGTCAGAGCATCGGTACGGCACGAGGTGCAGACCGAGGTCGGGGTGAGCCCCTTCGGGATGGCGAGCGCCTGCGCGTCAACTGCCGCAGGCGTGCTGGAGGCGGTGGCCTCCTGTGAAGCCTCCTGGGCCGCAGCGGTCGTAGGCTCGGCCGCCGGCTCACTGGAGGTTGCAGGCGAGGAGGCTGGCGTTGAAGAGGTCGCGGGCGAGGATGAACTCGGAACGGCTGACGCGCCCTCATCCACGGCGACCGTGCAAGCTACGGCCGTGGCGGACGGCGCAGTGGCAGTGCAACTGGCTGATTTGGCGTCGACGCCGAGGGCACCGGTGAGGAAAGTGAACGAGACTTGTCCGTCCTTTGCCACCGGGGAGGTGCTGGACACAACCAGGTTGGGTCCCACGGTCGCCACCCCGGCCGAGGCGTCGTGGATCGTCGACGACCAGGGGATCGTCACCTCGAAACCGTCCAGCGAGTTGTCGCCGGTATTCGTGACCGATCCGGTCACGCTGCGCTCGCTGCCGTCCAACTTCGCGCTGAACGTCACATGCAGGGAGCCGGCCGCCGAGGCTGTCGTGGTCGACGTCACGCTGCTGGCTGCCACCGGCTCGCTCGCCGTGGCCGAACCCGCCGGGCTGGCCCCAGCCCAAGCCGCGGCAGAAACGGTCACCAAGCCGGCCACACCGAGAGTGGTCAGCGTCGCGGTAGCGCGACGATTGCGCAACGTCCTCCTCGCTCCTCCACGTCCGTCCTACCGTCCTCTGCACTAGCCGATCGCCCCACATTGGACTCATCGGTCAGGTTGACGGTTCCGCCCTCGGGACCATCGTGGCCGCTGTCGGGGTGTTTTGTCTCGCGACTTGTCGAACCTGTCAAATCGCTCGAGGTGGATCCGACGGTGCCTCCGAGCTCGGCGATGACGCCTTGTGCCGTGGCCAGGGCCTCTTCGGGGCTGTCGGAGACCTGGTCGTGGTACTGGTAGCCACCCTCCGACCCGGAGGCCGACCAGCCGTAGCCTGTGACCACGCGCCGACGCCGCCGGAACGTTCCCCCCTTCGTCGAACGGAGGGTGAAAAGCGTTACATGCCAAGTCTCCATATGCGGTGTGCCGGGCGCTCGAAGCGGTCAGGCCCGACCCTCTCTCATCATCCAGTCTATGCTCTCCCGGTCCCTGGCTGGCCCAGGCCCGGGGCCTCGGCCGGTCGGGATCTGGACCTGGGCCGGTTGCTAACCTGAGGCGTCGGCGACCGTTCGGCGAGCTGTAGGCCACGCCTCGAGGGACTCCGACGCGACCCAGAGCCGGGAAATGGGAGATAGCCGTATGTGGAACGCCCGGGTGTCCTCGGCGCTGGTCGCCGTGTTGCTGCCTGTAGGCCTGCTGCTGGGCGGCTGCGCGGGTTCCGGTGCGACGGTGACGTCGAGCACGACGGCCAGCGTCGATCCTTCCACCGTCACGGGCACCGTGACCTTTTGGGACACCTCTGCGCCGGCGGAAGCCGTGGCAGTGAAGGCGCTGGTGTCGGACTTCGAGAAGCAGTACCCGAACATCAAGGTCGCCTATACGCCCGTCGCCTTCGAGACGGCGAAGGAGAAGTACAAGGACGCGGCCAAAGTCGGTCAGGCGCCCGATGTCATGAGGGCCGAGGCCGGTTGGACCGCGGAATTCGCATCGTTGGGGTTCCTGCAGCCGCTGGATCAGACGCCGCTGGGCAAGGACACCGACGCCTATCTCAAGCTGGCCTTCACCTCGAATGAGTATCAGGGGCAGCAATTCGGGGTGCCTCAGGTAACCGACGCTGCTGCGTTGCTGTGCAACGGTCCGCTGCTGAAGAAGGCCGGTGTGCCCGTTCCCAGGACCTGGGAGGATATGAAGCTCGGCGCGGCGAAAGTGAAGGCCGCTGGCGCCACGTTCCTGTACGCGCCCCCGCAGGGCTACTTCACGATGCCGTACGTCCTCTCGCAGGGTGGCCAGATGATCGACGTGGCCGAGAAGCAAGTGCTGATCAATGAGGCTCCTTCGGTGGCGGGCTACCAGACCGCCCTTGACCTGATCTCCAGCGGGGCGGCCGTTGCCCCGAGCGGAGCCAACCCCTACACGAGCCAGCAGCAGCTCTTCCGGGCCGGCAAGGTCGCATGCATCATCAATGGCCCGTGGTCGGTGTCGGACGCGCTCAGCAGTGGCGTCTTCCAGCAGAACCCGGACGCCTTGACGGTGAACAAGATCCCCAATGGCGACCAGGCGGGCGCCTCCCTCGTCGGGGGACAGAACTACGTCGTCTACGCCGGCTCCAATAGCAAAGACGCGTCCTACATCTTCCTCGGCTACCTCAACTCCGCGGCATCCCAGACCCGCCTGGCAAACGCCACCGGCCTGTTGCCCAGCCGTCAGGCAGCCTACGAGGGTGTCACAAATCGGTTCGTCAAGGATTGGAAGCCGGTCATGGACGCGGCCAAGGACAGCCCCTGGATCCCGGAGCTGTCGCAGATGTACGAGTCGATGGATCTGCAGTGGCGCAAGATGTACAGCAAGCAGGAGACACCGCAGGTCGGAACGGACAACATGGCCAAGGCATGGCTGCAGTTCCTCCCGAAGGACTACACCGACGATCGACTCAAGACCCAATCGCCCTGACGTACGCTACGGGGAGCCCCGGGTCGAGGTGGCGGCGTCTGCTGACTGAATCGGGTCCCGCTGGGGCAGGGGCTTGAGGAAGCCCTGAACGAGGGCCACTCCGACCAACACCAGCCCGGCGCCCACAGGCTCGTTCCACGTCAGCCCTTCGCCAAGCACAATGATCCCGAGCACTGTGGACACGATCGGCGTGGCGTAGGTGACCGTTGCCGCCGTCAGCGCACCGGCAACCTTGATCACCTGGAAGTTCAGCACGAAGGCGATTCCGGTACCCAGCGCGCCCAGCAGGACGACCGAGACCACCGGTAGGGGCGACCACAGCGGTGGGGTGGTCCGGGTGAGTAACTCGATGACGGCGAGGCCTAGCGACGCGATCAGAAGTTGCGCCGCCACCAGGGATTCGGCGCCCTCCGGGCGGTGGCCGAGGAATCGTCGGGTCCACTGGATACCGATGCCGTAGCAGGCCGTGGCCGCGACCGCGGCCAACGAGCCGATCACCGTCCCCGAGATCGGCCCACCCAACGACAGCATGATCATGACACCCGCGAGGCCGAGGAAGAGACCCAGCGTCCGATTGGGTCCGACCTTGTCGCCGCGCATGATCACGAGGCCTGCGAGCGCGGTGAACAGCGGCGTGCCGGCGTTGAAGAGCCCCGCCAGCAGGGATGACACCCGCGTCTCGGCCCACGCGAACAACGTGAACGGGATGATGCACAGGAATACCGCGATCACGGCGCAGTGCAACCACGCGACCCGATCACGGGGCATCTTCTTGTGGCCCAGGAAGACGAAGACCAGCACGGCCAAGAGCCCGGTCGATGTCCGGCCGAGGGCGATCTCGATCGGCGAGAACGCTCGCAGTCCGTATTTCATGAGCAGGAAACTGGATCCCCAGATCAGCGCCAGCAGCAGCCAGATGGGGAGCCATGCCCGGATCGGGGCTGGGCCGCCGGACACCTGACCCGCGTCGGACTCCACCTGCGCAGCCTTTCACAAGGGTTGTGGGTTCGGCTGTCGGTCGCTTCGGCATGCCTCCACGCCAGCGGGCGTTGCCAACGGCATCCTGGGCGAATGGCGAAGTCGGGCAGTGGCGGTCTCGCGGGCTGGATCAGGAATTCTCGCGAGAGTCGCTCCAGCTGGTACGCCCACTACCAGCAGAAGGTCGCCTACCCACTGTTCTTGATGGGCGCCCTCTTCCTGTTCGCTCTCGGGATTCAATTCTCGCCGAAACAAATACCCGCCGAGGAGCAGTTCGCCCGCTGGATCATTGCCCTCACCTGGGTGGTGTTCGCGGTGGACTACCTGATCGGCCTGGTTCTGGCGCCCAACAGGTTGACCTTCATCCGAGGGCACATCCTGCAGGGTGCCGCGCTGCTGTTTCCGCCGCTAAGGCTCCTGCTGCTGGGTCACATCTTCGAGGTGATGCGAAACACTGGGGGCCGCAGGGGTAACCGGGTGCGCACGTACGTGCTCTATGTGACGACCCTGACGATGGTCGTGGCCGCGATCGCGGTGGTCTTCTTCGAGAGCCGCAACCCGAACTCGAACATCAAGACGTTCTCCAGTGCCCTGTGGTGGACAGCGGAAACCGTCAGCACTGTGGGTTATGGGGACTACTACCCGGTCACCTGGGGCGGTCGAATCGTCGCCGGGGTGCTGTTCGTCAACGGCGTGGCACTCCTCTCGGTCATAACGGCAGGGCTGGCACAGAACTTCCTTGCCGACGATGCGAGCCCCTCCGATTCGGCGACCTCCGCGCAGAAGTCGGGTTCGGCCGCGGTCAAGACGGGAACGACCGGCGCGGCGGGCGACAAACCCGAATCGGAAAGCACCGACGAGGGGTGGACCCACGTCAGCGAGAACCCGCAGGAGTTGGAGAAGGTCATCTCCGAATTGGAGCGGGCGGTGTCGTCGGTCCGGGCGAAGGTAAGTTCAGGCCTTCATGGGAAGTCGAGCAGCGCTGGCCACCACCCGTCAACAGCAGAGGCGTCGACCACTTCTGACCCACCTCGCGACACGCCGAGCCCCGAAGCGCCGACAACCCATGACGGTAGCGACTCCTAAGATGGAGAAGCCGGGGTGAGACCCGCGCGGCCAACCAGGTGAGGGAGTCAGGTGTGAGTGCAGCCGAGGTCGAGAGTTCCGAGGTGACGACCACCTTGGCCGACCGCGATCGCCGCATCTTGGAGTTCGAGCGAGCGTGGTGGCGTTTCGCGGGGGCGAAGGAACAAGCCGTGCGGGACCAATTCGACATGAGTCCCACGCGCTACTACCAGGTGCTGAACGCGCTCATCGACAGTGATGCCGCGCTCGACTTTGATCCCCTACTGGTCAAGCGGCTGCGGCGCCTTCGCTCGTCGCGGCAACGTGCCCGAACGGCCCGACGCCTCGGCGTCGACAACTGAACGGAACCCGACGGCGGGTGCGTCGCCGGCCCGACGAATCCGGCACCTGCGTGAGTCCGGCGGCTGGGGAGGTTGCGCCATGACCGACCCGGCGGGCTCCAGGCTGGCCGCGCGCATCAAGATCCCACCGCGCTATCAGGGATTCGCCGACATCGTCCGGCGCACGATTCATGCCCAGAGCGTTGCCCGTCTCAGTCTTGCGGCCGCCGGGGTGGCGTTCTGGATCGTGATCGCCATCTTCCCCGCCACCATCGCGGTAATCACGGTCTTCGGGCTCTTCGTCGACCCCAAAGACATCTCTGACGCGGTCACCCGGATAACCGAACAGTCGCCGAACAGTGTTGGCGCCGCACTGGCCAATCAGGCCGCCCAGGCCGCGCAAGCCGACACGTCGGCCCTGTCCATTGGACTCATCGTGTCCCTCGCGGTGACTCTCTGGAGTGTTTCCGACGCCGCCTACGGGATGGCCCGGGCCCTTCGGGAGGCCTACTCCCTGCCACCCCAGAGCTACGTCCGGGCCCGCTTGCGCGCCTTCGTCGCGGGCGCCGTCGGCGTCGTCGCCCTGGGATTGCTGTACCTGGCGTGCGCCGCATTGATGGTGTGGCTGCCCAGCCTGGGAACCTGGTGGCGGGTGCTCGCGATCGCGGTCGCCATACCGGTGGGTCTGGTGATTCAGGCGGGGATCCTCTTGGTGTTGGTCCGTTTCGCCATCTCCGGTCGGACGCCGTGGCGCTCGGTGGTGCCAGGGGCGACGCTCGCCTCCGTGGCAATCGCCCTGCTTATCGTCGGTCTGGCCATCTACGCCTCATTCGCGCCCAGTTACCAAGCGGTGTACGGGGCACTGACGGGAATCATCCTGACCATGCTCGCCGGGTACTTCGGCACCTACACGTTCTTGCTGTGCGCCACCTTCAATGCCCAGTGGGTGCCGCTGCCGGAGAGTTCAGAGGCCACCGGTCGTAGTTGGTGAGGGGAGCGGAAGAGAGGCCAGGGCCGGCCGTTCCTCCGTGGACAACTCACGAGTGCGGGGCTGATACCCGTCTGGGGTGCGTTCGAACTGGGTCAGCTGGCCCGCAGAAACCCGCTCTCGCCCGGGCGCAGTCGCGGCACCGCCCGGGACCCGCCGCATCGCCGTGGCCAGGATCTCAGAGGCCATTACCCCCAGCCCCTGATCGAGGTGGTGGCGGTGCACGCGTACCCCCAGATCCACCTGCGCCAGTGCCTGGAGGCCGTGCCGTTCGTAGGTGTCGACCATCAAGGCGAACTCGACGCCGTATCCGCAGGGAAAGGGCAGGCACTCCAACAGCGTCCTTCGGGCGGCGTACTCACCGGCCAGGGGCTGAACCACGGCGGTCAGATCCGGCCAGAACTGGTTGAGCAGGGGTCGGGCCACGAGCTCGGTCACCCGACCCCCACCGGCGGGAACGACGTGCTCACCGGCCACCAGGGGGCGCTCGTAGATGGCCTTCACGAGTTGAATCTCAGGATCGGCCAGTAGCGGGCCGACCAGAGCGTTGATGTAATCGGGCGTGAACGACTGCAGGTCGGCATCGACGAATACGACGATGTCCGAGCTTGTTGCTGCGACCCCGCGCCACATCGCCTCACCCTTGCCGGCCACCGCCGGAAGATGCCCCAGCACACCCTCCTTGGACACGACTCGGGCCCCTGCACGGATGGCCACCTCCGCGGTCTCGTCGGTGGAGCCGGAGTCGATCACGACGACCTCGCTGACGAGGCCGTCTGAACCGGTGTGGCTGTCGATGATCGACGTGACGATGGTGCCGACGGTCGCCGCTTCGTTCAGCGCTGGAAGCACGACGGCCACGCTGACCCCCTGGGCGCGGGCTTGGTCCCGGACCGAGAAGGCGGGCCAGTCCGCGCTGGCGGAGGTGTGGGTGGTCAGCCATCGGGCAGCAGCAGGGGGGAGCAAACTCGACCTCCCCTTTGCAGTTGCCGTTCTGTCTCGGCTATTGTGGCCGGGACATTCATGGCGGCTCGGTGAGCCGACCCTGTCAGATTGTCACCTATAACCGAATACCGCTCATCCAGAGGGGCAGAGGGAACGGCCCGACGAAGCCCCGGCAACCACCCACGGTCTGACTCATCACGAGGCCGCCGTGGGAAACGGTGCCAATTCCGACCCGTCGAAGTCCGACAGGGTAGATGAGGAGAAAGGCCTCCATCTGATGTCACTTGCCAACCCCACCGCTGTTTCCGCCGTAGATTTCGGCAATGCGATCTGCCTGACCTGCCGAGAGTGCGGCGCCACCTTCGATCTCGGTGCCGCCTACGCCTGCAGCGACTGCTTCGGACCGCTGGAGGTCCGCTACGACTTCGCCGGTCTCACCCGGGAGAGCATCCAGTCGGGCCCATCGAACCTGTGGCGTTACGCGGGCCTGTTGCCGGTACCCGTGAACGCGGCTGCGCTGCCGAACCTCAACCCCGGCTGGACCCGCCTGCACAGCGCAGACCGCCTGGCCGCGGAACTCGGGATGCGCAAACTCTGGGTGAAAGACGATTCCGGAAATCCGACCCACTCCTTCAAGGATCGGGTCGTGGCCGTCGCCCAGGCGGCTGCCCGCGAGCTGGGGCTTCAGACGCTGGCATGCGCCTCGACGGGCAACCTTGCCCACGCCGTGGCAGCCGCCGCTGCCCGCGCCGGGATGGGTTCCGCTGTCGTGATCCCCAGCAACCTCGAAGCGGGCAAGACCGTCACCACCGCTGCCTATGGCGGGCTGCTCCTGGCGGTGGAAGGCAACTACGACGACGTGAATCGGTTGTGCTCGGAGTTGATCGGTGAGGCTGCCACGGCCGGCTGGGGATTCGTCAATGTGAATCTGCGGCCCTACTACGCCGAGGGGTCGAAGTCAGTCGGCTACGAGATCGCCGAGCAGCTCGGTTGGCGCCTGCCCGAGCAGGTCGTGTCACCGGTGGCCTCGGGCTCTTTGCTCACCAAGGTGGACAAAGCCTTCGGCGAACTCGCCGCGCTCGGATTCGTCGAGGGTGGCGCTGAGCCCAGGATCTTCGGTGCCCAGGCGACCGGGTGCTCCCCGGTGTCGCAGGCCTACTCCGCTGGTTGGGATGTGGTTCGCCCGGTGAAGCCGGACACGATCGCCAAGTCGCTGGCCATCGGCAACCCGGCCGACGGTCCCTACGCCTTGGACGCCGTTCGACGCACCGGCGGCGCCGTCGCCGATGTCACGGATGGCGAAATCGTCGAAGGGATCCGATTGCTGGCTAGGACGGAGGGCGTGTTCGCCGAGACAGCGGGCGGTGTCGTGGTCGCGACATTGCGCAAGTTGCTCGCCGAAGGTCTGATCGATCCGGACGCCGAGACGGTGATCCTGAACACCGGTGACGGGCTGAAGACCCTGGACGCTGTCGTTGGTGAAGTGGGCCCGACAGCCGTAATCCCCCCAGATGCGGACGCCGTCATCGATTTGCTGGTCGGTATGCCGTAGTCTTGTCAGTGGTCAATCGGTTCGAGCAGCACCTTCAGGGTCATTCACTTACGCCGTACGACCCGGAGCGGCGCTCGCCGTCTTCGAAGACGAAAGCAAAGGGCAATATCGTTATGAGCACCGGACCCGTTTCGGGCACCGTGAAGTGGTTCAACGCTGAGAAGGGCTACGGCTTCCTCTCTGTCGATGGCACCGAGCGCGACGTGTTCGTGCACTACAGCGCCATTGACATGGACGGCTACAAGTCACTCGAAGAGGATCAGCGAGTCGAGTTCCAGATCGTCAACGGCCCCAAGGGACCGCAGGCGGAGTCGGTTCGTCTCGTCTGAGACACCAGACTTAGGTCATCGAGGCCCCCACCCTTCACGGGTGGGGGCCTCGATGCCTATGGAGGCCGCGCGGGTGGCGGTGATCCTGGCCAGAGGGACCCCGCTGCTTGCACTCTCAGGGGGAGAGTGCCAACATGGTGGTTAGCACTCGACCGGTGTGAGTGATAACGACGGTCGAGTCGAACATGACCAGCAGTCGAGGCGGGGCAGCCAGCGGGACGTGACCGCAGGGCACCTCCGCCGTCCGTCGCGGGCGGCTGCGGTCGGAAGCCACAACCTTCACTCGAAGGAAGGAACGGAACTCAATGGCGAAGATCATCGCTTTTGACGAGGAGGCCCGTCGTTCACTCGAGCGTGGAATGAACACGCTCGCGGACGCGGTCAAGGTGACGCTTGGACCCAAGGGTCGCAACGTCGTCCTCGAGAAGAAGTGGGGAGCCCCCACAATCACCAACGACGGCGTCTCCATTGCCAAGGAGATCGAGCTTGAGGACCCGTACGAGAAGATCGGGGCCGAGCTCGTCAAGGAGGTCGCCAAGAAGACCGACGACGTCGCGGGCGACGGCACCACGACGGCCACCGTGCTGGCCCAGGCGCTCGTCCGCGAGGGACTGCGCAACGTGGCCGCCGGAACCAACCCGATGGCCCTCAAGCGTGGGATCGAAGCGGCCGTCACGGCCGTCAGCGACCAACTCTTGGCGATGGCCAAGGACGTCGACAGCAAGGACGAGATTGCGGCGACTGCCTCCATCTCGGCCGCCGAACGCCAGATCGGCGAGATCATCGCCGAGGCCATGGACAAGGTCGGTAAGGAAGGCGTC
>CAZKVQ010000036.1:32437-32679 GCA_964556255.1 uncultured Actinomycetes bacterium
GGGAGGCGGTGCTCGAGGATCCCTACGTCCTCATCGCCAACTCCAAGATCTCGACGATCAAGGACATCCTGCCGATCCTCGGGAAGGTCATGCAGTCCGGCAAGCCGCTGCTGATCCTGTCCGAGGATGTCGAGGGTGAGGCGCTCGCGACGCTGGTCGTGAACAAGATC
Organism: uncultured Actinomycetes bacterium; assembly: GCA_964556255.1. GTDB lineage: Bacteria > Actinomycetota > Actinomycetes > S36-B12 > UBA10799 > JACJWR01. Next base: position 32,608 of record CAZKVQ010000036.1, read on the forward strand.
CGTGGCACCTTCCGGTCAGTGGCCGTGAAGGCTCCGGGCTTCGGTGACCGACGCAAGGCCATGCTGCAGGAC
>CAZKVQ010000037.1:0-29851 GCA_964556255.1 uncultured Actinomycetes bacterium
GGAGACGGTGCTGGGGGTCGGCTACCGGTTCGGGCTGAACCGAGATGACTAGCGCGCGCGTCGGCCTGGGACCTTTGGGGCGACGGCTGCTGATCGCATTCGTGGTGGTGGCGATGTCCTCGGTCGTCGTTCTCACCGTTGCCGCCTTGATCGGATCCTCGCGAAGCCTGACGGCGTCCGAGGACGCCCAACGCTCGGCAGCAGCTCAGGCCGTCGCCGTGGCGGCAGGGCAGGCCTACACGGCCGCGGGTGGCTGGTCGGGCGCTGATCTAAAGCGAGCAGAGGCGATCGCCGAGGGAGCCGGAGCGCGGCTGTCGGTTCGCGACGCGTCGGGCACCGTGGTCGCTGCAGCGGGGGAGACGACGATGGGGATGAACCAGGGTGGTCGGGGGGGTGGACCCGCGGCCGCCGGCGAAGGCACCCAGGGGGGTGCCATGGGCAGTGCCGGTGGGAAAGGTGCCATCACCGAGGAGGTTGTCGTCAACGGCACTGATGTCGGCAGTGTCCGTCTCGGCTTCGGGTCGCCCCCCGATTCCGGCGCCCAGCAGATCGCATGGACCTGGATCATCGTTGCAGCGGTTGCGGCACTGCTGGTGGCTGTGGTGGTGGCGTGGTTCGTGACCCGGAGGATCTCGGCGCCGCTGGTGCGACTGTCCGGTGTGGCGCGCCAATTCGCTGCCGGCGACCGCGAGGTGCGCGCTGCCGAATTGGACACCGCGGCGCCTGGGGAGCTTGGCGAATTGGCCCGTTCCTTCGACGCGACAGCTGACGCCGTGGCACGTTCGGAGAGGATCCGCCAGAGCATGGCGGCTGACATCGCGCACGAGTTGCGGACTCCGCTGGCCGCACTTCAGGCCGGTCTGGAGGAATTGGAAGACGGCCTGGTTCCGCCGGAGCACCACCGGTTGGCGTCCCTCCATGCGCAGTCGGTTCGCCTCGGTCGGATCGTGGAAGACCTGTCTGAGCTGTCGGCGGCGGAGACGGTCGGACTCTCGCTACATCGGGAACTCGTCGATATCGGGCGCTTGGCGTCAGACGCGGTGTCCTCGGCAGCGCCCGCCCTGGATGCCGCCGGGCTGGAGGTCGCCACCGCCATCGAGTCCGGCGTGGTCATCGAAGGAGATGCGGACCGACTCCACCAGGCATTCGGCAACCTGCTGGCCAACTGCGCCCGGTTCTGTCGGCCCGGCGACCGGGTTGCTGTCAGCGTCCAGGCGGCCGGATCGATGGCTGAGGTGGTCGTTGCTGACACGGGCCCCGGGATCTCAGACGCCGAACTGCCCCATGTCTTCGAGAGGCTCTGGCGGGGAACTGCCGATTCGGGTACGGCCGGGCTGGGGATTGGGCTGGCAATCGTGCGGGAGGTAGTCGACGCTCACGGCGGAACGGTCGATGTCGCGTCCGATGGCTCGTCCTGGACGAGGTTCAGCTTGCGGTTGCCGAGGGTGCCTTCGGACGCTTAGCTTTCTTCGGGCCGCTGGTCGTGGCCCGGCGCTTGGCCGTCTTCTTGGTCGCCTTCTTCGGCCGCGCCTTGGCAGCGTTCGCCTGCTCTTCCCGAGCCGCCAGTGCCAACTCGCGTACCCTCGCGATGTCCTCCGCGGTGTACACGCCATTGACCCCGGAAATGGTCGCGAGCTTCATGCCGTGCTTCAGCCCAAGGCGGTAGATCTCCTTGACCTTCTCCCACTCGATGTTGCGACCGACGGTGAAGGTCTCGTAGCGACCTTCCAGGGCCAGGACCACCGTCTCGGCCAGGCACGCGTAGGCCACGCCGGGTGGCAGTCCGATGTTCTTCATGTGGACATCCCCAGGAAGTTCGATCTCCCCGGACTCGACCACCAGCACGTCGGGTCGCTTGGCGACGTCTTCGGCGGAAAGGTCGAGCGGACGGGCGACGTCCGTGATCACGCAGCCGGGCTTCACCTGCATGATGTCGAGCACCCGCTTGCCCGCCCCGGATGTGGCCGTGACGATCAGGTCCATGTCGCCGAGGTGTTCGTCCGGCGTCGCGGCTATGTGGATCGTCGCGCGGGGGTTGTTCAACTCGATGTCGTGTTTCAGGGCCAGCAGTTTCGCCGACTCCGGGGATACCAGCCAGAGTTCGTCACTCGCGAGGGCCAGCAGGCGGGCGCAGACAGAGCCGATGGCGCCGGTGGCTCCCACCACCATCGTCGTCCCCTTCATCCGGCCCTCGTCGTCCATCTCGGTCAGGTCGAGTTGCAGCAGCGCGTCGTGCGCGGCCCAGAGGGCCCCCGAGGCGCTATAGCTGTTGCCGGTCGTGATGGGCAAGGGGGCTTGCTTCGCCACCGTCACTCCGGCGTCACCGACCACCTTCGTGAAAGCGCCGAGGCCCATCACCTGGGCGCCAAGCTTCTTGGCTGTTTCGGCGGCGGCGAGCAACTTGCCGTAGGTGAACTCGGGGCTGTGGGCCATCAGCTCCTTTGGAGTGCCCCCAACCGTGATCAACCAGCCCTCGGCCTCGGCACCGGTGGGAGACTCGATCCCTGTTACGTGGCTGTAGATGAACGGCGGGCTGTAGGCCACCGCCTTCTCGACCACGTCCATGACCATCGGAGGCGACACCTTCGCGATGGTTCCCAAGGGCTCTACAGTCTCGAAGAATTTCGTGGACAGTGGGTGGATCACGAAAGCGAACCTGCTCTTACGCTTCGGCCCTCCCGGGTAGAGCAACCGGGGTTCCAGATCGGCAGAGACGATCATGTCCAGCAGGTCGTCGTTGGTCAGTCCGCCCGGCGCGTCCGAGGCCACCGCCAACATCAAGGCCTCCAGTACTGCTGTCGACACGGTGAAGTCGAAAGGCTGTGGCGTCGCGTCCAGCACCATATCCACGCCGAGACCGGCCAGTGTGCTCAGGCGCTCGTCGGAGATCGACGAGGTGACCAGGGTCTTACCCGCCATGTCCTCCAGCCCGAATCCGATGAGTTCGTCATAGGTCGCGACTACCACGTCGCAGTCGCGCGCGGCCCGGCGTGCCAGAGCGTGGCTGAGACCCTGCCCCGGTGCCTTTATCTGGGATTTCAGTGCCGCCGGGAGCTGCCGCACCGGCCACAGTCCGGCGGCCGCCGCCAGCCCCAGCACCGGATTCGAGTTCAACCGGCCTGGCACGTCGAAGCGGAGAAGCGGATCGGCGAACTCAAGATTCTGTGTGTACTCGCGAAGGATCCTGGTGGTACGGGCGTGGTTCAGGCCCCCCAAGACCACGGTTCGGGCGTTGTTGAAGAAGCCCGGCATCTCCACTTGAACATGTCTGATCGCCCACTCCTGAAGGACGTCCCGCAGGGCGTGGCCGTCAGCGACTGGAACCTTGTCCGTCGCCCGCATCACCCGCCCGATGGCCTCCAGTTCTCCGTCGTACAGCCCGGCGGCACGGGCCTCCCGGATGCCCGTGACGGCGATGGCCGAAGCGGAGTCGGCCCACTCGCGCACGAGTTCCTCAGCCACCCCCACATCGCCGTTAGCACCGACGCGGACGATCCGGAAGTCGCGCTCCAGGAACGTTGCCCGCTCGTCATAGTCGCGGTCTGAGGACGCCAGACTGACGTTGACGATGATGTCCGGATTAGTGGTACCCATGGGGACTCCCTGCTCGGATGTGGTGGTCGGTGAGCTGCGGAACTCAGACCATGGCGGCGGAATCGATCTCCGGATGCTTCGTCATGAAGTCCATCAACACGTCGACGTAACTGGCGAACGGCGGGCAGGACAGGCCGGTGCCCTCCAGGTCCGCGACCGTATTGGTGGTCGGATAGGTGGTGTGGGAGGCGAAGTAGTCCAGGCCTTCGGCCGGCAGTCCGAGAAGCTTCTCCATGCCCGGCAGATTGTCCACGAGGCCGCGTACAGGCCCCAGCGGAAGCGGCACCCAGATGATCTTCTTGCCGAGTTCGTTGGCGAAGGCATCGACGAGTTCGCGCACCGTGGGCGGGTTCGGGTCGGTGAGGGCGTATGTGCGACCCAGCGACCGCTCCTGGATGGAGAGTTCATCCATGGCCTCGACGACGAAGTCCCGAGGCACCAAGGAAATCCGGACCCGGTCGGCATCACCCACGGCAGGAATGACGGCCACACTCGGTTGACGCCTCATGAAGGCGGCCAGGAAGTACGGGCCGTCGTACTTCTGCGTCTCGCCGGTGGTTGAGTCCCCGACGACGATGCCGGGGCGGTAGATCGTGGCAGGCAGTCCGGCCTCCATCGCCTCGCGAACCAGCATCTCGGCGGCGTACTTCGTGGATTCGTAGTAGTTGCAGAACTCCTGGCCCACGTCGAGTTCATCCTCGGTGAAAGCGCCGTCGTACCTCCCGCTGACATAACAGGTGCTGACGTACTGCAGGCGCTTCAGCTTCTTGCGGGACTCGCAGAACCTCAGAACGTTGGCGGTACCTTCGATGTTCACCGCGCTGGCGATGGACTCCGGGACCGTCAGGTCATATACCGCCGCCAGGTGCCATACCTCCTGAACACCTGCGAGCCGTTCGTGTTCGGCTGGGTCGATCCCCAAGTCGCTGGCAGTGATGTCGCCGGTGATCAGCTCGATCCTGCCGACAACGTGCGGGAAGGCCTCTTCTAGCTCGGCCAGTCGTCGCTCGGCGTCCTTCATATGATGCGGTTGCACGAGGCACACAGCGTGAGATCGAGGTCTGCGCGCCAGGAGTTTGGGAAGCAGCGCCGACCCGAGGAACCCGGGAAACCCAGTCATCAACAGAGATGCCATGCATATCGCCTTCGTTCTGTGATCGTCCCTTTGACCCTAGCATCGAAAGGCGGGCCGATTCCTGGGCCGAGAGCCGCCGCGATGGTGGAACCGACTAGCGGTCGATGACCAGTTGGCGTTCCGCAGCCGTCAGTGGTTCCTGCATGTTGAGCTGCCAGTCGAGGACCGCGGGCGTCGCCTCTGAGGCGTCCCCCCGGCGGCCCTCGATGCGCTCGCGAAGCACGTCGACCGGGGCATCGCAATCGACGATGCCGAAAGGTACGTCGAGCCCCTTCGCCAACTGTCGGAACTCCTCGCGCGTTGTTCGGCGCAGAAACGCCGCATCCACGATCACCGACCAGCCGTCGACGATGGCGTGGTGGGCGATCTCCGCCAACCGACGGTAGGTCCGGGCGGTGGCGGCTGGGTCGTAGCCGAGCCCCATCCGTCGTCGTTCCACATCGGAGCGGATACGCACCGTCGACGCTGTGGCGTCCGCAAGTAGCATCTCGCCGCTGGCAACTGTCTTGCCGGATCCGGACAGCCCATGGGTGATGAGAAGCCGTGGTTCCGGTGACGAGATCAGGCCATCGGCCAACCGCAGGTAGCCGCTGGTGGCGGTGAGGTCACCGGTCCGTGCCGCGACCTTGGCTCGTACCAGTGCGCGGTAGACGCCGTAGAACCGAAACACCGCCAGGGCCGGATAGTCCCCGGAGATGCCCAACCACTCGTTGAGCAGCCAACTCGCCAGGTCACCGCGACGGTGGTCCAGCAGGTCGATGTAGGTGAAGGCCAACTCGGAGGCGATGTCGATCCAGCGCAGTTCAGCGCTGAACTCGATGCAGTCGAAGGGAACGACCTCGCCATCGAGCAGCACGAGATTCGCCAGGTGGAGATCACCATGACCCTCGCGGATGTGACCCGCCGACTTTCGACGGTCGAAATCCTGATGCCGTTGCTGAAATGTGGTGCGCAACCAGCTCTCGATCTTCGGTAGCTCGCTGGCATCAGCGGCGAAGAAGGACCTGAGTTCGGTGACGCTCTCAAGCACCACCCGCAGGACCTCCGCCGGCGTCCCGTAGGGCGTCTCCGCACCCGCGATGTCCGCCCGGGAGTGCATCCGGACAACCACCCGGGCGAGTTGGCCGATCTCATCCAGCGTCAGCCCGTCATGTTGACACTGGTGATCAAGTCGCAACTCCTCGTCAAACCGGCGCATCACGACCGCGCATTCGAAGGTGGCGGATTGATCAGAGTTGTCCGTCACCTCGCCGATTCGTTCGACGCCCAGGTAGAGCCCGGGGGCATACCGACGATTCAGTCGTACTTCTTCTGCGCACCAGTGACATCGGCGCTCGGACGTCGAGTAGTCGATGAACGGCAGGTCCACCGGCTTCTTCACCTTGTAAGCGCGGAACTCGGTCAGGAGAATCCACGAGATGGCCGTCTCGATGACCTGCGCAGAAGTTCGTCGTCGGAACTCCTCCGCGGCCGGAGGCAACGGTGACTGCAGGTTGCGGGCCATGCCCCAGTATGGGCACGCCCCCGGCGGCGGCGGGGAACTCTGCCTCAACCGGACTCGATACGGCCAATGCCCTGAGTAGCCTGGCCCACGTGAGGGCTGGCACCCGCGGCGATGGACTGGGTCGACGCGACTACATCCGGGCCCTCGTACTCATCTCCATCATCTCCTCACTCCTGCCACTCAACTCGGCGGTGGCCAACACTGCGCTCGCCAGCACCGCCAAGGACCTAGGGATGCCCGCGGCAACAGTTGCCGACGCCGCAACTATGGGAACGCTCGCGATCGCCGCGACGATCATCAGCACCGGGTTCCTCGCCGACATCCTCGGCCGTCGGCCGATCATGATGGCGGGGCTGTTTCTCGTCATCGTCGGTGGCGCCTTGACTGCACTTGCCGCCTCGACATCGATCTTCCTGGTCGGCAGGGGTATCAGCGGGGTAGGTATCGGCGCCGCCTTTGGGGCGAGTTTCGCCTACGTGGAAACGATTGCCGGCGAGCGACGGATTGGGTCAGCACTCGGTTACTGGGTCTCGATTCGCACCGTCGCCCTGCTGGTGGGCGGTCTTGTCGGTGGGGTCCTGGCGACCCACGCAGGATGGCGGGTCGCGCTGATGCTGGTGCCCGCCCTCGCTGCGGCATCCCTGCTGTTGGTGCCGCCTTGGTTGCCCCGGATCAGGCGGATTCCGGCCGCGGGTTTCGACGTTGTGGGGCAAGTGCTGCTGGCGATCGCGATTGCGGCGGTGCTGCTGGGAGTGGCAGACCTATCCACCGCGGCTGCCCGGACCAGGGGTTGGCTGGAGATAACCGTGGGGGTGGTATCGCTGGCAGCCTTCATCGTGGTGGAAATGCGATCGCGGGCGCCAGTGTTCCCGATCGAGTTGTTCACCCGACCCGTGTTCGTCGCGGCGGCTCTCGCTGGGATGCTATGGAACTTCATCGCCGGGGCCGCGGTCCTGCAGTTCTCGCAGCTGTGGGAGTACGTGCTGCGCATGCCCACCGGCCAGGTCGCATTCGCCCAGCTCCCCTATGTCCTGGTTTCAGCAGTCGCCGCCAGTTGGGCAGGTCGGCGTCTCGCCGCGGGCGCATCGACGGGGCGACTCATCGCGGCAGGCAGTGTGGCGGCAATCCTGGGGTTCATCAGTACGGCGGTGCTGCTGTTCCACGTCTCACTGCTGGCGTGCGTTCCCGGCCTGATGCTGTTGGGATTCGGGGTCTCCGCTCTGAGCGTGCCGCAGGCGCGGCTGTTCGTGGCGGAGGCACCGGCGGACAAGGTCGGGGTGGTGCTGTCCTCCCGCACGGCGTTCGGCCAGTTCGGGTACTCGCTGGCCACCGCGCGCCCGGGGGTACTCGGCGGTCGGCTGACAGTCGGCGGGGTTACTCGCCGGCTGGAAGACGCGGGAGTGCCGTCGGCACAGGTACCAGCAGCCCTTGACGAGACCTGGACTGCCATCCGGTCAGCCACCCAACCGTGGACCGACCTGGGTCACCGCGCACTGGCCGTGGCTGCGCCCTCGTATGTCCACGCCTTCGTGTGGACGATGGTCATCTGTGCGGCCGTTGTCGCGGTCGTCGGCGGTATCTCGGTAGCGCTTCTCAGGCAGGCGACTACCGATCCTCGTGTGCGATCGAGTCGATGACGGTCGTGACCGCCAGCACCACCACCGGGTTGTAACCGGGCGCAATCTCGACCCCATACGTGTCGGCCACCCGGAACCACTTCTTGGATATCTCGGCAACGGTGTTCCCGTCGCTCTCGATGGTGTACTCGTGATCGACGATGTTCCCCTTGATCGACATATCCGGTCCGTCTCCGATCTTGACGTCCCAGCGATCGCGCAGAGGTGTGATCAGGGCCTTCTTCACCGAGGCGATGGTGTTCCCGTCCGGGTCCTCGACGTTCATCGTGTCCCGGATCCGGGCGATCTTCTGCTGGATCTTGGCCAGCTCCTGACCGTTCGCGTCCTCGAAGATGAGGGTGTCGCGTACCCGCAGGGCCTTGCCGTTCACCTTGTAGACCCGGTTGCCGTTGCTGTCCTCGATCCAGAAATCGTCGCCGATCGAAACGAGCTTCTGGCGCATCTGGTACCTCAGGGTGCCGTCGTCGCCCTCGCGGCGCTCCTTGATGCGATCCCGCAGTCCCACGGTTGTCTCCTGTCTCGTCGAGGTGCGGTCGCCGGCGAGCGACACGCAAGCACGACCATAACCCGGCCGGTGTCCGGCGAGCGAACTGACAAGGCCCAGCCCGATCGTTCGCGATACTCTCGGATAGGCGTCAACTGCTTGTTTGCGACGTGGAGGTGGGTGATGGACGGTCCCCGATCTAAGGCCTCCCATAGCCTCAGGTTTGCGCTCTGTTTGTTGGGCGCGCTGCTGTTGTCGGGTTGTTTCGTCGGCGGCACGGGTGCCGGTTCCGGCAGTTCCGGGCCCAGCGCCAGCACCTCCTCGAGCGCCCCCGCCGACCCGGTGACGGTGACCGACTACAAAGGTGACTTCTCGCTGGGGGCGGACGGAGGGTTGACGGCCTCGGAGACCCTCACTGCGTCATTCCCGGCCGGGCGGCACGGGATCTTCCGATTCTTCGACACCCAGACGAGGGCCGCTCCTTCGGCCCGGTTGGCACCAGCGGTGACCGGCGCGACCTTGGACGGTGCAGCCACCCCGGTCTCTTTCAGCTGGGAGAACGACAACCGATACCTGGTGGCCAAGGTAGGCGACCCGAACACCGTGCTCAGCCCTGGAAGTCACGTCTTCGTCATCTCGTACACGATTCCAAATGCCATCTTCCCTGCCACCGCTGCCAGCGGCAGTTACCAATCGACCGCTGGCACCAACACCGCTCCGGCCACGTCCGTCTTCTACTGGAATGTCGTGGCGCCGGGATGGCAGATGCCGATCGAGAAGGCGAGCTCAAGAATCCACCTGCCGACCCCGTCTGGGCAGGTGCAGTGCACGGCCGGGGCGATGACACCGACCAAGCAGGGGCCCTGCGCTATCGCCGGCGCAGGTACGACCGAGGTGACGGTGAGCGCTCGGAACATACCGCCGGTCAGCGGAATGACCGTGCGGGTCTCGATGGCGACCACGCCTCCGACGGGGTGATGTCAGATTCGCCGGGTGCTGCACACCCAGGTGCTGGAGCCGGTCGCAGGGTCACTCGCGACGAGTACCCACTTGCATGACTTGGCGGCGGCGGGGTTCGCGGCCGCCACGGGCACCAGGCCACCGATGGCGAGCAGTAGCGCTCCGACGGCGATCGCCTTGGGTGACGTTTTTTTCACGATGCACTCCTCTAATTCGGTTGAACGTCAGTGGCATCAGCGTCGACGGTGCGAGGTCCACCCGGCAATGGGACTGTCGTCCTAGGACTGCCGGTGAGGCTCTCGCCATTAGGCTGCGGCCATGAAACGCCGTGGCGTACTTGCCCTCTACCTGGTACTGGCCGCCGCGGCCGTTGCGGTCGTGATGTTGCTGGCGCTGGCCGCAAGTCGGGCGGCAGGGACCAGTGAGGCGGTGGAAGACGCACGGGCGAAGACGTCGATCATCGCCGCGACCGCGATGGCCACGGTCCCCGATGGTCTGCTGACGGGGGATCGCGCCGCGGTGGCGGAAGTGGACTCTCTGGTCCGCGACAGCGTGTTGGCCCCCGAGGTGGCGAGGGTCAAGGTGTGGGGCCCCGACGGCACCATCATCTACTCGGATGAGCCCCGCCTGATCGGCACCACCTACCGCCTCGGAAGTGAGGAGTTGGAGGTGCTGCATTCGGGTGGGGTGGAGGCGGAGCTCAGCGACCTGTCCAAACCGGAGAATCGATACGAGAGCAATGTCGGCCAGATGCTGGAGGTCTACCTCCCGGTGAAGACCTCGAACGGGACACCGGTGCTGTTCGAGATGTACTACCGCTACGACTCCGTGACAGACTCGGCCCGCCGGATCTGGCTGCGATTCGCGCCCATCGTCCTCGGCGGACTGCTGCTGCTGGCGCTGCTCGAGTTGCCGCTGGCCCTGTGGCTGGTCCGGCGGGTCAGGCGCGGGGAGGAGGACAAGGCCGCGTTGTTGCAGGCCGCGGTGGACGCTTCAGAGGTGGAACGGAACAGGATCGCCAGCGACCTTCACGACGGTGTGGTGCAGGACCTGACCGGCATCTCATACTCGTTGGCTGCGGCAGCAGGGACGTTGACCAGTGAGGGCTCGGAGATGGCCGCGCCCGTCGGTGCGGCCGCCGACCATACCAGGACCGCGGTCAGCGCATTGCGTTCGCTACTCATCGAGATCTACCCGCCCAATCTGCGAGATGCCGGGTTGGCGAACGCGTTGGACGGGCTGCTTGCATCTCCGCGGAGCCGGGGGATCGGGGTCCGGCTCGAGATCAACCCCGACCTGACTCTTCCGGTCGAGGTCGAGGCACTGCTCTTCCGGGGCGCCCAGGAGGGCCTTCGCAATGTGGTCACGCACGCCCACGCGACCGAAGTGAAAGTGGCAGTCGCCGAGGCGCATGGCCGGGCGACGCTGACCGTAGAAGACAACGGCGTCGGGGTCCCACCGGACGCTTGGCAGGAACCCGACGAAGGGCATGCGGGGCTGCGACTGCTCGCCGACCTGGTGGCTCGAGCAGGCGGTAATCTGACGCTGAACGCGAACTCCGGTCGACCCGGTTCCACGTTGACCATTACCCTGCCTTCGGTGGGGACCTCATGATCCGGGTTTTGGTCGTGGATGACCACCAGGTGATCCGTTCCGGCCTCACCACGCTGCTGGAGTCGGCCGGTGACATCTCTGTGGATGCCAGTGCCGCCTCCGGCCAGGAGGCGATCGATGCCGCCACGGACCGGCCGCCGGATGTCGTGCTGATGGATTTGTCGATGCCAGCCATGGACGGCATCGAGGCCACCCGAAGGTTGCGGGAACATGATCCGGACCTGCGAGTAGTTGTGCTGACGTCGTACGGGGACCGTCGAAGGATCATCGAGGCGCTCGACGCGGGTGCCTGCGGTTACCTGCTCAAGGATGCATCCCCCGAGGATCTGGTCAACGCGGTACGGGCAGCTGCCGCGGGTGGAGCCCCGATGGATCCCCGTGTCGGTGCGGTACTGCTGAGTGAACGACAGGAAAACCGGGCAGGTTCGGCAGCCGGCGCCAAGCTGTCCGAGCGGGAAACGGACGTCCTGCGTCTGGTTACGGCTGGCCGACTGAACAAACAGATTGCCCGCGAGTTGGGGATCTCCGAGAAGACCGTCAAAGCCCACCTGACGAGGGTTTTCGACCGGCTCGGTGTGACCGATCGCACGCAGGCCGCCCTGTGGGCCGAACGTGAGGGAATCTTCAAGGATCCGACGGACTGAGATGCCAGCGGAATCCGGCCGTATCGAGGACCGACCCGGCCGAGATGCCCACGAGCCGCGGGGGCCACTGTCCTTCCCTGCCTACCGGCGGATCTTCATCGCCCGGGTCATCTCGTCTGCAGGCTCCTACATGCAAATCGTGGGCGCCACCTGGCTCGTCTACCAGCTATCCCACAGTGCCACCGCTGTCGGGCTGCTGGCTGCGCTTGCCCTGGGGCCGGCCCTCATCGGATCCCCGATCGGTGGCGCGCTTGCGGATCGATTCGATACCCGCCGCCTTGCGATAGTCCTGTCACTGTGTCAGGCGGTGCCCATTGCGGTGATGGCCGGCCTGGCGTTCGCCGACGTGCTCACGGTCCCTTGGATCTACGTCTGCGTGCTCGCTGGCGCTATTCCGTTCTCACTCAACCAGCCGGTACTGGCCTTGATCGTGCCCGCAACCGTGCCGCCCCGGTTCCGTCACCTGGCCGTGTCGCGAACATCGTTGGCCTACAACATGACCCGCTTGGTGGGGGCCGTGATCGGGGGCGCGGTAGTCGCGGCCATCGGCGCCGGCGCTGCTTTCGCCATCAACGCCGCTTCCTACGTCGTCGTCGCGATCGTGCTTGGGCTTACGCAACTGCCCGGTGACACCGGATCCCGGCGACGACATTCAGTCGGGGTTCGTCGAGGGTTGAGCACGGGTTGGCACTTTCCTACCGTCCAGGTCGTGGCGGTCTCGGCTGCGGTCTTCTTCACCCTGGCGGCTCCGCTGGAGCAGTTGATGCCGGGCGTTGCCCGCAAGCACAGCGACAGCGCGTTGGCGGTGGGGGTGCTGTTGGGGGCGATGGGGGTTGGTGCGCTATTGGCCAATCCGTTCCTCAGCCGCCGACTGCACGATGCCGGAACAAGCAGCCGTGCCCTCGCGACCGGCCTCACCGTGACAGCCGTGGGGCTGTTCGCACTCGCCATGTCGCCAGGCCACATCGCAGTGGACATCGGCGCGTTGATGGTTATCGGAGCAGGGTGGGAGTTCGTGTTCGTGAGCGGCCAGAGCACGCTGGCGATCGACATCCCTGATGACATCAAAGGCCGCATGATCGGGCTCTTCTTCGTGCTCGTCACGGCGACGACTGCTGTCGGCGCCCTGGTGGTCGGCTACTTGTTCGACACGATCGGACTGCAGGCGTCGTTACTCCTCGACACCGTGGTTGTGGCGATAGGAGCCGCCTATGTCGGGATTCGAGTACGCAAGCGCGACCTCTGGGATACCAGGTCGGGCCAACGTGGCCAGGGATCCCCACCAGAGGGTGTCGCCAGACTTGAATGATGTGGGCACCTGCGCTGCCTCGTTCGACTTCCATGCCATGGGGGCGGCCAATACAGTTGTTGCATGGGTGGTGTTGCGACCGCCGAGCGTGTCGTTCTCCAGGATGCGCCGACGCGCAATGGGGACCGCGGGCCAGTAGGGTTCCGTGTCGCTGCCGCCATGCTCGCCACCGCGGTCCTGGTGATCGCCGTCGCCCGACTTGCTCTGCAATACGCGTCTCTGGGACACCTCTCCCGGCCGTGGAGCGGCACCGCCGCCTTGATCCTGGCGATCGCGTTGCTGCTGTGTCAGTTGCCCCGGCGATTGACTTGGCCGCGGATGCTGTCGGCAATTCTGGCCGGCGTTGTGATCGTGATTGAAGTGCTGCTGCTCGTGGAGAGTTCCACGGGTGTTCTCCTGCCCGGCTTCGACGGACTCCTCTCTGGCGCGGAGGACGTCAAGAGTCTGCCGTTCGGTGGGCGCCCGTCACCGCTGACGATCGGCCTTTCCATAGTGATCGCCACCGCAGTGCTGGCGCTGGCGTGGACGAGTCGCATCGCGGTATGGGTGTCCACCTGGTGTCTGGTGTTGGCCGCATCGGCTTCGGGATTCCTTCTGGTCGAGTTGGCCTTCCCGATGAGAATCCGGGTGGACAGCATCTTCCAGACCACGGCCGGGTCTGTCGCCGCATCCACGTTGATGCTGCTGGGTCTGGCCCTCGCAGCGGTGTGTGCGCGTCCCTACCGTCTGCCCCTGGGACCCCTCCTAACCACCCGTACCTGGCCGCTTGCCGTCTTCTGCCTAGGCGTGCTGGTGTTCGGCACGCTTGCGTCGCAGATTGCCCAACGGCTTGTGCTGGAGTCCGCGGGCAGTCAGGCCACTGCCCAGGTGACTGCTCTGCTGGTTCAAGGCTGCGCGGTCGTCGCGCTCGTCGGTTTCACGGTCTGGTATGCCGCCATGCAGCAGCGTCGGGCCGCGACCGCGTCGTTCGCCAACGTCGTCCATGGGGCGGCCGTGCCCATGGCATTTGTCGGCTCGGACGGCCTGATCCGAGATGTCAACCCGGCCTACGAGGAGTTCCTTGGGCGACCGGCGCAGGTCGTGGTGGGAACCAAGTGGAATGCCCACGCGGCTGGCCAGGTGGGGGTCGAGGAATGGAGCAGCGAAGTGTGGGACGACCTGCTCCAGGGCAAGGTCGCACGAACGGAACGACGTGAATACGTTCGACCGGACAAGAGCACCGTATGGGCGGACGTCACAATCGCGCGGGCGCAGGATTCCGCAGGTGGTGATGAGCCGCTGCTGCTTGAACAGTTGTTGGATGTGACGGCTGCCATGGTCGCCCAGCAGGAGTTGTCCTACCGGTCAAGGCACGACGCTCTTACGGGCCTGTTAACCCGGCAGGAGATCAGCGAGCTACTCGACGCTCACCGGGAGGACCTCCCGCGCATGGCAACACTGGTTGCGATCTTCGACCTGGACAACTTCAAGACGGTCAACGCGGCTTACGGTCACTTCGTCGGCGATCAGGTGCTCACCGAGATAGGCCGACGGTTGGTGCAGTTGAGTGGACCGCAAGGTCAGGTGGGTCGCCTCGGGGGTGACCAGTTCGTCTACGTCCAGCAGTTGCCGCTGATGGACTGGACCAGAACGGTCCGACGCGCAGTGGAAGCGCTGATGTCCACGCTGGAACGTGATTATGCAGTAGCGGGGTTCGTGGTGCGCACGACCGCGAGCATGGGCGTCGATGTGGGTCTGCGGGAGAAGACCGGCGAGCAACTCCTTCGCAATGCCTCGGCTGCACTGGCCCAGGCCAAGCGGGCGGGCGGACGTCGATGGCAGATGTTCGACGACGACTTCCACGCTCAGGCCCAAGACCGAGTGCAGTTGCTGGAACAGTTGCAGGCGGTGTTCAGGGACTCGGAACAGGATCAACTCGAGACCTGGTTCCAGCCCATCGTCAACTTGGACGAGCTGGGAACGGCCGCCTATGAGGCCCTGATCCGATGGCATCATCCGACCCGGGGCATCCTGGTCGCAGGTGTGTGGATCGAGATCGCGGAAACCGATCTCACAGTGATCCATGGCATCGGCATGTTGACGCTCACCCAGGCCATGCAGTTCGCGGCGCAGCTTCCGGCTGGACGCCGGGTATCGGTCAACGTGTCTGGTGCCCACCTGACGTCTCGGGAATTCCCCGAGTTCGCCGACCTGGCGTTGGAATTGAACCGACGTAACCCCGGACGTCTCGTTCTCGAGCTGACGGAGACGACTCTCGCCAACATGACGAATCCGAGCCGCGCCAGGCTCAGTCAACTCGTCGATGCAGGCATAGAGCTGTGGGCAGATGACTTCGGTACGGGCTACTCCTCGATGGCTCATCTCCGGGACCTGCCGCTCACGGGCCTGAAACTGGACAAGTCCTTCGTGTCGGATTTGGACGATCCGGATTCCCCGGTCTACCGGATTGCCGACGGCCTCGCCGGCCTCGCGGAAGGGCTCGGGTTGACGACCGTTGCCGAAGGGATCGAAACCCCGAGGCAGGCCCAGCGGGCGGCCGCCGCAGGCTGGACCTTCGGGCAGGGCTGGCTCTTCGGTCGTCCCAATACCGGAAGCCATTGGATCTCCGGTGAGTCGGCTGCGCAGGAGCAGCCGCGCAGTGCCGGAGAACTCGAGAGCCACGGCCAGGGATAGCTACGGTGAAAAGGGTCCGATCATGACTATCCACACCATGTCCCCGGTTGACCATGCCTGGTTCCGCATGGACTCTCCGGAGAACCTGATGATGGTCCACGCGATCATGTGGACCGATGAACCATTGGATTGGGAGGCCTTGCGGACCGAGATGACCGAGCGGATGGTGGTGCGGTTCCCGAAGTTCACCCAGCACCCGATTCCGGCGCGATACCCGTTGGGCCGCGCACGGTGGCGGCACGATCCGGACTTCGATGTGGATCGTCACATCGTCCGGCATCGACTGAAGCCGCCGGGGGACCGACAGGCCCTGGCCGACTACGTGGGTGAACAGATTCCGCAATCGATGGACCTCTCCCACCCGATGTGGCAGGTGCACTTCATCGACGGACTCGGGAATGGCTCGGCCGTCCTCTTCCGGATGCATCACAGCATCGCGGACGGGATCACGCTGACCAGGGTGCTGCTCTCTTTGACGACATCCGACTCCGAGCACGCCGGGTTCGTCGCGCCCGCCGGGGGTGGCGCGGTGGCGGAGATGACGGCTGCGGCGCGCGGGGTGGTCTCTCAAGGACTGCGGACCATCCGCGACCCCGCCAGGGTGGTGACAGCGGCAGCGGCCGGGGGTCGAGGATTGCAGCGATTGGTCCATCTCGCGACGATCCCGCAGAAACCGCGGAGTGCCCTCGCGGGACAGGTCGGTGCCAAGAAGCAGGTGACCTGGACTCTCCCGTGGCCGCTGACCAGTATCAAGGACATCAGCCGCTCCGCCGGCGTGACGGTGAACGACGTGCTGCTCTCGGTATTGGCCGATGCGCTGAGCCGCTACCTCGCGGAGGAGGAGACGCCGCTGGAGTCGGTGCGGGTGATGGTTCCGGTCAACCTGCGACCCTTGGATCGACCGCTGTCGGCCGATCTCGGCAACGCCTTCGGTGAGTACGTGGTCACGTTGCCCACCGGCGACATGGAACCGCTCGAGCGGCTGGCGCGTATGCGCGAGATCACGGAGGGCCTCAAGGATTCTCCTGAGGCTGTGGTGGCCTACCTCACGCTGATCGCGATCGGACTCTCACCTGGGCCGGTGGAGGACCTTTCCACACGGCTGTTCAGCGGCAAGGTGGTCGCGACGGTCAGCAACGTCCCGGGGCCCAGGTCGCAGGTGACCTTGGCCGGAACCCCCGTCGTCGGCATCATCGGATGGGTACCCGCAGCTGGTGATGTCGGTCTGGGAGTGTCGATGTTCTCCTACGACGGCCATGTGCTGGTGGGACTCATCGCGGACGCCCTGCTGATCCCGGATCTTGATCGCTTGGCCGGACACTTCACCGAGAGCCTGACGTACTTGGCTGAAGCAACGGCCATGCCTCGGCCGAAGAAGCGCTGAGGTCGTCGCTGAGGTCGTTCAGAGGACCTTGCCGAGGAACTCCCGCAACCTCGGACTCGACGGGTTGGCAAGGACCTCCCGGGGTGGTCCGAAGTCGGCGACCACACCCGCGTCGATGAATGCGAGGGTGTCTCCGACCTCGCGAGCGAAGCCCATCTCGTGGGTGACGACCATCATGGTCATGCCGTTCTCTGCCAGCTGGCGCATGACGTCGAGGACGTCACCGACCAACTCAGGGTCAAGGGCGGACGTCGGCTCGTCGAATAGCATCAGTTCCGGCTCCATCGCCAGCGCGCGCGCAATCGCCACGCGCTGCTGTTGGCCACCTGACATCTGAGCCGGGTAACTGTCACCGCGGTCGCCCAGCCCCACCGATGCCAACAGCTCGACGGCCCTCTCCTTGCTGGTCTTCTTATCGCGCCGCTTGACCACCACGGGTCCGGCCATCACGTTCTCTGCGGCGGTCATGTGTGGAAACAGGTTGAAGCGCTGGAAGACCATGCCGATGCTGCGGCGTTGCGCTGCGACTTCCTTGTCCTTCATCTCGTGGAGTTTCCCACCACGTTGGATGTAGCCGATGAGGTCGCCGCCGACCCAGAGTCGGCCGGCGTCAATTTTCTCGAGGTGGTTGACGCACCTCAGGAAGGTCGACTTGCCGCCGCCGGAGGGGCCGACGATGCAGGCCACTTCCCCGGTCCTGACCTCGAAGTCGATGCCTCTGAGCACCTCATGCCGGCCGTAGGACTTGTGTACCTGTTCAGCCTTGACCATCAGATCGGGTGATGGTGGAAGCGGGTCCATTGTTCAGCTGCCTATCCCGAGCCGTGCTTTGAGCTTCTGGAAGGGCGTGGGTGGCAGGTCGCGCATGGCGCCCTTGCCGTAGTACCGCTCGATGTAGTACTGCCCAACCATCAGCACTGATGTCAGTGCCAGGTACCAGAGACTGGCCATGATGGCCATCGGGAACGGCTTGAACAACCGGTTTCCGATGTCCCCAGCCTGGAAGAACAACTCGGTGGTCAACGGGATGACCCCGACCAGCGAAGTCGTCTTCAGCATGCTGATGGTTTCGTTGCCGGTCGGTGGCACGATCACCCGCATCGCCTGTGGCAACACGATGAAGCGCAGGGTCTGCATCCGACTCATCCCCAGAGCCGTGGCTGCTTCCTCTTGCCCCTCGTCGACGCTGATGATGCCCGCCCTGACGATCTCGGACATGTACGCGGCTTCGTTGAGGCCAAGTCCAAGCAGTGCCGCCACGAACACCGGGATGAGGGTCTCAGTGTCGAAGGTGATCATCTCGGGGCCGAAGGGGATGCCCAGGGCGAAGTGCTGATAGAGGGCGATGATGTTGCCCCACAGGAACAGCTGGACATACACCGGAGTACCCCGGAAGACCCAGATGAAGACCCAAGCCGAACTGCTCAATACGGGGTTGGGGGACAGTCGCATGATGGCGAGCACGATGCCCAAGACCAACCCGATGATCATCGACAGGATGGTGAGAACGATCGTCACCCCGACGCCTTTGAGGATCGGCGGCGAGAAGATCCACTCGCCGATCAGCGGCCAGTCCCAGTTGGGGTTCGTCACAACCCCATGCACGAACATCGCCGCGAACAGCGCTATCACGCCAGCGCCGATCCATCGCCCGGGATGGCGAACGGGGACCGCCTCTATCGCCTCAGGGCGCCCGCCTTGGGCCGTCCTCGTCGCATCCTCAGTTCTCATCTATCCTCCGAAGGCGGGAGTGCCGTGTGCCGGCCGCCGTCCGCCCGACCTTAGGACGCGGGGTTGACCTCAGAGGTCTTGATCGCGCCGTTGCCGACTCCCCACTTGTCCAGGATCTTCTGGTAGGAGCCGTCATCGATCAAAGACTGGATGGCACCTTGGATCGTCTTTGCGAACGCGGTCTCACTCTTGGGGATAACGACGCCGTAGGGCGCTGAGTCGTAGACATCACCGAGGGTCTGCAACTTGCCACCGGTCTGCTGGACCGCGTAGTCGACCACGGGGGAATCTGCCAGCATCGCGTCGACTTTGCCGCTGACGACCGCCGTGGTGACGTCCGACTGCAGGTTGTACTGCTGGATGTCAATCGCGGGCTTGCCGGCCTTGGTGCAGGCGGCGCTGCGGGCGGTGATGTCGTCGACCTGCACCGTGGCCTTCTGAACGCCGATCTTCTTGCCGCAGGCGTTGTCGGGAGCGATGTTCTCCGGATTACCCTTGGCGACCGCCCACTGGGTTCCCGCGTTGAAGTAGCTGATCATGTTGACCTGCTTCTCGCGCTCCGGGTTGATGGTGAAGGACGACATCGAACTGTCGTACTTGCCGTTGGTCACACCAACGATGAGCGAGTCGAAGTTGGCGTTGGACCACTGCCCCTGCAGCCCGAGCCGGGCAGCGATCGCATTGCCGAGGTCCACGTCGACGCCGACGATGGTGCTGCCATCTTCGGCGATGAACTCATTGGGCGCGTAGGAGGCGTCCGTTCCGAACGTCAGCTTGCCCGACGATTTGATGTTCGCCGGTACCTGCGACGCCAGGGTCGCATCCGCCGACACCGTCGGCAGCGCTGCAGCGGAGCCGGACGCGGAACTGCCGCCGGAGGAGCTGCTTCCACCGCAGGCACCGAGGGTGAAGGCGGCCGCGCCGACAGCGAGCCCGATGGCAACACGACGGGTGGTAGTGGACGGTCGAAGCATCGGTGGTTCCTCCTGCGGGTAGGCCATGGCGGGATTGCTAGGAGAGACTCTATGCCTTCGGTAACCGGCGAGGGACCCGGGTTCGGGATGTTTCCCTGTGCACGTTCACACCCGCTGGCGCTGCACCAGGTCGCGGAACGGCCCCGGCTCGTGGATGAGGTCGTCGAAGCGGCCCTCGGCCACAACGTGCCCATCCGCCAACATCACCACCAGATCCGCCTGCTCGATTGTCGAAAGGCGATGGGCCACGACCAAGCGGGTGATCTTGAGCCGATCCAGGTTGCCCACCACGGCGGCCTGGCTGACATTGTCCAGCGCCGATGTTGCCTCATCCAGGATCAACATCCGGGGACGGCCCGCCAATGCTCTGGCCAGCAGGATCCGCTGGCGCTGCCCACCCGAGATCGTCCCGCCGCCCTCGACCACCACGGTCCCCAGGCCCATCGGCATGTTGCGGACGTCCTCTGCGACAGCGGCCTGCTCCAACGCCGTCCAGATCTCGGTGGCTGTCAGTCCCCGCCCCAGGTCGACGTTCTCCCGGATGCTGCCCGGCATCAGGGCGGATGACTGCATCACGGAGCCGATCTGGCGTCTGACAGAGGAACGGTCGAGGGCGGAAAGATCGCGACCGTCGAACGCGACAATCCCCGAGTCAGGGTCCTCGAGGCCGAGAACGAGTCGCAGGAGTGTGCTCTTACCGCACCCTGATGGACCCACGAGTGCGACGTGGGCCCCCGCGGGAATGGAGAGGCTGACGCCTTGCAGGACCGGCGGAATGTCTGGACGGTAGCTGAAGACGAGGTCTCGCAAGTCGAGGGCGCCCGCAAGCTCGGCCACTTCTTGACCGGTGCCCGACTCAGGGGCTGCAGTCAGCACAGCGCGCGCCCGCTCCAAGACGGCCCGAGCGGCAAGGCCCGCTCCGATGGACGCTACCGCCGCCGCAACGGCTGCCGTGGCGGTCGTCAGAGCCGTCTGTGCAGTGACCAGGCTTCCCACGTCGTCGCCTGCGATGGCAGTGACCGCCAGCAGGACCGCCAGGCCGATCGAGGGCCATAGTGCTCCTGTCATCTGTTGGACCACGGCAAGGCGTCGCTGCCGCACTTCCACCGAGGTCGTCTGCGCCTGGGCGCGGGCCCACAGCGCGAAGGCGCGTCCGATCGCGCCGGAGATCCGTAGCCGGTTGACCCCCGACACCATGCCCAACGTCACGGCCTGACTCTCGGTCATCGCGTCGAGCGCAGTCCTCGTCAGGCGGGCTGCACGGCGAACCAACGACATCTCCACCAGGGCACGAACCACCAGGAAGGCCAACAGCGCGAGCGCGAGTGGCCAGCTCGTGGTCATCACGCCGATTACCGCGCCCACTACCGCCGAGATGTCCAGCAGGGACGTGATCACCGCGTCGGGCATCGCGCTGGATGCGGTATCGACAGCGTTGGCGTCGGTCAGCCGCGAGGACACCGTTCGACTGTTCTGCCACGACATCGGCAGCCTGATGAGTCGATCCCAGACAGCGGTTGCGGCGACCGCCGTCCCGCGGCCCCGAATCCGAAGCAGAGCATAGGAGCGCACGGCGCGAAGCGCCATGTCACCTGCCGCGAACGCCACCAGAGCAACGCCGACGATTGCAAGAGTGGAGCGCGTCTGATCCGCGACCGTGGCGGTCAGTTGTCCGGCAACGATCGGGATGACCGCAGCCAGGATCCCGACTACTGCGGTCAACCCCGCCACCAGCCACAGACTGCGGTTGCTGCCGCGGGCGCCCAGCCGGAGCAGATCCCGGATGCGCGCTGGACGGTTCGGATCCAGCAGCGGTTCGAGCAGGATCGCGTCGCGCCCCCAACGACCGGCGGAGCCGTCGTCGATCACGGTCGCCAGACCGGTCGCCGGCTCCCAGATGTGATATCTGCCGCGACGCCACACCGCGGCCGAGATGTCGCCGGAGTGCCGATCCTGCAGCAGCACCGGTGGCCCCTCGCGTCGCCACCAAACGGGCGTGAGTTCAACCCGCCGCACTGCTGCGCCGGAAGCGGTCGCAAGCGCGGTGATGGCGTCCCGGTCGCTGATCTCGACATCCGCCATGGCGCGTCGAAGGCTCAACGGATTGGGGCGAAGTCCGATCTGGCGTGCCATGAAGTCAACGACCGCCACGTCCGCCGGCAGGTCGGTGCCGGTGAGCAGGTCGGGCTTCTCGCCCGGTACCGCGGCGGCGAGTCCCAGCAGGGCGTCGTCGATCATCCGCTCATCGTGATGACTCGCGAGTGCCATCGTTTCTTCAGCGTTCGCAGCTGCGCTCTCCGATCGCGAGAGCGCAGCGGCCGCGGCGGCGCCGGTGGCGCGAGCCCCGTCATCGTCGCGTCCCGATCGTTCCTCGACCTGGGTTCCGGGTAGCCCCACGACGATGATGTCGGCATTGTCGATGTCCGCCCCGACAACATTGCCCGGGGCTGACACTTCGGTCAGCGGAATCCTTCGGCCGTGACCGCCGGCGACGCGCGGCACCACGAAGACCAGGGCGGTACCGGAAACCACACTGATGGATCGCCCGGCTGGAAGAGTCAGGACTTCGTTGGCGTCGACTTCGCGACGAGCTGCGGCAGTCATGCCGTCACCAGCCGACGATAGGGTCCGTCGACCTCTATCAGGTCCGCATGCCGCCCTCGCTCGACGACGGTGCCCTGTTCGAGCACGATGATCTCGTCGGCGTCGCGAACCGTGCTGAGTCGGTGGGCAACGATCAGGCTGGAGGCGCCGCGGCGCCTGATCGCGGCGTCGATGTGCGCCTCGGTGGCGGCATCGAGGGCCGACGTGGCCTCATCCATGATGATCAGAGCTGGGTCACGCACGAGCGCCCGGGCAATCTCCAGGCGTTGCCGTTGCCCCCCGGAGAGATCTCCGCCGCCCTCGCGAAGCTCCGCTTCGTAGGAGCCCGGCCGACGGGCGATCTCGTCGTGCAGGGCCGCATCTTTGGCCGCCTGGACGACGGCGGCGTCGCCGATCGTCGGATCCCACAGCGTGATGTTGTCCCGGAACGTGCCGGCGAAGATGACGGGATCCTGATCCACCAGCGAAACCTCCCGGCAGAGCACCTGCTCGGGCCACCAGGCGCGGGGGCGGCCGTCGATGAGGATCTCGCCCTCCCACGGGTCGTAGAGCCCCACCACGAGTCGCGCGACGGTGGATTTCCCGCAGCCGCTCGGGCCGACCAGCGCCACCCGTGAGCCGGGGGTGATGTGCAATCCGAAGTCGACCAGCAGCGGTGGCCGGTTCGGGTCGTAGCCGAACGTGATACCCGTCAACCGAAGGTCCCCGACGAGAACGGCGGGAGCCGCCGAAGGTTCCGCCACCGCCGCGGTGATCGGTACCTCCGTGTGCAGCACATCGTCGATCTGGTCCAGTTGCCCGGAGAGGGTCTCGGCCCGCTGGAATTGACCGACCACCATCGCCGCCGGTGCCAGGGCCAGTCCCAGCAGTGTCTGCACGGCGACGAAGCCGCCGAGGCTGAGGCGTCCCTGGGTCACGCCCATCAGGCCGACCACGGTCACTCCCGCATTCGCCACCGTCAGCAGGAAGCTGGGCAACACGTCCAGGGCGACGGTTCGTTCGCCGAGCTGCTGCATCGCTGCCAGAAACCGGTTGTGCGCTGTGGTCCACCGCGAACTTGCGTGATCCTCGGCACCTGAGGCCTTGATGACCTCGATCTGGCTCAAAGATGTCACCGCGACCGTGGCGACATCCACCTGTTCCCGCACCATCCGCATCGCCAGAGCGCGGCGCCTGCGGGACGCCATGATCATGGCCGACACGAGCACGACCAACGCGATCACCGCTACTGCGCCGGCGGGCGGATATGCCAGCACCAACAGCGCGATTGCGGTGACGCTGCTGATAGCTCCCACGGCCATCGTGGAGAACATCGTGGACACGGTGGCAGCCACCATGGTGGGCTGGAGCGCCCGCTGGGCCAGCGCGCCGGAACCCCTCATGGCGTGGAAGGCCGCTGGCAGGCTGAGCAGTCGGGCCACCATCTTGGACTGCAGCACTATCGAGAGTTTGGTAGCCAGTCTCATGCCGACGGCCCCCTGCAGACCGATCAGGCAGGCCTGCAATACGGCCGCAAAGATCAGGGCGGCGAGCAGGGTGGGAACTTCCACCTCCGGGCCGCCCTGAAGCCAGTCGACGAAGAGTCGGGCGATTCCGGGGACGAGGATCTGAGGCACGACGAGCAGTAGTCCCAGCAGGCCCATCAGCAGGACCCCGTCCCGGGATCCGGTCAAGTAGCCGGCGAGGCGCCGCATGAGTCGCGGGGGGCGTCCCCCGGTCACGAAGTCCGGCCCCGGAACCATCTCCATGGCCAGCCCGGTGAATGACTCGCTGAACTCGGACTCACTGCAGGTTCGGTGTCCCAGCGCAGGATCGTTCAGATACCACCCGTCCTTCGACCATCCCTCCACCACCAGGAAGTGGTTGAAACGCCAGAAGATGATCACGGGCATGGTCATCTTCTTGAGTGAGTCGGGGGTGCATCGTCGGGCCGTCACCTTCAGCCCGTAGTGCTGCGCCGCCTTCTTGACGGCCAGTGCGTTGCTGCCGTCTCGGGAGATCCCGCAGGTGTCGCGCAGTTCCTCCAGCGGTACCCATTTGCCATAGTTCGCGAGCACGATGCCCAACGCGGCGGCCCCGCACTCCGTCGCTTCCATTTGAAGTCGGGAGGGCGACTTGACGCGGTGTCGGGCCGCGGGGGTGGAGGTGGTGCTCACGAGAGCCCCAGGAGTTGCTGCAGCAGCGTGCGTTCGCTGACCAGGATGACACCGCGGAACTCGTAACCGGCAGGGGCCGGCTTGTCGAATATCACCTCGATGACCACGCGCGGGCCGACCGGTGGATCGAGGGTGCCCAAACCCTCCTGGACTCGAGGTGCCGAGAGCACCGGACTCCGGTTGGGCCCGATCTTCGCCTGCACGACCGGGCCGCCGGTGATCGACACCGTGACTGGTTGGCCCTCTTGAACCTTGGCCGCCTGGTCGGGTGCAACCGTGATGAGCCCCACCTTCCCGTCGTCTACTTTGAGGGTCACCTGGGACAGCCAATCGCCGACTTTCACCGGCGCGCCCGCCGACGGGATGTACCCCAGCAGTGTTCCCTCGATCTGGGTGAACTGTGGCACCGGTCCGGTGGCGGTGATGACCTCGGCAACCTTCTGCCCGGCCTTGACCCTGGTCCCGTTGGGGAGCATGAAATTGCCGAACTGGCCGCTCGCTGTTGACGTGACGAGCCCAATTCCTCCGTCGCCGACCACCCGCCCTTCACCGGTGACAGTCACGTTGCGGGGGGTGATCGCGGTATAGGCGATGGCGGCGCCGATGATGACGACTGCAGCCAGAGCGAGCAGCCAGATCCGCAGCGAGGTGACCGGCAGCAACTCGTCGAGGCGCTCGCTCGACTCGTTGGCGGCGACCGCCTCAGCTCGAAAGGTCGGTCGCACCGGAGGGCTTTCGGGACTCCGCTCGGCTACCGGTGCGCCAGAGTCGCTGTCGGGCTCGTGTGACATCGCAGAACCGCCGCCTTCTCAACAGGTCGACTTCGCATCCAACGCTACGCCTATTGAACCCCCGCGTGCCTCTCTCCGTGGTCAGGACGGGTTACTCGGGCTCATTGGACACTTCGGCGGCTGGGGAACGCCGTCCGATGGGGGAGGGCGCTAGGAGGATGATCCGCTCGCGCCCGGCGAGGCCGGGCTTACCGGTGCGGTGGACGGTGACGCGGAGCCGCCATTCGCCGAGCAGAGTGCGGCATTCTGCACGGCCAGCAGCTTGTCGAAGGTAGCCTGATCGCCCTTCGGGGTCATCTGGGTATTGGCGGTCACGGCCACACTGCGCTGGCCAGTCGCGTCACTGGCCGCGAAGACGGTGTAGCCGGGCATGTTCCCCGTGTGGCCGAAGAAGGTGCCGCAGGGTGTCTCGTAGCGATAGATGCTCAGTCCGCTGGAGTTGGTTCCCGGCCCGGGCGGACCGCCGCCGCCTGGCACGAACTGCATCTGAGCCTGACGCACGGCTGGGCTGAACAGTTTCCCGGCGACGTAGCCACGCATGAAGGTGTTCATGTCAGCCGTCGTCGAGATCATGCCGCCGGAGGCCCAGGCCTGGGTGGGATTGATTACCTGGCTGACGTCTTCGGGGCCCGCGGAGACCAAGGGGGCGGGAGAGGCGGTGTCTGTCTCCTCTGCAGGTGCATAGCCATGGATGAAGCCGTCGGGCAGGGCAACCGTGTCCGGCAGGCTCGTGCTCTTCAATGACAGCGGTGCGAACACCAGGTCCTGCAGGAGCGTGTTGTAGGGCTTGCCCGATGCCTTCTCAGCGACGAGCCCGGCGACGATGTTGTCGGTGTCGGAGTAGAGGTACTGCGATCCGGGCGGGAATGCCGGTGGCTGGTCGGCGACGAAGGTCAGCAGTTGC
The DNA here is from genome assembly GCA_964556255.1 of uncultured Actinomycetes bacterium. GTDB lineage: Bacteria > Actinomycetota > Actinomycetes > S36-B12 > UBA10799 > JACJWR01. Next base: position 26,099 of record CAZKVQ010000037.1, read on the forward strand.
TCCGGTGTCTTGGGAGCTTTCGGGTCCTTGATGAACTGCTCGATGAACGCCGGGCTCTTGATGTAGTCCGGCAAGCCACTGGTGTGCTGCAGGATCTGCCCGAGATTGACTTGGCCCCACGACGCCGGCGCGGTGGGCAGCAGGGTTGCCAGCTTGGCATCGAGGGACAGTTTTCCCTGCGAGACGAGACTGAGGACGACCGCACCGTTGAACGCCTTGGAAATGCTCGCGATGCGTGTGCTGGCCGACGGTGTCATGGCGGCGCCGGAGGCCAGGTCGGCCTTGCCTTCGGTCACCACGCTCGTCTGGTCGGGCGTTTGGATCACCGCGATGACACCTGGCACCTTGCCGTCTGAGGTCAACTGCGTCATGGCCGTCTGCACCTCGGTGGTGCCAGGGACGCCTGACCCGGAGGCGCTTGAGGACGACGGCGACGAGCTGCCCGACGAGCCACAGGCGGGTAGCGCCAAGGCCATCGCGACCGTCACCGTGAGGGCGGTGATGGTTCGAGGGCGGATCGTCGTGGAAGTCATGCGGCACCAGCCTTCGTCAGGGATGCGGCGAGCCTAGGGTGCAGGTCCGCTTCGGGCAAGCCACCCCTCCGGCCGTAGCCAGGCAGATGGTTGAACTCCATTCCGCGTCGGGCCGCCGGAACGACCAGCAGCGGTTCGGTTCGGAGTCCGAGGGATACCGTCTGCGTGATGCCGGCAGGACAGTCTGGGCGGTCGCCGGCAGGCTTCGTCGACACTCTGCTGAGAATGGCGCGGTGTAAGGTCCCGGCATGGCCAATCCGCCTTCGCGGCAGGTCTTCCCCGATCGGCTTCGTGGGATTGCCCTGCTTGGAATCGTTGCCGTGAATGCGCCGCCGCTGGGCATCTCTGTCGACGGCTTCACCGCCGCTTCCTTGGAAGGGCCAGTCAATGCGGTGACGGCCTTCATCGTCATTGCCTTCGCCCAGGGCAAGTTCTACCTGTTGTTCTCGTTCCTCTTCGGCTACAGCGCAGCGTTCATCCTGCGGCAGGGGAGCCAGCCAGACCGTCGGCGATTCCGACGTCGCCTCGCGGGTCTGGCCGTCATCGGATTCATCCACGCCGTGTTCTTCTACATCGGCGACATCCTCATGACCTATGCGGTGCTAGGTGTGGGCCTGCTTGCATTGTCACGGAGTTCGGACAGGGCCCTTCGGTTGGCGGTGGGTATTGCCCTGGCCGTCGGGGTGCTGTTGCCTTTCGTCTTGCTCGGCCCACTGGCCGAACTTGACCCAAATGCGTTGACTGCTCCGACGAATCCCACCCTTGGTGCGCTGGACGCAGCGTTGACGGACGGGAGTTTCCTGGATGCGGCCCTGGCGCGGTTCCGGGCATTGCCGCTGGCTCTTGCCGCACTCTTCGTGCAGCAAGGTGCGATGGCATTCGGTGCCTTCTGCCTGGGACTGCTGTCTGCCCGCCATCGGGTGCTCGCCGACCCCCAGGAGCGGAAGGAGTTGTGGCAGCGATTGGCGATCATAGGTTTGGTGGTCGGGCTGCCGCTGCAGATCGTCGCTGGCGTGATGGCTCTGTCGACCCACGGGCAGGCTGCTGAACCGTCAACGGTGGCTGCCCTAGGGACGGTCGTGGTGTTTGCCACCGCACCCATCCTGGCCGCCGGGTACCTTGGTGTGCTCGGGTGGATCTTGGCCTCGCGCCCACACTCCCTCTCCTTCGCCGGGATTCCCGGCCGCACTTCACTGACCTTCTACATAGGGGAGTCGGTGCTGCTCTCGGTGCTGTTCTGTGGCTACGGCTTCGGCGCGTTCGGGAAGTGGGGCGCGTTCCCTGTCGTGTTGTCGGGCATCCTCGCGTGGCTGGTGCTGGCCGTGATCGCCAGGATTTGGCTTCGACGATTCGACCAGGGGCCGCTGGAAGCCCTGCTCGCCCGTTGGACGGGCAGGCGACCCGTCGAACTGCGGACTCCGAACCAGTGACGACTTACCGCGCCAGTTGAGTTCTACCCACGCCGCTACCCGCGTGAGGGCAACCTCGCTAGCTCTCGGTCAGTCGCTTCCGGGCGACTTCCAATGCCTCAGATCCTGTGGTGTCGGCGAGTTTGGTCGCTGCCCGCTCGGTGACGCTGTCAGATGTCTGATATCGCAGCTTTGGGCTGACATCAGTCAGCGCGGCCAAGACCACGTCGGCGACGTCTTGTGGCGACTGCGCCTGGTCAAAGACTGCGGCCATGTTCGTCAGGTACGTCTGCAGCAGTGGTAGGTAGGGGTCGTCGGGATCGCCGACTGTGCTGAGTCCGTCGACGTTCTGAACGAAGTTGGTGGCGACCGCGCCGGGCTCGATCAGAATGACGTCGACGCCGAACTCAGCAGCAACCGGCGCCAGCGACTCCATCATGCCCTCGACGGCGAATTTCGCCGCGCAGTAGGCATCGTTGAACGGCTGCGCCACGACACCGCCGATGCTCGTGACTGTCACGATGCGTCCCGACCCTCGGGTGCGCATGTGTGGCAGAGCAGCCCGTGTCATGCGCCACACCCCGATGAGGTTCACGTCCAAAGTGGCCTGCAGCTGGTCGACGTCGATCCGTTCAGTTGTCCCCACGCGCCCTCGGCCTGCGTTGTTGACCAGGACGTCCAGTTGACCGTGCTGGGCTAGAACGCCCTCGACCGCAGAGTCGACGGAATCCTGGTCGGTGACGTCGAGGTCCGTGATCGCAAGCTGTACTCCCGCCGCATCCGCGGCCCGGCGCAGACCGTCGGCCGAGTCCAGGGAGCGCACGGTGGCAGTGACCGTGTAGCCGGACTTCGCCAGCGTGACCGCAGTGGCGAGGCCAATTCCTGTGGAGGCACCGGTAACGAGAGCTGTCTGCATGTGGATCTTCCTTTGGTTGTGGGGGAATCGAATCGTGGGCAGCGATCTGGGCGGCGGGCGATTATTGGAGGATGTTGATGGCGCGTGCGATCACCAGTCCGCCGATGGCCAGCGACAACAGCGACTCACAAATCATGAGCAGTTTCGCCCAGGTTCGCAGCGCGGACACGTCGGTCGGACTGAATGCAGTCGCCGTCGCGAACGAGAAGGACAGGTAGTCCACGAACTTCGGATACCAATTCTCCGCCACGTACTCCGGATGCATCATCTCGGGGAAGAGCAGCGCCGGACTGGCAGTGGTCTGATGTGCACGTGCGGCGGCGCCACCGCGATCGAGGTCCCAGAACCACAGTGCGAAGGCGACAGCATTGGTGAACCACACCACTCCGCCGCTGTACAGCAACTCATCGGGCTGGGTGAGGCTCGCATCGTCGAGGATGCCGATGATCAACTGCACCGCAGACCAACCGTTGACCACGGTGATGACGCCGATCAGGGTCGCAGTTGTCGCTGACAACCATGGCTTGCGTCGGTCGATTCGTCCGGGATCACCGAGGATGAGCACGACGAGCAGCCCCACGACGACAACCGGGAAGAGGAAACCCGGCTGGACTTTCAGCTCGGGCGGCAGAAACGCATGGAGAATAGCCGTCGCCACGACTGCAAGGGCCATCGGCCAGCGCGCCTCCGCACGCTCTTCCACGTCGACGTCAGAGGCTGAATCACTTCTCTCGGGTGGCGGGGACGCCATCGGGTGCCTGCCCCCTCTCCGATGATCGTCATGACGCCACGGATGTAGCCACGTCATGGTGTCGATCATGCTAAGGGCACAGCGATACAAGTGGGTCCCGCCAAGTCACATTCGTCGCAAGGACTTCCGATCCGCACGTTCGGG
>CAZKVQ010000038.1:0-29466 GCA_964556255.1 uncultured Actinomycetes bacterium
CCAGCCGAACCACAGCAGGCCCGCGCCCAGCAGCACGAAGGGGACGTTGTGGGGCCGGAACGCGGTCTTGCCGAACCCGACCCGCTTGCCCAGCACGATCGCCAGAGCAAGGCCCGCAGCGCCTGCGTTGATATGCACAGCGGTACCACCGGCGAAGTCGATCGCGCCGAGTTTGTTGGCGATCCAGCCACCGGTGTAGCTGCCGTCCTTGCTGCTGAATGCAAAGACCCAGTGCGCCACCGGGAAGTACACGATCGTCGCCCAGATACCCGCGAAGACCATCCAGGTGCCGAACTTCGCACGGTCAGCGATCGCACCGGAGATCAGTGCCACCGTGATGATCGCGAACACTGCCTGGAATGCCACGAACGCCATCGAGGGCACCGTGCCGGACACCGAGTCCGGATTCATCAGGCCCTTGAGCCCGAGATACTCAGTCGGATCTCCCAGCAGGCCGGTTCCGCCGACGCTGTTGCCGAAGGCCAACGAGTAGCCGTACAGAACCCACAGGACACTGATCAGTGCCAGTGCCCCGAAGCTCATCATCATCATGTTCAAGACGCTCTTCATACGGACCATGCCTCCGTAGAAGAACGCCAGCGCTGGTGTCATAAGCAGCACCAGAGCCGCACTCACGAGGACCCATGCGGTATCCCCACTGTTAACTGCGGGCATTGTGCTCTCCTCTCGCCCTATTTGCGTGGTCAGGAAGAGATTCACCCGCGGCTGTTACTCGAAGACGGTGGTCAGGTTTCACACCTGTGACGTTTGACCGCGTTGTGTTGCCGTTGTGTTACGGCCCGGCAAGGGCCGTGCTCAGTCCAGCAGGGCGTCGACGAACTCCGTCGGCTCGAACGGGGCCAAATCGTCGGGCCCTTCACCCAGGCCCACCAACTTCACCGGCACGCCCAGCTCCCGCTGCACCGCGACCACGATCCCGCCCTTGGCGGTGCCATCGAGTTTGGTCAGCACAATCCCGGTGATGTCGACCACATCGGAGAAGACCCTCGCCTGGGTGAGTCCGTTCTGGCCGGTGGTGGCATCCAGTACCAGCAGCACCTCGTCGACTGGCGCCTGCTTCTCCACAACCCGCTTGACCTTGCCCAGCTCGTCCATCAGTCCAACTTTGGTGTGCAGTCGGCCGGCGGTGTCGATGATGACCGCATCTGCTTGGTCCGCGATACCGTCGCGGACCGCATCGAAAGCCACTGCCGCCGGGTCCGCCCCTTCGTCGCCCCGGACAACGGTCGCTCCGACCCGGTCGCCCCAGGTCTGCAACTGCTCCGATGCTGCCGCCCGGAAGGTGTCCGCCGCTCCGAGGACGACGGTCTGGCCGTCCGCCACCAGCAGCCGGGCGATCTTGCCGGTCGTGGTTGTCTTGCCGGTGCCGTTGACACCCACGACCAACAGGACCGCGGGCCCCTCCTCGTTGTGGGTGTGCAGCGACCTGTCCAGCGTCGGATCGACGAGCTTCAGGAGTTCCTCGCGCAACATCTCGCGCACCCGCTGCGGGTCGTCGGTCCCTTCGACCCGCACCCGGGTCCGTAACGCCTCCACCAACTCGCCGGTGGGGGCGACCCCGAGATCGCTGATCAGCAGCGTGTCCTCGATCTCCTCCCAGGCTCCCTCATCGAGGTTGTCCGAACTCAGCAGACTGAGCAAAGCCTTGCCCAGGGCCGAGTTCGACCGGGCGAGGCGTGCCTTCAGCCTGGTCCACCGCCCGGCGGACGGCAGCGGCACCTCGAGTTCCTCGACAACCTCGAGCTCCGCGGGCGGCTCGAGCGTGGCGACTCCCCCGAGCGGAACGTCCTCGATGGCGCGCCGCTCAGTGTCGCGTGGGACGGTGTCGTCGTCGCCCACGCCCGGTGCGTAGTCGATGCCCGGCCTGGGTGGAGCCGCGGTGAGTGCCCGCTTGCGACGACTACGTACCAGTGCCGCGGTGGCACCACCGCCGACGAGTAGCACGGCCAGAACGATCAGGACAATCACGAGGGTGTTCACGGGTCACAATCCTTGCACTCCCGCTTGGTTCGGCCGCCGCGTAGGGGGCCGCAGTCGGGCTGCCCGACCGGGTGCCGAGCCATTCACCGCTCACCAATGGGCCGCGGTGTCCGACGATGGAGTCAGGCGGACTCTCGGAGCCGCTGGCTGATCACCTGGGTGACGCCGTCGCGCATGGTCACTCCGTACAGCGCATCGGCGATCTCCATGGTGCGCTTCTGGTGTGTGATGACCAGCAACTGACTGGTGGCACGCAGCTCCTCGAGAATGTCGAGCAGTCTCCCGAGGTTCACGTCGTCAAGGGCGGCCTCTACCTCGTCCAGCAGATAGAACGGACTCGGTCGGGCCTTGAACAGGGCCACGAGGAATGCCACCGCGGTGAGCGATCGCTCACCGCCGCTGAGCAGACTCAGCCGCTTGATGCGCTTGCCGGGTGGGCGCGCTTCAACCTCGACCCCGCTGTTGAGCAGATCGGAAGGATCCGTCAGAACGACCCGACCCTCGCCGCCGGGGAATAGCCGTGCGAAGACTCCCTCGAACTCGCGCGCGACATCCTGGAACGCTTCGGTGAACACCTGCTCAACCCGGGCGTCGACATCGGCGATGATTCCGAGAAGGTCTTCCCGGCCGGCCTTCAGGTCCTCCAATTGCGCGGTCAGGAAGGCCTGACGCTCCTGCATCGCCGAGAACTCCTCCAGCGCCAGCGGGTTGACGCGGCCCAGCAGGGCGAGCTCACGCTCGGCCTTCCGAAAACGCGCCTCCTGCTCCTCCCGTACGTAGGGCACCGGATCGGCGAGCGCCGACACGTCCTCCGGGGTGAGATCCTCCGCGTCGCCGGCAGAGATGTCCGACGGCGGGACCGGCAGATCAGGGTGGTACTCGGCGACCAGTGTCTCGGCGTCCACCCCGAAATCGGCCAGGGCGCGCTCTTGCGCTGCTTCGATGCGCATGCGCTGCTCGGTCTTCGCCATCTCGTCGCGGTGCACCGAATCGGTCAACTTGTCGGCTTCCGCGACCAACTCGCGGATGACGGCGCGTAGCTCGCGCAGTTCGGCGTCCCGGGAAGTACGCGCCAGCTCGCCCGCCTCGCGCTCGTCTCTCGCCAACGCCACGGATTCCTCGAGCCGGGGTTCGATCATGTCGATCGCGGTCAGCACGTCGCGCGCCACTGCCGCCTCACGCAGGCGCCGTTCGCGGCGGCGTAGGGCCTCCTGCCGCTGTGCGCGCACCCTGCGTGCCGTCGTCTCGAGTTCATTGGCGCGTGCGGCTGCCGCCTCCTGTCGCTCTTCCGCGCTGCGCAACTGAAGCCTGGAGTCAACCTCGATGCCACGGCACCTCTCGAGGTCCAGCAGCAGGTCCCCGCGGCCGTCGTCAACCACGACGTCGGGCTCGGCCTCCGCCTCGGCCAGCCGTTGCTCGAGTTGGGCGACTGTCGCCTCATCGGAAGCGGCTGCCTCGGCCGCAGCTTCGGCAGCGGTCAGCAGTCTGGCGGCCTCAGCCTGGGCAGCCCTGATCGCGGAGCCCAGGGTGCCTAGTTGCTCAGCCACCGCAGCCATCCGGGCGTCTGAGTCGTGCAGACGTTCCAGCGCGGCCTCTGCGTCAGATGCTGCTGCGTCGCGTCGACTCTGAAGTGCGACCATGTCGAAGTTCAGCCGCTCCAGAGCGTGCACGACCTCGGCGAGTTCCTCGGCGGCCTCGTCATGGGCCGCCTGCACTTCCAGCAGGCTTTCGGCTCGATCAGAGCCGCCCACTGCGAAGCCGCGCGCCAGCACGTCGCCCTCGCGGGTAACGGCCACGACCGGCGACGACTCCACCAGGCTCCGCGCTGCGGCGAGGTCAGAGACGACCGCGACCCGCTCGAGCAGCCGCACGAGGCCAGCCCGCAGTTCCGCGGGCGACTCCACGACGTCAATGGCATAGCGGGCGTAGGGTGGCAGGTCCGGCCATGGGCCGGTGTCGAAACGGTCGGAGGCGAGCAGCATCTGCGCCCGTCCCTGCTCGGACCTTCGGAGTTCGGAGATGGCTGCGACGGCAGAGTCCGGATCGTTGAGCGCAACGGCTTCAGCGGCCGGTCCCAGGGCGGCTGAGACGGCGGCTTCGAAGCCGTGCTCGACCCGGATCATGGCGGCCACCGACCCGAGAACGCCAGAAATCCCGGCGTCGGCGGCGAGCAGCGCTGCTGAACCGTCCTTACGCGACAACCCCATCCGCAGGGCCTCGACCCGTGCGGTCAGCGCAGTTCGCCTGCTCATCGCCTCCGACTCGGCCGCCCGAAGGTCACGCAGCTCGGCCTCAACCTTGTCCAGGACCTCCTGGGCGTGTTCGAATCTCGCATCGAGACCCTCCTCGCCCTCGCCCAAACCGGTGATCTGGGTCTCCATTGCTCGGTACTCGTGCTGCGCGGCGGACGCCCGAGCCAGGGCCTCTGAGCGCGCCTGCTGGAGTCGCTGCGCCTCAGACCTCCGGGCCTCGCTGCGGGATCGGGCTGCGTCTACCTGACCGACCAGGGTCGCGAGGCCCTCGCGTCGGTCGGCAGCAGCCCGCTGCAATCCCTGCAGCCGGGCCTCCTCTGCGGCCAGCGCTTGCTCAGCCGCCACCCGGGCCGCGGAGGCGGAGGCAAGTTCGCGTCGACCGGTCTCGGCGAGCCCCTGCAGAGCGAATGCCTCGTCTCGGACGATGCCGGCCTGCCGATCGAGTTCCTCTGGATCCGCACCCGCGGGTTCCGGGTCGGAGGTCTCGGCCAGATTGCGCACCCGTTCTGCCGCTACCGACCGAAGACCGGCATAGCGTTCGCGCAGGCCCGCGAGGGCCATGTAGGTCTCCTGGGCCTGCGCTTGCTTGGGTGCCGACTCCGCGACCTGCGTCTCGATGACGGTCTCACGTTCCGTTGCCCTCGCCAGGTCACGCTCCACCTCGGCCTGGCGGGCCCTGATCGCAGCCTCGTCGGACTCCTCCTTGGCCAGGGCCTGCGACAGGGTCACCACGTCATCGGCAAGCAGTCGGAGTCTTGCGTCGCGCAGGTCCGCCTGGATCACTTGGGCGCGGCGAGCCAACTGCGCCTGCTTTCCCAGGGGTTTGAGTTGACGGCGAAGTTCGGTGGTGAGGTCGTTCAGGCGAGTGAGGTTGGCCTGCATGGCATCGAGCTTGCGCAGAGCCTTCTCTTTGCGCTTGCGGTGCTTGAGTACCCCGGCCGCTTCTTCGATGAAACCGCGGCGCCCCTCCGGCGAGGCATGCAGGATCGCGTCGAGTTGGCCCTGGCCCACGATCACGTGCATCTCCCGGCCGATGCCGGAGTCGCTCAGCAGTTCCTGAACGTCCAGTAGCCGGCATCCTTCGCCGTTGATGGCGTATTCGCTTCCGCCATTGCGGAACATGGTGCGGGTGACGGTGACCTCGGTGTAGTCGATCGGAAGGGCACCGTCGGTGTTGTCGATTGTGAGCGTCACCTCGGCACGGCCCAGCGGGGCACGGCCGGAGGTGCCGGCGAAGATGACGTCCTCCATCTTGCCGCCGCGCAGGGTCTTGGCGCCCTGCTCGCCCATCACCGAGGCGAAGGATTTGAACCCACGGAGGGTCAACGACTTGAGGTACAAGGGGGCTCCCGGCGGTGGCGGTGCAGTTCGGTCAGCCTAACCGCCGGCAACGCGGGCACCCGGCAATGCCCGGCGTGCTCGTTTCGTGTCGTCGCCCGACTCAGGCGGTTGCGGGACTGGGGGCTGCCACGAGAGCTAGTTCGGCCTCGAGCTCGGCATGCAGGTCAGCTGCCCGGAGCTTCTGGACCTCGGCCTCCAACTCGCGCACGCGGGCCCGCAGGGATGCCACTTGGGCGGCGAGTTCTGGCGATGTCGGTGCTACGTACAGCGCGCGGGCCATAACGCTCCATTCAGGTCAGACTCCGGCGACCGGGTCAGTCGACTCTCGAAGTGAGAACCTAGGTTCACTACCCGTCAGTAATGACTCGGTTCGATATATCCAGAATAGCGCGAGCAGGCCATCGACGGCCATTCACCGCGCTGAATGTGCGCCAATCCACTCCGGTCGCCGGTCAGCGGGTCGGGCGTCTCGAACGGGGTCGGCGTTGACACCTGGGGCATCGGAAGGCTGAGCGATTCGCGTAAGGCTCGCGCACGATCATCGAACCGCAGCGAAGACACTCTTGCCCGTCCCGGCCGTAGACAGCGAGGTCGCGGGAGAAGTAGCCGCTCTCACCGTTGACGTTCACATACAGGTGATCGAACGAGGTGCCTCCTTCAGCCAGGGCATCGGACATGACTGCACGCACGTGGTCGAGCAGGGCGAGTGCGTCCCGCCTGGACAACCGCTCCCCCGGCGTCGCCCAATGCCGACCAGCCCGCCACAGTGCCTCGTCGGCATAGATGTTGCCGACGCCAGAGATCAGGCCCTGATCCAACAGGGCCGATTTGACCGGACCGCGACGACGCCGGATCGCGGTGACGGTGGCCGCCGGGTCGAAGCATTCCTCGAACGGGTCGGGGGCGATCCCTGCGACCGAGAGGGGGACGTCACGCCCCCCTCTGCCCGTGAGCATGGGCTCCACAGCCAACCACCCGAAGGTGCGCTGGTCGATGAACCGCAAGGTCAATCCCCCCGCCAGTTCGAAGCTGGCTCGTAGGTGGGGTTCGGCCGGGGATCCGGCAGGTGGAAGCACGAGCTGGCCGGACATTCCCAGGTGTGCCACCAACGCCTCGTCGCGCCCCACCAATGGCAACCAGAGGAACTTCCCACGTCGCTGGACGGACATCGGTGTGGCACCGAGGAGGCGGTCGCGGAAGTCGCGTTGGCCCGCTGGATGACGACGCACAGCGCGATCGCGGAGCACCCGGACGTCCAGGATGCGCCGACCCACAACCCAGCGGGCCAGACCCGACCTGACGACCTCGACCTCAGGGAGCTCCGGCACTAGTCGGCCTGGACGACGTCGGCCTCACCGGCGTCGGCTTCGACGGCGTCGGCCTGAACCGCGTCGGCCTGAACCGCGTCGGCCTCACCGCCCTCGCCCTTCAGGCCCTGCCAGGCGGCTTCCGCGGCGTGCTGTTCCGCCAACTTCTTCGAGCTGCCGTCGCCCGCGCCGAGGACCCTGCCGCCGATGTGGACCTCGGCCTGGAAATGCTTCGCATGATCCGGCCCCTCGGCGGTCACCTGATAGTCCGGTACCCCCAGTCCCAGTCGCTTCGTCAGCTCCTGGAGGCTCGTCTTCCAATCGAGACCCGCCCCGAGATCGGCGGCCCGATCGATCAGCGGCTCGAACAGCCTAAGCACCATGTCCTCGGTGGCCTCCAGGCCGGAACTGAGGTAGGCCGATGCAATAACGGCCTCCATCGTGTCCGCGAGGATGGACGGCTTCTGCGCCCCTCCGCTAGTCACTTCGCCACGGCCGAGGTAGACGCACTCCCCGACCCCGACAGCAGTAGCAACCGACGCCAGGGCCCGGGCGTTGACCACAGAGGCGCGCATCTTGGCCAGCTCACTCTCCGGACGCTCCGGGTGGGTCAGATACAGCCGTCTCGTGATGATGAGTTCGAGCACGGCGTCGCCGAGGAACTCGAGCCTCTCATTCGTGGGGAGACCACCCGCTTCGAAGGCGTACGAACGATGGGTCATCGCCAGGTCGAGCAGCTCCGGGTCGATGTGAACACCTAGCGTCGAGCGCAACCGCGCCACTGCATCGGCCCGGTCCTGGACACTCATGCCGGGCCGAGTTCCCACGACGCCCCCACCCGTCCCCCGCGTTCCAGGGCGGCGGCGGTGACTTCCACGAGGTCCCCGACGGTGGTACACACAAGCAAGGCCTCATCGATGTCCTGGCCGGCGGAATCCAGTTCGATGTTGGCGTCTTCGGCCAGCACGTCGACGAAAGCGATGATGCCGACGCTGTCGCAGCCGACATCGGTCAGCGGCGTGTCAGAACGGAAGCTGGACGGGTCCATGTCGAGAACCCGTCCGAGGGCGGCCGTCACCGCCGACAGAGCCGCAGCGTCGACGGACCCCTGCTGCGGCACCATGGGCGTGCTCATTGTCAGACGTCGAGGACCTGGCGCTTGGCGTAGGTGCCGCACTCGGGGCACGCGGTGTGTGGCAACTTCTTCGCTCGACAGCGATCGCAGTTGACCAGCGTGATGTGGCCGGCCTTCCACTGGGAGCGGCGCGCGCGGGTGTTGCTCCGGGACATCTTCCGCTTCGGGACAGCCACGGTATTCCTTTCGTATGTGCCCGCATGGAATCACGGGCTGACAGGTCGTCGGGGAACTGGATTTGCCCGACGGCACTCAGGTCGGGCACGGACTTGCCACAAGTATCCCAAATGGGTCAAGTCGGCCCGTCATCGGCTGGCAGATCGAGGTTGCCGAGGGCCGCCCAACGCGGATCGGTGACCTCATGACGATGCCCCGGATCGTCGGCGAGTTTGATTCCGCATTCCACGCATAGACCCGGACACGACTCCTCGCACACCGGGGCGAGCGGCAACCCCAGCACAATGGCGTCGCGCAGCAGGGGTGACAGGTCGATCAGACCAGACTGGATCAGTGGCAGCGGCTCGTCGGTATCGGAGATTTCCTCCGGCGGCGGTTCCTGCCAGGCGAACAGTTCTGAGAAGTCGAACTCCGCCGGCAGGATGACCGGTTCCAGGCACCTGCTGCAATCTCCGGTCGCCGACATCCGAGCCGTTCCGCTGACGAGCACCCCCTCGATGACCGACTCGAGCAGAAGGTCGACCTCGATCGGCGAGTCTTCCGGCACGGTGATGACCGCGTTGCCGAGATCCGGCGCCGCCGGCACGGTGCGGCTGATTCGCTTCATCGAGCCGGCGCTGCGGAAGTCGTGGACGTCTATCACCGCCGGGTCGGTCGGGTCCGGTCCATGACTGTGAGAATTGACCATCTTGCCGAATCCCCGGCTTCGCTAACGGCGCGACCGCGAACGGCCACCCGACAACCCGCCGGCGGACTCGATATCGAAGAAGTCGTCCATCGGATCGGCACTCCTGGTGACTACCGGCGGTGTGTCCATCCGCCGCTGCACCTGAGCCCGACCGCGCCGGATCTCGTCCAGGGCAGCGCCGAGGGCATCCTCGGTGTGTCCCAACTTTGACTCGAGGTAGGAATCGGTTCGGGCCCGGATGTCGTCGCAGTCCCGGCGGGCGTCGGCGATCAGGTCCGCCGCCTGCTGCCGGGCCTCGGCGAGGATCTCGTGGTGCGCCACCAGCCGTTCCGCCCGGGCCCGCGCCTCAGCAACTATCCGGTCAGCCTCACGGGCAGCGTCCGCCCGGGCCCGCTCGACGGCGTCGGCGGCTTCGCTGCGCGTCCGTGCGACCTCCACCCGCGCAGCGGCCACCATGGCCTCGGTCTCGCGGCTGGCGTCAGCCAGGATGTCGTCGCGGCGACGCAGAAGCACATCGGCCTCCCGCACACTTTCGGGAACCGCGGCTCGAACGTCCTCCAGCAGATCGAGGGCCTCGCCGCGGGGGACTACACACGACTGGGACAGCGGCATCGATTTCGCGCCCTCGATGAGGTCAGCCATGTCGTCGATCCGATCGAAGATCTCCATCTATCCGTCAACCCCCTTCGCAGCGGCCGCGCGCCGCTCAGCCAGTTTCGCGTCGAGCCGGGGTGCCACCGACGCCGGTATCAGTGCGGACACGTCGCCGCCATACGTTGCGACCTCTTTGATGAGGCTCGACGACAGGAACGAATACAACGGATTGGTAGACATGAACAGGGTGTCGATCCCCGACAACCGGTGGTTCATCTGGGCCATCTGCAACTCATAGTCGAAGTCACTTATCGCCCGCAGGCCCTTGACGATCGCCCGGACGTCATGTTCGGCGCAGAAGTCGACCAGCAGACCGTGGAAGCTCATGATGCGCACATTGGGCAGGCCAGCGGTGACCTCCCCGAGGATCTCGATGCGCTCGTCGATGGCGAACAGGCCAGCCTTGCTCTTGTTGATGAGCACCGCCACGATCACCTCATCGAACAGGCCGGAAGCCCGCGAAACGATGTCTAGATGACCGTTGGTTACAGGGTCAAAGGAGCCAGGACAGACGGCGCGTCTCACGTGGGGCTCCTCTCCGCGCGGGCAGTCAGGGGCGACTCTACCCAACGTCCGAGCGAAATTTGGGTTTCCCCGTAACGGCGATCCCCCAAATTCTCCCAGCCGGTAGGCCAAGGGAACCCGCCGCCGCGGGCCGGGCGTTCCACCGCGGCCAGGGCATCGCTCGCCAGCCACCCGTCCTGGGCCAACCTGGCGAGCAGATTCGCCAAGCGCTCCGCGGAGTCCTCGTACGGCGGATCGAGCAGGACTACTTCCGCAGGGGGCATATCCGGAACCGCCCGCTCACGGCTCCCGAGGTGCCAGGCATCCCGGCGCACCACCCGCACGCCATCGGACCCCACCGCGGCCGCGTTGCGGTTCAACACGGAGACTGCCCGCTGGTCGTCGTCCACCAGGAGAACCCCGGCCGCCCCCCGACTGGCGGCCTCCAGCCCAAGCGCCCCCGACCCGGCGAACAGGTCGAGAACCACCAGCGAGTCGAACGAACCCAGCCGGTGTTCCAGGGCCGAGAAGAGTGCCTCCCGAACCCGATCCGTGGTTGGGCGCGTACCGGCCGGTGGCACTGCCAGCCTGCGCCCTCGTGCGCTCCCGGCGATGATCCTCGTCACGTCTTCTCCAAGAACTCGGTCTCATCGCGCTCGGCCGCCCGGCGCATCGCTTCCCGCAGACCAGCGTGTCCCGTCAGCGCAGGGTCCTCCGCCAGCAGCGCCTCAGCGTCCTCCCGGGCCTCTGCGATAACGTCCTCGTCTTCGAGGACCGACAGCAGCCGGAGCGAATTCGATCTGCCGGACTGAGAGGCGCCGAGCACATCGCCTTCACGACGCGCCGCCAGGTCGATCCTGCTCAGTTCGAATCCGTCCGTGGTCGCCGCCACAGCGGCCAGCCGTTCACGCGCCGGTGCGTCTGGGCCAAGTCCAGTGACCAGCAGGCAGAGACCGGCCGCCTCACCCCGCCCGACCCGTCCCCGCAACTGATGTAGCGAGGACACCCCGAACCGGTCGGCGTCCAGGATCACCATCATTGTGGCGTTCGGCACGTCGACCCCGACCTCAACGACCGTCGTGGACACCAGCACATCGATCCCGTCAGGGCTCGCGGGTCCAGCCGCGAACGCCGACATCACTGCGTCCTTCTCTCCCGGGGACAGCTTTCCGTGCAGCAACCCGATTCGAAGCCCGGCCAGGGGACCTTGCTGCAGGAAGGCCATCGCCGGCACCGCCGCCGTGGGCGGGTAGTCGGCGGGGCGATCCGAGGCCTCCTGCTCCTCGCTGGCCTCTATCCGGGGGCAGACGATGTAGACCTGGTGGCCGCTGGCGACCTCCTCCTTCACGCGTTCCCACGTGCGGGTGAGGTAAGCCGGGCGGTCGCGTGCCGGCACGACATGCGTGGTGATCGGCGCCCGCCCCGCCGGCAACTCCCGCAGCGTCGATACGTCCAAGTCGCCGAAGACCGTCATTGCCACGGTGCGCGGAATCGGCGTCGCAGTCATGACCAACAGGTGCGGACGGGTCCCGGGGTGCGCCTTGTCCAGCAGTTGCGCGCGTTGCTCAACCCCGAACCTGTGCTGCTCGTCGATGACGACCAGTCCGAGGTCGAAGAAGTCGACCTTCTCAGAGATCAAGGCGTGGGTTCCCACAACGATGCCGGCGTCGCCGTTCGCAATCTGCAGCAGAGCGGCCCGACGTTCCGCCGTGGTCTGCGACCCGGTCAGCAGGACCACCGACGTGCCGCCCTCAGCTGCCGTCAGCGTTCCCTTCTCGGCCATCGGACCGAGCAACTCGACGATGCCCCGGTGGTGTTGGGCCGCAAGGACCTCGGTGGGGGCGAGCAACGCCGCCTGCGCCCCGGAATCGACCGCCGCGAGCATGGCCCGAAGCGCCACGACCGTCTTACCCGAGCCCACCTCACCCTGCAGCAGCCGCATCATCGGGTGCTCGTGAGCCATGTCCGTTCGGATCTCCTCGGCCACGGCGGCCTGACCTTCGGTCAGCCGGAAGGGCAGGGCCTGGTCCAACTTGGCCACCAGACCACCGGGCACCTCGCGCCGCGGTAGCGCTGTCTGAGCGCGGGCAGCAGCCCGGCGCTGCAGCAGCAGACACTGCAGAACGAAGGCTTCCTCCCAACGGAGCCTCCGCAGGGCGGGTTCGACCGCCTCGATCGACTCGGGCGTGTGTACCGAGCGAAATGCCTCGGCGATCCCCGGCAGCCCCCGGCGCAACCTGATCCGCTCCGGAATCGGATCGGCCACCCCGTCCACCAGAGGCAGGACCATGCCGATGGCGCTGGCGATTCGCCAGCTCGGGCTGCCCGCCGCAGCCGGGTAAATCGGGATGACAGACCGCGCGAAGGCGGCCACCGCCTCCGGATCGACCTCGTCGGCATCGTCGGGTAACAGCAACAGCGCGGGATGGGACAACTGCCGCTTTCCCCTGAACTCCCCCACCCTGCCGGAGAACAATCCGAGCCGGCCGAGGCTCAGCTGCCGCTCCCGGAAGGCCTGGTTGAAGAACGTCAACGAGAGTTGACCGGAACCATCGGTGACGATGACTTCCAGAACGTGGGTCCGCTTACCGCCGCGGGGTCGACCCCACCTGGCCTTCACCCCGGCGACCCTGGCCATCACCGTGACGTCATCGTCCACTCGCAGGGACGCCAGATCGGACAGCTGACCACGGGTCAGGTACCTGCGGGGGTAGTGCCGCAAGGCGTCCTCGGCGGTCCGCATCCCGAACGCCTTGTGGAGCCTCTCGTAAGTGCGCCCGCCGACTATGCCTCTCAGATCCTCGCCGAGATCGCTCACGTCATTCCGCGCCCAGGATCAACGGCCAACTCTCCTGGCCGCCGTCGATGACTTCCACCTCCAGGTATGGCCGGTCTGCCGAGGCACTCGCCCGGAGGCTGTCGATGAGCGCGGGTGTGGCGTCCTTGCCGGAAACGATTGTCAGAAGTTCCGTCCGACCGCCGATAAGACGGTCGGCCACCGATCCGGCGACCTCCGCGACATCGGCCCCGATCACGGCGATGTCACCATCGACCAGACCCAGAACGTCGCCGGGGTGACAGGTGCCTGCACTGGTGATGGCCTCGCGGGCGGCAACGGTGACGGCGCCGTAGCGGGTGGCGCCGGCGGCCCGCCCCATGGCGATGACGTCATCGTCGAATCGGGCATCCGGATCATGCACGGCGACTGCGGCCAGGCTCTGCACCACCGACCGGGTGGGCACCACGCTGGCTCGCAACCCCAGATCGCGCGCCGCCGACGCGGCGGCCTCTGCCACCGGCAGGGTGTCGCTGTCGCTGGGAAGGAACACGATGTCATGGGAGGCCGCCCTGCGGGCGCCATCGAGCAGTTCCGACGTCGAAGGTCGACCTCTGGGCCGAGCCCGCACGATGGTGGCGCCGGCGGCCTCCAGGTATTCGGCCATCGGATCACCGTGGGCAACGACGACGAGGGCCCGCTCGTGCATCTCGCCTCGACCCTGACTGCGCAGTGAGTCGGCCTCAAGCAGCCTGGTGACACGGATACGGTGCGGCGATCCCGCCTCGACACCGCGCTCCACCGCCGCACCGACGTCGTCAGCGTGAACATGCACATTCCACAGTCCTCGACCACCGACCACCACCACTGAGTCGCCCAGGTCGTTCAATTGACTGCGCAACGTCGCTGCCGCATCGTCTGGGGCGTCGAGCAGGTACATCACCTCATATTCCGGACCGGTGTATCCGGGAACAGGGGTGTGCGCGGTCGGCCGCACAGTAGGTCCAGGCTTCCGGGGACTTCGAGTGGTGTCACTCACGGCGTCGTAGAGGGCCTCGAGCAACACCACCAACCCCTGGCCGCCGGCGTCCACAACTCCGGCATCACGCAGTACCGGGAGCTGGTCCGGCGTCCTCGCCAGGGCTTCGCGGGCTGACGCCAGCGCTACCTGCGCGACCTCCGCTAGGTCCGAACCCGCCAGTGCGGCGCCTTCCGCGGCCCCACGGGCGACCGACAGGACAGTCCCCTCCCTGGGCACGGCGACAGCGCTGTAGGCGGACTCGCTGGCGCAGGCCAGTGCCGCCGCAAGGGCGTGCCCGTCGCGGGGACTGCCGGGTTCGGCATCGCAGATCGCGTCGGCTAATCCACGGAGCAGTTGACTGGTGATCACCCCGGAATTCCCGCGAGCTCCGAGCAACGCACCCCGGGCGAAACTATCCACGGCCTCGCAGAGCGCGGCATCTGTGCCAGCATCTGCGGAGCCAGCTGTCGCACTCGAGGAGTCGAGCGCTTCGGCGGCGGCCTCCAGGGTCAGATAGAGGTTCGTCCCGGTATCGCCGTCGGGAACCGGGAAGACGTTGAGGGCATCGATCTCAGCGCGCTCACGGCCGAGCAACTCCACGGAGTTGTGAGCCCAGGCCTGAACGACGTCGGCATCGAGGTAGGTGTGCATAGGGACCCCACCCTAGGCAATCCCACCTGTCGGACACCACCCGCTCGGCCCGCGTGGCCCCGTGCGCGCTACCATATTCGGAAAGTACGTCTCACCTACTCGCCCCATCGAACTCTGGAGATCACTGTGGCTGCTACCTGCGATGTCTGCGGCAAGGGGCCCGGCTTCGGCAACTCCATCTCCCACTCCCATCGCCGCACCAAGCGCCGCTGGAACCCGAACATCCAATCGGTGCGGGCCACGGTGGGCAAGTCCACCAAGCGTGTCAACGTCTGCACGTCCTGCCTGAAGGCAGGCAAGGTCAGCCGCTAGCCCGGCTTGTCGCCCGGAACGGGCGTGGCACCCCGAACCAGGTTCGGGTCGCGTGCGGGGAAGGATCCCGCTGGCGTTCTCAATTGCCGAAGTGCTGCCAACCGCCGTATCCGAGGAATTCCTCCCCATCGACGGTCACCGTCGGTCCGCCTTCCACGACAAGGCCGATACGGGTGAAGGACGGCGGCAACGGGACGTCCATCGGGAAGGTCGCGACCAGGGAGTGATCGTCTCCGCCCGTCAGCACCCACGTCAACGGGTCGGAACTGAAGGCAGTGGCAGTGTCCTTGAGCGGTGCGTCGATGGGAAGTCGGCCCGTGTCGAGTGCGATTCCCACCCCCGACGCGGTCGCGATGTGTCGCAGATCCGCAACCAGTCCGTCGCTCACGTCGACCATCGAGGTGGCCCCGGCACGCGCCGCCTCGGGACCGGACGAGTAGGGCGGTTCCGGACGTCGAAGGGCATCCACCAGCACGCGGGGAGACCGGAACCCGCGACTCAGCACCGTCAGTCCTGCTGCGGCCCAACCCTGGCGACCGGCCAGGGCGACCACATCGCCGGGCCGCGCACCGCCCCGCTGAACCGGCTCCCGCTCCCCCAGGTCACCGATCGCCGTGATCGCGATGACCACTCCCCCTTCCGTCGAAGAGGTGTCGCCGCCGACCACTGCGGCGCCGACTTCGGCGCACTCCGCCTGGATCCCGGACAGCAGGTCCGCGGCCCACTGAACCTCGGTGTCTTCCGGTAACGCGACGGCAACGAGCAATGCCCTCGGATCCGCCCCCATCGCGACGATGTCGGAGAGGTTGGCCGCAGCCGCCCGATGACCGATGTCCTCAGCGCTCGACCAGGCCCGACGGAAGTGGCGGCCCTCCACCAGCATGTCGGTGGAAACAACCGCGCGACCTCGGGTGAGACCCAGAACCGCAGCGTCGTCACCGAGGCCCACCTCGACGAAACCAGGCTGGGGCATACCTTCGGTCATGACGGCGATGAGCTCAAACTCACCGACGTCGGCAACCGCACGAGCGGGCACTTTGTTCTCCACTGGGCAACCTTTCGTCGCGGCCACGCTACCCTCAGGGGTCACTGATCTGTAGGAGGCGCAAGTCATGACCGGCGAATCGATCCACGTGTACGTCCTCGTGCAGACAGAGGTGGGACGGTCCAGGGAGGTCGCGGACGAGATCGCCAGCCTGTCCGGCGTCACCAGCGCAGAGGATGTCACCGGACCGTACGACGTCATCGTCCGCGCGACTGCTGCCGACGGCGACGAGCTGGGCCGGATGGTCGTGGGCCGAATCCAGAAGGTTCCCGGGATCACCCGGACGTTGACCTGCCAGGTCGTCCGCCTCTAGCACGCCATGGCGACACTGATGCCTCGATCGAGGGTCCTGCCGCCGGTGCTGATCGGTCTCGGTGCGGTGCTGGTGGCGGGCTGCGCAGCCCCGGTGGCCGTGACACCGGTCGCCGACGCACCCCGGGAGTGCCTGGAACTCCGGACACAACTTCCGCTGGAGGTGTCCGGACAACGGATTCGACGGACTTCGCCCACCAGTCCCGCCACCGATGCGTGGGGTGATCCGGCGATCGTGCTGCGATGCGGCGTCCCGCAGCCGGCTTCCTACCGGCCCGACTCCGAGTTGGTCGGGGTCGACGGTGTCGATTGGTATCTCGAACCCGTCGCGGGCGGCTACCGATTCACGACGTTCGACCGCGTCACCAATGTCGAAGTGACCGTTCCCTCGGCCTACGCCCCCGAGGTCAACCCGCTCGTCGATCTGGCTCCGGCGATCAAGGCGACCGTCCCACAGGTGGTTCTCTAGGACTGTGCCGACTTCGGTCGATGCTCGGGTTAGCTCAGCGCGCTGGCACCCTGAGCGATCGCATCGGTCAGAAGTCGCTCGATGAGCTGTTGGTAGTCAACCCCGGAGGCGGCCCACACCGCGGGGAACATCGAGGTCGAGGTGAAGCCGGGGATCGTATTGGGCTCGTTGATCAGCACCGTGCCGTCCTCCAACAAGAAGAGGTCGATCCGGGCCATGCCTTCACATCCCAGTGCCGCGAAAGCGCGTTGGGCGATCGCCACGACCCGACTGTGCTGGTCGGCGGTGATATCGGCTGGAACCGTTATCCGCGCGCTGCCGTCGAGGTACTTGGCCTGGAAATCGTAGAAGTCGTGCGGTCCGGTCACCTCGATCTCAGCACAGACGCTCACCTCGGCCGGTCCCCCCACCGAACCGGCAAGCACGCCGCATTCGAGCTCGCGTGCCCCGACCAGCCCCCGTTCGACGATGACCCGGTGGTCGTAGCGGCGGGCCTCTTCGATGGCCGGCTCGAGCGCAGACAACTCCTCCACCTTGGAGATGCCCAGTGACGAGCCACCCCGAGCCGGCTTCACGAACAGCGGCAGCCCCAGTGCCGCAGCCGCCTCGATCACCGACTCTCGTTCCGAAGTCCATGTCTGGTCAGTGACGCCAACGTACGGCCCGATCGGTAGTCCTACCGCAGCGAGGACGTTCTTCGTCAGAATCTTGTCCATGCATATCGCCGACGAGGCGACCCCCGGGCCGACATAGGGCAGGTCGGCCAATTCGCAGAGGCCTTGAATGGTGCCGTCCTCACCGTAGGCACCGTGCAGCACCGGGAAGACGACGTCGATGCCAATGACGGCCCCATCACCGACGAGCAGGCCGCCGATGTTCGGATCGGGGGAAAGGATGAGCCGATCGGCCGGACTCGTCGGCTCGGTCACCTCCGGCAACGATCCATCGATGATTCGCAGGCCTTCGGGGTCATCCGGCATGATCCGCCAGGTGCCTGCGCGGGTGATTCCTACTGGCACCACCTCGAACTTGGACCGGTCGATGGCTGTCAGGATGCTGCCGGCCGAAAGGCATGAGATCGAGTGCTCCCCGCGACGTCCTCCGAAGACAAGAGCCACACGATGCTTGGATGGTTCCACGGGAGACGACCCTACCGCCCCGACTGCCGGGCCCCGACGGGTCGGATCCGCGCGGCGCACGACACGTTGGAGGAGACATGACGCCCACCGGTGAACCGGATGAATGGACGCCTGCGACCTGGGCGATCGCGGCCGGCCGCCCGCATGGTCCGGGCGAGCCGCTGAACACTCCCATCGTTCCCGCGACCAGCCTCCATCCCGGCGCTGAGATCAGCTACAGCCGCGCGGGCAACCCCACCTGGGCGGCCTTCGAGGAGATCCTGGGCGGCCTCGAGGGTGGCTCCGCCCTGGGGTACGCCTCGGGGCTGGCGGCGATGACGGCAGCCCTGGAGGTGCTGCTGGTCGAGTCGGGGCACCAGGCTCCGGTGGTGGCCGCCCCGGAAATCACCTACTCCGGCACGTCCTGGGTACTGCAAACGCTCGCCGCCGAAGGGCGCGCGAAACTTCTCCGCTACCGGCCGGACGAGCCCGAGGCCGTCGTCACCCAGGCGGCGATAACCGTCATCGAGACGCCCGCTAATCCGAGTATGTCGATCACCGATATCGAACGGGTTGCCGGACTGGCACACAGCGCCGGCGGGCTGGTGGTGTGCGACAACACCTTCGCCACGCCGCTCCTCACGCGTCCACTGGACCTCGGCGTCGACATCGTCGTCCATTCAGGCTCGAAGTACCTGGCCGGGCATTCCGACGCCCTTATCGGTGCCACCGTGGCGCGGGACCGACACCTGGCTGACCGACTGTTCGCCGTCCGTACCAGGACCGGTGGCACACCCGGAGTCCTGGAGGCCTTCCTCACCACCCGCGGCATGCGAACGCTTGCGCTGCGGATGGAGCGCTCCTGCTCGAATTCGGCCGAACTCGCACGGCGGCTCGACGGTCACCCCGGCGTCGATTGGGTCCGCTATCCAGGACTGCCGGATCATCCGGGACACTCGATCGCCGCCCGGCAGATGGCCGGCGGGTTCGGAGCCGTCGTCGCCTTCGGCCCGGCCGGCGGCGCTGAGCAGGCGGAGGAAATCTGCCACGCCACCAAGCTCTGGACCCATGCCACCAGCCTCGGCGGGATCGAGTCGACTCTGGAACGTCGACGCCGGCACGATTTCGAGTCCGCGCTCACCCCTGCGGAACTCGTCAGGCTGTCGGTGGGATGCGAGGACATCGACGACCTCTGGACGGACCTCGAGCGGGCCATCGCCGAGACTGCAGGCAGCTGAACAGCCACCACCGATCAGGAATCGGAGCGAACCAACGCCTTTGCCCTGGGCAGCAGTACCGAGGCAGCGGCCAACGCCCCGGCCACCGAACCCAGCACCACCGCGGTCGTGACGATGCGGGTGGACTCCTGAGCCACTTCACCATGACTCATGGAGTGGCCCGCGCTGGTCGAACTCATCACCGACCCGATCGACAGCCACGACATCAGCGACCCGGCCGACGCCGCCGAGGCCACCGAGAAGGCGGAGGCGAAGGACGCGACCGAGCAGATGCTCAGCGCGGACCCGCTCGATCCGATACTCAGCACCGACCCTCGGGAGGCGATGGACAGCACCGATCCCTCAGAGCCCAACGACCACAGCGAATGATCCATGTGACACCTTCCCGGAAGCCGTCGACGAACGACGGGGACGCGAACTGGCACAAGATTCGCACACTTCGGGTCGACGACGCCGACCAGACATCGGTCGAGCCGCCGCGCATGCCATGGACAGCACCTAGGCTGGTACTCGTGCATATCGTCGACCTGACCCGACCCATCGTGGCCGGGATGCAGGTGTACCCAGGTGACCCTGAACCCCGGGCAACCATCGTCTCGACCATCGCCGACGACGAATTCGAACTCCACCGACTGGACCTGGGCAGCCAGACCGGAACCCATATGGATGCCCCGTCCCACACCTTGGTCGGCGGCGGTGCTTCCGAGTCTGTGGCATTGACGCGACTGGTCGGCCGCGGGGTCGTGGTGGATGTCACCGACGCCGACGATCTCGTGGAGGGCCTGATCGGGCCGGGGCCCTGGCTCGACTCCGTCGGACCCGGTGATCTGGTGCTGTTCCGTGCAGACTGGGACCGCTTCGATCGTGAGGATCGGGCGTGGGAGCATCCGGGCCTGACGGTCGAACTGGCAGCCGATCTGGTGGCGCGCGAGGTGGCCCTCGTGGGGCTGGACTTCGCCAGTGTCGACCGGCACGAGGCGGACTTGGCCACCCACCGAGTGCTGGCAGCCGCAGGCATCCCGGTGATCGAGAACATGACACACCTGGCCGAAGTGGACTGGCCCGACCCCCTGATCGTGATCCTGCCAATGTCGTGGCCAGGTCTCGACGGCGCTCCCGTTCGCGCCATCGCCTGTGACCTGACCCGGGACTGATGCGGTACCCGGTCAGCAGGTGGCTGGTCCGTCGGTGATCGGGTAACTACCAGATCCGGACCCGCTCTTCGGGTTGCCGCCACATGCCGTCGCCCGGTTGAACATCGAAGGCCTCGACGAAGTCGTCACTGTTGACCAGGACTCCGAGCACCCGATACTCCGGCGGTGAGTGCGGATCCGTTGCCACCCGCCGAACGGTCTCCTCGTCGCGGGTCTTGGCGCGCCACACCTGCGCCCAGCCCGAGAAGAACCGCTGCTCGCCGGTCAGGCCATCGATCACGGGTGCCTCGGACCCTTGCAGCGAATGTCGGTAGGCACGCAGAGCCACGGCGAGCCCTGACACGTCGGCGATGTTCTCCCCCAGCGTCAATTCACCGTTGAGGTTGTGACCGGCAACCGGTTCGAATTCCGAGTATTGGGCGACCAGGGCGTTCGTGCGTTCCTTGAAGGCGGCATGGTCGGCGTCAGTCCACCAGTTCCGCAGGTTCCCCTCGCCGTCGTATTGCGAGCCCTTGTCGTCGAACCCATGGCTGATCTCATGGCCTATGACCGCCCCGATGCCGCCGTAGTTGACGGCCGGATCAGCATCCATGGCGAAGAAGGGTGGCTGCAGAATCGCCGCCGGGAACACGATCTCGTTCATCTCCGGGTTGTAGGAGGCGTTGACCGTCCGCGGGGACATGAACCATTCATCGCGTACGATCGGACCCCCCAATTACGAAACTTCGTAGTCATGCTCGAACACCGACGAACGCGCAACATTGCCCACCAGATCGTCGGGCACCACCACCAACTCGGAGTAGTCGCGCCACTTGTCGGGGTAGCCGATCTTGGGTCGGAAGGTCGCAAGTTTCGCCCGGGCCTCGGCCTTGGTCTCGGGGGTCATCCAGGCGAGGTCGTCGATGCCCTCGGCGAAGGCGGCTAACAGGTGGTCGACGAGTTCGACCATTCTCGCTTTGTTCTCCGGCGGGAAATGCCGCTCGACGTACACCTGCCCCAGGGCCTCTCCCATGGCCGACTGGACCAGGTCCACCCCGCGCTTCCACCGCGGGCGCTGCTCGGGGATCCCCCGCAGAGTGGTGCCGTAGAAATCGAAGTTTGCGCTGTCGATGTCGCCAGGCAGAAGCGCGGCCGTGGCGGTAACGGCGTGCCAGCGAAGGTAGTCCTGCCAATCGGCGAGTGGCACCGAATCCACTAGCTCCGCCAGCGCGGTGAAGTAGTCGGGTTGGCCGAGGTTCACTTCCGTCACGCGACCCGTCACGCCGACCTCGGACAGGAACCCAGCCAGGTCCAGCCCCGGCGCCACGCCTTCCAGCGCATCCACGGCGATCAGGTTGTAGGTGGCCTGCGGGTCACGATTGCGCACCTTGTCCCACTGCACCTCAGCCAGTCGTCGCTCCAACGAGACGATCCGGGCGGCGGCGTCAGCGCCCGCTTCAGCGCCCAGCCCGACGAGGTCCCACATCCGCTCGATGTGCGCGGTATAGGCCGCCAGGGTGTCTGCGAATTTGTCGCTGAGGTAGTAGTCGCGATCGGGCAGACCGAGCCCGGACTGACGGATGTCGAGCAGGTACCGGGTGGAGTCCATGTTGTCCTGATGGATGAAGGTCCCGATCGGTGCCCCCTGACCCTGTCGATCCAGCACCCCGAAATGTCGACCGAGTTCCGACACCGAGCTCAGCGCGTCTATGGCCTCGAACCTCTTTGCGAGCGGTGTGGTTCCCAGTGCCTCGATCGTGTCGGTGTCCATGAACGAGGCGTACAGCGCCGCGATCTTGCCCGCCGGCGTGTCCGCGGCCGGTGACTGATCGGCGAGGTCCGTGATGATGTCTCGCAATTGCTCCTGCGCAGCGTCGTGCAGAGCCACGAACGCGGCGTATTCAGCCTTGTCCGCGGGGATCTCGAAACTGTCGAGCCAGGCGCCGTGCCAGGATCGGTAGAAATCGTCCTGCGGACGCACAGAATCGTCTCGTGCGGTCAGGTCGAGGCCGGATTCACGGTGGTCAGCTGTCGTCATGCGCCAACCCTAGTGCCGGCCGACGACGATGGGATCAGCCCTCGGCGGCGATTCCCCGTTCGTAGGCCAGGGCGACCGATGAGACCGCCGCGGGGGCGATGAGGCCCATCACCTCGAGTCGACCGGCCGCTTCCCTGGCGTCCTTGACGAAGACGAACGGGATCCCCTGCTCTCGCAATTCCGGGGCCGCCTCGAGCAGCTCCTCGCCCCGTTCGGCGGCGTGCTCGCCGGCATCGATGATCACGATGGCACGTACGCGTCCGGGCTGATCCCGTGCGATCTCGGTGTAGACATCCGGATCACGCTGACCGCTGTCACCGACCAACACGAAAGACATGTCCGGGTAGAGATCGAAGAGTCTCCGCAGCGCCTTGCGTTTGTGCTCCCGACCGGAACGGGTGACATAGCGTTCCTGCGGACCCCAATCCGTAAGGAACAGGGGTCCGGCCGGGAACCCCCGGAGTTCCAGGAACTCGGTGAGCATGTCGTAGAGATTCCACGGTCCGGTGGACAGGTAGAAGAACGAGGCGCGGCCGTTGCCCGGCTTACCCGCTTCGATGGCACGGTAGAGCGTGGCCATCCCCGGGATCGGATGCCGGGTCTGGGCCTGCCCGAAGAGGGTCCGCCGAACCGCAACGAGCCCTTCACCGAGTCCCGTCTTCAGCACTGTGTCGTCGAGGTCGGAGATGACAGCGAGGCGGGACTTCGGATCAGGCATCAACACCTGGCCGGTCGCTTTCGTCGGTTCCTCGTCCGGGTCGTCGGGTTGGGTTACCACCTCGTAGTCGTGCCACCCCGGCTTCAATTCGCCGACCGGCAGCTGGGTCGTGGCATATCCGTGGCGACCGCTCTCGACCTCGTCGTAGGCCTTCCCCTGCGACAGGCGGAGCTTCACTCCCGGAAACGACAGCGCCGCGAATCGCCGCAGATTGGCCTTCAGCGCCGTGGTGTCGGTGATCGCCTCTGCCGGCGGTGGGATCACCGGCTCCTCCATCACCCGGACCCGAACGTGGGCGCGTCCATCGGCGACATAGCCGCGGTACGCCACGACATAGGTCGACCGCATGGTGCCCTTGCCAAGTTTGCGTTCCCGGCGGGTGGCATTGAGCCAATCGCTCACCCCCGCGACGACACCCGCGGTTCTCGCGCTCCGGGTCGCCCGACCGATGCCGTCGCCGATACCGCTCCCCACGGACTTGGCGACCCCGACGACTCGATTGCCGCCACCGTCGTGATCGTCCTCGTCGTCGGCGGCAGCGACGTCGGAATTCACGGCGGATTCAGCACCGGCGGGCTCATCATCGGGCAGCTCTTCAGATCGGTCCGGGGCCTCCACGGATCAAAGAATCCCACACCCTCACTCCCCACGCCCGACTTCCCAGAGGTCTCTGGTTCGCCGTCGTATCAATGGGACGCGGCGAACACCGCCGGCATGCCGCCGGTGTGCCAGAAGACGACCGGGCCGGGTGGGATCGACGGGTCCGATCGGAGTACCGCTGCGAACGCCTTCGCGGTGTAGACCGGGTCGAGCAGGATCCCCTCTCTGCGCAGCATGACCCGCATCGCGTCCTCAGAGGATTGCGTGGGCTGACCATAGGCCGCCCCGCGGTACCCGTCCAGCACCACAGCCGACGTGGGCGACACCGGCGCCGACTCCGGCAGTCGGCTCTCCAGTAGCCGCGCCGCCTCGCCGGCCAGTCCGTCGGTCAGCGGGGAGATGACCTCCGACTCCAAGGCGACCGCGACGCCCACGATCCTTTCCCGTCCCGCCAACGCTGCCTGCCCGGCGAGCATCCCCGCCTGGGTCCCCGCCGACCCGTTTGCCAGCACGATCGATGCAGCGTCAAGGCCGAGTTCCGCGGCTTGAAGGGCGAACTCCGCATAACCGGCAGCGAAACCCAAGGAACCGAGCGGCGTTGACCCGCCCACCGGCATCAAATATGGGTTTCGCCCCGCGTCGCGCAACCGCTCGACGGCTGTCTGTGCGGCGGCGAACAGCGTCGCCCAGTCACCCGCCGGCACGTACTCCAACGAGGCTCCCAGCAGATCATCCAGAAGCAGGTTCCCGGTTCTGGTGTCGGGTTCCTCCCCACCCAGCACCAGGTGGCAGCGCAGACCGGCCATCGCCGCGACCGCAGCGGTTGCTCGCGCATGGTTCGACTGCGCCGCGCCGACGGTTACCAGAGTGTCGGCGCCTTGATCAAGCGCCTCGGCCAGCAGCAACTCGAGTTTTCGGATCTTGTTGCCGCCGACCCCGACGGCTGTCAGATCATCACGCTTGACCCACACCTCTCTGCCCAGCTCCTCGGAGATCCTGGGCAGCTGGTGCAACGGGGTTTCGCACGGCAGCAGCGCAGTGGCTGGCCGAAGCGCGGCCAACACGGCAGTCGGTTCGGCAGGGATTCGGGGCACGTTCACACCTGAGACCATCCCACAATCGTCCACCTTCCGGCTTGACCCAGGCCGACCGCGGCGCGGGGTAAGGCTGCCACACCCCACCGGCGTCGCCATCCTCGTGACAGCCGAGGCGTCGGGAAAGTAGCCTGGAAGCCATGACCTCACGTCGTGCCCGCGGACGTCGGCGGCTGCTCACCTCGCTGGGCTTGGCAGCCGGACTGGCGCTCGTTGCGGCGGGTCCCGCGTCGGCCACGTGGTCGATCGTCGGGGTGGATCAGGTCACCGGCGAGGTGGGGGTGGCGATCGCCAGCTGCGCCAACTTCGAGACCACTTTCGCGCCCACTCTGGTCCCCGGTAAGGGCGCGGCGGTTTCCCAGGCCAACATCAACCGTGATTCGGGGCAGATATTCGTCAAGGGACTGAGCGGAAACGCTTCCGCAACCGCGATCATCGACCAACTGACCGCGCCAAATGCCGACGCCGATCAGGACACCCGGGTGTACGGGGTGGTCGCCTTCGACCGCGGCGCCGATGGCTATACCGGCACGAAGGCGCCGCAGGTGGCACTCGACCAACAGAGCACCTCGGCCACGGCCTCGGCGCAAGGCGACAACGTGACCCGTGCCGAGGTCGTCGCCACATCGCTGGTCGCCTTCAACCAGACGCCCGGCTCACTCAGCAACAAACTTCTGGCCGGCCTGCAAGCCGGCTCCCTGGCCGGTGGGGATCTGGACTGCGGCGACCAACGTGCGACCGCGGCCTCCTTGCTGGTCTCCAAGCCCGGGGATAAGCCCTATACGGCGACGGCCCGACTGCCAGACACCTTCCGGGCGGCCATCTACTCCATCTACGGACGCGAGTACGTCACCAGACCGGACCGCGACAACGTGCCTTCCACCTTCGTTTCGGTGCTGCAGACCCGCAACGGTGACAACGCCGTGGACGTCCTCACCAGGACCTACGCCGAGCAGCGGGCGGCCGGTAACGGACCGATACACGTCCGGGTAGTTGACCCAAAGGCGAATCAGATCAACACCACCGGTGCGGCCTTCCGTATCTTGATCGCCATCATCCTGGTGGTGTTGCTCGCCATCATCGGCCTGGCCTTCTGGTTGGTCCGCCGCTCAGCTCACCGCCAGGCGGCAGCCGTCGGCGACGGCAACGCTGCTGAGAAGGAGTAACGCAATAGAAGGGGCTGACAGTCAGCCGACCCGCTCGATCAAACCCTTGGCCAGGGCACGCTCAAGATGGGGATAGACATTTACCTTGGACCACCGGGTCTCGACGTAGACGATCTCACGCCCAGTTGCCGTGCGGAAAATCATCATTTCCGCCACCTCCCTTGCGGTGTCCCCCGATTGGAGCACTCGCACCAACAAACGTCCACCGATTGGAGTATCGGCAGGCCGAACATCCGTCTCCATTGTGCGCCCGAACTTTCTGAAACGCGACCCCGAGCCCAAAATTTCCGAAAAGTGGGCGTTGCCAATGGGTATGGCACCCTGGAGCCATGATCAGAGCCAGCTCTGCAGCCACGCTCGTGTCGTCGCAACACCCGGCGCGGTGGACCCTCCTGCGGGCTGCGCTAACGGCGATCCTCGTTGGGGTCGTGGCAGTCCTGGGCGGCTGCTCGGCTGCCACCAGCTCCGGAACTGCAGGTGCCTCGGACCCGGGCAGGTCCCCGGGCTGCGACTCCTCCGCTACCCCGACCCGCGGCACGTTCGAGGACACCATCACGGTCGGCGGGGTGCAGCGACGGCAACTCGTGCACGTCCCGAGCAACTATTCGCCGACCGACGCCACACCGCTTGTCGTGACGATGCACGGCAGCGGCTCGACTGCTGCCGAGCAGTTGGCTCTGACCGGCATGGCGACCACGAGCGAGCAGTACGGCTTCATCGTGCTGGCGCCCCAGGCCATCGGAGGCCAGTGGGCTTTGCCGCCGGCCAGCGATCCTTCGCGCCCGTCGGCCGACATTGCGTATGTCAACGAGGCGGTTAAGCAGCTGGCGAATCGATTCTGCATCGACACCTCCCGCCAATACGCCTCGGGAATGTCACAGGGTTCGGCGATGACCCTGGTGCTGGCGTGTGAGAAGAATAGGCGGTTCGCCGCTTTCGGCGGAGTCGGAGCGAACTTCTACCAACCGATCTGCGACCGTGCCGGTCCGGCCCCACTCATCTACTTCCATGGCACCGCCGACCGGGTCGTGCCGATCTCGGGGGGTAACGTCCGGGGCTACCAGGTGACGCCCACCCTGGAGACCATGACCCAGTGGGCCGCACACAACAAGTGCACGACCGGACCTCGCCGAACCGAGATCGGCGACACCACGGAGTTCGCGTGGAGAGACTGTGCGGGTAATGCGGATGTCGACTACTACCAGGTGTCCGGAGGGGGACACACCTGGCCAGGGGCACCGTCCTACGTAGCGCAGGCCATCGAACCGGCGCTGGGCAAGACAACCACGGCGGTCGCCGCCAGCGACCTGATGTGGAAGTTCTTCAGCAACTACCGCTTGCCCGACTAGCCACCTGAGGCGGTCTTGACGCTGGGACGGTGCGCGAAGACGGCCTCAGGCTCGTCGCCGCGTGCGATCCGCCAGATCATCGACAGCCCGTCCAGGAAATTCTCCGGCAGAGCGGCGGAGGGTGAGATCCCTGGATGGTGCGGCGCGATGCGCACCCGCAAAGCCTTGGGTCGGAGCCCGAAGTCGAGCGGCGCCGACAGCATCATGGCCTCGCCATCGACCCCGACCGGAACCTCCCCCTGCGAGTCGACCCGGAACGATGGCGACGTCCACTGCCGCCAGGGCACCCGCCAGCTCTCGCCGTCGGGTGAGAGCTGCTGCGGCCCGGCGAGTACCGCGATCCCCAGTACTCCATCGTCCATTCGAGGACGGGTCCCCGCACCCAGCCGCACGCCGATCCGGTAACTGTTGTTCGACACCAGGATGATCGCCGCGTTACTGTGCTCGGCCCCACCGGGCCCGATCCAGGTCAGTTCCCGCGTCTGGTCCTCGACTCCGATCAGGCTCGGCGCGGTCTCCAGGATGGTTCGCAACTTCGCGCCGCGGTACTCCTCGCGTTGGACCGCCTCGGCATAGAGACCCATCGAGACGTTGTTCACGAAGACACGCCCGTTGACAACCCCGAGGTCCACCCTGCGCTCTCCCCCGTCCACGAAGGCGTCCAGCGCCCCGACGACGTCGGACCGGTCCACCCCCAGGTCCAGCGCGAAGTGATTCCTGGTCCCTGCCGGAATGCAGGCGAACGGCAGGTCATGCTCAGCGGCGATCCCCGCCACGATGGCTTGTGTGCCATCGCCCCCAGCGGCCGCCAGCGCGTCCGCACCATCGGCCACGGCTTTCTGCACCAGCTCAATCAAGTCGACGCCGTCGGTGAGTTCGATCGGTTCGATCCCCCGGCTTCGGGCTTCCTGTGCGAGGTTCACCTCCAGAGCCTTGCCGCCCCCGGACATCGGATTCCAAATGACGACCGGCCGCTTCGGCCTGACCGCCGCGGGTAGTCGTACCCGCCATTTGAACACCGTCCGCGCACACCAGTAGGCGAAGCCGATGAGGGCGGCGCCCACGAGCAGCCCGCCGACCAGGCGAGCTTCGATCAGGTCGAGGGCGGCAACCGCGGCTGCCAGCGCGGCCAACCCCAGCAGGACCCGGGACCGAACCCCCCGGCGGCGGATACCCTCCCAGACCAGGTACAGCGCGGCCACGACCAGAGCGACACCGATCAGCCCCTCAGGGAAGTGGGCCACGGTCGTCCAGACCAGCCAGCAGGCCGCCAGACCAACCGCCAGGAGCAGCCCGAGTGCGGCGAGCCGCCTGGAGTCCATACGATCGATTGTATGACGGTGCGAAGCAGGCTCCACGCAGTTGACCGCAGGCTGTATACCGCCCTGGCGGCACCGGTCGGCGAACCATTCGACACGTCCCTGAGCAGATTCACCAACGCGGCGGACAACTCCCGACTGTCGATGGTCACGGCGGCGACACTGGCGATCGTTGGCGGCCGTCGAGGCCGGCGGTCGGCACTCATGGGTCTGGCCTGTGTGGGCGCAACCTCTGCAGTGACCAATCTGATCGTCAAGCCGGTGGCGCGACGGCGACGCCCGGACCGCAAGGAGAGCCACCATGCTCATCCGCCCGGTGGCGCGGGTTATGTCCCGATGCCCAGTTCGGCAGCCTTTCCCTCGGGTCACTCGGCTGCCGCCGTGGCGTTCGCGGTGGGAGTGTGGAGCGTCTGGCCAGCTGCGGGTATCCCGGTGGCCGGACTGGCCGGGGTGGTTGGGTACTCCCGGGTCCACGCGGGAGTTCACTACCCGGGTGATGTGCTTGCCGGTTTCGCCTTGGGAGGGGTGGTCGCCGTGGTCGTAGAGACCTCGCTCAGCCGCGTCATACCGGTCGGCACGGCGCCGAACTGACCCGTCGAGCGTCAGGCATCGGCGCCGCGGGTGCGCCTGCCGAGCAGCGCGAGTTGCAGTTCCAGCCGCGAGTCAGGGTCGGTGAGGGCGCTGCCGAACAGGTCCCGCAACCGCCCCATTCGGTAGCTCACAGTCTGGGGATGCACCTGTAACTCCTTGGCCGTGGCCGCTCTGTCGCCGTCATGGGCGAGCCAACTGGCGAGAGTCACCTCGAGCGTCCTGCGTCGTTCGCCCCTGATCCCGGCCAGCGGCCGAAGGGCGTGACCGGCCAGCGTGTCGAGCAGCCCGGGGTCGGCACCCACCACAAGTTCGACCAGGTGGTCGTTGGCGGTGCTCACCTGCGACGGCGCGATCATGCCCGCTTCCACGAGCCAGTGCAGACGCCGCGCGTGCGCCAGCGAAGCCGCTGCCTCCCCAGGCGGACGCACCGAACCCACGTACACCGGCCCCGAGGTCA
>CAZKVQ010000039.1:0-27085 GCA_964556255.1 uncultured Actinomycetes bacterium
TCCGAGGAGGCCTCGGCGGCGATCTGGTGCTGGCAACAACCAGCGCCCCCACCCTGGTCACGACTCAACTTCAACGGCCCGTGCGAGGCGGCGTTATCTGGCCCAACGAGCAGCGCCTCGACCAGCCGACCCTCAATGCGCTGAAGGCTGCGGGCGCGACCACAGTTGTCCTTGACGCAGCAGCCCTTGGGACGGCTCAGGATTCCACCAGCAACCCCTTCTCGCAGGTCAGGGCCGACTCGGGACTCGTCACGGCGGTGAGCCCCGACCCCGGACTCGGCGCGCTGCTGGCTACTCCCGCAACCAACCCGGTGCTGGCACGTCAGCGCTTCCTGGCGGAGACCGCGATGATCGCCTCGGCGGATCCCAGCCTGGGCCCGACCGTCGTCGCCGCCCCACCGATGTTCTGGAGCCCCGGACCGGAACTCACCGACACCCTCAACGCCTCCGCGACCGCACCGTGGTCCAAACTGACCAGCCTCGGTGAGGCCCTCTCCTCTGCCGGCAGTCTGAGCGAACGCCCGTTGGCTGATGTCGACATCGCCACCCTCAGCCCCGAACATCTCGCCGCGGTGCGCCAAGACGTCGCGACCCTGGCTTCGATCTCGGCGATCATGAATGCCCCCGGCGCCGAACTGCAGACCTACCGCGAAGCGCTATTGAGGTGCGAGTCAGCAGCCTGGATCCTGTCGGCCGACATCGGGAAGGAGTTGCTCGCCCGCACCACCGTTCAGGTCACCCAAGAACGCGACAGAGTTCATATCACCTCAGCGGGCACGATCTCCTTTCCCGGCTCCAAGGGGCGGGTGCCGATCACGGTCGCGAACGACACCGAAGTCCCGGTCACGGTAGGACTCGCACTGACCGCCACGCCGGCCTACCGAATCGAGGTCGCGCCTATCCGAGACATCAGGATTCCGCCGCGCGGAAAGGTGAGTCTGGAGGTCCCGGTGACGTTGGTCGGCTCCGGCAGTCTTGCCGTCTCGGGCCAACTGCTGACCCCGGATGGCCAGCCATACGGGCCACCGGAGCGGGTGGACCTTCGCACCACCGCCTACTCCCGGGCAGCAGCCTGGGTCGTGGGATCTGCTTTCCTGTTGCTGTGCATCTTCCTCGCGGTGTCGTTCGTGCGCCGTCGCCGCGAGAAACGGGCCAGCCGATGATGTCCGCCGCGATCCTCCCATGACCGAGCGTCAGGAAGAACCGGACGAGATATTCGGCGATCCGCCAGAGGATGGGTCCGCCGAAGCGACAGAGAGGCCCGAGGACAGCAACGGCATGCTGCGCAATAGCGCAGTCATGGCGGCCGGAACGGTGGCGTCTCGGATCACCGGCGTGGGCCGGGACATCGCCATGGTCGCAGCTATCGGATTCGGCACCCTCAGCGACGCCTACTCCCTTGGCAACTCCCTTCCCAACATCATCTACATCCTGATCGTCGGGGGCGCCCTGAACGCGGTCTTCGTACCGCAGTTGGTTCGGCACATCAAGAACGATGCAGACAGGGGCGACGGCTACGCCGATCGACTGCTGACACTCGCGGGCATGATCCTGCTCCTGCTCTCCGTCGCATCGGTGCTGGCCGCACCCCTCATCGTGTCGCTCTATGCGCCGGACAACTACAGCCCGCGTGACGTCGAGGTGGCGGTGGCGTTCGCCCGCTTCTGTCTGCCGCAGATCTTCTTCTACGGCGCCTACACGATGCTCAGCCAAGTGCTGAACTCGCGCGGCCACTTCGCGATGCCCATGTTCGCCCCGATCGTCAACAACCTGCTCGTCATCGGAATGGCCGTCGGCTTCCTCTTCGTCGCCGGGGACGCCGTGACCATCGACAACGTCACCAGCGCGCAGTTGGTGTGGCTCGGGGTCGGCACGACGCTCGGCGTCGTATTGCAGGCGATCGTGCTGTTCCCGGTGCTCAAGCGCGTGGGCTACCGCTACCGACCGGCATTCGACTACCGCGGGTACGGCCTGGTGAAGACCGCCACCCTGGCCGGGTGGACCGTAGCGTTGGTATTGGTCAACCAATTGGCCTTCATCATCATTACCCGACTGGCCACCTCAGCCAACGTCACGGCGAGCGCTGCCGGTGTGGTGGAACAGGGCCTCACGACGTACCAGAAGGCCTACCTGGTCTTCATCCTTCCGCACTCCGTGATCACGGTTTCCATCGTCACCGCACTACTGCCACGTCTGAGCAGTTCTGCCACTGAGGGTCGACTGGGTGACGTCGCTACCGGCGTCAGCAACGGCGCCCGCCTGATCGCGGCGCTGATCGTCCCGTGCGCCGCGATGCTGGTTGCCTTCGGCAGCACGATCACTACCGTGCTCTTCAGCTTCGGTGCCGGCAGCGGGGCGGCCGCCACCTACACCGGCATCGTCGTCGCCGGATTCGCCCTTGGCCTGTTGCCATTCTCCATCTTCTACATCCTTCTCCGCGGCTGGTACTCGGTGGAGGACACCGTCAGGCCCTTCCTGGTCACCGTCATCTTCAACGTTGTGATGCTCGCGATCACCATTCCGCTGTACGCAGCGGTTCCGGCCGGGCTGAAAGTCCTCAGTCTCGCCGTCAGCTACGCCCTGGCCTACTGGATCACCATGGCCATCGCCTGGGTCTGGCTCTCGCGGAAGTTGGGCGGACTCAACACCCGAGGGACTGCCGGAGTGGTGCTGCGAATCCTCATCGCCGGCGCGGTCGCCGGTGCGATGGGGTTCGGCGCCGGTTATCTGGTGCGGTTGGGCTTCTCCGCCATCACCGGCTCCGACAGCGGGGCCAGCCTGGTGGGTCATCAGGTGGAGGCCCTTGCCACCCTGGTGGTCGGGGGCATCGTGTTGGTGCCCGTGTACCTGGCGATGTGCCGCCTGCTTCGAGTCGCCGAGCTGGACGAGGTGGTGGCGATGGTCAGGGGAAGGATCCCCGGCCTTCGTCGATAAGGCTTGACCGGGCATTACCCTTGAGACATGCGTTCGGCGAATCAGGGCTCCGAGACGGAGCCCGAGGAGGGCTCACTGCCCGACCACGGGCCGGGCACCCGAGTCGGCGACCGCTACCGATTGGACGACGAGATCCGCATCGGCTCACCCAACGAGATATGGCGGGGAACCGACCTGCGTCTGCAGCGCCCGGTGAGTATCCGACTGCTGCCGGCCGACTCGCCGCGGGCCGCTGCAGTGAAGGCCGCGGCCCTACGCGCAGCCGCAATCAACAGCAAGTATCTGATCCCCGTACTCGACCTCGTCGAGGACGAGGGAATGCTCGCCGTAGTCAGCGACTGGACCGACTGGCCCACCCTCGGCTATCTCGCGCACGAACCGATGCACCCCAAGCGCGCGGTAGACGTCGCGATCGCGATCGGAATGGCCCTGAAGGTCTTGTCCGAGCACGGGAGTTTCCACGGACGCCTGCATCCCAACTCGGTTCACATCGACAGTCACGGACAGGTTCGACTTCGAGGACACCAGGTCGATGCGGCCCTGCACGGACTTCCCCTCGACACCGAAGATGGCCAGCGGGCAGACGCGCGCAGCCAACTCGCCATGCTCTACTTAGCCCTGACCGGATACTGGCCCGATGGGCGGATCAACGGCCGCGAGCTGCATTATCGCGGGGACGATGTTCCACCGCCGGAACGCGTCGTGGCGGATGTGCCCGATCCCCTGAACAGACTCCTCGAGCGTGGCTTCCCAGCGGTGGCGGAGGACGGCATGGGGGTCCGCGAGATAAACGCGGCATTGGCCGTGGCGCGAGATGGTTTGGACAAACCCAAACCTGCCAACTCCCGTGGCCGATCGAGGAAGGCGCGCATTGCCGCTCGCTCCGCGGTGGCGGCGCTGGTGGCTCTGATGGTCGGGGCCTTGGTGACCGCCGGCATCACCCAGGCGAACGACCAGGAGCGCAGCCGCGCCAACCAGACTTCGGTGAAGACCGATGACGGAGTCGTGCTCACAACGCGTGATCCTCGGGTTGGCGATACCGAGGACGCCATCCCCATCGAGGGCATGACGACCCTCGATCCCTACGGCGACGGTTCCGAGTACCCGCAGATGTTGTGGGCGATAACCGATTCCGATCCGGGCACCTCCTGGCTATCGAAGCCGTACTTCACCGCTGATGTCGGCGGTAAGCCTGGGGTGGGTGTCGTGTTTGACCTTGGCCAGCCTCGCGAAGTGTCGGCCATCAACCTGGAACTCGTGGGCACCTCCACCGACCTGACGGTGCTGTCTGGCGACGAGCCCTATGGTCAACTCAGCTCCTTCTCGGAGGTCACCTCGGTACGGGGGGCGGGACAGTCGGTCTTCATCCGCTTCCCGCGTCCCGTGAATACCAGTGCGCTCTTGGTGTGGTTCACCAAACTCTCCCGGGTCTCCGCCAACTCCTATGAAGATTCCTCCTTCCGGGCGGGAATCCGGGGCGCCACCGTCTACGGACCTCGCGGAACCACGGGCCTGTGACCTCAGCCTCGATGGGCCCCTCGGACACACCGCCAGAGACGAACGACCGGGAACTGCTCGCCGCCCATGTAGCTGGCGACCCCACTGCCTTCGAGACCCTCTTCAGCCGGCACCGGGATCGGCTCTGGGCGGTTGCGCTACGGACCACCAGCGACCCTGAGGAGGCTTCTGACGGGCTGCAGGACGCGATGATCTCCGCCTTCCGCAATGCCGCCTCCTACCGGGGAGAGGCAGCGGTGACCACCTGGCTTCACCGGGTTGTCGTGAATGCCTGCCTCGACCGGTTGCGCCGCAAGCGGTCCCGCCCAACGGTTCCGCTTCCCGGCACTGATGCCGAGACCGGCCGCGACAACCTACCCGATCCGCGTGACGACATCGGCTCCTTGGAGTTGGGGTTGGAGATCGAGAAGGCTCTGGCGACGCTGCCGGAGGAGCAACGGGCGGCCATCGTGCTGGTGGACGTCGAGGGCTACCGCGTGGACGAGGCTGCCGAGATGCTCGGCTGCCCGTCCGGCACGATCAAGAGCCGATGCGCGCGCGGTCGAGCCAAGTTGGCTGCGCAATTGGCCACCCTGAGGAGCGATCCTCCCGATCCCAGCGGGAACCATGCCCGCGGAGCGCCCGTCCTACCGCAATCGAGGGCACCACAGGGAGGTGACGAGGACACGTGACCGAGGACGACAGCGACATCACCGACGATCAATGGTTGACCCAGGCGCTGGCCTCCCTTCCCACGCCCCCAATACCTGCTCAGGTGGCGGCGAGAGTCTCGGCGGCCATCCGCGTCGAGGCAGAGGCCCGGGTAGACAACGTGGCTCCGCTGCGGCCACCCGCCGACCCGCCAGCGCCGGATTCGACCGGGACCACCAACCGTCGGAAGGACCCACGCCGTTGGCTGCTGGGGGCCGGAGCGGTCGCGGCCGCGGGACTGGTGGCAGCCTTCGTCGTGAACCAGATCACCCCCGACAGCTCTGTTCCGGCGGCCCAGCCGCCCGTCACGGCCTCCCCGGAGGGCGGCGACGCACGCACACAGGCGACAGCTGGGAGTCAGCCAGATAGGGCTGGTACCGGCCAAGTCACCTTCGTACAGCCCGTTTCGAGTGGCACCTCCTATACGGCGGCATCCCTGCAACCGGTGATGGCCGATCGGATGCACCAGCTTCCGACCACGCCGGCACCCGCCCAGGTGCGCGCGGCCACTTTCGCCCAGGACGCCGCCGGAATCCAATCCTGCCTGGACGGGGTGGGGGCTAAGCCACTGGAACTGCGCATGATCGATCTCGCCCGCTACGAGGACCTCCCGTCGGCCGTGATGGCGTTCCGAGGGAACGATCAGGATCCCACTACCGATGTGATCGTGGTGGGCATGCTCTGTACCCGGGACCACCCCCAGATTCGAATGCGCGCTCAGGTCAACACCCCTGACTGAGGCTCCACCCGACACGGCAGAGGATGGAATACCTCGCCCCCATAGGATCGTTCGGGTAAGCAACGAGCATCCCCGTCAACCCCGGAGCCCCCATGCCCACGCCCGTGCGCGAACTCATCATCATCGGATCCGGTCCCGCCGGGTACACGGCCGCCATCTATGCCGCCCGGGCGCAACTGGCGCCCCTGGTCTTCGAGGGTGCCGTGACCGCGGGTGGCGCCCTGATGAATACCACCGAGGTGGAGAACTTCCCCGGCTTTCCGGAGGGAATCCAAGGCCCTGAACTCATGGAGCACATGCGGGCCCAGGCGGTGCGGTTCGACGCCGAGATCGTCACGGACGACATCACGAGCGTGGATTTGGCGAACGAGATCAAGGTCGTGACCGACAGCGAGGGGAACGAGCACCGGTCAAAGGCGGTTATCCTCGCCACCGGATCCGGTTACCGGGAAATCGGCCTCCCCGCCGAGAAGCGCCTATCCGGGCACGGGGTTTCCTGGTGCGCCACCTGCGACGGCTTCTTCTTCCGCGGCAAGAACATCGCCGTCGTCGGAGGCGGGGACTCCGCGATGGAGGAGGCGGACTTCCTCACGAGGTTCGCGGACAGAGTCACCATCATCCACCGTCGCGATGAGTTCCGGGCGAGCAAGATCATGGCCGACCGGGTGCTCGCCAACCCGAAGATCGAGGTCCGGTGGAATTCCACGGTCAAGGATCTGCTGGGCGAGACGGCGCTCGAGGGCATCGTCGTGTGCAATAGGATGACCGGTGAAGAGGCCGTGCTGGACGCTTCCGGGCTGTTCGTCGCGATCGGCCACGACCCCCGATCAGAGCTGTTCAAAGGCCAGGTCGATCTCGATGACGAGGGCTACGTGCTGGTGCAGCAGGGCAGCACGGCGACCAACCTGCCCGGCGTATTCGCGGCCGGCGACCTGGTGGATCACAAGTACCGGCAGGCCATCACTGCGGCCGGCTCTGGCTGCGCGGCCGCATTGGATGCCGAGCATTGGCTCGCCGCTCTGTAGCCCGGCACGGAGACAATGCCTGCGCGCCGCCGAGGGCAACCCGCACCGCTGACCAACTAGGCTTCGTCGTAACTGAGGGCCGGACAAGGAGAACACGAATGGGCAACGCAACGAAGACCGTGACCGACGCCGATTTCGACGCGGCCGTACTGAAGAGCCAGACTCCCGTGCTCGTTGATTTCTGGGCCGAGTGGTGCGGACCGTGCAAGATGGTCGCCCCCGTGCTCGAGGAGATCGCGGCTGCGCACCCGGAACTCGTGATCGCAAAACTCAACGTGGATGAGAATCCGGCTACGGCCGCTGCGTACGGCGTGACATCGATTCCGACGATGAACGTCTACTCGGGCGGCGAGGTCGTCAAGCAGATCATCGGGGCCAAGCCCAAGGCGGCACTACTCAAGGAGCTCAGCCCGTTCATCGGCTGAGAAGCCGGTTCCTGCATGAAGTTGTTGCTGCAAAAGGGCGACACCGGTCCGGTGGTCGCCGAGGTTCGCGCCCGCCTGTCGAGACTCGGCTATCTTCCCGAGTTCGATGTGGGCATTGAGCTGGACGACGTGACCGACCGCGCGATCCGGGCGTTTCAACAGGATCGCGGGATCGACGTCGACGGGACGATCGGGCCGATCACCTTCCGGCACCTTGAGGAAGCGCGTTGGCGGCTGGGCGACCGTGTGCTGTGGTACTCAGCGGCACACCCACTTTCCGGTGACGACATCGAGGATCTGCAGCGCCAGTTGACCGACCTCGGATTCGCCCTGGGGCGGGTCGACGGGATCTTCGGTCCATCGACCGACGCGGCCCTGCGCGAGTTCCAGCGGAATGTCGGCATGACCGCAGATGGCACCTGCGGCCGCAACACCGTGGTGGCGCTCAACCGGCTTGCGCGGGCGGTCAAGGGCGGTGCGCCGGAACGGCTGTGGGACGAGCACGCCCACGCCACCAACAGAACGGGTGTCACCGACAAGCTGATCGTGTTGGACCCGGGTCATGGGGGCGTGGACCGCGGGTTGGAAGGGCACGGCCTTGCCGAGGCCCTCATCGCCGATGACCTCGCCCAGCGGGTGGAGGGCAGACTCGCCGCCATCGGGACCCAGGTGGTCCTCACCCGACCCGCCAGCAGATTCGTCACCGACGACATGAGCGAAAGGCGGCGCGCGGCGATCGCCAACGAGGTGGGAGCGGACCTGGTCATCTCCCTCCACACCGACGCCGAGAGTGGCGGCCGCGGACAGGGGTCGGCCACCTACTACTACGGCAACCCACGGGACTTCTCCGTGTTAGGTCGGCGCTTCGCTGAGACCGTTCAATCGGAGATCATCGCGCGGACCGACCTGGTGGACTGTCGAACACAGGCCAAGACCTGGGACCTACTCAGACTCACGAGGATGCCCGCGGTGCGCGTCGAGGTCGGATATCTGACCCACTCCGGCGATGCAGCACGACTCACGCAGCCCAGATTCCGGGACACGCTGGCCGAGGCGATCGCGTCGGCAGCCGTTTCGTTCTTCTCGCCTATTGCCCGCCAGGACCCCGCCGAGGGATCACCAGGGAGATCAGGAACCCCAGCGTGACACCCACAGCGATGAGACCCAGGACCTTGAGCACGACCCGCATGTGCAGCCCCTTCCTTCCTCGTAGGGCATCCTAGTTGCATGCGCGCGATTTCGAGAAGGGCAGATCGGTGACCGGGGGCTCACGACTCGATCCATGGATCGACTCCTACGCCCAGCGGGCGGCCAGCATGACGGCGTCCGAGATCCGGGCCCTGTTCGCCGTGGCCTCACGGCCGGAGGTCGTGTCCCTGGCCGGCGGGATGCCCTTCGTGACGGCGCTGCCATTGGACTCGCTGGCAGAGACTGCTGCGGCAATGATCAGGGATCGTGGCGCTGTCGCCCTGCAGTACGGGTCAGGGCAGGGCGATGTTCGACTGCGGGAACAGATCTGCGGGGTGATGTCGCTGAGCGGGATCACCGCGCACCCAGACGACATCGTCGTCACCACCGGCAGCCAGATGGCACTCGACCTGGTCGTGCGGGTCTTCTGTGACCCCGGGGACGTCGTCTTGGTGGAGTCGCCGTCTTACGTGGGCGCACTCGGGGTCTTCCGCGCCTACGAGTGCGATGTGGTTCATGTGCCCATGGACGAGCAGGGTTTGGAGCCCACTGCCCTCACCGAGACCATCGAGCGACTGCGCAGCGAGGGCAAGCGGATCAAGCTGATCTACTCGATCCCTACCTACCACAACCCGGCCGGGCTCACCCAAGGTCAGCAGCGCCGGGCCGATATCCTCCGGATCGCCCAACAGTCGGGGATTCTGCTGCTGGAGGACGATCCCTACTGCCTGCTCGGATTCGACGGCGTCGTGCCAAGGGCCATCCGGGCCGACGACTCCGAAGGCGTCGTGTACCTGGGATCCTTCTCCAAGACGATCGCTGCCGGCTTGCGGGTCGGCTGGGCCCTGGCACCCCACGGCGTTCGGGAGAAACTCGTTCTCGCCGCCGAGGCAGCCGTGCTGTGCCCGTCCAACTACGCCCAACTCACCGTGTCGGAGTACCTCGAGACACAGCCTTGGTTGGACCAGGTGAAAGTCTTCCGCGAGGTGTATCACGAGCGCCGGGATGCGTTGCTGACGGCGATGGGCCAGCAGTTCCCCGCCGGCACCACATGGACCGTTCCGGAGGGCGGCTTCTACTCGTGGGTCACCCTGCCCAACGGCCTGGACGCGACAGCCATGCTGCCCCGAGCCGTTGCGGCACTTGTGGCCTACGTTCCGGGTACCGGCTTCTTCGTCGATGGCCAGGGTCGTCAGTCGCTGCGGCTGTCGTACTGCTATC
Organism: uncultured Actinomycetes bacterium; assembly: GCA_964556255.1. Taxonomy (GTDB): domain Bacteria; phylum Actinomycetota; class Actinomycetes; order S36-B12; family UBA10799; genus JACJWR01. Next base: position 9,741 of record CAZKVQ010000039.1, read on the forward strand.
CGGAACCCGAACGCATCGTTGAAGGCGTCCGCCGACTGGCCGGCGTGATCGAGAGCGAACTGGAACTCGTCGAGACTTTCGGGTCGGCTGCGAGTCTCGGCATCCATCCGCCGCCCGGGCCTGGCATGCCCACCCCGGACATGGCCTGAAGGGCGGCTCCAGATGACTTCTGTTTCAGTCCTGGCCGGTGGGCTGTGTCCCGAGCGGGATGTGTCCATTCGTTCGGGTCGACGCGTTGCCGACGCCCTGAGGTCCCTCGGCTACGACGTGCTGGTGCAGGACACGGATGCGGGTCTGCTTCCGGCATGGGACATCGAACCTCCTGACGCTGTCATCCCGCTGCTTCATGGTGCCGTCGGCGAGGACGGCAGCCTTCGTGACGTGTTGGACACGCTCCGACTCCCCTACGTCGGGGCGGGACCGGCGGCCTGCCGGGTGGCCTTCGACAAACCGATCGCGAAGGCGGCGTTGCGTGAAGCCGGAGCTTCCACCGCCGATTGGATCGCGCTGCCGCACAGCTCATTCCGCGAACTGGGTGCGCCGCGCCTGATGGCCGCTGCGGTAGCCAGGCTCGGCCTACCTTTGGTGGTCAAGCCGGCCCGGGGTGGCTCGGCACTCGGCCTCGCCGTGGTCCGCACCGAGGAGGAATTGCCGCCCGCCATGATCGCGGCCTTCTCCTACTGCGACACCGTCATGCTGGAGTCCTACGTCGCGGGAACGGAGGTTGCTGTATCGGTAGTCGACTCCCCCGACGGCCCAGTCGCACTCCCAGCCGTGGAGATCCTGAGCGACTCCGGACTGTATGACTACCAGGCCCGCTACACGGCTGGGATGACGGAGTTCTTCACCCCCGCCCGACTTGATGACACGGCGTCGCAAGCGGCCGCGGAACTTGCGTTGACCGCCCACGCAACATTTGGGATCAGGGACCTCTCCCGCACCGACTTGATAGTGATGGCGGACGGGACTCCCGTGTTCCTCGAAACCAACGTCGCACCTGGGATGACCGAGACCTCCCTGCTGCCCCAGAGCGTCGCTGCGGCCGGGCGAGATCTGGGCAGCGTGATGGGGGAACTCGTCGATCGGGCGATCGCCAGAGCCTGAGTTGCCCGCTTCAGCGCCAGGTCTCGGGATCGCGTAAGGCCGCCATGATGCGCTGGAGATCCTCGGGGGAGGCGAAATCGATAGACACCCTCCCCCTTCCGGTGCTGCCAGTGATCCTCACGCGAGTCTCTAGGCGATCGCCGAGATCATCAGCGAGTTCGGAGTGGCTACTCGGGCGCGGTGTTCGCTTCTTGCGCTTCGCCCCTGCAGGTACCTCCCCCATCGCGATGATCTCTTCGACTGCGCGAACACTCAGGCCTTCAGCGACGATCCTGCTGGCCAGCTCGTCCATCGTCCGCTCATCATCCAGCGACACCAGTGCGCGGGCGTGTCCGGCCGAGAGCACCCCTGCGGCAACTCTGCGCTGCACGGATGGTGGCAACCGCAGCAATCGCAGCGCGTTGGACACCGTTGGACGCGAGCGACCCAGCCGATTCGCGAGTTCATCCTGAGTGCAACCGAAGTCACTGAGCAATTGTTGATAGGCGGCTGCCTCCTCAAGCGGGTTGAGTTGCACCCTGTGGAGGTTCTCAAGCAGCGCGTCGCGCAACAGATCCTCATCGGGAGTCAGCCGCACCAACGCGGGCACCGTGGACAGACCAGCCAGCTGAGCCGCGCGCCAACGGCGCTCACCGGCAACGATCTCGTAGCCGTCCGCGTCCTCGCCGGGTCTCACCACGATCGGCTGTAGGAATCCGATCTCCTTGATCGAATGTGCCAACTCATCGATGCCCTCGGGGTCGAATACCTCCCGGGGCTGATGGCGGTTAGGAGAGAGTCGGGTCGTGGCGATCTCGACCAGCGAAAGGCCAGGGATCTCGCTGAGTTGTTGACCCTCAGGGACCGGCGATCCACCCGAGGTCTCGCGCCGCGCCGCAGCGTCGGTCGGGTCTGTGCTCGCGGGCTCAGGGGCGGACGTCGGGATGAGGGCACCGAGGCCCTTGCCGAGTCCGCGCTGGATGGTCGGCATGCCTCAGACCGCCGCGGGCGGGGTGGCTTCATCCCCGGACGGTCTGCCGCGTCGCCAGAACTCCTCGGCGGCCTGCCGATAGGCCTCCGCACCGCGGGAATCACTGTCGTAGGTAAGGACTGTCTGACCGTGGCTCGGCGCCTCCGAAAGACGCACTGACCTGGGAATACTCTGCCGAAGTACAGCGTCGCCGAAATGCGCCCGTACCTCTTCGGCAACCTGACCGGACAACCGGGTTCGGGCATCAGACATGGTCAGCAGGATGCCTGAGACTCCGAGTTCCGGGTTCAGGTGTGCCCGCACGAGTTCGACAGTCCGCAGCAACTGGCCTAGCCACTCGAGCGCGTAGTACTCACACTGGATTGGGATCAGCACCTCGTTGGCGGCCACCAGGGCATTGAGGGTCAGCAGGCCGAGACTGGGTGGGCAGTCGATCAGCACGATGTCCACATCGTCCTCGCTTGCGACGAGGTAGTTGGACAACGCCGTCGCCAGCCGACGCTCACGAGCCACCATGGACACGAGCTCGATCTCAGCGCCTGCCAGGTCGATAGTGGCCGGCAAGCAGGCCACCCCCGGCAGGTCGGGGCTCGCCTGGATGGCGTCGCTGAAGTCCTTGCCGTCCACAAGCACCTCGTAGGCCCCGAGCACACCTTCGTGGTGGGGGACACCCAAGGCTGTGGAGGCATTTCCCTGCGGATCCAGGTCCAGCACCAACACCTGTTGGCCGGACTGACCCAGGGCGGCCGCGATGTTCACCGCCGACGTCGTCTTGCCAACACCACCCTTCTGGTTCGCGACCGCGACCACCCTCGCGTGCGGGGGGCCGGTCAGATTCTGAGGAGTCACGTGGCTCGCCCCTCTCGGTTCCCTGGAATGTCTGATTTGTCAGTAATGTCTGTTTGCGGGCGATTCGGGTCCGCATCTGGGATCAGGTCGCGGTGCCCCGACCCGGGCCATCCCAAGCCCGCCGGCGAGCCGGCGCCGACGTCAACGGGACGGTCACCGGGCCAGCCAAGTCCGGCTGGTGAGCGGGCGTCCGTGGTCGCGGAATCTGCCGGTGGTACGCGTTTTGAGGTCGGTGGGCTTTCGACCTCGCCGGTTGGCCCTGTTGACATGGTCACGACTCCTGTGTTCGTTCCTCTACCAACCAGTCCTTGGTCGGATCAGCCGTATCGTGCGAGAACAACCGTGGCCAAAGGTCCGGTCGGGACCTGGGGCTCACGAACGCCCTCGACGTCGATGGTGACTACTTCAGCAGCGAGGACTCGTCCGTCTCCGCCGATGGTTCGAATACTCTCACGGGCCGCGGACAATTCCTGTGAGGCCCGCCCACCCTTGATGGCGACGACGGAACCCGTCGGACCGCAGTGTCGTAGCGACCAGTCCAGCAGGGCCGGCAGCGCGGTGACAGCCCGGCTGGTGACCACATCTGCCCCCTGGGGCGCAACGTCCAGTGCCTTACCGCGGATGACCGTTACCCGGTCGCCGACTCCGAGATGCTCGATTGCTGCCTGCAGGAAGTCCGTGCGACGTCGCAGTGGTTCGATCAGGGTGACGGCGAGATCGGGCCGCGTCAACGCCCAGACGAGGCCAGGCAGACCTGCACCGCTGCCGATATCCACGACCCTGGCTCCCTCAGGTACGAGGTTCACCTGGGGTGCCGCGACGATCGCACAGTTGGCTAGGTGTCGATCCCATAGACGATCACCTTCCCGAGGCCCTATCAGGCCATGATCGATCCCCTTGGTCGCGAGAAGGTCATGGTAGCCATCCAGCTGTTGCTGCCAGCCGGATGACAACTCCCGGAAGTCGGCCTGCGGGATCAGAAGCGCTGTCATGCCTCCGAGTCGATTCCCAAGACCGGACCCCACAAGGTTGGTTTCACGTGAAACGACCCTGACTCGATCCGGTGGTGTTTCACGTGAAACCTCGGCTACTCAGCCTCGGGGGACTGACCCTCGGCCCCAACGGCGCCTTCGGCTTGCGGTACGGGTTCGACATCGGTGACCACGGTCTGCTCGCCACCAACAGCGGCGGGCTCGTCTTCTGAGTCCTCAGGCGGCAGCACGACGACGAATCGTTGGGGGTCCTGGCCCTCCGACTCACTGATCAAGCCGGCGTTGGCGACCGCGTCATGCACGACCTTTCGCTCGAAGGCGCTCATCGGTTCCAGACGAACCGCCTCGCCGGTGCGTTTGGCCTTGTTGGCCGCCTCCGTGCCGAGGTCCGTCAACGTCGCGCGTCGAGCGGCCCGGTGACCCGCAATATCCAGCATCAGTCGGGAGCGGTCACCTGTCTCACGCGTGACCGCGAGTCGCGTTAGCTCCTGCAAGGCCTCCAGCACCTCACCGTCTTCTCCGACCAAGGAGGAGAGGTCCCCGCCGACGATCGCAACCATCGCCCGGCCACCCTCGACGTCCATGTCGATGTCGCCGTCTAGGTCCGCAATGTCGAGCAGTTCCTCGAGGTAGTCGGCAGCTATGTCGCCTTCGCGCTCGAGGTCAGCAGTCTTGTTACCCATGATTGATGCCATCCCATGCTCTCGTTGACAGTGCCCGTCCACCGGATGGTTCGCGGTGAACCTAGTGGACCAGCCATTGTCGAAGTGTCCGTTTTGTACCTATATGTAGAATTTCAGACGGTTCTAGGTCTTCTTCTTGCTGCCTTTCGGAGGCCCACCCGAGGGATTTCCGCCGCTGGGGGAGTCCCCCGAGGAACTGGACTTGCCGCCGGGGTTGGCCGTTCCTGAGCCACGCTGAGACCTGGACTTACGCTTCGGCTGCTGCCGCACGGGTCCTGCGGGCTTCTCCGGTTCGACCACGGCCTCGACCTCGGCAACTGCGACCGCGCCGGAGGCGGCCTTCTTTGCGGCCTTCTTTGCTTCCTTGGCCTTCTGGCGCTCCAGGTAGGCAGCATGTGCAGGGCTGTTTGGTATCGGGTTGTTGCGGATGACCCAGAACTGCTGGCCCATCGTCCAGAGGTTGGTAGTGAGCCAGTAGATCAGCACACCCACCGGGAACGCGAGGCCGGAGAACAGGAAGATCAGCGGGAAGACGTACATGAGGATCTTCTGCTGCTTGACCATCGGGTTGTCCGACGCCGAGTTCTTCAGGATCAACTGCCGTTGTGTCGTGAAGGTGGTGGCCGTCATCAGGATGATCAGTACCACCGTCAGGATGTGCGTGGCCGTGGGGTTGGGTGTCTCGGCGGCATTGTTGAACGTGCCGTACAGGGGCACGCCCAAGAGTGATGCGGAGTGCGCCTGCTGGGTGAGCTCGGGGGTCAGCGCCCCCACGGGCTTCTCTTGAGCGATGCCGTACTGCAAGACCCGGAACAGAGCGAAGAAGATCGGCGCCTGCAAGATGATGGGCAGACACGACGACAGCGGGTTCGTGCCGGTCTCCTTGTAGAGCTTCATCATCTCCTGGGACTGGCGCTCCCGGTCCCCGGCATACTTCTTTTGAATCTCCTTCATCTTCGGCTGTATCAGCTGCATGTTCCGCTGCGCCTTGATCTGCTTCACAAACAGCGGGATCAGCAGGATCCGGATGACCACCACGAGGCCGACGATCGACAGAGCCCACGTGATGCCACTGGCCGCCCCGAACAGGGGAGACAGAACCGTGTGCCAGGCGACGAGGATCCAGGAGACCGGATACTCGATCCATTCAATGATGAACACGTAGAAGCACTCCTGGTCAGGCGGCGGGCCGCAGCGGGGATTCGGGCAGAGTCCGCAGGTCGGTGTCAGGTATCACAGTACGGCCGTCGGCTGTGATGTCGGGACGCCAGGCTCCCTTGGGTGGCACCGGGTCGAGTCCACCTGCTTGCCAGGGGTGGCAGCGGCAGACCCGATATCCAGCCAGTAGAAAGCCTTTGACGGGGCCGTGCCGACGCAATGACGTCACGGCATAGGCCGAACAGGTGGGATGAAACTTGCAGGTGGCGGGCGTCATCGGGCTGATCGCGACTTGGTAGGCCCGGATGGGGGCGACCAAGAGCCAGACCACGCTGGTGCGCAGCCACCCGAGGATCCTGTGAACGGAGGTCACGACACGCCCGCTGGGGTGATCGCGCGCACCGAGGTGTCCTCGTGCGCGTTGCGTGCCTTGGTCAGGCAGCGTTCCAACGAGGCTGACAACTGTGTCGACGTAGCGTCTGAGGATCCGGGCAGGGCGCGCACGACAACCTTGGATGCGACGTCGTCCCAATCGGCTGCTGAGCCCCGCAGCAGGTGACGCAACCGCCGAGAAACCCGATGGCGCACCACCGAATTGCCGACCGACTTGCCCACGGCGAGCGCAAAGGTGCACGGCATGGTGGGCTGCTGGTCACTACCGGGCAACGTGTCGATTCGTGGCAGGTAGTGCACGACGATCAACGGCGACCCACACCGGCGCCCGGATCGGACCGTCGATGTGATGTCAGCGGCTCGACGGAGTCGGCGCTGGGCCGGCAGCACGGTCTAGACCGTGATGGACTCGCGGCCCTTACGCCGCCGAGACGACAAGATTGACCGCCCGGCCCTGGTGCGCATGCGAAGCCGGAATCCGTGCTTCTTGTGACGACGCCGGTTGTTCGGCTGATAGGTGCGCTTGGCCATGGTCAGGAAACTCCGTAGGTGATCTGTGCGATGTCGCGACGACTGCGCCCACCGGGAATCCGGGGGCGGTCCTTGGCAATATGCTACGCCATGGTCCCCCAGAGCCACGAGTCGACCCAAATGCCTACAAGCGGTCCCCGTGGAATGCAAGCCTGACACGCCGGGGTAGTGTCTCCCAGCGTGGGGAAACCGAGGTCACATTCGCTCGTCGTGGGGTTGTCGCAGGACCATGGTCCGCGCTACCTTTCCCAAGGTTATCCACAGGTTCCACGACGCTCGATGTCGACAACCAGGGTACGCCAACATGGCGGGGCCGAGACGGTGGTCGACTCCCGTGACGTGTGTGTGACCGAAGTGCAGGTTCGTCCGCCCACCAGCAGGTGAGTGTTTGTGAAACATCACACAGAAATGACGGAAACCCTTGGTACCACTAGCTTCTCCACACTTGTGGATACCGATGTGGATTACCCCTCCCGCGCCCGCGAGGAGGCGCCCGTGAGCGACCAGGATCCCGAGCTTTCCGTCGTCTGGGGTGCGGCCCTCGAAGCGTTGAACGAAAATGACGACGTCAACCCCCAGCAGAGCGCCTTCGTCGCGCTCACCCGGCCGATCACCATTGTGGATGACATGGTCATCCTCGCCGCTCCCAACGAATTCACCCGGGACGTACTCGCAACCCGGCTTGACCCCTACGTTCGAAAAGCCCTCGCCTCGGTGTTAGGGCGCGATGTCCGCCTCGCGATAACCGTGGATGCGGAGCAGGCACCGCAACTGCTGGACGACGAGACCATCGATGACATCGCGGACTCCACGTACGCGGCAACAGCCGGCGCCTCCTCGCCCGGCGCTGGGGTCGCGATGGAGGCAGAGCCGACGCCGTCTCGAGATGACGAACCCCCGCAGCCCATGCCCAGGCCATCGGGTCCAGGCCGGCCGCAATCCGCGACTCCGGCCAAATCCGACGATGGTCACCGGCTGAACCCGAAATACGTCTTCGATACGTTCGTCATCGGTAGCAGCAACAGATTCGCCCACGCGGCCGCGGTCGCGGTCGCGGAACAGCCGGCACGGGCCTACAACCCGCTGTTCATCTACGGCGAGTCCGGACTGGGAAAGACCCACCTGCTGCACGCCATCGGCCACTACAACCGCACATTGTTCTCGGGTGCCCGGGTGCGCTACATCAGTAGCGAGGAATTCACCAACGAGTTCATCAACTCGATCCGTGACGACCGCAACGACGCCTTTCAGGCGCGATACCGCAATGTCGACGTACTGCTGGTGGATGACATCCAGTTCTTGTCGGGCAAAGTCCAGACGCAGGAGGAGTTCTTCCACACCTTCAACACCTTGCACAACGCGAACAAGCAGATTGTCGTTACTTCTGATCTGCCCCCAAAGAAGCTGCAGGACTTCGAGGACCGCATGCGATCGCGGTTCGAATGGGGATTGATCACCGACGTACAGCCGCCCGACCTCGAGACGCGCATCGCGATTCTGCGCAAGAAGAAGCAGCAGGAGGATTTCGAGGTACCGGAAGGCGCCTTGGAGTACATCGCCTCCCGGATCTCGAGCAACATCCGGGAGTTGGAGGGCGCCCTGATCCGCGTGAAGGCCTACGCGAGCCTGAACCGCGCACCGGTGGACTTGGACATCACCCGCCATGTTCTCGACGGACTCCTACCTGACCGAACTGGCCCCGAGATCACGGCTGAGGCCATCATGGAGCAGACCGCGCAATATTTCGGAGTCACGGTCGACGATCTGACCGGTGGCTCCCGCTCCAGGGTGCTCGTGACCGCCAGGCAGATCGCCATGTATCTGTGCCGGGAACTCACCGACCTGTCGCTACCGAAGATCGGCCAGAGTTTCGGTGGGCGCGACCACACGACTGTGATGCACGCCGAACGGAAGATCCGTCAGTTGATGGCCGAACGGCGCAGCCTGTTCAACCAGGTGTCCGACTTGACGAGCCGGATCAAGTCCGAGGCTCGGGTCTGACCAACAAGACGCTCACCAGTACTGCCTGCGTGTCACTCATTGTGATTCCCTGAGGACCCTGTGTGATGCCGGAGCGAGTGAGCAGACTGAAGCCGTCACCCACATCTGTGGATAACTTGGGGAAATACTGCTTTCGGCGTGGATGTGAACAACACAATCTGGGGATTACCCGCCATTCGCCTGTGCACACTCACGGTCTGGTTTTCTTGGCATTCACATTCAGCCCCAACAAGATGTCCGCCATCCACAGGTCGTCGTGCGGGGCGACTCGCCCCATGACCTGCACAAAGTCCGGTTATCCACAGAATGCACCGGACCTACTACTACTACTAATCCATTCATTCCTGGAAACACACCCATCTTCAGGCTGTGAAGTTGTCATGCCGCGCGCTTGCACGCATCGTCCGCATGGCACGATGACCTGCAGATGTGGGATGGAACACGTGCGTCGCGACACGGCGATCGTGCTAGCAGACACCACAGCGACCGAAGTAGGAGCTCACATTGAAGTTGCGAGTCGAGCGCGATGCGCTGGCCGACGCAGTTGCGTGGACTGCGCGCACGTTGCCGAAGAACGCTGGCCCGAGAAGCGGAATCATGCTGGAGGCCGAGAATGACAGCATCACGCTGTCCAGCTCGGATTCCGACGTATCCGGACTCGCCCGGGTCGAAGCCGCCGTGGAAGCGCCCGGCTCGGTGCTCGTCTCCGGCCGACTGCTGGCCGACATCGCACGGGCGCTGCCCAATGCCCCGGTGACGATCGACATCGACTCCAAGGTCAAGTTGACGTGTCGGCGATCGACCTTCACTTTGCCGCTGCTTCCCACCGAGGATTACCCGCCTATTCCGGAACTACCGCCGTTCATCGGCAAGGTGTCCGGACCGCAATTCGCCCAGGCGGTTGCCCAGACCCAGATCGCGGCATCCAGAAACGACGGCGGCCAAGTGGTCTTCACCGGTATTCGGCTTGAAGTCGCCGGGGAACTGCTGACTATGGCAGCCACTGACCGGTTCCGGCTGGCCGTCCGGGAACTTCCCTGGTCCCCGGAGCAGGTCGACGCCGAGGCCTCAGTCATCGTCCCCGGGCGCAGCCTTGCCGAGGCGGCCAGGTCCCTGGGTCACGCCGACGCCATCCGGTTGGCGCTGGGTGATGACGAACGGCTGCTGGGACTCTCCGGAGGCGAGCAGCAGTTCACCACCAGACTCCTCGACGGCGAGTACCCCAAATTCCGATCCCTGCTGCCCACCAGTTTCTCCACCCACGTGCGGGTGGACGTGGCCGAGTTGAGCGAGGCGATCAAGCGGGCCGCCCTGGTGACGGAGCGGAACCACGCGGTACGTCTTCACATCACCGAAGGTGAGATCCGCCTCGAGGCAGGCGCCGGCAGTGAGACCGAGTCGGAGGAGTTCGTGGAGGCGCGCCTGGACGGCGAACCGATCAGCATCGCCTTCAATCCCCAGTACCTGCTCGACGGCTTGACCGCACTGGACAAGCCGACGGCCGAGATGCGCTGCAATGAACCGGGCAAGCCGGTCGTGTTCGTCGGTACCGAGGAACCCGCGGGTGACCCGGACGACAGCTATCAGTACCTGCTGATGCCCGTGAGGATCTAGAGCAACCCGACGTGCACCTGTCGTTCTTGGGCCTGGTCGATTTTCGGAGCTACGCGCAGGCGCAGATCGCCCTGGAACCGGGTGCCACAGTGATTGTCGGTCTCAACGGCCAGGGCAAGACGAACCTGATCGAGGCCATCGGATTCCTTGCCAGCCAGAGTTCCCACCGAGTGGCCAAGGACACCCCCCTGGTGCGCAGCGGAGCGGAGCGGGCGATCGTCTCGGGACGGGTCCAGTGGCAGGACCGTGAGCAGTCCGTTGAACTCGAGATCAACGCCTCGGGCGCCAACCGGGCGCGGGTGGCTGGTGCGCCGCGACGTCCCCGGGACGCCTTGGGAATCCTGCGCGCAGTGCTGTTCGCGCCGGAGGACCTCGCCCTGGTGAAGGGTGATCCGGCCGGGCGGCGGCGCTTCATCGATGACCTCCTGGTGGCGATGACCCCGCGATACGCGGGAGTCCTGGCTGATCTGGACAGGGTGGTCAAACAGCGTTCAGCGCTGCTGAAGTCGGCCGCCGTCGCCCGGCGGCGGGGAAGTTCCAGCATCGGTGTGGGCGAGACCCTCGCGGTGTGGAATGACCAGTTGGCACATCTGGGTGCCACTATCACAGCGGAACGGTTGCGGATCCTTTCGCTGCTCGCCGACCCGCTGGCGCAGTCCTACCAGGCTGTCGCGCCGGGCAGCGCTCCCGCGGCCGTGGGGTACGCCTCCAGTTGGTGGGATGAGTCAGCGTTGATCACTACGTCAGCACCACCCCCCGACCTGAACGATCTGCGAGACGCGCTGATTACCGCCATGGCCGCACGGGAACGCGAGGAACTCGAACGAGGGATGACACTGGTCGGACCGCAACGCGACGACCTTCTCTTCACCCTGGGCGACCTGCCGGTCAAGGGCTACGCCTCCCACGGGGAGTCCTGGTCAGTGGCACTGGCCCTGCGACTGGCCTCCTACCGGATCCTGGCGGACGGTCTGGAGAACGGCGGCGATCCGGTGCTGCTGCTCGACGATGTCTTCGCCGAACTGGACGAGCAGCGTAGGCTGCGGCTGGCGGAGTTGGTAGGGCCCGCGGAGCAGGTTCTGGTCACCGCCGCGGTCGCCGCAGATGTTCCGGCGGCTCTCCGAGGAAGGTCCCTCTCGGTTGTGCGAAACGGTGAGAGCGAGGTGTCGTGACGGTGGACCCGAGCCGCGATCTGGCTAGCAGTCTGCTCGATAAGGCGCGGGGTTCGAAGTCGAGCCGCACCGCTCCCAGCCCCCAGCGCCGCACCGGCACACCTGCGGATGGTCCGGTCTATTCGGGGCCGGGACCGGATGACCGCGACCCCGTGTCGGCGGCCCACGCCGTCGACGAGCTGGTCGCGACGCAGGACTGGGAAGAGCGGACCAGGGTCGCAGGGGTGATGGCCAACTGGGATCGGGTCGCCGGACCGGACATCGCAGCACACGTGGTAGCCGAATCCTTCGACGATGCGGTACTCACCCTGCGGGCCGATTCGACCGCCTGGGCCACCCAGGTCAGACTGCTGATGCCGATGGTGCGCCGACGTGTGGACGCCGAGGTCGGGGAGGGTGTTGTGGCAGACATCGTGGTCAAGGGTCCCGATGCGCCGAGGCATAAGGGCGCGTGGCGTGTGAAGGGTCGTGGACCCCGCGATACGTACGGCTGAACACGTCGCCCACCACGTGCCTGCGGTGCCCTCTGGTGAGGGGCCCTAAGGGTAAACTTCCTGGTATCCGGGAGGGGGTCTCCCTCCCGGCATCGACCAGCAGGTCGACCGCTTTCCGCCAGAGGTTCGCGGACCCTCGAATGCCACCGGAAGGGCCCCCAGACCAGTGTCCTATGACGCCAGCGACATCACCGTCCTCGAAGGACTCGACGCCGTTCGTAAGCGCCCCGGGATGTACATCGGATCGACCGGTGAGCGAGGCCTTCACCACCTGGTGTACGAGGTGGTTGACAACTCCGTGGATGAGGCCCTGGCTGGGTACTGCGACACGATCGAGGTGACCCTGCTGCCCGGCGGGGCAGTGCGAGTGGTCGACAACGGCCGCGGGATCCCGGTGGATATGCACCCGGTGGAGAAGAAGCCGGCAGTGGAAGTTGTCCTGACCGTTCTCCATGCTGGCGGGAAATTCGGTGGTTCGGGCTACGCGGTGTCTGGCGGACTGCACGGTGTCGGCGTCTCGGTGGTGAACGCCCTGTCCACCACGCTGGACGTCCGCATCCAGCGTGACGGCTACGTGTGGACGCAGGAGTACGACCACGGCGTACCGCGGAATCCGCTTGCCAAGGGTGACACCACCGACGAGTCGGGTACGACGGTCACCTTCTGGGCCGACGCAGACATCTTCGAGACCACAAGGTACGACTTCGACATCCTGGCGCGCCGATTCCAGGAGATGGCCTTTCTGAACCGCGGTCTCACGCTGAAACTGCGCGACGAGCGTGCCGCCGACGAACGGGACGACCGCATCGATATCGACGCCGAGGACGAGCCAGACGAGAAGTCAGGATTCCGTGAGGTCAGTTACCACTACTCCGGTGGGATCGCCGACTTCGTCAAGCACCTGAACGCGACGAAGGGCGCCTCCCACCCGAACATCATCTATTTCGAGTCGGAGGACAACGATCGCGGCATCAGCGCGGAAGTCGCGCTGCAATGGAACTCCGGTTTCGCGGAGTCCGTGTACACCTTCGCCAACACGATCAACACCACCGAGGGCGGGACCCACGAGGAGGGTTTCCGCTCGGCGCTCACCACGCTCGTGAACAAGTACGCCCGTGACTGGGGGGTGCTCAAGGAGAAGGATCCGAACCTTTCGGGCGAGGACATTCGTGAAGGCCTCACTGCGATCGTCTCGGTGAAGTTGCGTGAGCCGCAATTCGAGGGTCAGACGAAGACGAAACTCGGCAACACCGAGGCGAAGACGTTCGTGCAGAAGGTGACCAACGAATACCTGGCCGACTGGTTCGACAAGAACCCGGCCGAGGGTAAGGAGATCGCTCGCAAGGCTCAGCAGGCCTCGGTGGCCAGGGTTGCCGCCCGCAAGGCGCGCGATCTGGCACGCAACCGCAAAGGGTTGCTGGGTGGAGCGGGCCTACCGGGCAAGTTGATCGACTGCTCGAGTAATGATCCCGAGGAATGCGAAGTCTTCATCGTCGAGGGTGATTCCGCCGGCGGTTCGGCCCGTAGCGGTCGCAATCCTGCGACCCAGGCGATCCTGCCCATCCGAGGCAAGATCCTCAACGTGGAGCGGGCACGACTCGACAAGGTGCTGGCCAACAACGAGGTGCAGGCAATGATCTCGGCCCTCGGTACCGGGATCCAGGATGAGTTCAACATCGATCGGCTGCGCTACCACAAACTCGTCCTGATGGCCGACGCCGACGTCGATGGCCAACACATCCGGACCCTGTTGCTCACCTTGCTCTTCCGATTCATGCGGCCCTTGCTCGAGGCCGGACACGTCTACCTGGCCATGCCCCCGCTGTACAAGATCAAGTGGTCCAAATCCCCACCGGAGTACGCCTTCTCCGATCGGGAGCGCGATGCCCTGGTGGAGGCAGGGCTAGCGGCCGGCAAGCGCCTGCCCAAGGAGTCCATCCAGCGCTACAAGGGCCTGGGCGAGATGAACGCCTCCGAGTTGTGGGAGACGACGATGGACCCCGCGAACCGGGTACTGATGCAGGTGACCCTCGACGATGCGGCCCAGGCCGACGAGTTGTTCTCCATGTTGATGGGCGAGGACGTCGAGTCGCGGCGCAAGTTCATCCAGCGCAACGCAAAGGATGTGCGGTTCCTCGATGTCTGACCGCACGATCGAAGCACCGGCCCGGAGGGAAGGATCCACTGATCCCCGTTCCGGTCGGCCGCTGAACCCGGAGGGACAGATGAGCCATGGCTGACGACACCACCACAGACACGGTCTCCGAGGACGACTTCGGCCCACACGGCCGGATCGAACCGGTGGAGATTCAAGCCGAGATGCAGAAGTCGTATCTCGACTACGCCATGAGTGTGATCGTGGGCCGGGCGCTGCCGGATGTCACAGATGGCCTCAAGCCGGTGCACCGCCGTGTGCTCTACGCGATGTACGACGGCGGCTACCGTCCGGACCGCGGCTACTTCAAGTGCACCCGGGTGATCGGCGATGTGCTGGGCAATTACCACCCGCACGGTGACTCCTCGGTGTATGACGCCCTGGTGCGTCTCGAGCAGCCGTGGTCACTTCGGTATCCGCTGGTCGACGGTCAGGGCAACTTCGGTTCACCCGGTAACGACCCGGCAGCGGCTCACCGCTACACCGAATGCCGGATGTCGTCGCTCGCGATGGAGATGGTGCGGGACATCGACGAGGAGACCGTCGACTTCACCCCCAACTATGACGGCCGCACGTTGGAGCCGCTGCTGCTGCCCTCACGGTTCCCGAACCTGCTGGCGAACGGGTCTGCTGGGATCGCCGTCGGAATGGCCACGAACATCCCGCCGCACAATCTGCGGGAACTCAACGATGGCGTGCAGTGGGCATTGGCCCACCCGGAGGCGGGCAGGGCGGAACTCCTCGACGCTCTGATCGAGCGCATTCACGGCCCCGACTTCCCGACCGGGGCATTGATCGTCGGTAAGCGCGGCATCGACGACGCGTACCGGACCGGCCGTGGCTCGGTAGTGCTGCGCGCGGTCATCGAGACCGAGGAGGACTCCCGCGGCCGGACCTGTCTGGTGATCACGGAGTTGCCGTACCAGGTGAACCCGGACAACCTCGCGCTGAAAATTGCCGAGCTCACCGACGCCGGCAAGCTGACCGGCATCGCCGACCTGCGCGACGACTCGTCCGATCGCACCGGTCAGCGGCTGGTGGTGATTCTCAAACGGGACGCCCAACCGAAGGTCGTGCTGAACCAGCTGTACAAGCACACCCAGCTGCAGGACACCTTCGGCTGCAACATGCTGGCCCTCGTCGACGGGGTTCCTCGCACGCTGACGCTCGATCAGTTCGTCACCCACTGGATCGGGCACCAGCTCGACGTGATCCAACGTCGGACCAGGTTCCGCCTGCGCAAAGCCGAGGAACGCGCCCACATCCTGTCAGCACTGTTGAAGGCACTCGATGCCCTCGACGAGGTCATCGCCCTGATTCGCGCCAGTGCGACGGTCGAGGTCGCCAGAGAGGGCCTGATGGAGCTGCTGGACATCGATGAGATCCAGGCGACCGCGATCCTCGACATGCAACTGCGGCGGCTGGCTGCGCTCGAACGACAGAAGATCATCGATGAGTACGACGAACTGATGCGCCTGATCGCCGACTACAACGACATCCTCGCCAGCGAGGCGCGGCAGCGCTCGATCGTGTCCGAGGAGCTCGCCGAGATCGTCGCCAGACACGGCGACGAGCGGCGCACCCGACTGGTACCGGGGGAGGACCTCGCCAACGACGAGGACCTGATCCCGGTGCGAGAAGTGGTGGTGACGATCACCTCCGACGGTTACGCCAAACGCACCCTCACCGACGCCTACCGCTCACAAAGACGCGGTGGCCGCGGCGTGAAGGGTGCTCAGCTGAAGCAGGACGACGTCGTGTCCCAGCTGTTCGTCGGTTCGACCCACGACTGGGTCCTGTTCCTCACCACCAAAGGTCGGGTCTACCGCACGAAGGCCTACAACCTTCCCGCCCTCGGCCGCGACGCCCGAGGTCAGCACGTCGCGAACATGTTGGCCTTCCAACCGGATGAGCAGATCGCAACGGTGCTGCAAGTGGCCGACTATTCGGCCGCTCAGTACCTGGTTATTGCCACCCGGTCGGGCATGGTCAAGAAGACCGCACTCACGGACTTCGACACCAACAGGGTGGGTGGCCTGATTGCCATCAATCTGAAACCGGAAGATGAAGTCATCGCGGCACGCCTAGTGGACGCGACTGACAGTCTGCTCCTCGTCAGTCACAAGGGGATGTCCGTGCGCTTCTCGGCGGCCGACGATGTCCTACGTCCGATGGGACGGGCGACAGCGGGCGTGATCGGGATGCGATTCCGGGGATCCGACGACCTACTCACGATGGACGTGGTGCGCGAGGACGCCTACGTGGTCACGGTGACCGACGGCGGGTACGCCAAGCGGACGAAGGTCGAGGAGTGGTCGGAGAAGGGTCGCGGTGGTCTGGGGGTGCGTGCCATGCGGCTCGTCGAGGAGCGCGGGAAGTTGGTTGGCGCGCTCGTCTGCGACGAGACCGACGAGATCTACGCCATCGCGAGCAACGGTGTGGTGATACGCACCCGGGTGGCTGAGATCAGGGCAACCGGACGGGACACCATGGGTGTCTCGCTCATGGGCGTCAACGACGACACCACAGTGGTGGCGGTAGCCCGCGGTACCGAGCTGACCGATGAGGACGGACCCGAGGATGCTGAGGATCGCGCGGCCGAGCTCGAGGCCCAGGGGCAGGCGCATGACGTGCTGGAGGCCGAGGTTACCGTTGTGCAGGCAGATTCCCGTGCGACGGACGACACGGGCATCGATGGAGGCGAACAGGAATGACGGACACCATGTCAGCGCAGGCGGCAACACCGGAGGACGTGAGCGGACCGCGCCAGGCGCGTCTCCATCTGTCCCGCCTCGATCCGTGGTCGGTGATGAAGACGGCGTTCGTGCTGTCCCTCGGATTGGCGATCGTGATCATCGTCGCAGTCGTGCTGGTTTGGGGCATCCTGGCGGCGCTCGGGGTGTTCAGCAGCGTCAACGACGCGATTCGTTCGGTTGCCGGGGCTAGCAGCTCGGTGCTCGACGTCGAGTCCTTCTTCGGGCTCGGCCGGGTATTTGCCGCGTCGTTGGTACTGGCCGCACTCAACATCGTGTTGTTCACCGCGCTGTCGACCTTGTTCGCGTTCATGTACAACCTCACCGTGCCGTTCACGCGGGGAATCGAGGTCACCCTCAGCGAGGAGTGATCGGCGCCCTTGAGGTAACGTTGGTGCCCGCACGGGCCTATAGCTCAGCTTGGTTAGAGCGCTTCCCTGATAAGGAAGAGGTCAGTGGTTCAAGTCCACTTAGGC
>CAZKVQ010000040.1:0-5252 GCA_964556255.1 uncultured Actinomycetes bacterium
GGTGTATATCCTCGCTCTACCCTTCTTCGGGGTGGCGAGTGAGATCCTGCCGGTTTTCAGTCGGAAACCCATCTTCGGCTACAAGGGCCTAGTGTTCGCCACGATCGCCATCGCCGGGCTTTCGGTCGCTGTCTGGGCGCACCACATGTACGTCACGGGCGCTGTGCTGCTGCCCTTCTTCGCGCTGATGACAATGTTGATCGCGGTTCCGACAGGTGTGAAGTTCTTCAACTGGATCGGTACCATGTGGCGCGGCTCGTTGTCGTTCGAGACGCCGATGCTCTGGACGATCGGCTTCATGGTGACCTTCCTGTTCGGTGGCCTGACCGGCATCATCTTGGCCATGCCACCGCTTGACTTCCCGGTCTCGGACAGCTACTTCGTGGTGGCGCACTTCCACTACACGATCTTCGGCACCGTTGTGTTCATGGTGTTCGCGGGATTCTTCTTCTGGTGGCCTAAGTGGACCGGTCGGATGCTCGACGAGCGGCTCGGTAAGGTCCAGTTCTGGCTGCTGTTCATCGGCTTCCAGGTGACGTTCCTGGTGCAGCACTGGCTGGGTACACAGGGCATGGCAAGGCGATACGCTGACTATCTTCCGGGTGATGGTTTCCAGACGCTCAACATCATCTCCACCATCGGGGCGGCCATCCTGGGCATCTCCACGTTGTTCTTCCTCTGGAACGTCTATAAGACCTGGCGCTACGCGCCCAAGGTCGAGGTGGACGACCCCTGGGGTTGGGGCGCCTCGCTGGAGTGGGCCACTAGCTGCCCACCACCGCGCCACAACTTCGTGTCGTTGCCCCCGATCCGTTCCGAGCGGCCTGCCTTCGACCTCCACCACCCTGAGTACGCCGCCAGTGACCTGCCGGTGGGCAAGAACATCCTGGACGACTACGTCGGTGGGCCGAGCATCTCGACCAAGCCTTCAAAGCGGGAGGCTGCTGCGTCGGCCGCTGCGGGCACGGCGGTGCTCGACCGGGAATCCGACGACGAGATCGTCGATTCGACGACGCACTCCGAGGGTGACGACGGGGAGGCCAAGGCATGAAGATCGACGGTCGGCTGTTCCTCTGGGGCTGCGGGTTCTACGCACTCGTGGCCGTCATCTACTGGTACTTCTCCGTCGATTGGGCAGGGGTCACGGCGCTGGCCTTCACCGCCTTCATGGCATTCCTGGTCGGTTTCTACCTGACGTTCACTGCGCGTCGGGTGGGCCCGCAGCCCGAGGACGACCTCGACGGGGACATCGAGGACGCCGACCCCGACTACGGCTTCTTCAGCCCCCACTCCTGGTGGCCGATGGCCGTCGCCGGCAGCGCGGCCATTGTCGGGGTGGGACTCGTGTTCGCGGCGTGGTTGGTCCTGCTCGGCGTCGTCAGCCTGATGCTGAGCCTGGTGGGCTTCGTCTTCGAGTACTACCGCGGCGACTTCAGCCACTGAGCTCGGCCCGACGTGGCGCCTCCGTGATGCCTAGACATGAGCATGGACATGTCGGCATCCAGGGGAGGACCGCGCCGAGGTGAACCACGGAGCGTAGTCGGACGATTGTGACAGCGAGCACGTTGCACGGCGGGGGTCGATTCGGCTCTCATCCGACCCTGAGAGGCTTCTCTGGTTAGCACGTCCCTCGGCGGGCGGGTGTCAACGACACGACGCGCCGAGGGTGACCACCGTCACCCGAAAGCCGGGGGATCACGGGGTACCATAGAGGCTCACGACAGACGTTGAGATCCAGGAGCCAGCCCCGGGAACCAGCCCCGCGCAGGGGACGTCGGTGAAGATAGTGGACGAAAACTTCAGGGAGTGACTTAGGTGAGTTCGAACCGAACCAACGCCACTACACAGCGTGTAGATGCGACTACGCGGGGCAACAAACTACCTCTTACGGCTGCCCAGCGGAATCGTCGCGTTGTCGCGGCCGTGGTCGGCACCATGAGTGCGGGACTGTTGGTTGCCGGTTGCGGTCCGATGCTGACTGCCAGCGCGGGTCCAGGGAACGGATCCAGCGAGGCACGGATTGCTGTCTCCCCAGCGCCCGGTGGTGCTCCCGTGGAGGTCGCCAAGCCTGTTGTGATCACCGCGGACAAGGGCCGCCTCGTCGACGTCGCCGTGGTCGGAGCGGGCGGAACGCTGCCCGGCACAACCTCGGATGACGGCAAGACCTGGACCTCGCTGCCGGGGGCTGAACTGGCCTACGACGCGACGTACCAGGTGCAGGCCAGCGCCGTCGACTCGGACGGCAAGACCGCGCAACTGAAGAACTCCTTCCAGACCATCAACCCGGCGGAGAAGTTCACCGCCTCGGCTGAGTACATCGATCCGGATTCCACCGTTGGCGTCGGCATGCCGGTGGCGGTCAAGTTCGACATGCCGATCACGGATCGGGCCGCGGTGGAGAAGGCGCTCGTGATCAAGTCGAGCAAGCCAGTGGAGGGTGCATGGTCATGGAACGGTGAAGGTACCGAGGTCACGTTCCGACCCAAGGAATTCTGGCCTGCCGACACCGCCGTGCACGTCTCCGGCGACCTATACGGGGTCAAGGGCACGGACAAGGCCTACGGGGCCGACAACGTGGATCTCAACTTCAAGGTGGGCAGCTCCCTGATCATGAAGGTGGATGCCAACACCCTGCAGATGATCGTCGAGCGTAACGGGCAGGTCGTGCAAACGCTGCCGGTCACCACCGGCAAGCCCGGCTTCGAAACCCGCTCGGGTATCAAGGTGATCTCGGCCAAGGAAGGCACCGTGATCATGGACTCGGCCACCACCGGTACCCCGGCGGGCAGTTCGGAGTCCTACCGGCTGGAGGTGAACGATGCTATGCGGCTCACGGAGTCGGGCGAGTTCATCCATGCCGCTCCGTGGTCGACCTACGCGCAGGGCTCGTACAGCGTGAGCCACGGCTGCATCGGGCTATCCAGCAGCGATGCGGACTGGTTGTACGGGATGGCGTCCCCAGGCGATGTCGTCGTGGTGACGAACACCGGCCGCGAGACGGATCTGGGCAACGGGATCACCGCCTGGAATGAGCCCTGGGAACAGTGGCTCAAGGGTTCCGCTACCGGGCCACTCACCACCGAGAAGCTGAACGTGCCCCCGCCGGCGCCGAGCGCCCCTGCGCCCGCGCCGAGCGCCTGATAGCCGACCGACCACGCGACTGAGGTCGCAAGCAACGACGAAGTTTGCCCCCACCCGCCGAGGCGCGGGTGGGGGCAAACTTCGTCTTCGGGGCAGGCAGTGCTGACCATGGAGGCCATGGTGAACCTGACGATGTCGTGAACCTCGCGATGTCGTGAGCCTCGCGATGTCGTGAACCTGGCGATGTGAGTGGTGCGGCTCGGGTGCGCATGTCAGGATCGGGGGCATGCATTTGGTCGTGCTCAATTGGATCGGGCTGGTGCTTGCCACCGGTTTGGGCATCGCGGTCGGCATCGGCCTGCTGAAGTACCTGGGGCGCAACGAACTGCCGGACCAGCCGGAGAGTCATGCCCAGGGTTTTCTCACCGATGCACTCGGGTACGTCTCCGGTGTGTTGGGGATCATGCTGGGTCTGCTGTTGTTCTTCTCGGTGCAGGTGTTCGAGGACGCCTCGGCCAGTGCCAAGGACGAGGCGTTGTCGTTGGTCGACGTGTACGAGACCGCTGACTATTTCCCCGCCGCACCTGCAGACCGGTTGCGCAGGGACTCGGTCTGCCTGATGCGTTCGGTGGCGACGGACTCGTGGACGGCGGCAGAGGCGGGTGACCTCACCGGTGACGAGAACACGGCGGCGTGGGCGGCGGTGGTGCGCAAGGGGATCGAGGAGCTGCCGTCTGACGGAAACGTGCACGCCGAGGCGCAGAAGGCCGCGATGGACTCGTTCCAGAAGGCCCAGAGCGCGCGGCAGAGTCGCACCCTCAGCTCGGTATGGAAATTGCCGACGATCGTTTGGCTGGTGTTAGATCTGGGCGCATTCGTGTTCGCTGGGCTGGTCATTCTGAGCCTGCCCGGGCGGCGCCGGACCGCATTGGTGCTCATCGGGGCGTGTCTGTTGTTCACCATGGGGGTGGTGGGCGCGCTGAGCATGTTCGCGACCCCGTTCACCAGACTCGGCGTGTCGGTGGAGCCCACAGCCATTAATGGCTCGCTGATCAGGTTGCAGCGGACCTACCCCGGTCAGGACTGGAGCCCCTGCCCTCGGCTCGCCGAATCGATGCCAGCCTGACTCCTCGGCGCCTACCGCTGTCCGAGCGCCGGCCGCGGCGACTGCCCAACAGCGGGCTCGCCATGGACGCCGTCGGTGCTAGTAGCCGATGTAGTTGATGGTCATCTTCATCACCTTGCGGTTGTCGGTGTCGGCATCCCGGTGGACCCAGGCCTGGAATCCGGTTCCGACAACCCGCCATTGGGCGATGGTCTCGTGCTCCCAGAGGCCCTTGCTGTCAACGTATCGGGAGGGTTCCGCATCGCCAGCGCCGAAGAACACATACGGGCACCCATGCCAAACGTTGTGCGCGCCGGTATAGCCGAGGAACAAGTCGCGTTCGTTGGTTCCGCGCTTCACCGAGTACAGCCGGAGATAGACGTCCGAGGTTCCGGGGGCACTGTTCGAACCTTCGATCGTGAACTCGGCTCCGGGTGCAAGGTCGGCGACCTTGAACTCGGTCTTGCTCTTCATGTCGCCTCCGAGCGGTGCGAACACCATCATCCGGATGCCGGTGTTGTTGCGAAGGACAAAACGCGTCGGCATGACCCCGTTCGTCTCCGCCGAGGCTGATGGAACGGCGGACACCCCTGAAGGTGCGACTGGAGCTACCGTCACAGCGGCTGGGGCCGAAACCTTGGCTGCATCATATGGGGCCGCGTGGGCCGCCTCCGGAGCTAGAAGAGCCAAGCCCAGGACGGCGGCTGTGGTGGCCCACACAGCCCGTCGTCGTGTCCCGCCGCTGGTGGCGGTTGTGGCGGTTGTGGCGGTTGTGGCTTTGGTCATGTCGATGTCCCTACCTCTTGTGTCTCTGGCTCAGCTATTGGTCGAGGAATACCCACCGGCCACAGACCCGAACCCGAACCCATCGGCCGAAACGATTCGGCGTGGTGTTCGGTGTCAAGAGTTGGCAGGGACCCGGAGTGGGATTGGGTGGTGCTCTCAGTCGTTAGATTGCAGGGTGAATGCGTTGGCCTCTGGAGTGGTGCCATCCCAGTCGATTGCGAGGCTGTATTGGCCGTCCGGGCTATTGATGACGCCGTCCGCCCCCGAGGTCCAGCCTTGG
>CAZKVQ010000040.1:5262-27037 GCA_964556255.1 uncultured Actinomycetes bacterium
CCGACATTCAGGTTGCCGGTGAAGGCGAAGTTCAACTGCGATGGCGAACCATTGTGGTCTGCGTCGGCACCAAGTGACGAAGAACTGTTGGCGTTGAACCAGTCTGCGGGTCCTGTTGAGTTCTTGCGCCCCGCCTGGGCTGTAATGGCAAGGTCACCGGAGTCTTCGGACTCGGGCTCGATGGTCGTATTGGAGGTGACACCTGACCATGGCTGTCCACCGGTAATCGAGTACTGGCCGCTGTAGGTGTAGCCCACGTTCTGCACCCAGCCGGAGATGCTGGGATCACTGGTGAACATCAAGGACACGGTGTTCGAGTGAGAGATTGTCCCGTCGGGCTGTGTCGGATTGTTAGCGTCAGTACCGACGGGTGCCCCGACGGTAGAGGAGGCAAGCGACGAGGCGCCCGAAACATAGGCAGCGGGTTGCGCGCTAGCTGCGCCGGCGCCGGCCACAAGCAGGCTTGCGGCCGCGATGGCGGTGGCGAAGTTGCGACGGATTCTCATGATGGTGTTCCTTCCCTTGGGCATCCTGTGCTGGTTGCCGTGATGGTGGCTCGGTAGCGGTAGCTACAGGATCTGTAATAGCCATCCTGGGCATCACGCAAACCCCTATGGGGTGCCGCAACGTTGCCGCAAGAACTGCCGAGCCTCATCCGATGAAAGGCGGGCTACCGACGGTCATTCGGCGAGGTCGTTCAGAGCATTTGAACGTTCATCGTCGACTGGTCGAAGCCCGTTGGGTGAACTCATGGGGCAGCGTGATCGACTCGAAGCGCCCCGACCCGATGCCGGCGACGATCATGTCGCCGAGCATCTTCCCGCTCTCGTGGCCGAGGAACGAGACACCGCTGACTGTCGGGTCGAGAACGCGTTCACGGTCGCCTTCCGACAGTGACAGGACCATCACCTCGTTGGGTATCGTCAGACCCCGCTCGCGGACTTCCGCGAGAAGTCCATCCAGGTTCTCGCCGAGGCAGACGAAAGTGTCGGCGCCTCGGCTGACGGCTTCTCGAACCGCTTCGCGGGTCGGAGGAACGATGAGCGGCGAGGGGTGCTTCGCTTCGCCGCCGCCTTCCCCCGCCAGCGCCTGCTGAAATGCTCGGATGATCAGTTCGTTGGTGGGGATCGAGTCCTGTGTCGTCACCAGAACCACTTGGCTAGAGCCCTGCGCACGCAGGTGATCGGCACAATCCCGAGCTATTCTCGCGAAATCGTGCCCTGCCGAGGCGGAGACACCGGAGGCCCCGCGTATCCCGCCGATGACCGGCATGCCGAACGGAATATCGAACAACAGCGTATGGGCCGGGTCGCCAAGCAACAGCAGCGCATCCAGCGGGAAAGCCGCCATCGGCTCAGGTCGGGTGGGGGAGACCAGCGCCATCCCGATGCCCCCTTCGACCAGTCGTTGGAAGAGTCCATTCAGCAAGCGCGGCCAAAACAACTTGGGATGGGCGGGGTTGTCTTCGAAAGTGCCGGGCTCCATGACGACGCCCAATACCCCGTTATGGCCGGTCCGGAGCGCGACGGCGCCCGCGTGCTTGCGGTATCCGATCGCTGAGGCAACGCCAAGCACGTGTTGCCGGGTCTGGTCGCTGACCCGTCCGGTCCCGCGCATGACGGCGGAGGCGGTCGTGATGGAGACGTTTGCCCGCTTGGCCACCTGGGCCAACGTCGCTCGTCGCGGTTGGGTCACCGCAACATCATCATGGATGATCTTGATGGGTTGCTCTCTGGAGACCGCGGCAGATGCCCACGTGGTCAGGGAAGAGGCCCAGAGGCGTCGACTCCGAACGAAGGCGTGTTCACGAACACCGAACCGCTACGCCAGGAGGGTTGTCCCTGGCGGGCCGTTCCCAGAGGCGAGGAGAGCGTCAGTCCTGGTCGGGTGGGGAATGCTTGACCAAGGTGGTCCCCTCATTGGCCACGGTGAGGCTCTCGAAGTCCTGCATCACCGAAGCGCTCTGCTCGGCTTCCTCCTCGATGTGATGCTCGGCGGCCTCGATCTCGGCGGCGGAGGGTAGCGCCACATTGTCGCCATAGAACCACTTGGACAGTCGCGCCTGGCGCCGCTGCTTCTTGGCGTCCTTGTTCTTGACGCCGTTCTCGTCCTCAGCCGCAGGAAGTGCGATTGGGGTCACGTCCGGCTTGGACATGATGACCGCCTTCTCGTGCTCCGAGATCGGGGCGTGGATCTCGATGAACTCGCCATGAGGCAAGCGCATGATGTTGCCCGTCTCGCGGCCATGGAGGAGCTTGTCGCGGTCACGTCGCTGGAGTGACAAGCAGATCCGCTTGGTGATGACAAACACCAGCGGCGGCACCACGAAGATCGCGATACGCAGGAACCAGGTGATCGCGTTGAGCGATAGGTCGAAGAACCTGGCGATGATGTCGTTGCCGCCGCCGATCCACAGCAGCACGTAGAAGGTGATAGCCATGGCGCCGAGAGCTGTGCGGGTCGGCGCGTTGCGGGGTCGCTCGGCGAGGTTGTGGTACCCGTCGTCCCCGGTGATCCAGTGCTCGATCTTCGGGTAGAGCGCCATCAGCGTGAAGATGATGCCCGGCAGAATCACCGCGGGTATCAGGATGTTCCAACTTATGGTGTGACCCCAGAGGTTGGTCTCCCAGTTGGGCATCATCCGCAAAGCACCCTCCAGCCAGCCGATGTACCAGTCCGGCTGCGAACCCGCGGTTACCTGGTCCGGGGTGTACGGGCCGTACATCCAGATCGGGTTGATGGTGATGATGCCCGAGATGATCACGGTGATGCCGAATACCGCGAAGAAGAAGCCGCCAGCTTTCGCTGCGTAGATAGGCAGCACCCGGTAGCCAACAACGTTGTCGTTGGTGCGCCCAGGTCCTGGGAACTGAGTGTGCTTCTGGTACCAGACCATCATCAGGTGCGCGGTCACCAGCGCCAGGATGATGCCGGGGATCAGCAGGATGTGGATGGCATACAGGCGTGAGATGAAGTCGGTGCCTGGGAACTGCCCACCGAAAACGAAGAAGACGATGTAGGTACCGACGATCGGGATGGAGAGCATGATGCCTTCGGCGATCCGCAGGCCCGTACCGGACAGCAGATCGTCGGGCAGCGAGTAGCCGGCGAAACCGGCAGCCAGAGCCATGGTGAGCAGCCCGACACCGATCAACCAGTTGAGCTCACGGGGCTTGCGGAACGCGCCGGTGAAGAAGACGCGCAGCAGGTGCACCGACACTGCGGCCACGAAGAACAGGGCCGCCCAGTGGTGGATCTGGCGCATGAGAAGGCCACCGCGGATATCGAACGAGATATCCAGGGTGGACGCGTAGGCCTCGGTCATCTTGATGCCCTTGAGGGGCACATAGGAGCCGTCGTAGACGACCTCGATCATGCTCGGCTTGAAGAACAGCGTCAGGAAGGTTCCGGACAGCAGAACGACGATGAACGAGTACAGCGCCACCTCGCCCAGCATGAACGACCAATGATCGGGGAAGACCTTGCTGATGCTTCGCTTGAAGAAGTTCGCAGAGGTGAAGCGATCATCGACGAAGTTCGCCGCTCCGCCTGCTGCCTTCATGGTGGAACTCATCCGCGCTCCCAGAAGCTAGGGCCGACAGGTTGATTGAAGCCATCTTTCGCTACCAGGAATCCTGCCTCATCCACGGTGATCGGCAACTGCGGCAGCGCACGGGCTGCCGGACCGAACACCACATTCGCCGAATCGGCCAGGTCGAAGGTGGACTGGTGGCACGGGCAGAGCAGGTGGTGGGTGCGTTGCTCGTAGAGCGCGATCGGGCAGCCCACGTGGGTGCAGATCTTGCTGAAGGCAAGGACGCCCTGATAGTCCCAGGGATCTTCCGGGGTCCCACCCTGCTGGGAGATGATTTCCTCCGGGCTCATCCGGACCAGGATGATGACGGACTTGGCGCGCTCGTTGAGGTTGCCTTCCGCCTCCTGCACCTCGGGCAGGTCGGCCGGCATCGCCGACACCAGGCCGCCCACCGGTAGGTCGCTGGGTCGCACCGGGGCACCGGTCACATCGAGCACGATCCGGCTTCCCTTGTGCCAGAGCGTGGTGCGAAGTTTGTCGCCGGGGAGAGGTCCCAGATCCCGCAGCATCACGATCAGCGGGATGGGGAACAGGCCCATGGCCAGCAGCAGGCTGCGGCGGATGATCTTGCGTTGGGCGAAGCCGGATTCCTCAGCTCCGGCCTCAAACGTCGCCACGGCCTCGGCGCGATCCTCATCGGTGCTGCGCAGCGGGTGGCGAAGTTGCACGACCTCCTGGTCTGGCATGAGCTTCTTGGCCCAATGGATGGCGCCGGCGCCGATGAGGAAGATCGCCAGACCGAAGGTGAGGCCCAGTGCCACGTTGCTGGCGCCCACGGTAGCGGTCGAGAACGGGATGTTGACCGTCGCGTCGGCCGGGATCTTGATGAAGGCGATGACGAACAGCACGGTGAAGAGCGCCGACAGCAGGAAGCAGGCCGCCACTTGGCGTTCGGCACGCTTGGCCGCCCTGGGATCCGTGTCGGTGCGGCGCGGCGCGTGCTCGGGAACGCCGGGAGGCGCGGGGACCTCAGCGGCGAGTTCCGTCCCGGGGTTGGCCTTGTTCTCGGTTTCGCTCATCGAACCTTCGCTCCGATCCACACGGCCACCGCGATGACCAGTCCGAGCCCTGCGATCCAGACGAAGACCCCTTCGGTGACCGGGCCCAGGGACCCGAGGTCCTGGCCGCCGGGGTTCGGGGCGGTCTTGAGGGTCTGGATGTACTTGATGATCGCCTGCTTGTTCTCAGTGGTCAGGGTCTCGTTGCTGAAGATGGGCATCTGCTGCGGCCCGGTGACCATGGCCTCGTAGATCTGCTGCGGCGTGGCATTCATCAGGCTGGGCGCATAACCGCCGTCGCTGAGGGCCCCACCGCGGCCGGCGAAGTTGTGGCACTGGGTGCAGTTCGTGCGGAACAGCTCCCCGCCCTCGGCCAGCGAAGCGTCCTCATACTTCAGCTCATCGGCCGTCGGGATCTGGGGTCCGGGCGCCAGTGAGCCGATGTAGGCGGCTAGGGCGTTGATTTCTTCCTCGTTGTATTGCACCGCCTTGGTGGGTGCCTGGGCTCCGGGTCCGGCCAGCGGCATGCGGCCGGTCGACACCTGGAAGTGAACCGCGGCGGCTCCGACCCCCAGCAGGCTTGGGCCACCGTTGCCGCCCGCGGCCTTGGTGTCGCCGTTGATGCCCTCGGCCTTGAGTCCGTGGCAGCTGGAGCACCCCTCCAGGAAGAGGTTCTTCCCCTCCTTGATCTGTGCCGACGTCGCCTCCTCGGCTGGGGCGGCTGATGCCTTGGCCGTTCTGGTGATCGCCGCGTAGGTGGCACCGATGGCCACGAGCGCGATAAGGACGGCGAGCAGTGCCGCCCAGCGGCTGCGTCTCCCGTACGTTGCGGAACTCACTTAAGGCCCCGTTCTACTCGAGTGGGTCACTGTGGCTGGTGAACATGGTTGTGCGTTCGCTGCTATTTGATCAGGTAGATCGTCGCGAAGAGGGCAATCCAGACGACGTCGACGAAGTGCCAGTAGTAGGAGACCACTACTGCCGAGGTGGCCTGCTCGTGGGTGAAGCGCTTCGCCACGTAGGTGCGGGCCAGCACGAACAGGAAGGCGATCAAACCGCCGGTCACGTGCAGGCCGTGGAACCCGGTGGTCAGGAAGAAGGCGGAGCCGTAGCTGGAGGTGGTCCAGGTGAGGCCTTTGTGCACCAACTCGGCGTACTCGGTCAGCTGTCCGCCGATGAAGACGGCGCCCATCACGAAGGTGATGATGAACCACTTGCGCATCGTCTTGACGTCGCCGCGCTCGGCGCCGAACACGCCCAACTGGCAGGTCACCGAACTCAACACCAGGATGGTGGTGTTGACGGCTGCGAAGGGGACATTGAGTTTGGCAGCTTCCGTCGCCCAGACGTCCGGGTTGACCGACCGCAAGGTGAAATACATCGCGAAAAGAGCCGCGAAGAACATCAACTCGCTGGACAGCCACACCATGGTGCCGATTGCCACCATGTTGGGACGGTTTACCGGCGCCTCCGGGTGCGGAGCCTGCTCTATGACTTGAGTTGTGGCCACGGGGCGCATTCTGGCAGGTATTGGTTGCGAACACAGTTCGACCCCCCGACTCGGGGAATATTTTCTGCCTGGTCGGGCCTTGGAGCTGAGGTTGCGCGCTGGGAACCGCTGTGCCCGCCAACCCTGTTGCCGCTAGCATTGACAGTCATGGACTCCGACAGCATCGAGCGCCCGCTGCGGGTGGTCGTCTACAGCAGCAACCGTGATGTCCGGGAATTGGTGGGAACCTCCCTGGGTCGCCGCCCGGCCCGCGACCTGCCGGAGCTCGCCGTCGAAGATCTGGCCACAGAGGCCGCCACCATCCGCCGCATCGACCAGGGCAACGTGGACCTGGTCATTCTGGACGGCGAGGCCGAGCCGGGCGGCATGGGTTTGGCGCGACAGTTGAAGGACGAGATCTTCCGCTGCCCGCCGGTACTCATCCTCACCGGACGCCCCCAGGACGCCTGGTTGGCGACATGGTCCAGGGCCGACGCCGTCGTGCCCCGACCGATCTCCCCGTTCGAGCTGGCCACCGCGGCCGTCCGACTCCTGCGCAACCGGCGGGCGTCTGCCGCGACATCATGACCCACTCCTACTCCTGGGCCGATGTTCTGGGTTCGCTGAGCGCCGGGACTGATCTGACCGAGGAACAGTGCCGGCAGGCGATGTCCGAGATCGTGGAGGGGCGAGCCACCTCCGCCCAGATCGCCGCCTTCGTGATGGGGCTGCGGGTCAAGGGCGAGACGGCGTCCGAGGTCGCCGGCTTGGTCGACGCCATGTTGGATCACGCCGAACCCCTGGCAGTCGAACGACCCGCTCTGGATGTCGTGGGTACCGGTGGCGATCTGGCCGACACGGTGAATATCTCCACCATCTCGGCGATCGTGGCCGCCGCGGCTGGCGCCGTGGTGGTCAAGCACGGGAACCGGGCCGCCAGCTCGGCCTGCGGTTCCGCGGACGTTCTCGAGGCCCTCGGGGTTCGGGTCGACCTCCCCGCGGCAGACGTGTCTCGGTGCATCGCCGAACTGGACATCGGGTTCTGCTTCGCGCCCGTCTTCCATCCGGCGATGCGTCACGCTGGACCTACCCGCCGGGAACTCGGCATTCCCACGGTGTTCAACATCCTCGGTCCACTGTCCAACCCGGCTCGACCGGCCGCCTCGCTCATCGGTGCGGCGGATCAGCGCCTCGCGCCGGTCATGGCTGAGGTCTTCGCTCGGCGAGGACTCGTCGCGCTCATCGTGCGGGGTCAGGATGGGCTGGACGAGGTGACTGTCGGTGGGGACACCGACGTCTGGGACGTGACGGATTCCTCGCAGGGTGTCAGGGGCTTCAGCCTGTCGCCGAGCGGTGTCGGGTTGAGCGTTCGTGACCCGAAGCACCTGATCGGTGCCGACGCCGTGTTCAACGCCAGCGTGGCAACGGCGGTTCTCTCGGGGAAGGGCGAGGGCCAGCTAGCCTCGGTGCGGGATGCGGTCATCCTGAACACCGCTGCGGCCCTGGTTGCCTACGACGCCGCCACCGGAGAGAGACGTTACGGTGCCACGACCGACTCGGTGTCCACCCGAGTCGCCGCCGCGGTACCTGCGGCGTGGGAGGCGATCGCGTCGGGCGCCGCGGCCGAGAAGTTGACGGCTTGGGCTGAGCTCAGTCGGTCACTGGCCGGCTAGGTCCATCGTCGGCGTCGTGGCTGTGGCCTGGCAGCCGCAGCTCCTCGAGGCGGTGTAGTTCTCCGGCTGGCGCGGTCACCGGGGATGCCCAGCCCTCAGAACAATGCACCAATCTGACTCCCGGGCGCGCCAGCCAGCGAAGTATCAGGTCTGTCTCCTCGGGGAGGCAGGCCGTCGGAGACCCGACGGGGTCGTTAACGGCCTCGGCCGTGCTGACCGCCACGCTGACCGCGTGGCGGGGATCACTGCGCGGCGGAGCATGGGCCGCGCCGGCGAGCCTGCCGTAACGGATGACATGGATGTCCCAACCGCCTTCGCGCGCCGGTTCAGCCGCCACCAGTTCGCTCAGTTGCCCGAGGCCCTGGTGTTGTCGTGCCCTGTCGGCGCCCCTGAGGAAGTGGTGCAGTCTTCGCAACCATTCGCCGGCATCCTCATATCGTTGTTCAGCGCTCAGGGCCGCTACCCGGGTCAGGATGCTATCGGTGACGAGGGCGGGGGACTCCGACAGTGCAGCGCCACCGAGCTCGGCGGCCGGACGATAGGCCAGCATGCCCGACTCTCCGGTGCAGGGTGCCTCACAACGACCCAGCTCAGCCTGGGCGCACGGAGTGCGGGGGGCTCGGACGGACAGCCGGGGGGTGCAGGTCCGCAATCCGGTCGCGAACGCGACAGCCTCGGCGGCAGCGGCCGCCGCAGCTGCAGACATAGGTCCGATGTAGCGGCCCGAGGTGGTGTCGGTCTCGCGCAAGGTGCGCACCGCCGAGAGCCGGGGCGCCGCCTCGTCTGTGAGTTTCAGCCACGTGGCCCGCTCCGGGTGTCGAGAGCGCTTGTTGTAGCGCGGCTTGCGCTCGGCTATGAGGCGGAGTTCACGCACCTGGGCCTCCAGCGGCGAAGCGCAGACGATAGGTGTGACACCGGTGGCCAGCGCCACCATCTCAGCCATCCGGGAGCGGCGTTCGCTCGCGGTGAAGTACGTACGCACCCTGGCCCGGATGTTTCGAGAGGTGCCTACGTAGAGGGTTTCACCTCGATCGTCGGTGAATAGATAGACCCCAGGAGCCCGCGGCAGACCATCCGCGAGGTGCCGTTTGCGTCGCTGCGCATCCGCGACCTTCCCCGAGTAGCCCAGCAGTTCCTCCAAGGAGTCCACGCCGGAAGCACCTACCCGTTCGAGGAGTCCATGCAGCACATCGACGGTGGCGCGGGCATCGTCCAGGGCTCGATGGTTCGGTCGGGTCCCGGCGTGGAAGTGCTGCGCGAGGGTGCCGAGCTTGTGGTTGGGCACCTCGCCACGGGGAAGAGCCCGCCGGGCCAAGACCGCGGTGTCGAGCACCGGGGGATCTGGCCACTGGTAGCCCAACGCGCAGGATGCTGCCTTCAAGTAGCCGGTGTCGTAGGGGGCGTTGTGGGCCACGAGGACGGTGTTCGTCGCGAACTCAAGAAACGACGGCAGGATCGACCCCAGCTTCGGCGCCCCGGCAACAGCGGCGTCGGTGATCCCGGTGAGGACCGACACGAGTGCGGGGATGGGCATTCCCGGATGGACCAGGCTGCCGAAGTCGGCCAGGACCTCGCCGGCGCGAACTTTGACGGCGCCGATCTCGGTGATGCCGAGATCCGAGGCACGGCCCCCGGTCGTCTCGAGGTCGACGACGCAGAAAGTGACCTCTCGCAGCGGGGTGCCGAGGTCGGCCAGAGAGGTCTGCACGCCCACTGCCGGGTCACTCGACCTCTCGGCGGATATCGAATGCGGACCCCCTGGGTCCAAGGCTGTCATACCTGCGACGCTAAGCCGAGCCCACGACAGGATGTCGGCGGCTCGCGGGCTGCCACTAGGGTTTCGACCATGATCGAGCTACCCACGGAACACACCCGCTGGCGCTGCACGCGTTGCGGCAATCTCACCCGCTTCGATGTCACCAGGTCGGTGAGGGCCCGCGAGTACTGGCATTTCGACCTTGCCGGGGACCACGCGGTCGAGGAGGCCGAGGCGCTCCGGGACACCGTTGAGAAGGTGACCTGCCGTTGGTGTGGCGCCGACGACGCGGTTGAGATCGTCCCGCGGCCGGCGGCCGGTGGCCCCGCCGAGGAGGTGCTCGCCAGGTGACGGCCCAGGCGGCATCCGAGGGCGCCGCGTTGGCGCCCGGAACCCCGGTCCTCGCCGGAATCCGGGTCTTGGACATGACCCGGCTGCTGCCCGGCAACTACGCGACCTTGCTGCTGTACGGCCTCGGCGCCGAGGTGATCAAGGTGGAGGAACTCGGCGGCGACGGCACCCGCTCAGCGCCTCCCTATGCGAGCACCGGCGAGTCCGGCCCGAACGTTCTGCTGAACCGAGGCAAGTCCTCGATTTCGCTGAATCTCAAGGATCCCGACGCCGTTGCGGCATTCCTGACCCTGGTCGGGACCGCCGATGTCCTCATCGACTCGTTCCGCCCGGGAGTGCTGGATCGATTGGGGCTGGACGAGGCGACGCTGGCGCACGCCAATCGGTCGTTGGTACACGTCAGCATCAACGCCTTCGGGGGAGACGGCCCCGATGCGCAGTTGGCGGCGCATGACGTCAACGCCCAGTCGCTGGCCGGCCTGCTGTCGTTGAGCAGTGATGACAACGGGGCTCCGGTCATGCCCGGAGTGCAGATATGCGATTTGGCCTCGGGTATGCAGGCCGCCCTCGCTGTACTTGCGGGGCTGAGGGCTGTGGCCCAGGGTGCCGCCGGGTACCGAGTCGAGGTGGCGATGTCCGACGTCGCGCTGGGGCTGACGGGCCTGGCCGCTGGCCACCTGGCAGCGGATGCGGGCACCCTGCCGGCGGCGCGGGATGCCCTCACCGGAGGGTTGGCCTGTTACTCGGCCTACCGTTGCGCCGACGGGCGTTGGCTGGTGTCGGGAGGTCTGGAGCCCAAGTTCTTCGCTGCCACATGTGCTGCGATCGGCGCACCCGAACTCGCCGCCCTGCAATACGACCTGGCGCGGCAGGGGGAGTTGCGAGGCCGACTGGCCGATATCTTCGCGACCCGCACCCTGGCCGATTGGATGGCAGTGTTGCGCCCCGCCGATACCTGCGTCACCCCGGTGAACGATGTCGCCGAAGCCTTCGTCGAACCGAACGCGGTGGAACGCGGGATCATCACCGAGGCGCTGCTCGGGGATGGTCGCCGGGTTCCGGTGGTGCGTGCGGTGCCCTGGTTGGCGGAGGGGTCCGCGCCGGTAGTTGCTCCCGAACTCGGTGCCGATGGTGAGCGACTGCTCGCCGAGTCAGGGGTCCCCGCCGATGTGGTCGCCCGGCTGCGCGACAGCGGGAATGTCGGAGGCCGCTCCTAACCTGCCGGATATGGCGGATCGATTGATCCACCACCGCGACGTCCGCTGGTCCCAGTGGGTGAGGAGGCATGGGGATGAACGCATTCGATTCGGGTAGCGCTGACGACTGGGGTGGCGCAAACCACCCGGGCAACGCCGCCGACCGGTCCGCCCCTGGTGAGGACTTGCTGATCGACTGCGATTCCTGCCAGGTTCGCCCGCAAGCGTGCGGGGACTGTGTCGTGTCAGTCCTGTTGGGGCCCATCGATGACGAGGCGATGGTGTGGGATGCGGAGGAACGTCGAGCGATGGCGGTGTTGGCGGACTCCGGTCTCGTACCGCGGCTGCGCCTGGTGAGTTCCGATCAGGGTCCGGATGGCCAGGCGGTCGAGTCCGCGCCAGGCGGGCAGGGTTGTCCACAGGATCTGGTCAGCGAGCCACCACCGCGTCACATGCTGGGTTAGTCTCGATTACAACCGGATCCGTGGGGGATCGGGGAGGTCCACAAGCGAGGTAACCATGCAGGATCAGTCCCAGCGCCGCGGACGCGGTGCGCGACGGGTGGCCGCAACGGCGCTCAGTCTGGGAGTCCTGCTGACTGCCGGTGTGACCCCGGCGACGGCCGACCCGGTCGATATCGATCAGGTCTCGGCCCAGTTGACGAAATATCAGCAGGAATCGGCGATGGCCGCGGAGAAGGCCAACGGGGCTCGCGTGGCCTTGGCGAAGTCGGTAGAGCGGCTTGGGCTCTTCCGTCGTGAGGTGACCCGCGCCCGCGTCGAGATGAAGCGCCAGCAGCTAGCCGTCCAGCGCCTTGTTCGTGAGTTGTACGTCAACGGCGGGATGAATGGTGCCCTACTGAATTTCACCCTCGACGATCCGGCGGGCTTCCTGCAGCGGCTGGACCAGCTGGCCGCTGCGGGTAATGCCCGCAATTCCGTCTTGATCAAGGCCCGTGCCTCCGCCCTGCGCCTCCAGCGCATGCAGCGTGCCGTCCGTCGTGAGACTGATCGCCTGAGCAAGGCAGCAGCGGTTCTGCACGCCCAGGAGTTGCAGGCTCGGGCCAGGGTCTCCCAGGCAAGCAGGTTGTTGGCCTCCTTGCAGGAACAGGAGCGGGCCCGGGTCCTGCTCAGGGATCAGGCGCAGCGGGCCGCCAGCTCGGCCGCTGCCGCCCAGTTCAGTGAGGCGGCCGGGTACCCGTCGGACTTCGCGAAGCTGCCTCCGCCGAGGAACTCGTCGGAGGCGGTGCAGCGGGTAGTCCAGTTCGCCCTCGCCCAAGTGGGAAAACCATACGTGTGGGGAGCCCCGGGGCCGGACAGTTTCGATTGCAGCGGGTTGACGCGAGCGGCGTGGGCCCAGGTGGGCGTGCTGATGACCCACTACTCGGGCTCGCAGTACCAGGAGACGACTCCGGTGTCACTCAACGATCTCCAGCCCGGCGATCTGCTGTACTTCTATTCGATCGAGCAACATGTGGGGCTGTATATCGGCAACGGCAAGTTGGTGCAGGCAGCGAATCCGCAGGCGGGCGTCATCCTGAGCGATCTCGACGGTTACTGGCGTTCGAACCTGGTGGCGGCATCGCGCCCCTCACTTGCGCGATGATGGTGCGGTGAGCCCGCGCACCCTCGTCGTCACCAATGACTATCCGCCGCGGGCTGGCGGAATCCAGGCGTTCATCCATGGTCTCGTTACCCGGCAACCTCCGGATTCGGTGGTGGTCTACGCGCCGTCGTGGCGGGGTGCGGCGGGATTCGACGCGGAGCAGCCCTTCCCCGTGGTGCGGCATCCAACCTCGCTCATGCTCCCGGAGCCCATGGTGTGGCGACGAGCTCGGGATCTTGCCCAGGAGTACGGGTGTTCGCGGGCGCTGTTCGGGGCGGCCGCTCCGTTGGGACTGATCGCGAACCGGCTGCGACCTGCCGGCGTCGATCGTTTCGTCGCCATCACCCATGGCCATGAGGCTGGCTGGGCGTCGTTTCCGGGACTGCGTGAGGCGCTTCGAGCGATCGGGGACCGGGTCGACACGGTGACCTATCTCGGCGAGTACACCCGCACGCGAATCTCCGGGGCGCTGTCCCCTGCGGCGGCCGACCGGATGCGTCGGCTGGTTCCAGGCGTGGACCACGAACTCTTCTCGCCGGCCAACCGCGCGGCGGGTCAGGTCATCCGTGAGCGGTGGGGTCTCTCCGATCGCCCCGTGGTGGTCTGTGTGTCCAGGCTGATGGCCCGCAAGGGTCAGGACACCCTGATAGCGGCTTGGCCGTTGGTGCAGCGTCGCGTTCCGGACGCGGCGCTGCTGATCGTCGGTGGTGGTCCCTACCGGGAGAAGCTCGACAAGTTGGTCATCGACACCGGACTCGAGTCCGATGTCGTGCTGACAGGCAACGTGCCCTGGGAGGAACTCCCGGCACATTACGCCGCGGGGGAGGTATTCGCCATGCCCTGCCGTACCCGCAACCGCGGCTTTGACGTCGAAGGCCTGGGCATTGTGTACCTGGAAGCCAGCGCCACGGGGCTACCCGTGGTGGCGGGGGATTCCGGGGGAGCGCCGGATGCGGTGCTCGAGGGCGAGACCGGTTTCGTCGTGCCGGGCAACGATCCAGCGGCCACCGCCTCTCGTATCGTCGAGCTGCTCACCGACGCCGACCTTGCCC
Source organism: uncultured Actinomycetes bacterium (assembly GCA_964556255.1). GTDB lineage: Bacteria > Actinomycetota > Actinomycetes > S36-B12 > UBA10799 > JACJWR01. The sequence continues at coordinate 18,978 of CAZKVQ010000040.1, forward strand.
AACGTATGGGAAGTCAGGGGCGGGCGTGGATCGAGTCATCCTGGGGCTGGGAACGCATGTCCGCGCGGTTGACAGACTTGCTCGACGGCGTCGACCCCGACGTCGCAACGGGATAGCCGCGACCTCGAAGGACTGCCCAGAACGCCAGTACGGTCGCGACGACGACCATCACAATGCGGGCAACCTGCAGCAGGGTGGCAGCGACACCGCCGGAAATCAGGGCCGAATACCCATACGGGTAGAGGATCTGGGCGGCGGCGGCCGCAGCCAGCATCAGCACCACCGGCCACCCCATGGCCGTTCGACGCCAGACCAGACATACCGCGCCGATCCCCAACAACCAGATCATGTATTGCGGGGAGAAGACCCGGCTGGCCACGATGGAGACGCACACGGCCGCGAACGCGACATCTGGTCCCGGGATCCGCTCGAGTCGCCCGGTCAGCCGTGCCACAGCCAGGGTAAGCAGGGCGATCAGGCCCACAACCGAGACGATAACGGCGGCCGTACCAGTACCCGACCGGCCGACTTCCATCGAGCCGTAGCGGTAGGTGATCCCAGGGTCCGAACCGAATAGGTGCCCGACGAGGAACGGTAGCGCGGCCACGGACTCCATTTGCAATCCGCGCTCCGCCTGGCCGTCGAGGAACGCCAGCGAGTCATCGCCGGCCCAAGCCCAGACCGCCGTGGTGGTCACCACGACGGCCACCAGGAAGCCGAGCAGCGCCTTGGGAAGATCGCGACGAGGAACCGCCGCCAGGATCAACACCGGCCAGACCTTCACCGCGGCACCGATGCCGAGCAGGGCGCCCGATGTGGCCGGTCTGGCGAGTATGAGCAGGCCCAGCACTGCGAAAAGGGTCGGGATCACATCGAACCGGGTCAAGAACACCGGACCGACCGCGATGGCTGCGACGGCCCAGACCCACGCCCCGGTAGTCCTGCCGGTACGACGCGCGGCCATCAGCAGGGCCACCATGATCGCCGCGTCGGCAGCAAAGGCCAACAGCATGAAGCCGACATCGGGGTTGTCATGAAGGAGTGAACCAACGGCGAAGATCGGTCCGGCAAGCGGCGGGTACTGCCACATCGGGTCGGTCGCGGGGAACCTGCCTTCGACCAGCCCCGTTGCCCAGGCCGAGTACAGGGTGACGTCGTTGATGACCAGGTGCCCTTTCGGATATCCGGTGTGCCCGAACGGCACCAGCGCGACGGCGGCCCGTGAGAGGAGGAAGACGCAGATGATCGCCAGCGGGCTGCGTATCAGTTGACGTAGGCGCGCCATCGACCTTGACCCTCCCGGACTCAGATCGGGTGTCGACTCTGACCAGCGCGACACGCAGGTTCCCATGTTCCACGATTCGCCAGCCATCCGCGCGCAAAGCCCCAGCTAAGGGCGAGTCGTCCGGAAGCAGGGCCGCGCTGACATGGAGGTCCTCCAGCCGTCGCCGCCAGGCACCCTGCGCCGAGGTGGTGTTCTGCCAGGATCTGATCGTGGCCGCCCCGTAGCGGTCGGCGCGGCCGTCGATGACTACCCGTGCTGCTGCTCCACGGCAGGAGGTGTTGCGCGCCCCCCACAGTGCCGTACCCGAGTCGTTGTAGGTCGTGGCGATGACCACTGGCTCCTCAGCGGCACCCGGTTGCCGCGGCCGCGTCTGCGCAGGGTGGGGCCTTGCGTGGCACACGAGCCGAGCTGCCATCGCCGCCCGCTCGATGAAGGGATCGGGCGAGTTGCGGCCGAAGGTGGTCGCGAGCATTGCCCCGAGAATCGCCGCGACGCCGACAACCACCGCTGCGAGCCGGCGCTCGCTGAGCTTGCTGGGCGACGGTTGGGTTGTCGACCGGCGATGCGGCGCCCGCGCGCCTGCCCAGCTGCCGGAAGTCAGCAGTGGGACTGCGATGAGGACGGTGGCCGCGAGGTGGCGCCCGGCGCTTGCCGCCAGTACGCCCAGGATCGTCAGCAGGAACCACCTTGGCCATCGACTCCTACCCGACTCCTGACGCAGCCATGCGCGAAGGCTCGCGCGGTGCCCGATGCCCGTCGACGCCTGCCGCGACTCGATTCCCGACTTGACGACGAGGGCGAAAGCCAGAAGCAGGGACGCAGCCGCCGGCAACGAGAAGAAGTCGGTGGGCCGCCACTCGGAAAGGTCGGCTGCTGACTGCGAGATTCCGAGTGCCTCCTGGACACTGCCCCGGCCATGGGGTGAGCAGGTCACCGTCATTGCCGCTGCACCGATGAAGAGAAGTCGACGGGACACGCGTCCTGTGGCGAGTCCGGACGACAGCCCGATGAGAACCGCGGCCAGCAACCAGCCCTGGTGGCACTGGGCCCAGAACGAGCCAGTAGTGAGGATCACGGCAACCAGGCACCACATACGGGCGCGGGTGAGCCCATCCAGCCACCCGGGGTGAAACATCCGCTCCATTAGTAGCCCGACTAGCGGGAAGGCGATGAAGCTCACCTGCTGGGGGCGCTCCTGGGCGAATCCCATCAAGACCCAGGCGCCACAGAGGAAGCCGATGATCGCCCAGGTCTGTCGCGTCCTGGTGAGCCTCGGGAACCCCGCGTAGTTGTCGGTGCGGGGGCACCCCCACCCGGTGCCGATGCCGGTGCACGCGGCCAACACGATGAGCGCGATAGCTGTCGAAAGTACCCGCAGTGCGGTCGGCCCTGTCGAGCCCCACAGGTTCTGGCTGCCGGCCAGGGCCACTTCGCTGAGCCACTGGCCTGAGAACCAGTGGGGGTCTCCTGCCATCGCAGTCCAGTCAGAGCCGGCAGCGGCCGGGTCAACCCCCGCGAGGACCTCCCGGCCCAGTTGGAGATGCCAGCCGAGATCCGCATCACGGACAGGCCCTGCGGTGGTGAGGACCACCCCCGCCGCGACGGCGGAAGCCAGCGCGGCGGGGGAGATGCTCGGATGCCTGAAGGAAGTCAGCCGCTTGGGTCGTGTCGTGGGTCCCAGGGTCGGCTGTCGACCTGTGGGTGCGGACGCCGCGGGACGCAGGATCAGTTCGTCGTCGAGATGGACGAGCCGACTTTCGAGAACTGGCTCGAGACCGACTTCCCGACGAAGGTCACGGCCACGATGATCACCGCCGCGATTCCGGCGATCAGCAGGGCATACTCGACGGCGGAGGCGCCGCGGTCGCGGGACAGTTGCCGGGGCTGTCGGCAACCGCGTGTTGAAACCGCCCCATCGCTCTGGCCCTTGGCCAGGGCCCTGGTGCGGTAAACGCCTCGTCCGCATCGACGTTCGGCCAGCACAACGACTGCGGCGCCCGCGCCGGGCTGATCCGCGCCTTCGAGGCCGAACCGGTTGGCACATCTCATCTTTCCATCCCCCTACTGGTTTGGCGGCTTCGGTTGTCCACGCCGCGACCGCGCTCTGCGGCCATCACCAAGCCTAGGAAGACCACGGCCATGCGGATCGCTCGTTGTCCACAGGGCCCCGCGGGAAGATCGTGGGAGCGATTCAGGCCTGCGGTGCCTGACGGTCTTTCAGTAATCCCAGTCGTAGCGCGGTCATCAACGCCTGAGCGCGATTTGCCGCACCGAGTTTGTCGTACAACTTCGAGATATGCGTCTTGGTCGTGCTCTCGCTGATGAACAACCGTTGCGAGATGAGGCTCACGGAGAGACCGTCTGCCAGCAGGTCGAGAACCTCGCGCTCGCGCGGACTGAGTTGGGGGCCCTGCGGCGTCATGCGTCGGCGCAGTGCTTCAGCAAGGTCACGGGCGCTGAACGAGCCGGGCATCGACGCTGCGTGCCGCGCGGCCTCGACCACCTCGTCGGTGGGGGCGTTCTTGGGGACGAAAGCGGAGGCACCGGCGTCCAGCGCTTCGAACAGTTGCTCATCCCCGGCGTACATCGTGAGAATGACGATCCCCAGGTCCGCGTCGACAGCACGGGCCTTGGCGGCGGCCTCCAGGCCTGATCCATCCGGCAGCCGAACGTCGAAGATAACCACGTCGGGCGAGAGCAGTCCGATCAGCCGGGATGCCTCCGCAACCGAGCCCGCTTCTCCCACCACTTCGAAGTCGTCCTGACGCTCGAAGGCCCGGCGGAGGCCCTGCCGGATCAACTCGTGATCGTCGACCAGAAGTACCGTCGTCTTCACGTCGCCTCCAACCCAATACCCATGCTTCGCATCATGCCCGTGTCTTGAGTTCCGCGGGGGCTTCTTGGCTTACTGGTTCACCCAGGATCAGATCGATGACGGTGCCGCCGCCGACCCTGCTACGGACGTCGAGCCGACCGCCGATGCGTGCTGCGCGCTCGCGCATGATCTCCATGCCGTAACTGTCCTTGCGACGGTCGATGATGCCTTCGCCATCGTCGGCCACCCGGACCGACGCCCCAGGGGGGAATGTTCGGAGGGTGACCCACAAGTTCTTCGCGCGGGAATGCCGTCGGGCATTCGTGACGGCCTCCTGCACGATCCGCAGGATCTCCACCTCGACGTCGGCCGGCAATCGGGCGGCCTCCTCGTCGAGGCTCAGGTGCACGCTCATTCCGGCTCGCGAACCGACCTGGCGCACGTACTCGGAGACCGTCGCCCCCAAGCCGGCGCCAGGTTTGACCACGGTGCGCAACTCGAAGATGCTCAACCGCAGCTCCGACACGACCCGGCCCATCTCCTCCCTGACCGCCAGCAGGTCCTTCTCCAACAGCGGATCACTCTCACGGGCAGCGATGTCGTCCATCACATAGGCCAAACCTGCGAGTTCCTGCGCGATGCCGTCGTGGATCTCGCGGGCGAGGCGCCGACGTTCCTCGGTCGTGGCCAGCGAGCGGATGTCGCTGAAGACGAATGCGGTGTCCAGCATGAGGGCTGACTCGGACACGATGTCCTGGACACGCTCCAACTGGTCCTCGGTCCACGGTGTGCTGCGCTGCATGGCCACCAGACCGATGCGTGAGTTCCCCAACCACATCGGCATCAGGGCCCGGAACGCACGGTGTTGACCGGCCGGGTTCGCGCCGGTGTCGGGATCGACCCACACCATCGCCTGCGCGGGTTCCTGGGTCTCATCGACGCGGCGGAACAGCCAGGACTCCCGATCCGGGTACCAGCCGGGCGCGTCGGCTCCGGCGACGGCCAGCGGCTGCGGGGGACCGTTCAGTTCGGTGCGCAGCAGGGTCGCCGTCTCGAACGGCACCTCCTTGCGGATGAGTTCGAGAACGGTGTCGCCGGCGGTCACTTCGTCGAGTCCGGTGGGTAGTTCACGGGTGACGTCGCGCAACTGCGTCAGCAGGATGTTGGCCGCCTGGTACTTGTTCGGCGATCGGCTGCCCTGTCGTTCCCAGGAGCGCGCCCAGCTGCCGGTGAACACACCGAGTGCCGAGAGCAGGAGCCATTCGGTCAGTTGCAGGGCCGACTCCCGATCCATGCCGGACCGGATCCCGTGCGAGGCCACCAGGGCGACGGCCGCCACACCAAGGGCGACAAAGCCGCGATAGAGCCCCACCCGGGCCGCCGAGGCCGCTGAGGCGGTGAGCAGATAGGGCAGGAATGCGGTGGGGAGGGTCGTTGGGAGGCCCAACAGCAGGCCGGCGACTCCGAGTTCGATGATCGGCACCCAGCGTGCGAACTCCCGAGAGCCCCAATCCCACTCTGCGAGCCAGGCGAGCAGGGCCAGGCCGAGCGCGAGCGGGAGGTAGCGGGCGAAGTTCCCCTGTAGGCCGGCCACCACGAGACCCAGCACGACCGCGCCGAGCCGCAGCAGCAGACCGAGCGTGCGCAGGGAGCGCTCGCTACCGGCTCGTGACTGCCAAGTGGTCATGGCCAGAGCGTGTCATGTCGTGACCGATGACACCAGGGGTTGGGCAACCTCAGGTTGCGTGGAGCTGGTCGACGATGGCGAGCCCCGCCGGTCCGACGACGACGATCATCAACGCTGGTAGCAGGCAGGAGATAAGTGGGAAGAGCACCTTGATCGGTATCTTGTGCGCCTGCTCGGAGATGCTGAGCCGTCGGCTCTCTCTAGCGTGCGCAGCCTGTGCGCGCAGCACCGGAACCATCGACAACCCCAACTCGGATGCCTGATTGACGGCGGCCACGAAGTGCCGCACCGCCGGCGTGGGGCAGCGTTCTGCAAGGGACGTCAGAGAGCGGGACAACGAAGCCCCTAGGCGGACGTCGTTGAGTACCCGGCGCCACTCCTGCGCGAGCAGCCCGTCGGTGTTCTCGGCGACGTGATTGAGTCCAGCCTGTAGTCCGAGTCCGGCTTCGACGCAGATGCACAGCAGGTCCAGCGTTTCGGGGAAGTCTCGGTCGATCGCCCGCAACCGCTCGGTCTTCCGTCGCATGGCCAGATAGCGGGGCGCGAATACCACCGCCGTCGCCGAGACTGCGGCCAGGATCGCCGCCCGTGTGGGTGCCACTCCGAGGCCGATCCCGAGGATCAGCGTGACGGTGCCGGCGAGCCCGGCCAGCACCCCGTTCCGCGTGCTGCGGCGCGCCAGGACGGTACCGGGGACAACGGCGGCGGTCACGTTGTTGGGTTGGACGGATGCGGTGCGCGGCACGACCGGGCTAGGCGTGGCGCCAGATGCCGTTGTCCTCGGTCGGTACTTGCGCGGCATCAGATCTCCAGGGCCACGGCGCGGCGTAACCACAGCACGCCTGTGATGAACAGCGTGCAGGCCAGGAGGACCAGCATCACCCCCCTTGCGTCGGACACCAGCGGGGCTAGCTGCTCTGGTCGCAGCACCAGCAGCAGGGCCACGAAACCGACCGGCAGGGCGCCCAACACCCACGCCGAGAGGCGGCCTTCGGCGGAGAGGACGCGCGCGGTTCGACGCAAGGACTCGCGCTCCCTCAAAGTCGCGGCGATGGTCGTCAGCAGGGTTGCGAGGTCGCCACCGATCCGGGCGTTGATACGGATGGCGACCACTACCCAACGCAGTTCCTCACTGTCCAGCCGATCCGCCGCCAAGGTGAGGGCGTCAGGGGCGGACTCGCCGAGCGTGATCCTGGCCTCGACCCTGGCCAACTCACCTGCCAACGGACCACCCGCGCGAACAGCGGTCGTCACGGCCTGCCCGAGGCTGTGACCCGCCGCCAGCGCCGAGGCGATCAGGGTCAAGGCGTCGGGCAGGGCGGCCAGGCACTCGCGCCGATGCCGGGCGTCGATGTACTTCCAGCCCAGCCGCAGGCTGACGATGCTGACGATCGGGAGCATGACTGCCCCAACCGTGCCCGCAAGAAGCCAACCCATGGCTGCGGCCAGCACCGGAACCCAACGCAGGATCCGCCGCCAGTTCCCGGGCCGCGGCAGCAGGGCACTACCCAGATGTGCCCAGGCGACGTCGTCGATGAGTACCGTCCAACTCGTCGGGGCCTCGGAGGGCGAAGTCCGGCTGCCACCCGAGGACACCTGTCGACGTGACACCGGGGTCAATCGCCGTCGCCAGCCGGCCGAAACCATGGGCCTCATCGAACCTGGTTCGAGGGCAGCCACTGAGGCGCCAGATGGGCTATCCGAGGCCAGAACCGTGGTTCGAAGCCGGTGGCCAGCAGGGTTGATGAGTCGGTCGAATCCGGATCGACCCGAAACAGCGATTGCAGCGTGACGACCTCGCCCTCCATGCCCACGACTTCGGCGATGTCGACGATCCGGCGAGCGCCGTCCTTCTGTCGTGCCATATGCACGATCAGATCGATGCCCGACCCGATCTGATCGCGGACCGCTCGGATCGGCAACTCCAGACCCGCGATCAGCACCATCGTCTCAATCCGCCTCACGGCATCCCTGACCGAACTCGCGTGGACGGTCCCCAGGGAACCGTCGTGTCCGGTATTCATGGCAGCCAACATGTCCAACGCCGCACCATCACGGACTTCGCCGACGATGATCCGGTCTGGCCGCATTCGAAGGGCGTTGCGCAGCAGGTCTCGAATCTCGACCGCACCTGCGCCGGAGACCGTCGGGGGCCGTGATTCGAGCCGGACCAAATGTTGATGGTCCAGCTGGAGCTCGGCGGCGTCCTCGATCGTGATGATCCGTTCGTCCTCCGGAACGAAGGAGGACAAGGCGCCAAGCAGGGTCGTCTT
>CAZKVQ010000041.1:0-26400 GCA_964556255.1 uncultured Actinomycetes bacterium
GAGCGGCTCGTGGAAGTGGTAGGCAACCGTGTCATCGTCCAACTCGGAGAGGGCACCCTCTTGTGCCCGGAGAACACCGGCGAAGTAGCGGAAGTGATCGATCGCGAGCGGGATGTCAGCAGCGAGGGTCTCGCGCACCGGCTTGCCGTTCTCCCACGTCTCGGCCACGGCGATGGCTTCGAGGTTGTCTTCCATCCGGTCGGCGATCTTGTTGAGGATGTTGGCGCGCTCGTTGGCCGGAACCTTGCCCCAGGCGGGCGCGGCGGCATGTGCAGCGTCCAGTGCCAACTCGATGTCCTCGGCCGTGCTGCGGGCAATCTCGCAGAAGGGCTTGCCGTTGACCGGCGAGACATTCTCGAAGTACTCGCCCTTGACCGGCGCGACGCGTTCGCCACCGATCCAGTTGTCGTACCTGTCCTTGTAGGTAACGATCGCCTCGGGCGAGCCGGGGGGTGCGTATACGGTCATTGTTTCCTCCTGCGAAGTTGGCTGGTCGCCGATGGCCCGTGCCATCTGACTGCGGACGCTAGGGCGTGCAACGTTGCAGGAAGGTTGCACGTTCAAGGAATCCGAGACCTGTTCTTCCGGATGTGCCTGGTACTCCCGTTCTCGGTGAACGCAGCCCGGGCGGAATCAGATCAAGGACTGGTTGAGAAGGTCGAGCCGTGCCTCGACCGTGTGACGTTTCGGGGAGGTGACGGGCAGGACGCTGAGGGCGATCTCGTGCGCCTCGACGTCTTCCCGTCCGTCGGCAGTCGTCGTGTAGGCGAAGACGGCTTCGGGGTCGAGGCTGTTCAAGGCCGCGCGGCGCATCCGGTTGCGAAGGTCCGCCCGCAGGTCGGCGACCGCCGGCGACTCGGAGGACGGCATCGGCGGGCCCGTGTAGGCCCCGAGCGCCTTCTGCAGAGCGCCCCTGTCCAAGGCAGCGCTGACCTCACCGATGTCTGTCGTAACCGGGAATGCCAACCGGTAAGGCCGCGACAGCAGCACCTCGGGTCCGAGGATGCGGCGCAGGCGGGTGAGCTCGGCCCGGATGGTCACGTCGGGGACGTCATCCTCCGACAGCAGCACCGCCAGGCGCGCGGCACTGAGACCCTCGGGGTGGTGGGCGAGCAGCAGCAACAGTTCCGAGTGTCGGCTCGACAGCCGGATCCTTCGGCCATCCCGTTCCAGCACCGCATCGTCGCGCCCGAGAACCTCAAGTCGCCAGTTCCGTCCCCCGGCGGGACCGCCACTCGAGCGGGATTCCGACGACCGATGCGACAGGCTTCGCAGTTCCGCCTCGATGGCGGCCACCGTCGCTCGCACCATCGTGAGGGCGTGGGGACTTGCGATGGTGTCGTCGCCCGTGACGTCCACCACCCCGATGGTCTCGCCGGTGTGCGGATCATGAACCGGGACCGCTGCGCAACTCCACGGTTGCACCACACCGAGGAAGTGCTCGGCCGCGAAGATCTGTACCGGCGCGTCGACGGTGAGAGCGGTGCCAGGCGCGTTCGTGCCGGCGGCGGACTCAGACCAGATGGATCCTTCCGCGAACCCCATGTTCTGCGCCTGGGAACGCATCCTGGAATCACCCTCGACCCACAGCAGACGACCGTCAGCGTCGCCCACTGCCACCACGTGGCCGGCGTCGGCGGCAGACTCGGTGAGCAGGGTTCGAACGAGGGGCATCGCGGCCAGCATCGGGCTGTCCTGCCGCGCCCGCTCCAGATCGGCGCCGACGAGTGCGGTGGGCGGCTGGGGAGTTCCGGGATCCACCCCGTGACCCGCGCTGCGTCGCCACGACTCCAGGACGACGCCGCGGACGAGTGCCTCCGGAATGCCCTGGCCGGAGACGAATCGCTCGTGGGCGCGTCCGACGGCGGCCGCGATCTGCCGCGGATCCACCGCGGACAGGGCTCGAGGCAGGCCGGCGACCGCACCTGATTTCATTCGGACACTGTACGTCGGTCAGGCGGCGATCGCCCGGCTATCGGCGCCCTATCTCAAGGCTCACGGACGCAGTCCGGACAGCTTTGTCGGTGAGCGCCCGGAGACCCGGGCGGTGTGAGGGCGCAAGGCCCTAGGCTCGCGACATGACCGACGATGCCATGGACCCTGAAACCGCAACAGCCTTCGTCCACCGGGCGGTGCCCGGTGTCGGGCGGATGGGGGTGGTGGTCGAGGCGATCGGGCCGGGTTTCGTGCGGCTGCGGATGCCGCTGGAGCCGAACCGCAATCACATCGGGACCATGTACGCAGGCGCGCTGTTCGCGATTGCCGAGTTGCCGGGCGGGATCCTGCCGCTGAGCGTGCTTCAGGGCACAGTGATGCCGATCGTTACCAACGTGGACATCACTTTTCGCCGGGCCGCCCGCAGCGATGTCACGCTTGAGGCGCGCCTGGAGCCGGCGGAGCTCCGACGACTGGGCGACCTGGCGGTGGCTGAGGGCAAGGCCGTGTTCGTGCTGGAGCTGAGTGTCCGCGATGAGGCCGATGTCGAAGTGGCGAACACGGTGAGTACGTACCAACTGCGTCCCGTTGCGAGCGGGTAGTACCGCCCCGAGCCCGCTGACAAGGATGGTGGTAGAGGCCCACACCCCCGGTTGCGGTACGACGCCGGGGGGTCGTCGAGATCAGCCGCACACCGGGGCGGCCCCAGGGACGGCCTTGGCGGTGGTGCCATCGGCGCCGCGCACCAGATCTGGCGCAGTTGCCGACTTCTCCTGAATGTCCTTCGCCGACACAAGGGTGAAGGTGACGCAGCCGTGCGAGTTGGACAGCGCCACCTGGATCGGCTGGCCCGGGTTCGCCTCTTCGACAACCACCTGCGTCTGCCCGTCCTTGCTCACTTCGGCGGCGGCGGCGGTTGCGGCGGTCTGTTCCAGTCCGTCGGTCTGACCACTCTTCACACCTTTGGCAATGCCCCCGACATAGAGCAGGGACATCTTCGCGGCGTTCAGGTCGACGCGGACTTGGTCGGCTTCGTTCTGCGCCTTGTCGTAGGCCTTGTTGGCCGCCACCGCGAGGATGGCCACCACGAGGATGTTGATGACCGTGAAAAGCACACCCAAAGTGATGCCGACGGTGGCAAGGGTGGACTTCTCGTGCGATGCCTTGCCGCGTTTCTTGGCGATGAAGCCCATGATGATCGCTGGAATGCCGGCGATCAGGCCGGCGAATATGGAGATCAGGCCCAAGGTGAACGACGACGCCGCCGGACCGCGAACCGACTTCACCGGGGCCAGGGGGAGTTGTTGCAGGTTGCTGCTGGGTTCAGGCGATCCTTGAGGGGCGGGGTCCGTTGTAGTCATCGTTGTCTGCTACTCCTGGTGGCGCCGTCGGGAATGTGGGTGGTGGTATCACGGTCCTAGTCAGCCTGTCATGGATCCTGCCCCCGGGCGTCACGATCCGGGAACACCGAGATTGCGGTGACGTCAGGCACCGAGATCGACACTCGGCTGCCGGGGCGGATGGACTGGTCCACGAACGCGAGGGTTGGCATCTCGACTCTGGCGGGGGGATCGGAGTCGACGACGACTTCAATCCGATCGGACAGTTGGTGCACATCGGTCACGATGCCCCGCCACTGTGCATTGCTGCCATCCCCTGACCAGCCGTCGTCTGCCGCGAGGTCAGTGAGCTGCATCGCCGTCGGGGGTATGCCGACCAGTACCGAGCCCGACCCGTCTGCGCTGGGCTGGCGACCGTGCACCGGGGACAGCCGAACGCCATTCGCCAGTACCACCCCGGACTCGCGAAGTACCCCCCGGTAGAGGTTCACCCCAGTGAGGCCGGCGATGTACTCGGTACCAGGTCGAGCCAGAACCTCTCGCGGTGGGCCTTCTTGAACGATGGCACCCTCCTCCAAGACGATCGCGCGGTCGGCAAGTACCAGCGCGTCCAACGGATCATGGGTCACCACCAGGGTCGCGCCGGGCAGTCGCCGCAGGTCGCGGGCCAACCGGTCCCGGAGCGCGACTTTCGACGACATGTCGAGGGCGGCCAGCGGTTCGTCGAGCAGCACGACCTCGGGATCGGCCGCGGCGGCTCTGGCCAAGGCAACCCGCTGCGCCTGGCCCCCTGAGAGCGTGGCCGGCATCCGATCAGCCCACTTCTCGAGATCGAAGGCGGACATCACGGTCGCGGCCTCTTGGCCTGCCGCCCGACGGGACAGTCCGCGTGCTCGGGGAGCGAAGGCGATGTTGTCCCGCACGTTGAGGTGTGGGAAGAGTCGGTAATCCTGGAACACCACCGACACCGGACGGTGTTGCGGCGCGACGAAGGTATTGGTCGTCGGGTCGTCCAGGAGCCGGTCACCGAGACGAATGTGCCCGGTCGTCAGTCCGAGCAATCCGGCGACGGCGTGCAGCAGGGTGCTCTTCCCCGCACCATTGGGACCGAGAACCGCCACCACCTGGTCGGACGGCACCTCCAATTCGGCGACCAACGTGAATCCGCCTCTCACCACCGACCCATGCAGGTACAGGGTTCGTCCGGGGGGCTTCGCCGGGGCCCCCGGTGTCGGATGGGAACGATGGTCCGTCATGGGGTTCGTAGCCACTGTTTGCGCAGACCGATCAGCACCGTGCCACAGACCAGCAGCAGGACGAGACTCAGACCGACCGCAGCCTGAGGATCTGACTCGAGCGCCAGGTACACCTGTAGCGGCATCGTCTGCGTTCGACCCGGGAAGCTTCCCGCGAACGTGATGGTGGCTCCGAATTCGCCCAGGGCGCGTGCCCAGCACAACATCGTTCCGGCGACGAGGGATGACGCGATGACCGGAAGGGTGACGCGTCGGAGGATCACGAAGCGGTTCGCACCCAGCGTTGCGGCCGCCTCCTCGTAGCGGTTGCCGCCGAGACGCAGGGCTCCCTCCACCGTGATGATCAGGAAGGGCATCGACACGAACGTCTGAGCCAGGATCACCGCGACCGGCGTGAACGGGATCGACACCCCGAGAGTCGAGTCGAGGAACTGTCCGAGGACGCCCCGACGACCAGCGAGCATCAGAAGTGCCACGCCGGCGACGACGGGGGGCAGCACCAGAGGCAGGGTGACCAATGCTCGGACGATGGATTTCCCTCGGAAATCCTGCCTCGCCAGAACCCAAGCGAGGGGAACTCCGAGGACGACCGCCAGGAGGGTGGCCAACGACGAAGTCCAGATCGACAGCCACAACGCCTCTCGGATGGCTGGCTGGGCCAGGATGCCTGGCAGCTGTACCCAGTTGGCTCGCAGCGCCAACGCGGCCAGCGGGGCGATCAAGAACACCGTCGCCATCGCCGCCGGGATCACCAACCACACGGGTGCGCGACGGTTCGGGATCCGGGGCTGCACCTTGACCGGCTCTCGGGTGGTCAGCGGAGGTGTCATGGCGTCTTACCTCGGACCGGCGAAGCCGTACTCGGCTAGCACCCGCTGCCCTGTCGGCCCCAACACGAAATCGGTGAATTCCTGCGCCTGCGTCGGATGCTGAGATTGGCGGAGCACTGCGATCGGGTAGTCAGTGGTGGTGTTGTTCGCGGGCGGTATGGGGATGGCCTGGACCGCCGATCCGGAGGCGCGGGCATCCGTGACGTACACGATTCCCGCGTCGACTTCCCCCAGTCGGACTTTGGTGGCCACAGCCTTCACATCTGGTTCCCGGGTCACCGGTGTGACGGTGACGCCCGCTTTCCGGAACACGGCATCCGCCGCCACGCCGCATGGGACCCGGGGCGCGCAGACCGCCACTGTGACGGACGGATCGGCCAGGGAGGACAGCCCTGTCACCCGGCCGGGATTCGAGGGCGGTACTACGATCGTCATCGAGTTTCTGGCGAAAGACCGCGGATTCGTTGCTGCCCCCGACTTCACCGCTGTCGCCATCGTCGCCGAACTCGCGGATGCGAAGACGTCCGCTGGCGCACCTTCAGCCGCCTGGGCCGCCAGAGTGGAACTCGCACCGAAACTCAATGCGATGCGCACATCGGGATGGGATCGTTCGTAGTCGGCGGCCAGAGTGCTGAAGGACTCGGTCAGCGAGGCTGCTGCGAGCACTGTGAGGGTCTGCGGGTTCGACGAGGTCGCAGTTGCCCCGGTATCGGCGCCACAGCCGGCGACCAGCAGCGCGCAGACGGCGATCGACGCGACACCTGTCCCCGCGGTCATGGCAATTCGACGGATACGTTCGTGGACTTCACCGAGGCGGTCGCCAATACGCCCGGCTCGAGTTCCAACTCGTCCGCCGCCTCCCTGCTGATCAGTGACACCAGGCGAAAGGGACCTGCCTGAATCTCCACTTGGGCCATCACCGAGTCGCGAACGACCCGGGTGACCAGTCCGGTGAACCTGTTGCGCATCGAGTGGTGTCCAGCAGGACCCGTCGTTGGTGGCGCCGACGCCAGTTCGCACGCCAACGTGGCAAGGTCGACGCCACTGATGGCCTGTCGACCCCCTTCGTCGGTGATGGTGGTCACGCGACCCGCCTCGGCCCACCGGCGCAGGGTGTCATCACTCACCCCGAGCAGGGTGGCCGCTTCGGCTATTCGGTAGCGAGTCATGGCGCGATTCTAGACGCAGGTGAGGGCGATGTAGCCAAATGGAACCTCAATTGCGGGGTTCGGGGATTTCGGGGATCACCCGGCTAGAGCCGTCAGAAGCCCACGCAGTCGATGTGGTCGGAGAGCATCACCGATTGTTGGTGGAACTGGGACTTGTACGCCTCCCGAATCGCCTTGATGGCCTGGTCGGTGGTGTTGCCGTGCGGGGCGACGACGAGGACAACGTGGGTCTTCTCCTTCACCACTTCGCCGGTTGTTGTGTCCTGCCACTGTGAGGAGGTGTCGTATACGGTCAGTCCTTTGGGGAACCGCGGTGTGATGGTGGTGTTGAGGAACTGGGTCCATTGCTCGGCCGATACCTGACCGCCGCCGGGGATGGCACCTCCGAAGAACAGTTGGATACTGTCCATCTGGGATGTCCCGTTGGGACAGGTCGGCGCCGAGCTCAAGGCTGACGGTGAGGCTGACGGCTGGCCCGCCTGGGAACAGCCGGCCAGCGCTGCCGCGGCCACCAGCACCGCCGCCCAACTGGATCGTTCTCGTGTCGTCACCGAATGCCGCCCGTTCTTGTTCCAGACCCGTCAGTCCTGGGGTCGTCGTCCCTCCTCCCAGTGAATAGCGATGCCAGTCCTTCGCGCAACCGCATCAGGATTCGTCTACCTCAATCAACCGGGATGCCCAGACCGCGCGCCATCAGTCGTGCCAGTTGGTCCGCGACCTCGTCCGTGCCCCCCGCTGCCGGCATCACCAGGTGACTGATGACCAGCCGGACAACGGCGTCGACGGTTGTGCCGACCAGATCGACGTCGAGCTCGGGATATTGCTCGCCGATCCACGCGCACAAGACGTCGGACGATCGCGCGAGCAGAGGTTCGCCGCGGCTGGTAAGTAGGGGGAGCAGAGTCTCGTCACCCGTGGCGCTGCCCGTCAACACCGTCTGGAGCAGCGGATTCTCACGCGCAACCTCCAAGGTGTATCCGACCGCGTCGCGGATCGCACCGGGCAGGTCTCCTCGGCGACGTTCGAGGGCCTCGCCGACTCCGAGCAGGAATAGGTCGGTCTCTCGCAGTACCAGTGCCTGCCCCAGCGCCTCCTTTGAGCCGAACTCGGCGTAGAGGGTCTGTCGGCTCACCCCGACATGTTGAGCGACCTCGCCCATCCGCACTGCACCCCAGCCGCGGGCGACCGCGAGGTCATGTGCAGCCGACAGCATGGCCTCCCGCATCCGCCGGCGGGTGTCGGCACGCTGATCCGCTCTGATGGCTGCGGCGGTGGTCATGGTGTGATTCTCGCGGACGCACTTGACATATGCAACTACTGTGTACGAACCGCTTGACAAAATTGCAGGCAATGTCAGAGACTCCAGTATTCGTCCACGCGCCCAGGAGGTCTCATGACATCGATGCTGACGCGAGCCGAGCGTCCCTACGACGCGGCAGACCTGTCGTCGTCCGAGTTCTGGTCGGGCACGGCGGCCGACCGTGAACGGGTCTTCGCAGAACTGCGTCGCGACCGGCCCATTTCCTGGCATCAGCCCGTGGCCGACGCCCTCTTCGAGGATCCGAACGACCAGGGGTTCTGGGCGGTGGTGCGGTACGCGGACCTGGTCGAGGTCACCAAGCGGCCGGCCGACTTCATCTCCGGTGAGGGGATCGTCTTCGATTCGATGCCCCAGGAATTACTCGACGCAGGGCAGGGCTTCATCGCCATGGACCCGCCTCGTCACACCAAGGTACGCCGCCTACTGGCATCAGCCTTCACCCCTCGTCAGATGCGGCGCATCTCCGATCGGATCGAGGCGAATGCCCGCCGCATCGTCGACGACATCGCCACCAAGGGTCAGGTGGACTTCGTGGCGGAGGTCTCCGCCCTCGTGCCGATGCACAACATCTGCGACATGGTCGGCATCCCCGAGCGCTACCGACGGCAGGTGGCCCACGAGGCCCAGTTCGCGGGGGGCTGGCGCGATCCGGACTTGCTGCAGGGTGCGGATCCTATGACCCGGCTGTTCGAGGCGGTCGTGACCATGCGCACGATCTCGGCCGAACTGATCGCGGAACGGCGGGAGAATCCGCAGGACGACCTGCTGACTTCGCTGGTCGAGGCCGAGGTCGAGGGCGAGCGGCTCACCGACGACGAGATCATCTCCTTCCTCGGATTGTTGATGATCGCGGGGAACGACACGACGCGGCAAAGCACCAGCCACGGGATGAAGGCGTTGACCGACCATCCCGAACAGCGCGCCTGGCTGCTCGAGGACCTGCCAGGGCGCATGCCGATGGCCGTCGAGGAGATCGTCCGCTGGGCTACCCCGATCATGACCTTCCGCCGCACCGCCTCACGCGACTGCGAATTGGGTGGTCAGCAGATCACGGCCGGGGACAAGGTGGTGATGTTCTACGCCTCGGCGAACTGGGACACCGAGGTGTTCGAAGCCCCCGAGCAGTTCAACCTCTCGCGTTCCCCGAATCCCCACATCGCTTTCGGCGGTGGCGGAATCCACCACTGTTTGGGCAACCAATTGGCGCGGAAGCAGCTTGCTGCGATCTTCACCGAACTGCTAACCCGGTTACCGGATATCGAAGTTGTGGGAGAGCCGGTCCTGAGCAATGGAAACTTCTTCCATGGCATCAACAGGATGACAGTGGAGTTCACCCCGGAGGTTGCCAGATGAAGATCGTGCACGACGACTCCGTGTGCGCCTCGTTGGGAATCTGCGAATCGATCGCCCCTGAGCTGTTCGAGGTCGGCCTCGACGGCGCCCTGCGGGTGCTCAACCGGACGCCGCCCGACGATCAGCGGACACTGGCCGAGCAGGCGGTTGCCGCGTGCCCGACCGGGGCCCTGAGTATCCAGGACTGACCTTCCGGACAACGCACGCGTCCCGGCGGCGACGGTACCTCTCGGCTTCATCGCAACATCGCAACAATGCGACACGCGCCACAGATCTGCGAGATCATCCCTGTTGGGCGCTGTGGCCGTCGATGCCCATCGCGTCGCCGGGCGGCCCAATCCTGAATGGAGAGCGGACATGGCGTCGAAAGGTCGAAGCTGGGTCAAGGGGATCCTGTTCACGCTGCTCGGGATCGTGGTGGTGCTGGTCGCCGCTGTTGTCGGGGTGCTGCTCTGGTTCGACATTCCGTCGAATGCGTCCGGCATGGCGGCCGTGAGTGTCTGCTCGGCCAAGTTCGTGGGTGGTCGCCCGGGCGATGCGCAACAGTTGATGACGCAGGATGTTCTTCCGGCGAGTGGCGTGTTGAAGGCGATCTCCACGGAGATCGATACGAACGAGAAGACAGTTTCCGCGACCTTCCTTGGAGCCTTCAAGCGTTCGGCGGCCTTCGCTGGCGACCGTGGGTGTGTTCTCGACCTGCAGCCCGACCCCGGCGCCCGACCCTACGACCCGGCGAGTCAGACGCCCGATCCCTGGCCCGCCGGAAACACCCCCCTGCCCTCCGCGCAGTGGCCGACCGGGGTGAACGCCGCGGGCCTCCAAGCGGTGGTGGCCAAGGCCTTCGAGGGCGCCGGGGACCCAGCTGCCGCGAACGCCCGCGGAGTGGCAGTTGTTCAGGACAACCGGCTGTTGGTCTCGCAGACGGCGCCGGGATTCGAGCCGGGCACCGGACTTCATGGCTGGTCGATGACCAAGACGGTCGCGGCGATGCTCGCCTACAAGAAGTTCACCGAAGTCGGCCTGAACATCCAGCAGCCGGTAGTCGACTCGTTCCCCGCAGGTCGCGAGCCGTCATGGGTTGCGGACTGGCGCAAGGACGAACGGGCCAAGATCACGGTCGCCGACCTCATGTTCATGCGGGATGGACTGAAGATCACCGAGGGCTACGACCCGACCGGTGACGTCATCCAGATGCTCTACGGCGAACCGGACATGTCAGGCTGGGCCGCCAGTCATCCAGCCGAAGTGCCGGCCGGAACCCGCTGGCAGTACCTGAGCGCCACGTCGAACATTCTCGCTGCCGTGACCCGGGCGCAATTCCCGAGCGACGCAGAGTACTTCGCCTACCCGAAAACAGCCCTATTCGGGCCGCTGAGCGCAACGTCGGCCTCGCTGGCCACCGACACCTCCGGAACGGAGGTAGCGTCGAGCTACCAGTGGGCGAGTGTGGGGGACTGGGCGCGCTTCGGCCAACTGATGCTCTCCGACGGCAAATGGGGTGACAAGCAGGTCATCCCGCCCGGCTGGGTGAAACTGGCTACCACCCCGGCAATGCCCAGCGGGGATGGTCACGGGTACGGAGCTCAGACGTGGCTGCCCGGCGATCCGGTGGGTGGTGAGTGCCGCAGTTACCCGGGGGTTCCGGCGGACACGATGTCCATGGAAGGCCACTGGGGACAGATCGTCGCCATGGTGCCGTCGCGCAACGCCGTCGTCGTCCGATTGGGCTGGACCTTCGACAAGCCCCAGTTCGACAAGTGTCAGTTCGTCGCCGACGTGTTGGCGAATCTGCCGCCGAAGTGATCGATCCGGACAGGGCTACTTGACGGTGACGACCACGCGCACGTCGACGGGAACGACCTGTTGTGTCGTGGGTTCGATAGCCGCGGCCTCGATGCCCAGGCACCACCCGGAACTGTCGTCGGCAGCGGTGGTCCCATCGCCGCTGTAGTCCTCTGTGTAGGGGATATCGTTGCGAAGGATGTTCCAGGAGTTGCGCTCGCGCACGTGGAACACGGTCTCGCGGCCCGTCGCCTTGGCGTGGACCTGGTAGCCGTCTCCCGGCAACTGCACGTGCATCGAGTCGCCCATGACGTCGATCGACAGGTGCTTGCAGTCGAATGCGATCTGGGTGGCGCTGACTCGCTGGGTCGTACACGTGCTCTGGGGGTCGTGGGTCAGCACGACTCGGCTCAACGGATCATCGGAGGCGCGGATGCCCCGCACGTGCTGCGAGGGGCTTCCCTGAACGGACGGCGACCCTGGCGCGGGTGCACTTGCGGAGGCGGGCATCGCGACGGCGATCGGCACCAGCACTGCTAGTGGCGCCACGGCGATCGAAGATGCACGGGCGACGGAGGAGAACTTCATGTGTCAGGCCTCGGGAGACTCGGGATCAGGGTCGCTGGAATCCTTCCCCGATCGGGTCCTCCCTAAACCAGATTCCCGCCGCGCCCCCGTCGAGCCTCAGTCTCGTGGCACAGCCCGTGGTGTCAGTCCCTGCGCTCTGCGCGTCGCTCCTTGCGGCGCCGGTGGCGACGCATGACACCAAGACCGAACCAGATGAGGGCACCGATCAGGGCGACCACGATGGTGTAGAGCCACAGCGGCCACTCGAACGAGAACATGAGGAACTTGAATACCACCCTCTCCGTGTTCTGGATCACGAAGATGAGCAGCAGTGCTAGACCCACAATTGTGGAGATCGCACCGGCACCGAGTCCGCCGCCTCCTTTGGTTTCTGTCTGATCGCTCATGCACTGGCTCCTTCGCTCGTGGAACTGGGGTGTTGTGGCTGGCGGTGTGGATGCTCAGTCTGTCAGGTCGGATGCGTCTCCGGGGGCGGTTCACGGTCGAACGCCTACACACCTACCTCTCGAGTGGCGCCTGTGAGTAGCGTGGACTCTGGGCCTGGTGGTGGCCGAAGTGCCGCGCCGCCGGACGGCTGCCGATTCTCTGAAGGGTGGGGCTGACAGTGAACAGACCATGGAGTCGGATGGTGGCGGTCGCGGCCGCGATCGTTGTCAGCGCGGGGGTCGTGTCGGTCGCCCCCTCGTCGTCGATAGCGGTCTCGAACGCCGCCCCGCAACCGGTGGTTTCGGCGAAGATCGACACCACGCCGATTCCGCTGTCCGGACCGGGGTTGAGCGTTCCGGTCAGGGAACTACCGACTGCCCCAGCCAATGGCGAGGCAGTCGACGCGCCCGCCCGTATCAACCCGCTGGCGGCCGAGCCCGATCACGGGGTGGGCACCACCGTGACCCGACCCTCTCCGCCGATCGATCCTCTTGTGACGCGCTCGAGGGCGAACACGAGTGTGCGAACGCCGGCAACGAGACTGGTGTTCGACGGCACGGGCAACCCGGAGGGATGCGGCGCATGCGCCCCGCCGGACACCACGGGTGATGTGGGCCCGAACCATTACATTCAGATGGTCAATGCCACAAAGGTGGCGATCTATAACAAGAGCGGTGTGCTGTTGAAGCCGGCCTTCAACCTGAGCACGCTGTTCAAGGAGGGCGACTGCAGCACGTTCGACCGGGGCGATCCCCAAGTCTTGTACGACCCCATGGCACACCGCTGGCTGCTCAGCCAGTTCACACCGCGAGGCAGCAACAAACTGTGCTTCGCGATCTCCCAGACCGCGGACCCACTCGGCGCCTACTACCTGTACACCTTTTCGACCCCTGACTTCCCTGACTATTTCAAGGTTGGAGTCTGGCCGAGTGGCTATTACGTCGGCACGAACGAGGACACGTACGCCGCCTACGCCCTTGACCGCACGAAAATGCTGGCTGGACTTCCGGCAACTGCAGTGCGGGTGTCCGGCGAGACCAACTTGCTGATGCCGGCTGACGTGGATGGTTCGCTGCCGCCGGCAGACTCGGGCGGTCTCTTCTACACGTTCAAGAGCAAGAACTTCCAGGCTCACCACGTCAACACCGATCAGCTGCAGGTCACCCGGTTGACTCCGGACTTCGCAACCCCGGCGAACACCAAGTTCGAGACCGTCGCGACGATTCCGATCACGCCCTTCACCTATACCGTCTGCGGCTTCTTCGTGATGTTCTGCATTCCGCAGAAGGACACTTCCATGAAGGTCGACCCGGTCAGCGAATGGCCGATGCAGCGGTTCGCCTACCGGCGGTTGGCGAACCGGGAGGCGCTGGTGGGCAATTTCACCGTAGGTGGTGGCACCGCCAGCCCGGGCGCGGCGATCCGCTGGTTCGAGTTGAGCAACGCCGGCTCGGGTTGGACCCTGCGACAGGAGGGCACGCAGGACCTCAACGATGGCCTCAACAGGTTCATGGGTTCGATCGCGATGGACGCCGATGGCAACATCGCGCTGGGCTACTCCGCTTCCAGCGCTACGGCCTTCCCGAGTATTCGCTACGCGACCCGCGCCGCCTCCGACCCGCTGGGAACGTTGCAGTCGGAGCAGGTCATGAAGGCGGGAAGCGGTTCCCAGACCGGCACAGACCGGTGGGGTGACTACAGCGCCATGTCCGTCGACCCTGCGACCGACCGGGCCTTCTGGTACACCAACGAGTACTACAACCCGACAGCGGCGAAAGACTGGCGGACTGCGATCGGGACCTTCGGATTCACAGCGCAAACGATCAGGTTCGCCCAACCGGTGAACACCATCATCACCGTCCGCACGGTGAAACTGTCGGCCACTGGTGGGGCGTCCGGCAACCCGGTGGTCTTCACTTCGGCCACCCCCTCGGTGTGCCGCACCGGCGGGGTCAACGGATCCGTGGCGACGCTCTTGGCCTTGGGTACCTGCACCATCAATGCCAACCAGGCGGGCAACGGCTCCTACAACGCCGCCCCCGAGGTTCGCCGATCCTTCAAGGTCACCGCCACACCACAACTCGCGCAGGTACCGGTCAAAGGCTGCGTGACGCCTCCGACGGGTCTGCCGCTGGTTGGTATCCGACAAGTGCTGCAAGCCCACTGCGTCACCAATGCGGGTCAGTCGGTGCGGGTGCAGGTGACAGGGTCACTGCGAGGCGACCTGCGCTTCTGGCGAGTGACCCGACTGCCCAACGGGTCGACTTTCATCAGCACCTTCGGCTACCACCTGACCCTGCGTATCACCTGGTCAGCGCCAGCTATCGGCAACTACCGGGCCTACCGATATAGCCGGACCTACACGACGTAGGCGTGGGGCGAACTCCAACGTCATCCCTGCATGGCCCGGTGCGGCCAAGCCGCATCAGCGTTCCTGGCGCTCGACTGCGGGCGGGATTTCGATGACCTCGTCTGCAACCGGCGAAGTGGAGGAAGCCAACCGTCGCGATGCGCTGTGGACCACGACAAGTGACAGGACGATCGAGGGAATCTCGCCCACGATGAGGTAGAAGATCGCCTGCTGGAAGGCGGGGCCCTGAGGCGCCCCGACGACGTTCGCGAAAGCGTCACCGGTCAGCAGTGTGGCTGCGATGGCTCCGAACACGAGTGCGGCGCGCGCCTGGCCCCGTAATGAGGCAAGTCCGGCGCCGATGAGGGCGACGGTCTCGCCGGTGTCCAGAATCACCACGATTGCGCGAGCTCGCGACATCCACACAGTGGTGCCCTCGTCCATGAGTCGACCGGTCGTATGCACGAGGAACGACAGGGCGATCACGGCGAGCACGGTGGCCGACACCAGCATCAACATCCGATGGCTCTCAGCAGACCCGTGGAGCACGTGCGATGTCGCCAGACCGGCGGCGACGGCTCCCGGGATCGCGATCATCAGCGGGACGAACATCCCTTGGACTCCGGCGGTCTCCATGTCCGGCGACAGCGTCACCATGATCGCCAGAAAGAGAGTCGCAGTTGCGGCCGAAACGCAAAGTGCCGCCGCCGAGCGTCGCCGGCTCAAGACTGCCCAGGCGGCACCTGCGCACAGGATGGCGGCTCCGAATCCCAGCCCCAGGCTGGCAAGCCGAAGGTGATCAGCCTCAACGGTCGCCTGCTGGTTGAAGATCAGGTAGATCACCCATGGGACCTCGGCAAGGCCGAAGAGCAGCACGAGCCACGACACCAGCCTCGGTGCGACCGTGTGACGCTGCATGGCCCAATTCTGCAGTCCATGCGATGGCGACGGCCGGCGGGGGCGCACCCGGGAGTCGCGCGTGGGCGGGGGGATCGGCTGATCGCCCGTCGCCCGGCTGTGAGGGGCTGGGTCAGGTGATGTGGCTGGACATGGTGACCGTCCGATCGAGCGGAAGCTTGTAGAACTTCACCGGATCGGCTGCGGCATTCTTCAGGATCTTGAAAGCCCTACCCAACGGTCCCGGCAATCCCGGGATGCGAGCGAAGCCGATGTCGAAGCGCGAGACGTACCAGGTGGCTTCCTCCAGGCTCGCCTCCTCCAACAGGAAGGGGTGTTTGTCGACAACCAACTGCAGCCGGTCGGGAAGGTTCACGCGGTCATTGAAGCCGTAGGACAGTTCGATGAACCAGATACCGTCATCGGCACCCAGGGAGTCGAATCGGACGCCCTCCAGTGGATCGACATGAGGTACGTCCGCCGTGACCACTGACACCAGCAGGGCGTGGTCGTGAAGGACGCCGAAACGTTCGACGGTTGCCCGCATCGACAGGGGCACCGTGTCTGCGTCGGTGTGCAGGTATACCGCCGTTGTCGGCAGCCGAGGGATGCGTTCCATCGTGACGTGCTTGATGAATCGAGGGAGGGAGCCCTCGCGGTCACGGCGCGCGGAGGTCACGTAGGCCACGCCGACGTGCCAGATCCACAGGCTGGAGAACAAGGCGGCGGCGATGAGCAGGGCGAACCAGCCGCCGGTGAGGAGTTTCGGCAAGCACGACAGCAACAGCAAGAGGTCGATGGTCAAGAAGAAGACCGCGCCGAGCAGCACCAGAAGCCGGTTGAATCCCATACGACGGGCGAGGGTGAAGAAGAGCACGGTCGTGATCCCCATGCAGCCCACGACGGACAGGCCGTAGGCATCGGCCAGCTGGGCCGAGGAGGGGAAGACCAGCACGACCACGACGACGGCTATCAACAACGCCCAGTTGATGAAAGCCACGTACACCTGACCGCGCGTTCCAGACGGGTAGCGCACCCTGATGCGCGGGAGCAGTGACAACTTGGTCGCCTGCGAGGTCAGCGAGAACGCGCCAGAGATGACGGCCTGGGCCGCAATCACGGTGGCCACGGCGGCGAGCAGAGTCAACGGCAACACCAGCGGTGACGGCACGGTGGAGTAGAAGAGGTTGCTGGGGGCGACGCTCGAACCCAGCAGTTTTGCGCCCTGCCCGAAGTAGTTGAGCGCGAGTGCCGGGAACGCCACGAAGAGCCAGGCGCGAACGATGGCGGGGCGCCCGAAGTGACCCAGGTCCGAATACAGGGCCTCGGCGCCGGTGACGGCCAGCAGCCCAACGGCTAAGGCGGCGAGGAACAGCCCGGGATTGCTGGTGGCGAAGCGCAAGCCGTAGAACGGGTTGAGGGCAGCAAGCACGGCAGGACGTTGCGCCACCTGCGCGACGCCGACGACGGCGAGGACGCCGAACCAGAGCAGCATCACCGGGCCGAACAGGGCGGCGATGCGAGAGGTGCCAAGTCGTTGAACCGCGAACAGCACGACCACGATCAGCAGAACGACGGGGACCACGACGGGTGTCAGCGAAGGTGAAACCACCTCAGCACCCTCCACCGCGCTGAGGATGGAGATCGCCGGAGTTATCACCGCGTCACCGAGGAACAGAGATGCGCCGGCGAGGCCGAGCACTGTGACGATCAAGGTCGACCTCGAAGTGGTCAACTTCTCGCGCAGCAACGTGAAGAGGGCGACGATCCCGCCCTCGCCATCGTTGTCCGCGCGGAGAACCAGCGACGCGTACTTGACGGTGACGACCGCGGTGATCAACCAGAAGACCATCGACAGCACGCCGAGCACGTTGTCCTGGCTTGGCTGCAGATGCAGGGAGGCCGTGGGAGAGAAGAGCAGGCCCATGGCATACAGCGGTGACGTACCGATATCTCCGAACACGGTTCCCAGCGCCGCCAGGCTCAGCAGGGCAGCAGCGCCGAACCGCCGTGTTGAAGGGTCGGCGTCGTTGGTCACGGCTGTGCCTTCGGACCGGCTTCGAGGCAGAACCTGGCGATGATGTCGGCGAGGTTCACGCCCGTGACCCGCTCAACGACGGTCAAGTGGGGCGACGGGTCCACCTTGATCACCAACGGACCACGCTGGGTGCTGGTCACCTCGACTTCGCCGATATCGAGTCCGATGCTCTCGCAGGCGTGAATCGCGAGGTCGGCCTGCCGGAACGACGGGTAGTGGCCCGACCACGTGGCACCCTCATTCGCGTTGGTCTTCCATTTGCCGGCACCTGCCTGCGAGCGACCCGCCGCTACGACCTGACCTCCTACGACCACCATCGAGAGGGTCTCTGCGGCATCGGGGACGTAGGTCTGGGCCAGCACAACGCTGTCCGACAGCAGATTCACGAGGTTTTCCAGGTCGGCCAGGGATCCGACGAGGTGAACACCCGCTCCCTCCGACGCCACGTCGGTCTTCACAATCAGGGGCAGTCCGAGCGAAGCGACCACCTCGCCGAGGTCGGTACTCTCGCTAATCCGTATCGTGCGCGGCACCGGAATGCGCGCGGCTCGGTACGCACCCGCTTGATGTTGTTTGCTCGAGGCGATCCGGACGGCGTGGGGCGGATTGATGATCCGGGCAGAGATCGGGGCGTCATCGATCAACGCGTCGAATCCGGCCAGCAACTCCTCCCGGTCGGGTTCGTCACCGCGGATCCGGGACAGCACGACGTCGGATGGGCCGATCTCTGTGTGCGAAGTCGAGGCCCACCGCGGTTCCCCGCCTGCCTCCGCGACGGAGGCGAATATTCTCCGCGTCCCGGGTCCGGGGTCGGTTCGGGTAACAATGTGCACGACGCCCGGCACCTCACCACCTCCCAACGGACGCTAGCAGTCAGTCCGGCGCTTCATGTCTGACAGCAGGGTTCTTGAGGTCGTCAAGCCTAGGAGATGCCCGGGATCCCCGCCGCATGGACGCGCGCCTTCCCGGTGCTGTGGATACCGGGGGGGGCGACCTAGTAGGGCGCCGCGACGGCCTTGGCCCAGGCCGTGTCCACGTGGAACTCACCGTTCGTGACCTTGGTGACGACCACCGTGGCGGGATCACGGTTGCCCGTCGTCGGCTGGATGGCGACCGACCCGGTCCAACCGCTCCACTTCGACACGTTCGCCAGGTAGGTATTGAGTTCGGTGTAGTTGAATCCGCCCACCTGCTTCGCGCCGTCGACCAGGAAGTTCAGCGAGTCGAAGGTGTACGGGCTCCAGGTTCCCGGCGGCTGGTTGAACTGCTGCTGGAACGCAGCGACCCGGGGTGCCGATCCGGTGAAGTCGTTGGGAGCCGGCACCCCAACGACCGTGCATCGAGGCGCCGCCGCCGCGGCCTTCTTGATGTAGCCCAGGTCGTAGGAGGCGTAGTCGAGTAGGCAACGGTAGGTGTTCGAGCCTGCTGGTGCGGTCGTCATCTCCTGGGCGATTGTGGCGCCCTCAGGGAAGTAGACCGCCGAGTAGACCATGTCGGGGTTGGCGGCCATCACTTGCTGCAGCACGTCGGCATAGCTCGCCTGCCCCGGCGAGATCGGTTGGTACGTCGTGACCTTCACTCCGGACGCCTCCAGTTTTGCCTTGACGGCTGCGGACGTGGAGGTGGTGTAGTTCTGGGTGGAGTCGTAGATGATGGCGACCGACTTGGCCGTGTAGAACTTCGTGAGGGCATCAGCCGTCACGGGCGCGATCTGACTCGTCATGGGCTGCAGGGTGAAACCCTTGCCATCGGTGGCGTTGTCCGATGTTAGGCGGATGGGAACGATGCCAGCTTTCTGGTAGAGCGGAAGAGTCTGCACGCCGACGCTGGAGTTGTACGGGCCGATGACGCCGTTGAGTCCGCCCGCAATGGCCGCGTTCGCTGCCGCGACCCCAGTGGTCGGGTTCGCGGCATCATCGATCTGGACGATCTCGACTTTCCGGCCGAGAACGCCGCCAGCCGCGTTGACCTGGTCCGCGGCAAGCTGTGCTCCCTGCAACATTCCCTGTCCCAGCGTGCTCTGGTCACCGGTCAGGGGTGCCTCAACGCCGATTCGCCACGTCCCCGCGCTCGCGCTGCCGGAGTTCCCAGCACTCGGGCTGCCGCTGGTGGTAGTCGTCGCGTTGGACCCGCAGGCCACGGCCGACAGGGCCATCAGGCAGCTGATCGAGAGCGCCAGCGCTGTTCGCTTGTTTCTACCCATGCCCCTCGCCCCTCTGGCGTCAGGGGCACCCCGCTGGCGCAGCCGCACTGCGTCGCCCCTCATACCCCACCGTATCCCTGCGCTCGGCAGGTGACGGGATGACCTCCGGCCTCGGCTGTGGGCCGCCTGGTTGGTCAGGGCCGCGCGCAAGGTCCCGCAAGGTGTAGAGCATCTCCTCGATCGTGTTCTCGACTTCCCTGAGGGTCTCCGTCTGACCCTCGTGGTCGTCGCGTGAGCCGAACGTGTACATGATGACTCTCCTTAGCCCAAGGGCAATAAGCGCTGCCCAGCAAGCCCTTTCGCGGCGGTTCCACCTCCAGTGTGCCCGGACCGTCCGCATCACCGATACGGACTTTGGTCCTAGTGGGCCGGCGGCCCACTGCGGCCGGATACTAGGAATCCCACGACCAGGCATGTCGCCATCGCGGCAGCCAGCACGACCCACGGAGCGACCGGGCCGTTGCGGATCACGTCCACGAGCAGGAAGCCAAAAAGCAGGGCGTTTACGGCGACGGCGCTCACGAGGGGCAACCGCCGCGCACCGGTTTGTCGGTGTCGACGAAGGTGCCCCACGTTGATGACCGCGTACAACGCGAGGAAGGACAGGCTCACCATCGGTCCAATCGCGGTCAGCGGGAAGGCGATAACGAGCAGCGCGACGACGGCACCCACGAGGACGATCATGGTGGTCGTCGGCTGATCCGATTCTCCGGCTGTTCGTGTGGGCAGGGCGCCGTGCTGGGCGAGATCGACCCCTATCCGGGAACTGCTGAAGACGGCGGCGTTCACGGCGGCCGCGGTAGCGAGCAAAGCCGCCAGGCACATCGTGATGAGACCGAAGGTGCCGGCGACAGCAGCCGCTGCATCGGCCAGTAATTGCCCGCCGGCACCAGTGACTTCAGCGGCGGGGAGCGCGGACACCACCATCAGACCGACGATGACGTAGACGATCGCCACCACGGCAAGTGAGATCGCTACCGCACGGGGCACCGTCCGGCGCGGTGTGGCGAACGAGGGTGCGGCGTTGGTGATCACAGCGAAACCTTGCAACGTCACATACAGGATGGCGGCCCCAGCAAGGAACCCGCCCACGCCACCGGGAGCCTGCCACGTCGAGGGACGTGAGACCCCGTGCAGCACGCCTGCGAACACCAGAACCCCCAGGGCAACCGCTTCAATGAGCAGGATGAACAGCTGCCAGCGAACCAGCGCTCGGAGTCCGAGCAGGTTCGCGACGGCGAACACGACTACGACGACGGCGGCGATGGCACGAGTTGGTCCGTCATGCGACCAGCCGGTCAGAGCGGCCGCGTAGGCGGCGAAGCCGGCTGCCTGCAGGGCGGTGGACAGCAGGTAAGCCACCCATTGGAAGAGATTCAGTGCCTGGGCAACGCCCCCGCGCCCGAAACCTAGGTAGATGAACTCCGCGGGTCCCCCGGTGCTGGGGAAGGCAGCGCTCCATTTGGCGTACGAGTAGGCCGAGAGCGAGATCGCCAAGCCCGCTGCGACGAACGCCATCGGCAGCAGGGTTCCGGTGCGTTCGGCGGCGACGCCGGTCAGCGTGAAAACGCCGGCCCCGAGGATCCCGCTGATCCCCAGAACAACTGCCGCCCGCAGCCCGAGGCCGCCGGACTGCGCAGGTCCTGGCTGGGGCACGTTCGTGGTCAGCCGCAGTTGATCTGCCGGTCGGCCAACGAGCACGTGGCCAGGGTCGCCCCGGTGAACTCCTTCTGCACGATTTGCCAGTCACCGGCCTGGGCCGTGGGTGTCGCCAAGGCATACCCATATTTCGTGGCGGTCCACAGCGACGTCGCGTTCGGGTACGGCGCCAAGCCGGGCACGAGCGGAGTGCCATCGGCCTTCGTCAGTGGGCCATACGCGGGTATGTAGTAGCCCTTGAGGTTCGTCGGATCGAGCAGCGCCCCGCCGTTGCCCATCACGAGGCTGCCGGGCTGGCCAGGGATCTGGACCGCCTGGGCGTAATGGTTGTGACTTGACAGGATCATCGAGTAGTTACCGAGCAGTCCATAGGAAGCGACCATTTGGCCATCGGAACTCCACGTCTCGGCCAGCGGATCGTCCTTGGGCAGATTGACATCGCTGATCAGCGAGAAGATCGGTCGGTGGGTCACCAGCCACGACTCGCGGCCGGGCTGTGGTGTGGTGAGTGCCGCGGCCTCTTGATACGAGACCCGCTGACGGGCCACCCAGTCGGTCAACTCCTTGTCCGTCCCGTAGGCGTTATCGACCATGGCCACCCGCAGTGTTCGCCCGTTCGGGACGGCAAGATCAAAGGCCCAGGTGGGCGTGGTCTGCGGTTTCGCGGCCTTCAGGCCCTCGGATGTCATCACCGGGGCGCATGTGGCCTCATTGCCCGGTCGAGGGTCGAAGTAGAGGAAGAACCCGTTGCCTGCGCGACCGCAGTCCTCGTGGTTGCCTCGAAGGAAGGCGATCGGGGCCACGGAGAACATCGGGGTCATCGGCTTGATCGCCTCGTAGAGCCAACCCTGGTCGTTCTCGTCGAACGGCATCCCCTTGGTGGGGGCTGGTCCTGGGCTGCACTTCGCCGCCTCTTCGGCCGGGCAGGGGATCTCCCGGTAGTAATAGTCCCCTGGGTTGAGGATCACATCCGGCTTGGCGGCGGCAATCTGGGAGGCAATGCGTCCGAGCGGCCAGGCATCGGGGTTATTGCAGTCCTGGATGCGCTTGTCGTCAACACGGCATCCTGAGTCGGCGAAGATCGCGATTTGATCGACCTGAGCGGGAATCGTCGCCGGGATGCTCAGCCCGGCGATGTCGGCCTCGGTCAGGCCGGTGGGTAGCGGTGCGCTGCAGGAGAGCACCGTGGCGAAGGCCGGGGCCGCGGTGGCGCCGGGTCGCCGCTCGGTCATCGGGATCGTCACTTTGCCTTGCGAGCCCTTCGCCTTGATAGAGGGGCAGGGAGCGTCGATCGGCACCAGAGCGCGAGCGACGAGTTGAGACTCGGAGACGTCTTTGGGGGCTACGAGAGTGAAGGCGGCCAACGGGGCATGCGCATTGTCGGTGGCCGCCCGGGCCAAGGAGAAGAACAGCGCGCCCGTGATCGCGACCACCAGGATTCCGATGAACCAATAGGCAATCCGCATACTTCGATGCTAGGCGCAAACGGTCTTCGTTACCGGACCCGGTCTGAGTCTCCCCGGGTAGCCAGCCCGGGTGTCAGGGCTTTGACCCGCCACGCGAACCACACCACCGCGAGTGACGCGCCCAGCGCGGCTGCGGCACCGACGATCAGGGCAGTCGACACTCCGGCGTGGTACATCGCGACGCCAAGGAGATAACTTCCCACAGCGGCGGCCGCGGTGATGGTGGCGAACAGCACGGCCAACATGGCCGAACGGCTGCCCGCAGAGACAACCAGCTGCATCGTCGCTGAGCCCGCCGTGAACACGACCTCCATGCACATCCCAATGACTACGAGCAGCAGGACCGCGAGCCAGACTTGCTCCGTCGCTCCGAGAAGGGCAAGGGGTACGGCGCTACCCAGGCAGCCGGCGAGCAGGATCCGCACGGGCCCGGCGCCACGTGACTGGGCCCTGCGCAGCAGAGGATTGACGATCACCGAACCACAGGCAAGCGCTGACATGAAGAGCGACACCATCAACGGATTCGGACTTTCGCGAGCCGCAATGGCTGCCAGTTGGGACTGCACCGGGTCGACCAGGAGGTAGAACACCACCAACCCAGCCAGCACGACTGTCGCCACCGGTGTTCGAACGCCGCGCGACACTTGGGCCCAGAATCCCTCCTTGCGGGCAAGCACCTGTCCTTCTCGGATCTCACCGCGTCTGATCGGCATGCGCATGATGACGGCAGCGAAAACCAGGAAACTGGCGGCGTTGAACAGGATCACGACCCCCAGGCCAGACAGCAGCACGAGCGCACCGCCAACAACCGGACCGACCACTCGCGCCACACCGTAGGCCGCACCCGAGTCCGCGATCGCGTGCGGTCGCAGGGCCCCAGGGACGCTGTCCGGCAGGACTTGTGCCAGCGAGGTTGAGCCAAGGGAAGAGACTCCCGCCAGCAGTACGAAGAGCACGTACAGGGCGGCCAGGGGCAGGTTCGTCGTCTGCGCCCAGAGTCCTGCTGCGAGACAGATGACCGCTTGGATGATCTGGGCGCCGGCGGCGACCCCTTGCAGCGGATATCGGTTCGCGAGCAGGCCGCCGATCGGCGATGCTGCCACCGACGCCGCCAAAGACAGGGACGTCAGAATTCCCAGCGCACGGGGGTCGCCGGTTATGTGGAAGACGTACCAAGAGACGGCGGTGATCTGGGCGTACGTGCCGATGCCGCCTAGGATCCGGCCACCGATGAATCCCGCGGCGCCGGGCGCCGCCATCACCGAGTCGGTCGACCCCACGATCCGAAACTAGCGCAGTCCGGATCGTGTCTTGAGCCAGCGCCAGTTGGCTCCTGCCAGTTTGTGAGGGTCGCCCGCAGGCGCATTGTTGAGCGGCCGGGTCAGCCCAGGGGGACCCAAGCGGTCACCACGGAGCGCCCCTTGACGGACGTTATGAGGCGCAGGTCCGCCTGCGCGGGACGCACCGGAACGTTCGGCCAAACGGTGAACCGGTACCAGTTGACCTTCGTCGTCTTCCCGACGTTGTTGTAGCTGATGTCCTTGGTTACCGACAGCCGGGTGCTGGTCAGTGAAACGGCCTTCTTCGTTGCCCGGTTGCGGATCTGGACGCGTACCGGCTGACCCGGATACGGAGCGAGTTGTGCCAACGCACTCGGATTGATGCCGCCGTCGACCCGGTAGACGTTCTTCACCCCGCTGGCGGCCACCGCGCTGACATAGGCGCCGCTATCTCCTTTGTGTCGGAAGAGTGTCCCGGGCGGCGCGGCATTCTCATCGCCAAGCGGATACCAGACGTAGAAGGCACCGTCCTCGGCCAACTGTTTGCGCGACACCGTCAGAAATGCCGAGGCTGTGGCAGGTGGGGCCTCAACTTGCACGCCGTCATCGGTACGGTCGGTGGAGTAGCCATAGGCGACGAATGAGGCAAGGTCGCTGTCGGCGCCCTTCTTCCAGGTCATCCGGAACGTGACGGCGCTTGCGGTGGACTTGACGGGGGTCACCTTCAGAAGTGAGGGGCGCGACCTTGGGTCGATGTTGCCGAGGTAGGGCAAGTTGGTCCAGCCGGCATCCAAGTCGGCCCCGACACGGCGATGGGCCACGACATGAATCCACCAGCGCCCATTCATCGGCGCGGACGCGACCATCTGAACGGCTTCGGCGCCGAGGTTGTAGCCGGTGGTTGCCTTCGTGGCCGTATTCAGCAGGGTGATGCTGTAGCCGGTCACGTTGCTCGTACCCGGCGCGTTCCAGCCGATGATGCCTTCTTTGGCGGGGTTCGTTGCCCACCGCGTTGTGGTGGCCAATGTGTCGTGCGGCGTTACCGCGGTTGTTCCGCGTCCGGTCGCTGCGGCGATATCGAGCAGGCCATAGCCGTAGATGACGTCCGGTCCCGGAACACCAAGATCGTGCGCAGTGCCGTTCACGGCCGTGATGGCCTGGGCGACCGTCCAGTCGGGGTGCAGGCTGAAGATGTCGGCGAACGCCGCAGACACGTACGGGGTCGCCATAGACGTACCCGACATCATCTCGAAGCCGCCGCCGGGAACGGTGGACAGCACCTGATGTCCCGGCGCCGCGATGTCCACGCTGGAGTTGAAGGTGGAGAAGAAGGCGTTGTTGTTCACAGCGTCTGTCGCGCCCACCTCGACGGCGTCCGCGCAGTTCCCGGGGTTGTTCGATTGGTTGCCGTCGATGCCACCATTGCCGGCGGCGACGACGGTGACGATGTTGCGCGCCTTCATCTTGGTGATCTCCGTGCACAGACGGGCCAATTGGACGGCATCGTCGTCGGGTGCTCCAGTAGATGAGGGCTCTGGCTGGTCGCCGCCGAGGCTCATGGAGAACACGCGGGCACCGTGATTCGCGGCGAACGCCATGCCCGCGATCATGCCGTCAACAAAAGTGCGCGTCGTGAGCTTGTCATTGCCGAGCAGGCCGTCGAGGTTTATCGACATGATCCGCGCGTCGGGTGATGCGCCTGTGGTGCCGTGTCCGTCGTCCTTGGCGGCGATGATCCCAGCGACGTGGGTGCCGTGACCTTGCTTGTCGACGGTCTTGTTCGCCGGTGTGGGAGTCAAGACGAACGAGGTCCCGTTGGTACTGGTTACGGTCGCCCCGTCGACGAGCACACCCGACAGATCCGGATGGGTGGCATCGACGCCGGTGTCGAACGTCGCGACGGTCACGCCGGCCCCGGCGCCCGCAGCGCGGGCGCGCGGTGCCCCGATGGCGGCCAACGCCCATTGGTTGGGGGTCAAATCGGATTGGCGCCACGCGGTGACCGGTCCGGGCAGGGCCGCTGAGGCCTCCGCCGGAGTCGCGCCACCGCTGCTCGTGGCGGCTAGCAGTCCTGCTGAAAGGGCTGCGATGAATGCGGTACGGCTGGCGAGGAGGCTCATGAATCCGACGTCCTGTCCACTGATGCGCAGGCGCGACTACTCGGATTCCACCCGTGACGCGTCCGCATCGCTCCCCCTACCGGTAGGCATCTCTCATTGTACGCCGGTCCAGCACATCCCTTCGTCGCCGCGGATGACCCCGAACACCCAAATTCTCAGTGGCGAACCACAGCATCGGCCGAGCGGACGGCCGACGAGTCCCAGGACCTACCGGGGGTAGCCGGCCGTTATTGGCCAAGTAGGCTCTCGGGGACGGCGCGCCTCACGGCGCTGCTCGTCGGCGCGGCGCTTGCTGCGCACGCCCTCGTAGCTCAGGTGGATAGAGCGACCGCCTCCTAAGCGGTAGGCCACGTGTTCGAATCACGTCGAGGGCACCACTGGAGACCC
>CAZKVQ010000042.1:0-26275 GCA_964556255.1 uncultured Actinomycetes bacterium
AGACCTGCGCAAGAGCGCCTGTAGTCCCCGACCTCAAGACTCTGCCCGCGATCACGGCGAGGGTGGTGGAGTCGAGACCGCCGCTGAGGTGGGCACCAACCTTGCCGCCGCCTTCCACGGATTCGGCCACGACCGAATGCAGCAGGGTGCGCAGGTCGTACACCCGCTCATCCATGGTGGAGCCGGCGTCCTCTCGGATCTCCTCGGGTCGTCAGTATCTCGATTCCCGGACGGTGTCCCGGGTGATCGAGACGACCGTTCCGGGTGGCACCTTGGCCACCTTGCGGTAGATGCTGCGTCGCAGCATCGGGCGATGACAGGCCGCGAACTGGAGGGCCACGGCCTCGAGATCCAGTTCGTCATCCACATCCGGGTGGGCCAGCACCGCCCGTAGGTCGGTTGAGCAGACGATCGCATCGACGAGTACCGCGTAGTACAGCGGGGTGGCGCCCTGGTGGTCTCGGATCAGCTGGATCGTGTCCGTGCCTGGGTCCGACAGCACGATCGCGAACCGGCCTGACCATCGACTAGGGGCTGTCACCCCCCACCGCCGGATCGATTCGCGGGCCAGGGTCTCCTCCGACCCTCCCGGATGGAGGCCCAGGCGAGTCGCGAGGGCATTGCGATCTCCCAGCCGGGACTCCGCCACGCACAACTCGGGCAACCGTCCTCGTCGCGGGATCACCACCGGGGGCTCGTCGACGCGCATATGCCAGATTCGCACACGAATTTCCCCGTACGACGCAGGCGCTCAGGTCGGTTCCGGCGAGTGCGGAGTCATCGCGGTGTTCCTCCTCTGGCCCTGCAGGTTCCCCAAGCCGCGGAGTAGCATTCCTCGAGGGCTTCGCTTTGACATGCTTCCTTCCCAGCGAGCTCACACTTCTGTCGGCGAGGAGCGGCGGGAATGACCGCAGAGAACAGCGGCGAAGCAACTGGCATCGCAGGGGCGCAGGGCTTCGCTGAGGGGTCGCTGGGGGCGTTGCTGGAGTCACTGCACAACGGAATAGTGGTGCAGGATGCCGACGGGACTGTGGTGGCGTCAAATCGAGCGGCGCACCGCATTTTGGGTCTGTCCGCTGACGAGCTCTCTGGTCGAACGCCGACGGATACCCGTTGGCGCGCCGTCCTTGACGACGGCTTGCCATTCTCCGACTTCAGTGCACTGACAGCGGAGACCGTGGGCCGGCGCGACACCGATCGCGATGCATTAGTGGTTGTGCACAAGCCGGATGGGTCCCTGACGTGGGCGATGATGAGCAGCGCAGTGCTGGCGTCAGCGGAGGGCGCCCAGGTCGTCACATCGTTCACGGATGTTACCGGGGTGAAGGCTGTCGAGCATGAGTACCGACTGTTGGCAGAGAACGCCGACGACGTCATCTTTCGGCTGGACACCAATGGCGTCATCGAGTGGGTCTCCCCCAACGTGACGGCACTGTTGGGCTGGCTGCCCAGCGATTGGGTGGGACACGACCGGGCGGAGTTCACCCATCCGAATGACCTCCCCGATACCGACATCGACGATTCCCGCGGGCAGGTGAGGCCCACCGGGAGGTACGGCGGTCGGGTGAGGCTACGCAGTAAGACCGGGGTGTATCGGTGGCTGGACCTGAGCCTGACGGACATCCGGGATGCGGCAGGGCGAGTGGTAGGAGCGGTCGGAAGCGCGCGGGATGTCGATGATGCGGTCCAGCTGGAGACGGCGCTGGTAGACGCCGCATCACAGTTGGGCGCGGTGCTGGACAACACCGCGGACGTCGTGGGCAGACTCGGGGCAGACGGGACGCTGTTGTGGGTGTCACCGTCGATCCGTAACGTCTTCGGCTGGGCGCCGGAGGAGATCATCGGAACCCCGTTTCGGATCTCTGCCCCATCCTGGCGTGACCACATGCAGAAGGCGCTTCACCGCGCGGTGGAGCAACATGCCGATCATTACGAGGAGCGCTTGCAGGTCTTATGCGCCGACGGTCAGACCCGCTGGGCTGATGCCAACAACACCTTGGTCTGGACGGCGACCGGCGAGTTGGACTCCATTGTCGTGGTGATGCGTGACGTTTCCCGAGAGGTTGCGCTGCAGCAAGTAGCCCAACGCATGCTGGAGAACGCCACGGATGTCGTGTTCGAGGCCGACCTGGACAACGTCTACCGATGGGTATCGCCATCGGTCACTGCCGTGCTGGGCTGGGAGCCTGACGAGATCATCGGCAAAACAGCCGCCGACTTCGTTCCGCCGGTGGACCTTGCTGCCATCGTGGCCGCGCGCAACAACCCCAACGCGTCGGGGGTTGCCTCGGTCGACGAGTTCAGATTCCGCCGGGCAGATGGCGAATACCACTGGGTTCCGGGTGTGTCCCGAGTGGTCAGCGACGACACGGGAGCGTTCCAGAGCCGCGTCATCGGCCTTCGCGACATTCAGAGCCTCATCGAGGCGAAACAGCAGGCAGAGGCTGCCAGCGAGCGGTTCCGGTCCCTGGTGGACGCGCTTCCTGACCCGACGGTCGTGTTTACCCCCATCTACGACCACGCGCGCGTGGTGGACCTGCGCTTCACGTTTCTCAACGAGGCAGCCAGGCGAACCTACGGACAGGGACGAGAGGACCTCAGCGGCCACACTCTGCTGGAGGTGTTCCCCAGCACCAAGGATTCGGGGATGTTCGACTTCTACGTGCAGGCTCTGCAATCTCGCGGTCCGGGCCACCGGAGGGTGCGAGACATCAACGAGACCGGCGTGACAGCGTCGTTCGACATCAGCGCGTCCCGCTTCGACAATGACCTCGTCGTGGTCTACCGCGACATCACCGACATGCTGGCTCGCGAGCACGGTCGCATCGCAACCATGCAATCCATGCTGGACCCTCACGTCCTCTTACGCGCTGTCCGTGACTCCGAAGGCAGGATTTCAGATTTCGTCTACTTCGATGCCAACACGGCAGCGTGCGAGTACATGCAGATGACGCCTGAGCAGTTGATCGGTTCGCGGTTGCTGGATCTGCTGCCCGGGCAGGCCGGGTCGGGGATGCTGGAACTGTACGCAGCCGCGGTGGATTCTGGCGTGCCGCTGATCTTGAACGACTACGCCTACCCTCACGAGATCCTGCAGGACGAACGCCGCTACGACATCCGTGCCATAAAGATCGGTGATGGGCTGAGCTTCACGTGGCGCGACATCACCGACCGGCACCATGCCGCCGTGGCCCTGGCCAAGTCCGAGGAGCGCTACCGATTGCTCGCGGAGAACGTCGCCGACGTGGTCGTGCATGCCCGCGACGGCCTCTTTGTGTGGATCTCGCCTTCGTTGGTGAACGTCCTCGGCTGGGATGCCCAGGATTGGGTCGGACGAAGCTTCGAGGAGTTCACCCACCCGGAAGACATCGAGGTGGCCGAACAACGCCGCGCGGAGATCAACGAGGGCACTGCCAGGACCACTCGGCTCCGGCTGCGCGACAAGAACGGCCAGTATCACTGGGTCGAAGGACGCTCAGCCCAGTTCATCGACAATCGGGGCGAACCGGACGGGATCCTTTCGTCATTCCACACCATCGACGCCCAGATCCACGCGGAGAAGGTCCTCAAGGATCGGGCTCGATACGACGAACTCACCGGGCTGATCAACCGCGCCGAAGTCTTCCGCAGGCTACGCACCCTGCTCACCCAGCAACCGCGAACGGGGCACGAGACTGCGGTGGCTTTCTGCGACCTCGACGCGTTCAAGGAGATCAACGACACCTACGGCCACCATATGGGGGACCACGTCCTCAAAGCGCTTGCCGAGGAGATGCGCGGCCTCTTGCGAGAGGACGACCTCATCGCCCGCATCGGTGGCGACGAAATCCTGCTGATCCTCAACGGCGTGCACAACATGGCAACCGCCGTGAGAGTGGCTGAGAAGATCCGACGGGCCGCAGCCCAGACACATCACTACCTCGACAACGTCTACACGCCGAAGATGAGCATCGGCGTCACGCTGGTCAGGCCCGGCGAGGACCCCGACGATGTCATCGCCCGCGCCGACCGTGCGATGTACAGGGCCAAGCAGGCGGGTGGCAACCAGACCATCGCCAACTGACGTAACGACTACTCGCCATTACGTGTGGTCGCGACTCGATAGCGCAGGTAGCTCACCCCTTCGCCAACCTGCCGGCTCTCGAGCAGCTCGAGATCGATGCGCTCACCGCTCGGCAGCCCCGGCTTCCCCCCGCCCAAGATGACGGGACGGATGAACAGGTGGCACTCATCGACCAAGCCCTCCCGGAACGCCTGCGCCGCCAGTTGCGCGCCGCCCACCATGAGATCACCGGTGGCAGTCGCCTTCATTTCACGCACTGACGCCGCGTCGAAGTTGCGCTCGATTCGGGTGTTGGCAGTGGGCGCTGATTCCAAGGTGCGGGAGTAGACGATCTTGTCCGCGGCCTTCCAGATGTTGGCGAAGTCGAGATCAAGTTCGGATTGCACCAACCCGGGTTCGGTCGCCCACAGGGACATGGTCTCGTACAGCCGCCGACCGTAGAGATGGCTACCCAGCGGCCGCATGAGATCGGTGATGAAGGCGAAGAGCTCATCGTCGGGCGCGCTCCACTGGAAGCTTCCCTCTGGATCTTCGATGTAGCCGTCGAGGGACACGGTCGTAACATAGAGCAGTTTGGCCATGCTTGTACCTTTCCTCGTGATCGACGTGGCGGACCTTGGCGTTCGACATGGCTGGAAGCTGGGGGCGCAGCACTCAGTGGTGGACCAGACCCTTCACCGCCAAGACCCCTATTACGGCAACCACTATCACTGCGACGTAAAGGATGGCCCGCAGTCGGCTCGTCGGTACCAACCGGGCGGCCCGATAGCCGGTGGCCGCAAACAGCGCGATTATCAGCGCCTCGGAAACCTTCACCCCGGCGTCCCCCAAGAGCAATATGGGCAGCGACGCTACGGCGGCGGCAAACAACCCCCCTGCCGTCTGCGCGCCCAGCAGACGCCATGCGGCAGGGTCCAGCAGCCCTTTGTTGACCAGCCGGCTGGACAGCCGGAAGGCGACCTGGTGGGCCAACAGCAGGGCGACGGCCGTGATCAGAACGGTCAACCACAGGTTCGACTCGGAGAGTCTCGCCCCAGGCGGCTGGGCAAGCAAGACGGCCAGCAGGGACAACGACACGTACAACGCCATAGTCAGCGCCTCGTGGAACCACTCCCGAGCGTCCTCCTCGCTGGCGGCATCTGCGTTGTGCTCGGCAACCATCCTGTGATTATCCCGGTACCGCTCGAGGTGTGCACCTGTTCCCGATTTCCGCCGGCCCCGTTCCTCCGCTCGCCCAACCCGCCCGAGCAGGCTTATAGGCTCGGAGTCGTGACATCTGAGTCCAACCTGCCCGCCACAGTGCAGAGCGGCGAACGTGACGCGGCGCTCCGACGCCTGCGGGAAGCCTTCGCCCAAGGTCATCTCTCCTACCAGGAGTTCGACGATCGCCTGAATGCCGTGATGACCGCACACTCCCCCGACGACCTGACTCGTGCCATCGATTCCCTCCCGGTCCCGTTCGAGGAACGAGCCGTCCGCATCGTCGCCGTCAACGGCAGGATCCGTCGTCGCGGCGCGTGGCAGGTGCCACGGAGCTTGTATGTCGAATCGGAGTATGGATCGGTCTCGCTCGACCTCTCACACGCGGTCATCCAGACCGCGGTCGTCGATATCGAACTCCAGCTGCGCTTCAGCCGCGCGAAGGTCGTCGTCCCGAAGGATGCTGAAGTGGACCTCGAGGGGTTGCGCACGGAATGGAAGCAACCCCGATACAAGACCCCGAGCATCCCACCCGTCGGAGGACCGGTGATCCGGATCTCGGGCTGGATGGAGTACGGCCGGTTGAAGGTTCGTCGACGCTGACACGGGCGCTCGGCGGGAGGGACGTGCCGAGAGTGCCCGCAGCCTATGCCGCCGGGGACGACCGCTGGTCCGGTAGCGACACCTGGTGCACCGTCGGGTCCGACCAGTGCCACTTGGCGCCGCACATCCGTAGGACGACAAGGGTGACTCCGCCGATCCATCCGGCGGCAGGACCCGGCAATACGTACGCCAGGCCGACGCACAGGGAGGTGCCGATAAGTGTCGCCGGCGCCGCCCACTGCGAGTCTCCCCCGAAGATGATCGGCTTGTCGCCGCGTACCACGTCCAGCAGGATGCCGCCGCCGATACCGGTGGTGACACCCAACAGGATGGCCACCGGCCAGGGCGAGTCGAACACCAGCGCCTTGTTGGCGCCGATCACAGCGAACAGGCCGATGACGCAACTGTCCAGGAGTAGCGAGAGCCAGGCATCCACCGGGACCAAGTGCGCGAACATCACGCCAAGCAGGGCGAACAACGCGCCGATGAGGACATACCAATGGTTCTGCGTGGCAGCGGGCCGCAGACCGAGCAACAGATCACGTATGACACCACCGCCGATGCCGACGAGAACCCCCGCGAACAGGGCGCCCACTAGTGCCGTGCGGCGCTCCGTGAGGGCGACGCCCGTGAAGAAGGCAGCTAACGCAACCGCAACGACATCCACCCAGCCCGGAATCAGTGCGGTCACCTCGACGTGAGGATTCACCATCGGCAGCGCGACCATCATGGCGCCGATCCTGCCACCCAACCGGCGGACGCCGCCCGGAAAATCCGCGCGGGTCGCGAGGTATAGCCGGCTGCGGATTGGGTAGAAGGCTCGTGTCACCACGGACCACCGATTCATCCGGTGCCCCAACCGAGTGTCGATGTGAACCATTCATCCGCTCGAGTAGTCAGGACACCGAAATGAAGAACAGCACCCGCACGATCTCCCTGGGCCTCGTCGTCGCCTGCGCGACCATCAGCATCGGCGGCGCCATCGCGAACCCGGCATCGGCCGCGGCCAGTGCGCCCGCGCATCCGCAGTCGCACGCCCGCGTCACGGAAACACCCCGCGGACCGATCAACCAGCTCATCGTGGCCAACATGAGCGGCCACCCGCTCGACATGACCGTCACCACAGGGGACGGCACCACGCTGCACAGCGTGGTGGAGCCCGGCCGTGGCTGGTACCCGGAGTCGGACTACTCGGGCCGCGACACCATCGTGGTGAAAGACGACGGCGGCGTCGCCTTCGTCGGTAGCTTCACCTACGACGCCGACTGGGTCGCCGGCACCATGACCCCTTCACCGCGGCTGCGCTACACCTGGCACACCGGCATGTTCGGCGGCTTCGACTTCCGCTGATCGCGTCGCCGGAGTCGACCCGCCAGCTCAGCGGCGGGTGGACTCCCCGTGCTTGGCCCACATGGCCCTGTGCGCACCCGGGAAGACCCGTCCCAGCACCGGCCCGCGCAGCAGGATGATCACCAGCACGATCTGGGCGTAGCCCGGGTTGTCCGAGATCGAGACCAGCACGATTCCGACAAGGAAAGCCACGGCGGCCCACACCGTTCGGGCAATGGAATAGCGCGCGACAACGGGCAGCTCACGGGTCAAGGTCAGGGCTGTCGTGCGAGCGCCGTATACCCGCATGGCCGTGAGGAAGACGCACACGAGGAACAGCATCGAGAAGTAGAAGATCCACGCTGGAGCACTGTCACCGACGCGGTTGACCAGTTCGACCGGCAGTGGCAGCACAGCGATGAAGAGCAGGAAGAACAGATTGAGCCAGATCAGGATCGAGTCGGTACCTTGCACCACTTCGAAAGTGTGCACGTGGGTGATCCAGTAGATACCGATGAAGGCGAAGGTCGTCAGATACGTCGCCCAGGGAACCGTGCCCAGGTTGTCCCAGATGGCCTCGTTGGTGAGGGTGACGCCGCGCGGGGGTGGCTGCAGTTGCAAGGCAAGGATGGTCACGGCAATAGCGAAGACGCCGTCGGTGAAAGCACACAGTCGGACGATGTCGCTTCCATTGCGCACACGTTCCAGCAGGCTGCGCACCCGAACATCCCGCTCGTCCTTCCGACGCGCAACATCCTCGGCGTCTGGTGGCGTGTACACCGCCTGATTCGGGGTCGGCCATCGCAGCCTCACCAGCGCAGGCACGATGATCAGCAGTGAACCGCACGCCATCGCCGCGTAGCACCAGCCGACGCTGTTGATCCGCCAACTCACCAGCGCGAACGCCAGGGCCACCGCCAGGACGGCAGCAACGCCGAGGGAGTACGCCCGAAAGGCGGACTTCGTCTCCTGGGGAAGGTTGGGGATGACAAGGTCCTGGCGCAGGGCCACCTCCCAGATGGCGACCAGCAGCAGAGCGATCAGCAGCAGAGGCACCATCAGACAGACGAAGCCAAGACCGAGCCCGAAGCCTCGACCGACGATTCCAGCGGGATACGGCAACAGAGCGACGAAGGCGAGCAGAACCAGGTTGAGCACGTTCAGCACACTGGAGCGACTCTTGATGAATCTGAACATCTGGTGGTGGCGGGACCACAGGAAGCCCACCATCAGGAAGGTCCCGGCGTAGGCCGCGTAGTCACTGACATGGCTCTCCAGGAAGGAAGAGACCGATGTCTCGTGCGTGACGACCGACTCCGGGACGTCGCCGAGGTCCAGCGCCAGGAACGTGATGGCGATGCCGAACAGCGCGTCGCTGAAACCCATCAAACGTTCGGTCGGTTCGACCGAGGTGTCCACACTGCTCAGTTGCACGGTCTCGGTGGCCATAACGGCACCCTAGGACGCTGCGGCCAGACCGCGGGTGCGATCGGGACCCTGTCGGAGCGCAGGATGCCCTAGAGTGGCGCGGCCGATCGCCTGAGGCCGGCGGGAAGCGGGAGTGCGAGGAGTGGTCATGTCGACGTTCGTCCGCGTGGTAGCCGTGGTCCTCGGCGCCGTACTTTTCGGCGCCACCATCCACGCGATCCTGGCCAACATGCTGGTGCCTCGACCCCGGCAAGCACTCATCGGAAAGCTGGCAACCGCTCCCACCTGGAGAACGTTCCGGTGGCTCGCCTTCCGGCGGTCGAGCTACGTCAGCCGGGACGCGTTGCTCGCCGCAAGCGGGCCGGTCACGGTTCTCGTGCAGCTGGTTGTGTTCGTGCTCGCCTTCGTCATCGCCTCAGCGCTGCTCGTCTACGGATTCACTGGCCGAGGCATCACGCGGTCGCTGTACGAAGCCGGCTCCGCCTTGCTCACCCTCGGAATAGTGGAACCCGCCAGTGTCGGCGCGGTCACCGTGGGTCTCATCACGGCCTTCGTAGGGTTGGTGGTTGTCGCGATTCTCATCGGCTACCTGATGACTCTGTACTCTGCGTACTCCGAACGCGAGAGCGCAGTCGCCCAACTCGGACTGTTAGCCGGCGAACCCGCCTGGGGTCCGGAGCTGCTCTGCCGCTCGACGCTCTTGGGGAACACCAACCGGTCCCATATCTACGACCGGTGGACGGATTGGACCTCGGACGTTCGACTGAGCCATACGCTCTACCCGATCCTCAACCAGTTCCGCTCCTCCCAACCCAGAAGACATTGGCTCACGACCCTGATCGCCGTGCTAGACGCCGCGGCCCTGGAATTGACCACCCTCGCGCCGAGTGCCAACCGCACCGCGCTGGTTCGGCTGCTCGCCGAGGGGACAGAGACCCTGAGTTCCCTTCGGGCTGCTACCCCACCCGCCAAAGATCGCGGGAGCCACCCCCCGCCCGATGCTGCCCCGGAAACCAACGCCCGCTGGGTGCTTGCCGGATCCAGCACGGCTGAGTCCGCGGTGATGGCGGCGATCACAGCCGATGCTCAGGCCTCGCTGATAGGACCCAACGTGGCGGAGGCCGCCCGGCGGATCGACGACCCCGGGATCACCCGTGATCAGTGGGCATATGCCTGTGAGGTCCTGAGAGCCGCCGGACTTGACCTGCAGGCCGACACGGACACGGCCTGGCACGCCTTCAGCACCATTCGGGCGTCCTACGCCTATAACGCCTACGCCATGGCCCAGGAGGTTTACGCAGCCCCAGCGCCATGGTCCGGCCCCCGCAGTCCTGACACCCCCGTGGTGTGGCCCAACCTCGCCAGCGAGCGGTTCCGCGCTGACCAGAACGACGAACGGAGGGAACAATGAAGGCG
The DNA here is from genome assembly GCA_964556255.1 of uncultured Actinomycetes bacterium. GTDB lineage: Bacteria > Actinomycetota > Actinomycetes > S36-B12 > UBA10799 > JACJWR01. The sequence goes on from CAZKVQ010000042.1 coordinate 10,040, forward strand.
ATCACCCAGGACCGCTATGGCCCGGCGGAGGTGCTCGAGCTGCGCGAAGTCGCCCGCCCCACGATCAAGGATGACGAAGTCCTCGTCGAGGTCCGGGCAGCCGGCGTGGATCCTGGGGTCTGGCACTTGATGACCGGTAGGCCTTACATGATCCGGGCCATGGGATTTGGTGTGACGAAGCCGAAGGTCGCAGTTCGGGGACGCGATGTCGCCGGTGTGGTCGCCGCGGTGGGCACGCGAGTGACCCGCTTCTCCCCCGGCGACGAGGTGTACGGCACCAGCGAGAGCGGCTCCTTCGCGGAGTATGCGACGGCACCTGACAAGCAACTCGCCCATAAGCCGGCCAACGCCACGTTCGAGCAAGCGGCGGTCACTCCGATCTCGGGCGGTACCGCGCTCCAGGCCGTCCGCGACAGCGGTGAGGTGGAGTCGGGTCAGCAGGTTCTCGTCATCGGTGCGGCCGGCGGAGTGGGTGCCTTCGCCGTGCAGATCGCCAAGGCTACGGGCGCCCACGTCACTGGCGTCTGTAGCACCGCGAAGATCGACTTGGTGAGGTCCCTTGGCGCCGCTGACGTCATCGACTACACCCGGCGGGAGGTCGACCAGGGCGGCGCCCGGTATGACGTCATCATCGACACGGCGGGCAACCGCCGACTGTCCCTGCTCCGACGCGCGATGACTCCGAAGGGGACGCTGGTGCTGGTCGGCGGCGAGCACGGCGGTGGCCCCCTGCTCGGCGGCTTCGACCGACAACTCAGGGCACCGATCGCCTCCCTGTTTGTCGGTCAGAAGCTCAAAGCCCTGGTGGCCAAGGAACGTGCCGAGGATCTGGAAGCCCTGACCCGTCTCATCGAGTCGGGTGACATCACCCCGATGGTCGGGCGGACCTACTCCTTGTCCGCGGCTGCTGATGCGATCAACTACGTCGCGGACGGCCATGCCGGCGGCAAGGTAGCGCTCACCGTCTGAACGGGCATCACTGCCGGCGGATGCCTGAGCCACACCCGGTGCAGATGTCAGGACTTCACGTAGACGTAGAAGTCCTTGGCTCCGTCGGAGGTGTCCACGTTGCGCATGATCTCGATCGTGTGACCTTTGATCGTGTAGGTCTTGCGCTCGAGCGCTGAGTAGTTGTGGCTCTGACCGTCGACAGTCGCGCTTGGCCATCCGATGGCGGCGTTCTCGAACTCCATGTCGACCTTGGTGCCGTCGCCGAACTTGATCCAAGTCGTCAGGTCGGTTCCCCAGTTGCTGTCCTGACCGGCGTGGGTCCATCCGGACGGAAGCGTCCAGTAGTAGTTGCCGGTGGTCCACTTGCTCGAGTCGTAGAGGTGGATGTCGCTATTGGTCTGGTTGAAGACCAGCCAGCGACTGTCACCGGCGATCATCTTGGCGGGTTGCTCTTGCGGTGGTGCGCTGGTCGCCGCACTGGCAGCGCCCGCGCCGGTTGCGATGGCAACGGCCGCTAGCGCGGCGACCGCCGCTCCGCGGCCGATACCGACACGTGCACTCGACTGGGTTCCGAACTTCATCAGGATCTCCTCCACTTGGTCTCACACCGGCGGTCGGTGCGACTGGGCGGAGTTATACCCGGACAGTGTCCGTATTAAACCGAATTCTCGATCAGATCGAAGCCGCGACCTCAGTGCCCTGCTTGATAGCCCGTTTGGCATCCAACTCGGCGGCGACGTCGGCTCCCCCGATCAGGTAGGTCTCGACGCCGCTGGAAGTGAGCTCGTCGTAGAGATCCCGACGCGACTCCTGCCCGGTGCAGAGCACGATGCTGTCGACCGCGAGCGTCGCGACCGTGCCGTCGACCGAGATGTGCAGTCCCTCATCGTCGATGCCGAGGTACTCCACACCCGGTTGCATCACAACCCCCCGCTTGATCAGCTCGAGCCGATGGATCCAACCGGTGGTCTTGCCGAGGCCAGCGCCCACCTTCGTCGTCTTGCGCTGCAGCAGCGTCACCTCCCTGGGGGAGGAATCGGGCTCGGCAACGGTCAAGCCACCCGCTTCCCGGTAGGACGTGTCGACCCCCCAGGATTCGAAGAAGGCCGGCACGTTGGTGCTCGTATGTTGGCCGGCATCGGTGAGGTACTCGGCAACATCGAACCCGATCCCGCCGGCTCCGAGGATGGCCACCCGCCGACCAACTTCCACCTCGCCGCGAAGCACCTGCAGGTAGGTGGCGACGCAAGGATGGTCCACACCCGGGATGTCCGGAACCCGGGGCGTGACTCCGGTGGCGAGCACCACTGCGTCGAAGTCGGCCAGCACCTCCGGCGTCGCGGCCGTGTCCAGTCGGATATCCACACCGGTCTCGTCCAGCCGCACCCCGAAGTAGCGCAGGGTCTCGTCGAACTCGCCCTTACCCGGCACCAACCGTGCAATCAGCAGCTGGCCACCGATGCGGTCACCGGCCTCGAACAGCGTGACATCATGGCCCCGCTCGGCCGCTGTCACCGCGCATGCCATGCCGGCCGGTCCGGAACCGACGACCGCGACCCTCCGGCGCACCGGTGCCCGCTCGATCACGAGTTCGGTCTCGTGGCAGGCCAGCGGGTTGACGAGGCAGGATGTGATCTTGAGTTGGAAGGTGTGGTCCAGGCATGCCTGGTTGCAGGCGATGCAGGTGTTGATTGTGTCGGGGCGGCCGGCAGCAGCCTTGGCCACGAAGTTCGGATCCGCGAGCATGGGGCGCGCAAGGGAGACCATGTCCGCCACCCCGTCGGCCAAGAGTTCCTCGGCCAACTCCGGATTGTTGATGCGGTTGGACGTGACCACCGGAATACTCACGGCATCCCTGACCTTGGCGGTCACCCAGGTGTAAGCGCCGCGGGGCACCGGCATGGCGATCGTCGGGATCCGCGCCTCATGCCAGCCGATGCCGGTGTTCAGGATGGTCGCGCCCGCCTCCTCGATGGCCACCGCCAACTCACGCACCTCCTCCAACGTCGACCCGTCGGGCACGAGATCGAGCATGGACAGCCGGTAGATGATGATGAACTCCTCACCGACCCGTTCTCGGATGCGGCGCACGATCTCCACCGGGAAGCGCATCCGATTCGGGTAGTCGCCACCCCATTCATCGGTGCGATGGTTGGTTGCGCGCACGATGAATTCGTTGATCAGATAGCCCTCCGAACCCATCACCTCAATGCCGTCATAGCCAGCCTGCTGGGCCAACTCCGCGGTCGTGACGAAGTCCTCGATCGTCCGCTCGACCTCCTCGGAGGTCAATTCCCGCGGGACCGCCGGACTGATCGGCGCCTTGATCGAGCTGGGCGCCACTAGATCCGGGTGGTAGGCGTAGCGACCGAAGTGAAGGATCTGCATGGCGATCCGACCCCCGGCCTGGTGCACGGCCTCGGTGACGACCCGGTGCCCGGCAAGCTCGTCCTCGCTGGAGAGTTTCGCCCCGCCCGGATACGGCCGCGCCTCATCGTTGGGTGCGATGCCGCCGGTGACGATGAGGCCTACCCCGCCCCGCGCGCGCTCGGCGTAGAAGGCAGCCATCCGTTCAAATCCGCCGGGCGCCTCTTCCAGGCCAACATGCATGGATCCCATCAGCACCCGATTGGGCAGCCTCACGAAACCGAGATCGAGCGGGGAGAGCAGGTTCGGGTATGCGGTCATGGCCACACTCTAGGCCGGACCCGCCAGCGGACCGTGCCCTGCTCCGTCGCTGGCCAGAGCACCGGGGGATTCATCACGCAGCGGCGGAACTGCCCGGCTGGGACGTCGGGATACGCCGAGTGAAGAACAGCGGTATCAAGGAGATCAGGGCCAGCACCGCGAGTGCAGAGTCCAGCCCCTCGATGCGAGCCGTCCGGTTGGCGTCGACCACGGCGTTGGACACCTCGGGACTCGCCCCCGCCCTCGCCAGGTTCTCCTGCAAGGTGGTGTCCGAGATGAAGGGCACGCCACTTGCGAGTTGGACGCTGGCCTGCGACGTCACCGAGTCCGGCACCGCCGGATTCTGCTCGATGCCGGACAGGAACGACGCCGAGAGAGCCGCGATGAGCACCGAACCGGCGAGGGCGGTCCCCACCGAGGCGCCGAGATTGCTCGCGGTGTTCTGCAGGCCGCCCACCTCGCCGCTCTCGCTGTCGGGTACCGACGACACCGTCACCGCGCCCAGCTGCGAGGCCAGCGAGCCGATGCCGAGGCCGACCAGCAGCATCGGGATCGCGACCACCGAGGCGGGCGCATCGAGATCCACGCCTGCCATCAGCACCAGGATGCCGGCAAGCAGCATCAGAATTCCGATCCTCACGAACCTGCGCGGCGAGGCCCGCGGCCAGAACCGCGGGATGCCGGCGGCGGCCACGAGCAGCGCGATCGACAACGGCAACAGCCGGAGTCCGGTCTGAAGAGCGTCCATCTCCAACACGACCGACAGGAACAGCGGCACGATGAAGAAGACGCCCGACTGCAACAGGAACTGGAAGAAGAACAGCGTCAGGCCACCCGCGAGTTGCGAATTGCGCAGGATGGTCGGCTTCAGCAGCGGGTCGCCGCCGCGCTTCTGCAGACGCGACTCCCACATCAGGAACAACCACACGACAAGCAGACCCGCGACGATCAGCCAGAAGGTAGCCGAGACGCCGAAGAGCGACGCGGCGCCGACATTGGGGCGGATCCAGCCCCACTCGCTGGATTTCAGGATTCCCAGGACGGCCATGCCCAGCCCGAGGATCGACAGGATGGTGCCGACGAAGTCCAACCGTGTGGTCTGCGCCGGTTTGGCGTCCACCATCCGTCGTGCCAGCGTGAGGATCACCACCGCCACCACAACCTCACCGACGAACACCCACCGCCACGAGGCGTAGGTGGTCACCAGGCCACCCAAGATGGGGCCGACGGCGACCGCGATCGCCGCCGCCGAAGCCACCAGACCGTAGGCCTTCGCGCGGCCCGAAGCCGGCACGTTCGTGGCGACGAGGGCCACGACCGCCGGCATGATGAGCGCTGCGCCTATCCCCTCCAGCAGCGACCAGCCGATGATGAGCCAGGTCAGCGTCGGAGCCAGTGCGGTCGTCAGGGAGCCCAGCGCGTAGATGGCGCAGCCGATGCTGAAGGCCCGCCTCCTGCCGATGTTGGTGCCGATCTTGCCGCCGGTGATCATCAGGGTGGCCATCACCAACGTGTACAGGGTGATCGCGGTCTGCACGCCGGTGACCGTCGTCCCGACGTCTTGGGCGACCTGCGCGATCGAGACGTTCATGACGGAACTGTCCAGCGCCATCAGGAACTGGGCCGAACACAGGGTGATGAGCACAAGGCCGGCTGCGCCGGTGGCCGACTTCTTCGCTTCGACGGTTGCCATCAGACCTCCGGCGCCGAATGCGGGTGGACAATCACGTCGGCGTCGTCCGGCAGCTCCGCCTGCTCGGGCAGTGTCGGGTCGTGCATGTAGGTGCGGATCACCCGGGCCAACTCCTGCGGATGTGAGTAGTTGATGGCGTGGGCGGGACCGTCTAGCCAGACGATTCCGACGTTTCCCTGCGCACGGGCCACTGGGGCCAGCTCCTCAATCCGGGACCGTGGCGGCAGCAACGGATCGCGGGAACCGACCACCAACAGCATCGGGGTATCGAGTCGGCTGAGGATCTCGATGGTTGGCGACTGGGTCATCTCGAGGAACAGCCGAACGCTGTTGACTAGGCCGAACCGAAGGTAGTCCGGTCCGGCGACCTTCACCATCGACGGGGGCTCGCGTAACCCGTCGCGGGCCAGCTGGGCCAGTCCGCGACCGAGCGGTCGATTGTGCAAGCCGCCAGCGGGGGAGACCAGCACCGCCCGCTCGACCCGATCAGGGTGACGCTCCATCGCGCGAGCGATAACCGGACAGCCCATCGAGTTACCCACCAGGGTCGCCTTCTCCAGTCCGACCGAATCGAGGAAGGCGATGACGGCGTCGCCGAGTTCAATGATCCCCAGGGGTTTCTTCGGCCCTGGGGATCTGCCATAACCGGGAAGATCGGGCACGTAGGTATCGAACTCGTCAGTCAGCAGCGCCGCCGTGGGAAGTAGGTATGATCCCGAGATCCCGAAGCCATGGATGTGGACCATCGCCGGGGCCGTGGATCCCGGTCCGGCGTGCCGGTAGAACACCTCACCCTCGCGGGCGCGAACACGACCTTCAGCCACTGCTCTGTGCTCCTGATACCTGACCGCGCGGGGAATGGCCGGCCGCGACGGCGAACAGGTCCTTGAGGTTGAACCCCCGCGCTCGACGCTTCTCCGACGCAACGATATTCGCCGGCGGAACCAACAGGCGCAGTCCCTTCGGATGGCTGCGGAAGACCAAGGGTGTCGGAAGGTTCAGCGCCTCGCCGTCAATCCCGGCGAACGCCGAACCACTTCGTGAGTCCACCTGGAACTGCGTGCAGGTGAACCGATGCAGGTGGGGATCGCGGCTTGCCCGGCCGAGCGCCGCCCGGGCCATGAGGGCTGCTGCCTCGGCGCCGGTGGAGGAGTTGACCGCGATCACCCCCAGTTCCCCCGAATCGATGGCCCGGCGTTGGAAAGTGTCCGGCGACAGCCCGGAGATGTACGGATTGTTGGACACCATCACGAGGAACGCGCCGTCGATCTGCTCACCAGCAGGCGTGCTGAACTGCAGGTCGAACGGCTCAGCGGTGCTGCCCAGGATGTCGGGAAGCAGCGACTGCGCCGTCTCCACCTTGGCCTCGCGGTAGGAATCCTCCTGCACCACGGTGGCGTACACGCCCAACGAGACGTTGTTGACGAAGAGTCGGTCGCCCACGGTGGCGTAGTCGATGTCGCGGGGGACCCCCTCGGTGAAGGCGATCAGGCCGGCGGCCGGGTCCTCCTTGTCGAAGCCGAGGTCCTGGGCGAAGTGGTTGCGGGTACCGGCGGAGATACACACGAAGGGAATGCCGTGCTCGATGGCGATGGCGGCCACCAACGCCTGCGAGCCGTCACCGCCTGCCATCCCGATGCAATCGGCGCCGCGCGCGATCGCGTCACGGGCCAGTTCCTCAAGGTCCAAGCCCTTGTCGAGCATCACCACCTCGACGCCCAAGGCTTGGGCCTTTGCCACCAGATCGAACTTGGCTACCTTGCCGCCCCCCGACCATGGGTTGCAGATGAGTACCGGGTGCTTCGGGCGACCGTCGCTATCGGCAGCAACGATGTCGGCCTCATGGAGCTCCGGAGCAAGGGCGAATCGGGTGGCGGCCAGACAGATGATGATCAGAAGGATCAACTCCGCCATTCGCAGCAGGGGACTCTCACTGTTCTGAGCAACCTCGACCACAGCTAGCAGGATGGCGAGGACACCCACCACCGCGATGACGATCCCGACGGCCCGTCGGGGCATCCGTTCGGTCACCGCGACCCAACCGCCGCCCGCGGTGAGCGCAAGGCCGACCAGCCCCACCAGCAGCCACACGCCACCGCGGAGCAGCAGACCGACGAGCAGCGCGACCACGGCGAGTGCCGCCACTATGGCGATGACCGCCGCAACTCGCTGGCGGGCGCTGACTCCCGCACCACCGTCCTCAGCTTTCATGGCCACTCTCCATCCTCAATGGGCGACAGCCTGCGCGATGAAACAACAGTCGAAGGGCAGCGGCGAACCCCACCCGAGACCGACGACGCCGACATCCTTCGAACCACCGAATATAGCCCCACAAGGGTGCTGGGCGGCCTCGCCCTTGACGATCATCTAGGCCCGATGGCAAGCACGCCCTAGAGTTGATGTGTGTTGACCTACGCCATCGACCTTCAACGCATCCGCCAGTACCTGAACCACGCCGTGCGGGCGAACCTCCTGTGGTATGCCCTGCGGGAGGATCGGCGATTCCTCGCGCAGGTGCGCAGGGGGTTCCTTCCCATGCCGGGTGACCGGGCGGCGCCGGTGGACCCATTTCCCCCGACACGGCGGGTGAGGCGGCCTGCGTTGAAGGATCGCCGCGTCGCCGTCATCGCCACCGGCGGGAGTGGCGCGCAGGCCTCGGTGGTCGGTGTCGCGCAAGCGCTTGAGGTCGCAGGCGTCACTCCTGTCGCTTACGGAGTCTGCTCGGGGTCGGCCCTCTTCGGCATCCCGCTGGCGGCCGGCATGACCCCGCGGGAAGTCGCCTTGGCGACCCAGTCCTTCACACCGGGTGACCTCCTCGACCCGGATTGGCGGGGTTTGTTGGCGGCACCCTGGCGGCTTGGGAAGGGTTGGATCGGCCTGCTCAACGGAGACGGATTGGAGCACGCCTATCGCGAGATGCTCGGCGATGTCACCCTCGGGGAACTGCCCATTCCGGTCTGGCTGCCCATCTGGAACATCGAGCGCAATCGGCTGGACTACCTCGGGCCGGATACCCATCCCGATCTCAGCGCGGCCCGCGCCGTCCGCATGGCTGTCGCGCTACCGCTGGCGATCCAACCCAACCATCTCGATGGCGGCTGGTGGTTGGACGGCGGGGTCGTGGACATCCTGCCCGCGGAGCCTTTCGTTGGCACCGACCGCGCCGACCTGGCGATCGTCGTGAACGGGTTCTACCCTCCCGGTTTCGACGGCGACGAGGAATCGAGTTGGCGGGAATCCCGCTTCAGTGTTCTGCGGGTGGCCAATCAGTCGCGGAGTATGCAGCACATCCAGCTCGCAAGGCGGGGGATGGCGGACCTGCGCAGGACGGTGCCTGACGTCGTGGAACTGACCCCTGTGGACTACTCCAAGGTGCAGGGTGCCGGTCTCTACGGGCAGTTCCTCGACAGTCGGGAGTGGCCGAAGTTCATGACGAACGGCTACCAGACCGCCGCCGAGGCGCTGCGCAACTTCCGCCCGCAGCAACCGTCCGCCGCGAAGAAAGGATAGTAAGCGCCATGGATGCCGATGCCATCGTCGTCGGGGCCGGCCTCGCGGGACTCGTCGCCACCCATGAACTCACCCGCCGCGGGAAGCGGGTCGCGATCGTCGAACAGGAGAATCTGGCCAACCTCGGCGGTCAGGCCTTCTGGTCCTTCGGCGGCATCTTCCTGGTGGACTCCCCCGAGCAGCGTCGCCTGGGCGTCAAAGACTCCTTCGCACTCGCCTGGCACGACTGGCAGGGAAGCGCCGGTTTCGACCGGGTCGACGACGAGGACTCCCAGGCGGTCCGTTGGGCCCGGGCTTACGTCCAATTCGCGGCCGGCGAGAAGCGGTCATGGCTACGCAGTCACGGGGTCAGGTTCCTCCCCACGGTCGGATGGGCTGAGCGCGGCGATTTGCGCAGCAACGGCCACGGCAACTCGGTGCCCCGCTTCCATGTCCCGTGGGGCACCGGCACCGGAATTGTCGAACCCTTCGCCAACTATGCGCTGCAAGCAGCGGAAGACGGGCTGGTGACCTTCTACAACCGGCACCGCGTCGACGAGTTGGTGATCGTCGACGGCGCCGCCCAGGGAGTTCGGGGAACGGTACTCGCCCCCGACGATTCCCCGAGGGGCGTGGCCTCCAACCGCGAACGGATCGGGGACTTCCACCTCACCGCCCAGGCCGTGATCCTCACCTCCGGCGGCATCGGCGGCAACCACGACATCGTCCGCAGGTACTGGCCCGAGCGGATGGGAACGCCGCCACGGCACATGATCACCGGGGTCCCGGCCTATGTCGACGGGCGAATGCTGGACATCAGCGCCGCCGCCGGCGTGCGACTGGTCAACCGGGATCGGATGTGGCACTACAACGAGGGCATACAGAACTGGAACCCGATCTGGCCGGGCCACGCCATCAGGATCCTGCCCGGCCCCTCCTCCATGTGGTTCGACGCTCTCGGTCGTCGACTTCCATCCCCGTACCTGCCCGGCTACGACACCCTCGGCACCCTGCGCTACCTGCGCACCACCGACGACCTCATGGAGCACGACCACTCGTGGCTCATCCTCACCCAGAAGATCATCGAGAAGGAGTTCGCTCTCTCGGGCTCCGAGCAGAACCCGGACATCACGGATGGCGATTGGACTGCGTTCCTGAAGGATCGCCTCCTCGGGAAGGGTGCCCCCGGTCCGGTCGAGGCGTTCAAGGACTATGGCGCGGACTTCGTGGTGGCCGACGACCTCGAAGAGCTGGTCGCCAAGATGAACGCCCTGACCGACGAGGCGCTTCTCGACCCGACCAAGGTGAGGGAGCAGATCGAGTCGCGTGATCTGCAATTCGACAATCCCTACGCCAAGGATGCGCAGGTGCAGGGCATCCACAACTCACGCCGCTACATCGGCGACCGGCTGGGCCGTACCGCGGCACCGCACAAGATTCTGGATCCGGCCGCCGGGCCGCTGATCGGCGTGAAACTGCACACCCTCACCCGCAAGACGCTGGGCGGAATCCAGACCGACCTGCGGTCGCGCGCCCTCGGACAGGACGGCGAGCCGATAGATGGGCTCTATGCCGCCGGGGAGGTCGCCGGTTTCGGTGGCGGCGGCGTGCACGGGTACAACGCCCTCGAGGGCACGTTCCTCGGCGGCTGTCTGTTCTCGGGCCGGGCCGCCGGCCAGGACGCGGCCCGGCGGCTCTGACCGCTCCCCTACTCAGGTCGTGCTGCTGACCTACAGAGAGGCCGGTCGACGCCTGCCGAACTCGGGGCCGAGCAGCCACGCGAGGGCCGTGGACGCGCAGACATTCGCGGCAATCAGAGCGAAGAGCACGAGTAGCTGCACTTGGGCGGCCTGCGCGGGCGTTGCCCCCCCGAGCAGCATGCCGACGAAGGCCCCTGGAAGCACAACGAGACCTGCACTGCGGGTCTGGTCCAGGGATGGGATCAGGGAGCGCTCAGCCGCCCGGCGGCCCACAGCGGCCGTGGCCTGACGGGGATTGGCGCCGAGTGCCAGGTAGCCCTCGACGATGTCCCACTGCGCCGCGACGTCGTCGCGGAATCGACTACCTGTCAGCGACACCGCGGTCATGGACCCGCCGATGATCTGTGCAGTGAAGGGCAACAGCGTGCGGGCCTCCAGCGGTAACGCCCCACTGAGCATCACCGGGGACACCGCGATGACAACCCCTGCCGCGATTGCCGCCATGATGACCAGGAAGCGACGTCTCGCGAGTCCGATGCGCCGCATCGAGGTGGCCGTCGCAGCGACGAGCATCACGGCCAGGTAGAGCAACGCCCCCGCCGGGTGCAAGAAGACCCAGGCGACCACGAGGGCCACCAGGATCAGTTGCACGATGCTGCGCACGGCGGCGCCGAGGAAGTCCAGCCGCTGCCGGATTCCAGTCACCGTCATGACGACCAGGGTCACGAGGGCCAGGATCGCCAACGCGATCCCGACTTGCAGCGGTGAACCGTAGGGCACGGACACCAGCATGTCCTATAGACCACCGGATGCCGACGGCATCGCTGAGACCAGCCACGCCGTCGGCTCCGATGCTCTCGGGAACAGTTGGGGGATGACTGTGTCCCGACGAGATCTCAGGCTACGTCAACTCGTGGTCGTCGGCTTGGGAGTCGCAGTCGGCGCGACGGTCGGCGCAGCGGACGACGGGGTCGGGGTCGGGTTGGTCCGGTAGCCCTCGTTCCCTCGGCCACCGCCGCGGAAGTTGTCACCGTCGTCGTCGAACCCTCGCGGTCCACCCATGCGGGAGTGCGAGTTCTGGCTCGAGCCCGCCTCGCTCAGACCCCACGCACCCAGCCCGAGTGCCAGCATGCCGGCGAGCAGGGTGGTGATACCGAGCGCGATGGTGGAGATCATCCACATGTTCGAGCGCTTGTTGGCCTTGACGTAGGCAGCCTGCCACCCCTCCGGAGGTTCGACTTCCGCTTGGGCCGCCGTGCCCTGCCAGGTTCCGGGTGCTCCGGCTGCCGCGTACGCCGCCGGCGGGACCTGCCCGGCGGTGGGCGGCACGCCAGGTGGAACCGCGGGTGCGGCAGGGGTTCCGCCGGCCGCCGGCGTCGGGGGAGTGTTCGGGACGTTCTGCGTGGGTTCATCTGTCATGGCTCCACAATGCGGGCAGTGACGCGCGGAAACATCCCACCAGGACAGCCACTTCGGCGAGCATCGGCAGGCGTACCCGCACTACTCCCAGCGGTGTAGCCGCTGCCAGCGCCAGGCCCTCATTCAGGAATGCCGGGCCAGCCACCGCCCCGGGTCAGCCACTCAGGTGCGAGATGTCACTGATCCCCAACCCTCTCGGCAGCTTCAAGCAGCGCCTGCCAGACCTCTGCCAGATCCTCCCGAGTCATCTCCCAATTGCAGAAAGCCGCGCGCACAGCCGGGCGATCTTCCAGCACGGTAGGTGTGGCGAACACCCGCCCACCATCGCGCGCGGCGGCCACGAAGGCGGCAACCTGCTCCTGGCTGGTCCAACCGACCAGCGTGAAGCACACGACGTTGAGCCGGACCTCGGCCAACAACTCGAACTGGGAGGAGCTGTCGATGAGCTCCCCAAGTTCACGTGCAAGCCCGCAGTCGCGTTCGACGATCTCTCGGTACCCTTCGGCACCGTAGGCAAGCAACGTGCACAGCACCGGAAGGGCTCGCCAGCGATGGGAGTTCTCCGGAACCATGTCGATCGGCGAGGTCGGGGCATCCCGACCTCCCAGATATGCCGCCGAGTTTGCGAACACCTCGGTCTGAAGCTCCGGATACCGGGTGAAGACGAGGGCGCTGTCGTAGGGAACGTTCAACCACTTGTGCAGGTCCACGCACAGCGAGTCGGCGGCAGTCCAGCCATCGAGTTGGTCTGCCAATCCCGGTGAAACGGCGGCGAATCCACCGAAGGCCGCATCCACGTGAAGCCAGAAGTCGAACTCCTGCTTGAGTTGGACGATCCCACGCACATCGTCAAAGTCCCCGGTGTTGACCGTGCCGGCATTCGCCACCACGATGACGGGTTCTGCCGCCCGCTCGAGTGCAGCCGCCAAGCCGTCCAGCTCGATCGCCTCCCGGCCCGGGACCGTGGGGAGCCGAACCACGTTCGATCGACCGAAACCGAGCATGGCGGACGCCTTGGCGATGCTGGAGTGCGCTGCGCCGCTGAGGATCTGGGCACCCGGTACGACGGCTGTTCCTGATGCAGCCACATCGACACCCTTCTGATGCCCGATCCATTGCCGACCCAAAGCCAATCCGACGAAGTTCGACATCGTGGCACCGGTGACATAGGAGCCATGCAGGTCACTAGGGAGGTCCAGGAGCTCCCGAACCATCGCCGCCGTCTGCTGCTCGATGGCGAGCGGCACGGCACCATCCAGACTGGAGATCGGGTTCTGATCGACCAGCGTTGTCAGCCAGTCTCCGATCATGGCTGCCGGGGTAGCTCCCCCCGTGACGAAACCGAGGTAGCGCGGTCCTCCCACCACCGGCAGGTTCGGGACGACCCGATTCAGTACCTGCTCGAGGGCAGCGGCAGCGCCTATCCCCTGCCGTGGCAGTGTGAAGTCGCCCGCCCGTGACGGATCGGAGGTCGAGACAACGCGGGACCGCGGGCGCGACTCGCGCTCAGTCGCTGCCGCGGTGGCCACGTCGGCGAGGAGTTCCGGCAGGAGAATTCGATCAACGTTCAACTGTTGGTACATCTGGTGGGCCATATCTTTGATCCCACCACATATGCGTCTTTCCAGGTGGCGGGCCGGGCTTTGTCGTGCTCGTATTGGGAAGGGTGTGGGATTGGCGGGCGCCGTGACTTACGCTTAGGTGGTGAGAGGGTCCCGCCTGGCGTTGCGAGCGGGTTCGCTGGCGACGGCGGGCCTGCTCGGAATGGCGTCGCTCGTGACTCTCGGTAGGACCTCGCAGGCCACCACCCCGGCACCCAGCCCGAGTCCGACCCCCGGATCAGTCGGGGTGCAGGTCGTTGGTGGCACTGAGGCGCGGACGTCCCAGACTCCCTTCTTCGTACAACTCTCCCTAGCCGTGAACATCGACGGCAATGAGGCCGAACTCTCGTGCGGCGGGACCCTGATTGACCCGTCGTGGGTCGTGACGGCTGCGCACTGCGTGAAGCCAAGCAGGACGAGCGTGGTTCACCCGGCGCAGAGCCGCGCTTGGCGGAACCCAGCAACCTCCCAGGCGGGCGCAGGCGTGGGGATCACGCGGGTGGCGGTCCATCCGGAATGGAACCCTGACACCGTCAGCAACGACGTGGCCCTGGTGCGATTGGCAACACCGCAGCCGACCTCCGCGGTACTCGCGATCAACACCAACGGGGCGGTCCCCGCACCCTTCGCCCAGTTGCGTGCCTATGGCTTCGGTCGCACGGTGGACAGCGAGTGGAACGGCGGCAGCGACCGCCTGCGCCAAGTGGACATCATCAACATGTCGACGACCGCCGCCCGCGCAACCTGCGGCCAGTACCCCAGCAGCGACTTCCGAAGTTCGCAGTCGATCTGTGCTGGCGTTCCCTCGGGCGGACGTGACACCTGTCAGGGCGACTCCGGTGGGCCACTCGTGGCCACTGTTGCGGGCAGACGGTTCCTGGTCGGCGTGGTCAGCACCGGACAGGGCTGCGCCTTGGCCGGCTACCCGGGGATCTACACCCGCGTCTCGCGCTATGCCACCTGGTTGCGCGGCACCATCCACCCTGCCTACATCTCTTCACACCCCTCCTGCACCGTCTGCCATGTGACACCCTCCAGACCGATGACGCTCCTGCTGGTGAACCGGGGCGAGGCTGTGGGCGGCTGGCGGGTCACCGCCCCGCTGTCCTGGGTCTCGGTGAGCCCGTCGACCACGGGCAGGCTGGCGGGTGGCAAGTGGACCAGGCTCACGATCACGCCTCGGCTGACCAAGAAGGGCGTCATTACGGTGACGGTGGAACGTGCTGGCGGCCGAACCCACACGATCACGCTGCTGGTGAACCAGTAGCCCTGTCGGCGTGCCATAGGCGCCGACGCGGCTTGGTTAAGGGCGCGGCGTTGCCAAGCACGCCGGCGCTGTTGGCCGAAGGGCGCGGCGTTACTGGCGTCGCTGACGCTGCTCGGCGAAGAAGTCAGCAAGCATCTGCGAACTCTCGTCCGCGAGCACCAGCGGCACCACTTCCACCCGGTGGTTCAGCCTCGTATCACGCACGACATCCCACAGGCTCCCCACTGCCCCCGCCTTCTCGTCAACAGCGCCGTACACGAGCCGCTGCACCCGGGCGGCGACCAGGGCACCGGCGCACATGGTGCACGGTTCCAGGGTGACCACAAGGGTGCAGCCGGCCAACCGCCAGCCATCACCGTGTACCGAGGCGGCGGCCCGCAGGGCGAGGATCTCCGCGTGGGCAGTGGGGTCGCCATCGGCTTCGCGGCGGTTGGTCGCCGAGGCCAACTCCCGACCGTCGGCATCGAGCACCAAGGCAGCAACCGGTACGTCGCCGGTCTGCGTGGCGCGCCGGGCAGCGGTCAGGGCGCGCCGCATCGAGGCCTCATCGGCGGGGTTGATCCGCACCGGGGGACTCAGTTCTCGAAGAGCGCGTCGAACTGATCGCCGAAGTGGAGTTGCTTGGCAACGGCGGCCAGCACCTCGTCGGGATACTTGTCGCCGTCCTGGCACAGCAGTGAGAGTTCCGCGGCCGGCAGCCCGAGATCCGCCAGCAGGCCCAGATCTCCGGCCGGTTCGAATTCCTCGACATCCTCGTCATCGGGCAGCTCCAGCCCCAACTCGTCAAGCGCCTCGGCGGCCAGCGGCCAGTCGTGGGCAGTCGCCGCGTCGCTGAGCAGCAATCTGCTCCCGGTTCCGTCTACCCGCAGGATGAGGAAGAAATCATCGGCGACACTCACCAGGGCGATGGCACCGGACTCGGCGGGAAGTGCCTGTAGCGATCGGGTGAGGCCGTCGATGGTTGTGCCGTCCCTGGCGGGCAACGCCTCGGCCCGCCACGTGCCTTCTTCCCGCCAAGCTGCCACTGCGAAATCGAGCGCCGCCGCGTCCATGGGTCGCACCACCGCTCCTCCTGGGTCGTTCGCCGAGCCGGCGCGCAAGCGCCGGATTACCGCTACAGACCTTTGACTGCGCCGACGACCTTTGTCAAGGAGTCCTTCGCGTCACCGAACAGCAGCGTGGTCTTCGGGTCGTAGAGGAGCTCGTTCTCGATACCTGCGAACCCGGGACGCATTGACCGCTTCAGGAAGACGACCTGGCCGGCGTCTCCCACGTTCAAGATGGGCATACCGTAGATCGGCGCCGACGGATCGCTCTTGGCCGCGGGATTGACCACGTCATTCGCCCCGACGACCAGCACGACATCGGTGGATGCGAACTCGGGGTTGATCTCGTCCATTTCCTTCAGCTGCTCGTAGGGCACATTCG
>CAZKVQ010000043.1:0-26022 GCA_964556255.1 uncultured Actinomycetes bacterium
CTTCAACAAGCTGTTCAACCTGACAAACACGGGCGCCAACGCGGCGGCGACCACCGTGCTCTCGTTGACCTTGGACGAGTGGTCGGTCAAGGTCGGGGAAGGCTTCGCTGAGGATCCCGAGGAGGATCTCGCACCCGACACTTACGGGGGTGTCTGGGCAGGGCGGGTTCCGATCGTGACGTCCTTCGGCACGCCGGAACCCGACGCCTTCTCGACAGGCCTGGCAGTGCCCGAGTACGTCGGCGACTGGCGTCACGGATGACCATCGAATCGCTGTCGCTGTGGTGGAGCCTCAACGGACCGGGCGACCCACTGGAGCCGTTGGCCGGCGACCACGACTGCGACGTCGCCATCGTCGGCGGCGGCTTCACCGGTCTATGGACCGCCTACTACCTCGCCCAGGCCGATCCGCGGCTCTCGATCACGGTAATCGAGAAGGAGCGTGTCGGCTTCGGCGCGAGCGGGCGTAATGGCGGGTGGTGCTCGGCCCTATTCCCCGCCGGACCTCACCGGATCGCTTCGGAGTTCAACCGAGCCGCCGCGATCGACATGTACACGACAATGCACGAGGTGGTGGACGAGGTCGGCAGGGTCGTGGACCAACACGACATCGCCTGCGGCTGGCGCAAGGGCGGCACGGTACACACCGCCCGCACCGCGCCCCAATAGGCCCGCGCCCACGAGCAGATCGCCGAATGGCGCGAATTCGGTTTCGGGGAGGCGGACTACCGGTTCCTGGATCGCCAGGAGGCGGCCGCAATGGTGTCGGCCGAGGGTGTCCTCGGGGGCGCCTATACGCCGCACTGCGCCGCCATCGACCCACTGGCACTACTGCGAGGGTTGCTCACTGCAGTACTCGCAGCCGGTGTCACTGTGGTCGAAGGAACCGCGGCCACGTCGATCGAGCCCGGACGCGTCACCACCGAACGGGGCGTGGTGACGGCGCGCCACGTCATCCGAGCGACTGAGGCCTACACGTCACAACTGGGCGACGGGGTCCGGGCGATCGCACCGATCTACTCGTTGGTGATCGCCACTGAACCGCTGCCGGATGAGATCTGGCGCACGATCGGTTTGGCCGACGGCCAAACCTTCAACGACCTCCGGCACATGATCATCTACGGCCAGCGCACCCACGACAACCGGATCGCGTTCGGAGGAAGGGGCGCCCCCTACCATTTCCGCTCCAAGATCGACCCTGCCTTCGACCGCGATGGCTCGGTCCACGAGGCCCTGCGTGAGACACTGGAGATGATGTTCCCCGTGCTGACCGGCGTCGAGATCACGCACCGTTGGGGCGGCCCGCTGGGCGTGGCCCGGGACTGGTGGGCCGGCGTTGAATACGACCCGAAGACCGGCGTGGGAGCAGCCGGTGGATACGTGGGCGATGGCGTCGGGACCTCCAACTTGGCGGGTCGGACGCTGGCTGACCTGATCACCGGCGCGGACACGAAACTGACGTCGCTGCCCTGGGTCAATCGTCGACGCCGGCGCTGGGAGCCGGAGCCGCTCCGCTGGGTAGGGGCCAACGCGGCACTGTTGGCCATGTACGGCGCCGACGCGAACGAACGACGATCGGGCAAGCCGTCGCGGATAGCTGACGGTATCAACCAGCTGTTGCGCGGTTGACCTGCAACAGCCAACAACCTGCAGTGACCAGACCAGGGAGAAGCCATGCCGACATCACCATCAGACTTGTTCGCGATCGACAGCCTGCTGAGCGAGGAGGAACGGGCGGTTCGAGACGTCGTTCGGACCTTCGTCGACAAGGAGATCAAGCCCTTCGTCGGGGACTGGTTCGCCAGCAGCGAGTTGCCGGCCCGGGACTTGGCCTTGGCGTTGGGTGACCTCGGCGTGCTCGGTATGCACCTGCAGGGATACGGCTGTGCGGGAACGAGCGCCGTGGCCTACGGGCTCGCCTGTATGGAGTTGGAAGCCGGCGACTCCGGTATCCGATCCTTGGTGAGCGTGCAGGGCTCCCTGGCGATGTACGCCATCCACGCCTTCGGCAGCGCGGACCAGAAGGAGCAGTGGCTGCCCGGGATGGCCCGTGGCGAACTCATCGGGTGCTTCGGCCTGACCGAGCCGGATTTCGGGTCCAACCCCTCGGGAATGAGGACCACCGCCCGCCGCGATGGTGACGACTGGCTTCTCAACGGCGCAAAGATGTGGATCACCAACGGCAACGTCGCCGACGTCGCGGTGGTGTGGGCGCGTGCCGAGGACGGCATAAGAGGTTTCGTGGTACCCACCGACACCGAGGGATTCCAGGCGAACCTCATTCCGGACAAGATGTCCCTACGAGCCTCGATCACCTCCGAACTCGTCCTCACCGATGTCCGGCTTCCCGCCGACGCGGTCCTGCCTGAGGTCACCGGCCTGCGGGGCCCGCTGTCCTGCCTCAACGAGGCACGCTTCGGCATCGTGTTCGGCACCATGGGAGCGGCCCGCGACTCGCTCGAGTGCGCGATCGACTACTCGAATTCCAGGGTGCAGTTCGATCGCCCCATCTCCGGGTTCCAGCTGACCCAGAAGAAGCTTGCCGACATGGCCCTCGAGTTCGGGAAGGGGACGCTGCTGGCCATCCACCTGGGACGACTCAAGGACGCCGGAAACATCACCACCGCACAAGTGAGCACCGGCAAGTTGAACAATGCCCGCGAGGCCCTGAACATCGCTCGAGAGTGCCGGGGCATCCTCGGCGGCAACGGCATCACCCTGGAGTACCCGGTCATCCGGCACATGAACAACCTCGAGTCGGTGTACACCTACGAGGGCACCAACGAGATCCATACCCTTGTCATCGGTGAGGCGCTGACGGGCCAGGCCGCCTACCGCTGAGATCCCACCGAGCTGGTTGACCCGACCGCCAGCGGGGCCGGGCAGTATCTCGTTCGGATTCGTTCCGGCGGCGAAGAGTGGGACCATGGGGCCTATGACTGACGAGAGCCCGTCGCGCGGCGTCGCTATTCCACCGCGCGGGGTGTGGTGGCATGTCTACCCGTTGGGCTTCCTGGGGGCCGAACGCTTCGCGCCACCCCCGGAGGCACCGATCCAACACCGGCTCCCGCGGCTCATCCCCTGGCTCGACTACGCAGCCGACATGGGCCTCCAGGGTTGGGTGCTGGGCCCCGTGTTCGCCGCCAGCAGCCACGGCTACGACACCATCGACCATTTCCGCATCGATCCGCGGCTGGGCGACACCGACGACCTGGCCCAGGTCATCGCCGAGGCCCACAACAGAGGCCTGCGGATCGTCTTGGACGGCGTCTTCAACCACGTCGGCAGGGACTTCCCAAAATTCCAACAGGCGCTGCAGTCGGGCCCGGATTCGGAGGCCGCCGGTTGGTTCGAACTGAGTTGGCCGGAGGACGGCGGTGCACCCGTCGCCCAAGCGTTCGAGGGCCACGACGCGTTGGTGAACCTCAACCACGACAATCCTGCCGTGGTCGACCACGTGGTGGGGGTGCTCGAGCGCTGGGGGGCCGTCGGAGTGGACGGCTGGCGCCTGGACGCCGCCTATGCAGTCCCGACGGAGTTCTGGCACGCCGTCACCGAGCGGTTCAAGCCCTCGCACCCCAAGACCTGGCTGTTCGGTGAAGTGATCCACGGTGACTACCCGTACATCGTGGCCGAAGGCGGCCTGGATTCGGTCACCCAATACGAGCTGTGGAAGGCAATCGCGAGCTCGATCAACGACGGCAACTTCTACGAACTCTCCCACGCGTTGGGACGACACAACGAATTCCTGGAGACCTTCGTACCAGTGACCTTCCTGGGCAACCACGACACGACCAGGATCGCCAGCACCCTGGACGACGCGGCGTTCCTACCCCACACCATCGCGGTCCTTTTCGGGGTCGGCGGCACCCCCACCATCTATGCGGGCGACGAGCAGGCCTACACCGGCGTGAAGTACGAGCGAGAGGGCGGCGACGACGAGGTGCGGCCGCCGTTCCCGGACCGGCCCGAACAGTTCTCCGAGCTCGGCCGGGACACCTACGCCCTCTATCGGGCCATGGTCGATTTCCGCAATTCCCGCCCGTGGCTGACCGATGCCCGGACGGAGGTCACGCACCTGTCCAACACGGACATCGTCTTCATCACTGGCGGACTGGAAGGCGAGGGCAGGGTTGCTGTCGGCCTCAGCCTCAACGAGGACGACACCCACGTGCCACTTCCCGCCGGCAACTGGCAGCCGGTGGCAGGCGACGGGTCGCCGGGTCCGGACGGGCTGTACTTGCCAACTAAGGGCTGGTCGCTGCTTTCCGACGAGGGTGTCCCCGACTAGGACGGGGACGCCGCGAGTTGGCCACACGCGCCGTCGATCTCCCGACCCCGGGTGTCGCGCACCGTCACAGCGATGCCGCCGACCTCGAGCCTGCGAACGAATTCGTCTTGGACATCCGGGTCGGAGGCCGTCCACTTCGACCCCGGCGTCGGGTTCAGCGGGATGAGATTGACGTGCACCAAGTGTCCTCGCAGCAGTGACGCCAGGCGGTCGGCTCGCCACGGTTGATCGTTGATGTCGCGGATGAGCGCGTATTCGATGGACACCCGCCGGTGGGTCCGGTCGGCATACTCCCAAGCAGCATCCAGCACCTCGTCGATCGGCCAACGGTTGTTGATCGGCACCAACTCGTCTCGCAACTCGTCGTCGGGGGCGTGCAGGGACAGCGCCAGAGTCACCGGCAGCCCCTCCCCTGCCAACTGCCGGATGCGCGGGGCGAGACCCACGGTGGAGATCGTGATGCCGCGGCCGGACAGTCCGAGACCTTCCGGCGGATCGGCGATCAGCCGTCGGGTCGCTGCCACGACGGAGGTGTAGTTGGCCAGTGGCTCGCCCATACCCATGAATACGACGTTGCCCACTCGCCCCGGCCCCCCGGCGACCTTCTCCGAGGCCAGCAGCCTGGCACCCGCGGCGACCTGCATGACGATCTCCGCGGTGGAGAGGTTTCGGGTCAGTCCCGCCTGCCCGGTCGCGCAGAAGGGGCAGTTCATTCCGCACCCCGCCTGGCTCGAGATGCACATGGTTACCCGCTTCGGATAGCGCATCAGAACGCTCTCGACCAGGGCGCCATCGAACAGCCGCCAGAGGCTCTTGACCGTCTCGCCGTCATCACAGGAGATCTGACGAACCTCGGTCAACAGATCCGGCAGGAACTCGTCACCGAGCTCAACCCGCTGTCCTGCCGGGATGTCCGTCCACGCCAGCGGGTCGAACTCGAGGCGTTCGAACACCTGTTTGGAGATCTGGTCAGCACGGAATCTCGGCAGCCCCATCTCCACCATCGCCGCTCGGCGAGCAGCGAGGTCAAGGTCGGCCAGGTGCCTCGGAGGTTTCGCCCGACGAGGCGCGGTGAACACGAGTTCTGCTGGCACGATGTGCGCCTTTCGGTGGAGGGGCTCAGGTGATGATCGCGAAGATGCTGAACAGCAGCCATGAGACGAAGGCGTTCGGCAGCAGCGAGTCCAGCCGATCCATCAGGCCGCCGTGCCCCGGCAGGATGTTGCCCAGGTCCTTCACACCCAGATCACGCTTGATCGCCGACTCCGCGAAGTCACCCGCGGTAGCCGTAACCGACATCACTACTCCCGCGATCACACCTTGCCACCAGGGGGCGTGCAGCAGCCACACGAAGAGCCAGGCGCCGACGACGACCTGCAGCAACACGGAACCGGCGAAGCCCTCCCACGACTTCTTCGGGCTGACGTTCGCAGCGATCGGATGTTTGCCGAACAGCACGCCAGCGGCGTACCCGCCGATGTCGTTGCAGATCGTGAGAGACACGAAGACCACGATCAGCTGCGGCCCCAGCGGTTGGGCGAGCATCAGCGCCACGAAGCCGAGCATGAACGGCAGGTAGGAGGCGACGAACACGGTCGCCGTCAGATCCTTGACGTAGCCATCGACCCCCCGGCGGATCCGCCAGATCATGGCACTGATGACGATCAGGCCATAGACCATCAGCAGACCGATGAGGCCGAAGTTGTATGCCATCGGGATGACCGCGACGGCGCCTACGTATAGCGGGGTCCGGGCTACCTGGATGCCGTTGAGGGCGAGCGCCTTGGTGAGCTCCCAGATCCCAATGCAGATGGCGGCCATGGCGACGACGCCGAAGAGCCACTTGTAGGTGAACAGTGACAGCAGGCTGATGGCACCCAGCCCGACACCGACGGCAATCGCCATCGGCAGATTACGGCCAGCACGGGACCCCGACTTGGCTTCGACTGGCGCCCCTGAAGCGGTCGATTCCGCAGGCGCGTCTGATGGCTCGGCCATGTCAGACCTCGAGGAGCTCGGCTTCCTTGTGCTTGAGCATCTCGTCCACGTGGGCGACATGGGTCGCCGTGACGTCCTCCAGATGCTTCTCCGCCCGGCGGACGTCGTCCTCGCCGGCTTCGCCGTTCTTGGCCAGCGCCTCCAACTCCTCTTTGGCGCTGCGGCGGATGCTACGGATCGAGACCTTCGTGTCCTCTGCCTTGCCCCGCGCCATCTTGATGTACTCGCGACGTCGATCCTCGGTGAGGGCCGGCAGCACGACGCGGATGATGGCACCGTCGTCGGTGGGGTTGACGCCGAGATCTGAATCGCGGATCGCCTTCTCGATGGCCGTCATCGAACCGCGGTCGTACGGGGTGACGATGATCATCCGCGCCTCCGGCACCTGGAAGGAGGCCAGTTGGTTCAGCGGCGTCGGTGCGCCGTAGTAGTCGACGAGCAGTTTGTTGAACATCGACGGACTCGCACGGCCAGTACGGATGGTCGCGAAATCCTCCCGGGCGACCGAGAGGGCCTTGTCCATCTTCTCCTCGGCCTCGAGCAGGGTGTCATCGATCATGCGTCATCTCCTTCGGCTCGGTTCGCACCGTCAACGCGTGCTGACATCTACAATCCCACGGCTGTGCTTACCAGGGTGCCGATCCGCTCACCTGCGGCGGCTCTGGCGATATTGCCCTCGACGAGCAGATTGAAAACCACGATCGGCAGGTCATTGTCCTGGCACAGACTAATTGCCGTCGCGTCTGCGACTTTGAGTTCCTGCTGAAGGACATCCGCGGGTCGGAGTTCCACCAGCAGTCGGGCATCCGGATTGGTGCGGGGATCGTCGTCGTAGACACCGTCGACCCCTTTGGCCATCAACACCACCTGCGCACCTACCTCCAGCGCCCGTTGCGCCGCGCACGTGTCGGTCGAGAAGAACGGCACTCCGAGCCCGGCACCGAAGATGACGACCCGGCCCTTCTCTAGGTGTCGAATGGCCCGACGCGGTATGTAGGGCTCAGCGACCTGCCCCATCGCGATGGCCGTCTGCACCCGGGTCTCCACCCCGTTCTTCTCCAGGAAATCCTGCAGGGCCAGACAGTTCATGACCGTGCCGAGCATCCCCATGTAGTCCGCACGAGACCGGTCCATGCCGCGGTCGGACAACTGCGCCCCGCGGAAGTAGTTGCCACCGCCGATGACCACCGCAACCTGGCGGCCATCGCGGACCAGATCGGCGATCTGCGCCGAGATCGTTCCAACCACGTCGGGGTCGACCCCCAGACCGCCGCCCCCGGAGAAGGCCTCACCGGAGAGCTTCAGAAGTACCCGGTCCCAACCACCAAGTTCAACGCCGGGCCACGTCGTGGGCATGCCTTCGAGCGTGGGTTGATCGGTACCCTGCAGTCCCACCGGTTCCTCCTGACCCTGCTGATTGCACCTGAGTGTGCCCTACCGGGTGGCTGCGAAGCGCGGTCCGACCGGCCGACCCCGCAAGCGTCAGTTCTGCCCGACCTTGAACCGTGCGAATTTGATGACCTTCACGCCGTTCTCTTCCAGGTAGGCACCGATGGTCTTCTTGTTGTCGCGCACCCATGGTTGCTCGACCAGGCAGAAGTCCTTGTAGTAGCCCTTGGTCCTACCTTCGACGATCTTGGTGATGGCCTGCTCGGGCTTGCCCTCCTCGATCGCCGTCTCCTCGGCGATGCGCTGCTCCGCGGCCACCACCTCGGCGGGCACGTCCTCACGCGACAAGTACTTCGGTGACATCGCAGCGATGTGCTGAGCGACGTTCTTGGCCACCTCTTCGTTGGTCTGATCCAGTTGGACAAGGGCACCGACGCTGGGTGGCAGCGCGGGATCGTGCTTGTGCAGGTAGATGTAGACGTACCCGTCCTGCACGTGCTCGAAACGACGCACCTCGATTTTCTCGCCCATGGAACTGTTGGCCTCGGCCAACAGTTCCCGCACCGTCGTGCTCGCGTCGTAGCTGGCGTCGAGCAGCGAGTCAACGTCGCCGGGTTGTTCCGTGGCGACGAACGCGGCGACGTCCGCCGCCAGGGATTGGAAGCCCTCCGTCTTCGCCACGAAATCGGTCTCGCAGGCGAGTTCAAGCATCACGCCATGATCGGTCGCGGCCAGGTGAGCCGCCACCAGGCCGTTCGAGGCGGTGCGGGCCTCGCGTTTGCCGACGTCCTTGGCACCTTTGATGCGTAATAGCTCGACGGCCTTGTCGAAGTCACCGTCGGCCTCATCCAGGGCCTTCTTGCAGTCGAGCATCCCCGCGCCGGTCAATTCGCGCAGCTTCTTCACATCAGCGGCAGACACTGCCATGGTTTGTCCCACTCCTTAGTGATGGTCGAGCGATGAGGTCAGCTGGCCGGGGAGTCGCCCTCGGTAGCCTCGGCGGGCACCTCTGCGACAACCGCCTCGGTCTCCGCGACGGCTTCGCCGCCGACCTCGGCGACGGCCTCGGTCGCCTCGGCGGCCCCAGCGTCACCAGTCGCGTCGGTCACCACGGTTTCCTCAGAGACCTCGACGGCACCTTCGGTCGCGCCTGCGGCAGCGGCCACGTCGGCGGCAATGACTGCAGCGGCCTCGGCCTCATCGGAGGCGCCCAGCAGCTCAGCCTCCCACTCGGGTGTGGGCTCGGCGTCCTCGTTCCCACCGGCCCTCGCGATCAGTCCCTCGGCTACTGCGTCGGCGATCACGCGGGTGAGCAGGCCAACGGCGCGGATGGCGTCGTCGTTGCCCGGCACCGGGTAATCCACCAGGTCGGGGTCGCAGTTGGTGTCGAGCACTGCGACGACCGGGATCCCCAGCTTGCGCGCTTCCCCGACGGCGATGTGCTCCTTGTTCGTGTCCACGATCCATACTGCGGAGGGCACCTTGCTCATCGTGCGGATGCCGCCCAGGGTGCGGTCGAGCTTGTCGCGCTCGCGACGCAGAACGAGCAGTTCCTTCTTGGTCATCCCCGAGGCGGCGACGTCGTCGAAGTCCAGTTCCTCGAGCTCGGCGAGCCGCTGCAGCCGCTTGTGAACGGTCTGGAAGTTGGTGAGCATGCCGCCGAGCCAACGCTGGTTGACGTAGGGCATACCGACGCGAGCCGCCTGCGTGGCAACCGCTTCCTGCGCCTGCTTCTTGGTGCCGATGAAGAGGATCGAACCGCCATGGGCGACCGTCTCGCGGACGAATTCGTATGCCTTGTCGATGTAGTCGACCGACTGCGTCAGGTCGATGATGTAGATGCCATTGCGCTCGGTGAAGATGAATCGCTTCATCTTCGGGTTCCAACGGCGGGTCTGGTGCCCGAAGTGGACACCGCTCTCGAGCATCTGTCGCGTCGTTACGACGGCCATGGACATGCCTCCTGCACCCAACCTGTGGTTGGGCTCGTGGTTCCTTGCGGGTCGACGGTTGTCGCCCGCACCTGACCCCCGCCGGGCCGACCGCCACTTGGGACCGAGGCCGACGCCGCCGTCGCGAACCGACGGTGCGCGGGGATGCGATGTCACCGGGTATCCCGGTGCGGTCCCAATCGTAGCGCCCGCCCCATCCACAATCCGTCAGTGGGCATGGCCCGCGACCTCGGGCAGCGTCACGATTGACACCATGCGGACACCACCACGCCGGCCATCCCCCACTTCCCGGGGTCTGCAGGCCTGTCTTCTGTTCACCGTACTGGTGCCGACCAGCGTGCTTGCCGTGTTCGCTGCCCCCGCCGTTCGGGCCGAGTCGACCACCCACCTGGGCGGCAGCCGGTCGTCTGCGACGACTGTTTCATCCGGCATTCCCAGGCCGACCGCACCAGAGGGGTGGCACGTGCGGACTCAACGGTCCCCCGGGTGGGGTTGGCCCCTGAGGTCGCCCGAAATCATGAGGGCGTTCGACCCGCCCGAACACGATTGGCTGGCCGGTCATCGCGGAGTTGATCTAGCGGCCGGCCCGGGAACCTCGGTCGCGAGCAGCGCCGCCGGACGGGTCACGTTCGCGGGTGAGGTGGCGGACCGAGGCGTGGTGGTCGTCGAGCACGGGGCGGTGAGGACCACGTATGAACCGGTCACGGCCGCTGTCCGCCCCGGCACCGAGGTCGCCCGCGGACAGCTGCTCGGGGTGATCGGTACCGGCGGTCATTGCGATCATCGATGCCTGCATTGGGGAGCGCGGCGCGGTGACGATTACATCGACCCGGCTCTGCTGGTTGTCGGCTACCGGCCGGTCCTCAAGACGCCGCGGTGACCAGGGTCAGTCGACTTCGGCCATCCGCGACTTCAGCTGCAGCATGGCCTTGGTGTGCAGTTGGCTGACCCGGCTCTCGGACACGCCCAGCACCTGACCGATCTCGGCCAAGGTGAAGCCTTCGTAGTAGTAGAGGGCAACGACGATCTTCTCCCGCTCCCCCAACAGGTCGACGACAGTCGCCAAGATGTTCCTGGTCTCCGAGACGTCCAGGACCTCTTCTGGCTCCTCCACCCGGTGGTCCACGACGGTATCGCCGAGGGTCGCACCCCCCTCTTCGGCGTGGAGCAACTCGTCCAGCGCCGCCACGTGCGTGAACGACACCGCCGCGAACACCTCTCGCAACGACTCGACGTCGATGCCAAGTCGCTCGGCGACCTCAACGTCGCTGGGTACGCGCTGCAGTTCGCCTTCCAGTGCAGCGTAGGCGCGTTCGATCTCCCTGCTCCTCGCGCGGATGGAGCGCGGCACCCAATCCAACCCGCGGAGTTCATCGATGATCGCTCCCCGGATCCTGCTCAGGGCGTACGTCTCGAACTTGAGTTTGCGTTCCAGGTCGAACTTCTGGATGGCGTCGATCAGGCCGAATAGGCCGTAGGACACCAGATCGGCGTTCTCCACGGTTGGGGGAAGCCCGGATCCGACCCGGCCGGCAACGTACTTGACCAGGGGCGAGTAATGCAGGATCAACTTCTCCCGGGCTCCCAGATCCCCGGTCTCCTTGAAGCGAACCCACAGCGCCGTGAGGGCATCATCGGGCGACATGTCGGGATCGTCGTCGTCTTCAGGCCCGCGGATGTGCTCGCTCATAGACCCTCCTCAATCTCTCCGGCGACACGTGTGTGTAGACCTGCGTGGTGGCGAGGCTTGTGTGGCCCAGGATCTCCTGGACGGTCCGCAGATCCGCACCACCCTCCACCATGTGTGTCGCGCCAGAGTGTCGCAGAGCATGTGGGGACAGGGGAGCTCCGGTCGTTGTCGCCGTCGCGCGGTTGACGCATCTGCGGACCACCCGGGCATCGATTCGGCCCCCACGACTGCCCAAGAACAGGGCGGCCTGGCTGTTGGGGGCGAGCAGAGCTGGGCGACCCAGCTCGAGCCAGCGTCGCAGCGACTCCGCCGCGGGAATCCCGAACGGCACACTGCGCTGCTTGTTTCCCTTACCAACCACTGTCACCAGACGGCGTTCGAAATCCAGGTCGTCGGTGTCCAACCCGCACAGTTCGGCCACCCGGATTCCCGAGGCGTACAGCAGCTCCAGCATGGCCGCGTCGCGCAGAGCGACCGGATCATCGTCGGCACCGGCAGCACGGGCGTCCTCGAGAACCCCTGACATCTGTGAGGCCCTCAGCACTTCGGGCAGATGCCGTCCACCGCGGGGGACGCCCAGCCGCAGTCCAGGGTCTGCCCCCGCGATCAGTCCCCGCGCGGTTGCCCACGAGGTGAACGCCCTGGCAGCGCTGGCCCTGCGGGCAAGACTTGATCGGGCAGCACCGGCACGCGCGTATCCAGCGAGCCAGGCACGCAGCAGCGGCAGGTCGATGTCAGCGACCTGTGAGGGCTCGTCGATCCCAGCGAAGTCCAGCAGCGATGCAACGTCGCTCCGGTAGGCGCGAAGCGTGTGGGGGCTTCGACCCCGCGCTCCAGACAGGAACAGCACAAAATCATCGAGAACGCTGCACCTCGGGCTCGACGGCATCTCCGCAGACTGCACCCTCCAAGTGAACCGTACCCGGCTAGTCCGTGCCCGCTATTCGTGCCAGAGCTGCATCCGAAACCGTCCAACCCCGGCGTCCACGCACCGCGAAGCCTGCACCCTCCAAGCCGGCCAGAGTCACGGCCACGGTGGCCTCGCTGCACCCGAGGGCGGCCGCGAGCTCTGACTCCTCAGCCGCGTCACATCTGAGCAGAGCCTGCAGGACGGCGGTCGTACCCTGATCGACGGGTGGGTCGCCGCCGAACGCTCCGATCAACTCGACAACATCCGGACAGCCGGTGACCAGGACGGCGCGACCGTCGCGCAACAGATCGTGGCAGCCCGCGGACAGATCGGAGGTGACAGGACCCGGCAGGGCCATCACGTGTCGCCGGAGCTCCTCGGCCGCCGACGCCGTGGCGCTGGTGCCACTTCGGCGTGCGGCCTCGACGATGACCGTCCCACGCGATAGGGCCGCGACCAGCCGGTTACGGGTGAGGAAGCGATGGCGCGCCGCAGTGGTACCCAGTGGGAGTTCCGAGATCACCGCGCCGGTCTCGATGATGCGCCCGTAGAGGTCCTCGTGTGCTCGGGGATATGGACGATCGACTCCGCCTGCCGTGACCAGGACAGTGATGCCCGTGACGGCGAGGGCCCCTCGATGTGCCGCGGCATCGATGCCGAATGCTCCACCCGACACGACTGTCCAGCCGAGCAGCGCCAGTTCAGCGGCCAGCATCTCCGCTTGGGATCGTCCGTAGTGGCTGCATGCTCTGGCTCCGACTATTGAGACCGATCGCAGCAGCAGCGAGCGCAGAGACCCGGTGCCGCGGACCCAGAGCAGGAACGGCGCCCGATCGCCCAGATCGTCCAATTGCGACGGCCAGTCCTGACCCTCCGGGGTGACAAGTCGGGCTCCGATGGCGTCGGCCCGACGAGCTTGCGCAGTGACAGCTGCCTCGAGCTCGCTGGGGCCGAGTGGGCGCCGTCGACCGGCGATCAACCTATCCACGGTCGCCTCGGCACCGGCCGCGGTGAGCTGCTGACCTGCCCGTTCATCGCCCGGTTCGGTCAGAAGGGAGATAGCGATGCGAGCGCGATCGGCGGACGTCAACGTCAGGCCGCCCATGCGTCGACCCCCCGCAGTTCAATGGCTTCCCGGAGCTCAGCTGCGCCGGGCTGGTCGGAGCCATTGAGGTCGGCCAGTGTCCACGCGACTCGAAGCGCGACATCCAAACCCCGCACCGACTGGGCGCCCACCGTCAGGCGATCCAGGGCACGCTGCAGAGCGGCCGAGATCGGCCACTCCGAACGAACGACATGTCCAGGAACCGCCGCGTTGACGTGCCACGGGGTGCCGCACAATCGTCTCGCTGCCCGTTCGCGTGACTCCTGCACCTGCTCGACGATCACCGAAGAAGGTGTACCCGAGGCCCATCCGCCCTCTAGTTCAGATGGCGTGGGGCGGGTAAGCCCCAGTCTCAGATCAATCCGGTCGAACAGCGGACCTGAGAGCTTCGACCGGTATCGCCGACGTTGGATCGACGAGCAGCGGCAGGGAGCACCGACAACATCGAGGGCGCGCCCGCACGGGCAGGGGTTGGAGGTCAACACGAGCTGACATCTCGCGGGAAGGGTGACCTGGAATCCACCGCGGGCGATCGACACCACGCCGGACTCCACCGCCTGACGAAGGGACTCGAGTACCCAATTGGGGAATTCGGCGGCCTCGTCGAGTAGGAGCACGCCGTTGTGCGCCGCCGTCACCAGCCCGATAGTGGGCCGGTCCGCGGCGCCACCGCCGATAAGGGCGATTGCTGTGGTCGTGTGGTGGGGTGCCTGGACCGGCGGCCGTCGGACCAGCCCGGCTGGACTGCCTGGGTTCATCAGCGATCTGATCGCAGTGGTCTCCAGTGCGCACTCGTCGTCCAAGTCCGGCAGTAGCCCGGGAAGGCAGGAGGCCAGCAAGGTCTTGCCCACGCCGGGCGCACCCGTCATCGAGAGGTGATGCCCTCCCGACGCCGCGACGGTCAGCGCCCGACGGGCGTGCGCCTGTCCTCGAACAGCCGCCAGGTCCGGCGCCGAGCCCCCAACTGCCCGCCCGTCTGTCGGCGACGCGTCGCTGATGCATGGTTCGAAGTCTCCCGATGCCGGCCCGGATGCCGGGTCGAGGTGGTCCCCACGAACGACGGACAGCAGCTGTCCGAGATTCGATACCGCGACGACCTCAAGGTCCGGCACCAGCGCGGCCTCCTGGAGGTTGGCCTCGGGCACGACCAAGCATTCGACCCCGGCTCGCCGGGCCGCCACCGCGGCGGCCAGCACGGACCCGACTGGGCGGACCTGACCGTCCAGTGCCAACTCGCCGACCAACACCCAGCGCGCTACCCGTAACACGGACTCCCTCGGCACCGCCCCCGCTGCACACTGCACAGCCAGCGCAATGGCCAGGTCGAGTCCGCTGCCTCGTTTCGGCAGTGAGGCCGGGCTGAGGGCCACGGTGATCCGGGAGTCCGGCCAGCGGAGACCGCTGCTCAAGGTGGCCGCCCGAACGCGTTCCCTCGACTCGCTGACCGAGGTGTCGGGAAGCCCGACGATCGTCCATCTGGGCAATCCATTCGCCACTTGCGCCTGGGCCTCGATCAGATGGGCGGTGACCCCCACCACTACGGCTGAGCGCGTGCTGGCCACCTGCACCTACTCCACCCCCCTGAAGTGGTGGACACGGGCGGCCCCGCGGACGGGACGCGCCACTGCCAGGACGTCGACACGCAATCCGGAGTAGCCGGTTTCGGAACCCGCCGACCGGGCATGCCGCAGCCAGATGACGGCGAGGCGACGCAACCGCCGGACCTTGTCGGGGGTTACGGCCTCGGCTGGACTACCGCAGCGGTCACTGGTTCGTGTCTTGACCTCGCAGACCACCAATGTGGTGCCGTCGACGGCGACGATGTCCAGCTCCCCCTGGGAACATCGCCAGTTGCGGGCCACCACCGTGATCCCATTGGACTGCAGGAAGCGGCAGGCCACGTCCTCGCCATAGCGGCCGACGGCGCTGTTGCGAACCAAGGACCCACCCCCTCGTCACAGCAAGCGTGACTCGGAGACGTTCCTGCGACCAGCAGCGAGAGGTGGATTGTGGATAGCGACCCGAAAGGGACGACACCGCGCCGCAGTCATGCACAGGCTGGGCCTCAGCGGCCCTGCGGGGGCTCCAGGTTGGAGGGGACGAGCTCCTCGACGTTGACGTCCTTGAAACTGAGAACTCGAACGTTCTTCACGAAGCGCGCTTGCCGGTAGATATCCCAGACCCAGGCATCGGACATGCTCACCTCGAAGAACACCTCGCCACCTTCGGAGGATCGAACGCGGACGTCGACGGTGTTCGCAAGGTAGAACCGGCGCTCGGTCTCCACCACGAAGCGGAACAGTCCCACGACGTCGCGGTACTCCCGGTAGAGGGCGAGTTCGATCTCGCTCTCGTACTGCTCAAGGTCCTCGGTACTCAACACAGTCCTCCCGGTCCGCCCGCTTCTCAAGCCGACAGCTCGAAGATACCTGCAGCGCCCTCAGCCGGAGGCCACGGCGCCCCGTGGCTCGGCGAGTCCGAGTCGCCAGCTGACCCGATGCATAGGGGTCGGCCCATGACGGAGGAGCGCGGCTCGATGCTCTGCCGCGGCGTAGCCCTTGTTCGTCTGCCACCCGTACTCCGGGAATGCCATGGCCGACTGAACCATCAGCGCATCCCGGGCCACCTTCGCCAAGACACTGGCTGCCGCCACCGTGGTATGGGCCATGTCCCCCTTGACCCTGGTCATGACCTGCTTCACCTCGCAGCCGCCATCGGTGCCGTCGACCACATCGCACGTGACCATTCCACCCTGGTCGAAGAGCTCCGCCTGCCGTTCGGAACCGGTCCGGGTGAGCCAGTCATGTGAACCGTCCAGAATCACCACATCCACCTCGTCCAAACCAAGCATGGCCAGCGCCCGTCGACCCGCCAGACCCAACGCCGCCGTGATCCCGAGTCGGTCGATGTCACGGGACGAGGCCATACCGACGGCGCTGTGCAAAGCCCAGCGACCGATCGGCCGGATCAGGCGCTCGCGGGCCGCCGGGGTGAGTAACTTACTGTCGCGAACCCCCGTGGGCGGCCGCCGATGGTTGCCGTCGATCGCCACCGCCCCCACCGCCACCGGACCTGCGAGTGCACCACGCCCGACCTCGTCCATTCCGACCACCGTCGCGACCCCATCCGCGAACAGCGACCGTTCGAGTCGCAGGGTCGGTCGGGTCGGCGTCACTTCGGTAGTTCCGCGCTGCTGGTCTGGTCGGCGATCTTGGGGTTGTCGAACGGCACCGAGGGAACCGGGAAGGTACTCCAGCGATTGATCGGCCACACAGTGACGAAGACGCGCCCGACGACGTTGTCCAGCGGAACCCCGCCGTCGTTCTCCGCCAGGTGGTAGCGCGAATCGGCGGACTCGGGTCGATTGTCACCCATCACGAAGACGGAGTTCTGCGGCACGACGACATCGAACTGGATCTGGTCGGTGGTCACACCGGGCTTCAGGTACGGCTCGTCCAGCGGAACCCCGTTGAGCACGATCTTGCCCTCTGGGCTGCAGCACCGAACACGGTCACCGCCGATACCGATCACTCGTTTGACCAGATCGTCGCCGGAACTGGAGGGCATCAGGCCGATGAACTCCAGGGCACTTCGGAGCGGATTGCCGGATGTCGGCACCACCGGTGGCAACCAGCCGCCCGGATCACGGAACACAACTATCTGACCCCGATCCACGCCGCTGATGCGTTTGGTGATCTTCGAGGCCAGGATGCGATCGCTGGGTAGCAGCGTGTTCTCCATCGACTGGCTCGGCACGTAGAAGGCCTGAACCAGGAAGGTGCGCACGATCAGCGACAGGATGATCGCCGTCACCAACACGATCGCGACTTCGCGAATTCCGCGCCAGACGTTCATGCCGGGCACCGCAGTGGTCGGGCGAAAGACACGCAGGCTCCTCAGCGTTGCGACGGTGGACTCACGGCGATCGTAGGTGCTTCCGGCTCGTGGACACCCAAGAATCGCACTACGACACGCTACGTGCTGCCGAGGGAGGCCAGATCACTGCCTCGACCGTGCCCTGAACCCGGCTGGTCGGAACGAAGCCGCCGCCCGGGTCGCCGATGTGTGCTCGGCTGTCCGAGGACCGGTTGCGATTGTCACCCATAACCCACAGTCGGTCGGGTGGCACCTGGACGTCGAAGGCCAGGTCATCGGCCGCCGCCGCGGGTACGTAGGGCTCCTCGATCGGAGTCCCGTTGACCGTTACCTTGCCTGCTTGACAGCACCTGACGCGGTCTCCGGCGACCGCGATGACGCGCTTGAGGTATTCCACCGGAGGGTGGTTCGAGCCTACGAACGACCCCCGACCGTCGAAAAGCACGATGTCTCCACGCTGAACAGCTCCGGGACGCCAGACGAGCGCCGTCTCCCCCACCTGCAGGGTGGGCGCCATGGAGTCCGACGTGACTTCGGTGATGGTGACGAGCCAGCGGTTGATGGCGAAGGCCAGCAGCACGCCGACCAGGATCGCCACTGCTACGACGGCTGCGAAAGGCAGCCGTCGGCGATCAGGCGTTGTCGCGGCGTTCCTTGATCTTGGCGGCCTTACCCCGCAGGTCGCGCAGGTAGTAGAGCTTGGCCCTGCGTACATCGCCGCGGCTGACGACCTCGATCTTGTCGATGATCGGGGAGTGCACCGGGAACGTGCGCTCGACTCCGACACCGAAGCTCACCTTGCGCACGGTGAAGGTCTCCTGTAGGCCACCACCGTGTCGCCTGATGACGACACCCTGGAAAACCTGGACCCTGGAACGGTTGCCTTCGACGACCTTGACGTGAACCTTGAGGGTGTCACCGGGTCGGAAGTCGGGGTGGTCGTCGCGCTTGGATGCGGCGTCGACATCGTCGAGAAGGTTCATTCGTACTCCCCGCGAGACGCCGCAGGTCGCCTCGCACATGGTTATCGGCCATTTGTGCACCCGGACGAGGAACATCCGGGTCGACTTCCGCTCATCGCGCTGGATCCCCCCACGGCAGGAAGAGGCGCTCCGGAAGGCCTCCAGTCTGCCACACCCGGCGTCGACACCCGATCGACAGGGCGGTATGGACGAGGGACACGACCTTCTATGGCCTAGGCCCGGGCGCCCGCCTGCCGCCCCCACGTGGTCAATCTGGCGGGGGTGCCGCCGGCTCAGCCAGCGAGGCCCGTCCGTCGGCCTGCGGCCGGCTTGCGTCGGGGGTCAGCCCGGACCCGTCGGAGAGCAACTCGGGCCGAACGGTCGCCGTCCGCAACCGCGACTGCTCTGCCCGCCACGCCCGAATGGCCTGATGGTCCCCCGACAGCAGCACCGGGGGTACTGCCAACCCGCGCCAGACCGGCGGGCGGGTGAAGATCGGTCCTTCCAGGGCCCACCCCTCGCGCTCCGGCGCGAACGAGTCATCGGTGGCACTCTCGGAGTTGCCCAGAACTCCGGGCAGCAGGCGCGCGACGGCCTCGACCACGACCAGCACAACGGCTTCACCGCCGGCGATGACCACATCCCCGACACTGACTTCGCGCACCTCCAGCCGTCCCCGGTAGTGCTCGGCCACGCGGGAGTCGATTCCCTCGTACCGACCACAGGCGAAGACCAGTCTGTCCGCGCGGGCGAATTCTGCTGCCATGGCCTGCGTGAAGGGACTGCCCGATGGCGACGGGACGACGAGCAGGGTGCCCTCGTCGCGCTGATCGCCGCCGTCCCCTCCTTGATCTTCACCAGGCACCGCCTCAGCAAGCACCGCGTCGAGCGCCCTTCCCCACACGTCCGGGCGCATCACCATGCCTGGACCGCCGCCGTAGGGACTGTCGTCGACCGTTCGATGACGGTCGTCTGCGTAGTCACGAAGGTCGTGGACGGACAGCCCGAGGATGCCGGCGTCGACAGCCTTGCCGACCAACGACAGTTCCAACGGCGTCAGATACTCCGGGAAGATCGTCACCACGTCGACGTTGAGCACGGTGTCGAGGTCACCCGCACGCTTCGCCATCACGAAGGCCTGTCGCTGTCGCTGGGCGGCTCATCGGTATCGAACATGCCGTCCGGGGCTGACACGATGACCCGGCCGCCGTCGAGGTCGACTTCTGGGACGATCTGCGCCACGAACGGCACCATCACTTCCTGCCCGAGGCCGGTCAGCACGACGAGCAGGTCCTGCCCGGGTGCATGCACCACTTCGGAAACCGTGCCCAGGTTCTCCGCGGAAGGCGTCTGTGCGGTCAGACCGATGAGTTGATGGTCATAGAACGACTCCGCTTCGGCGGGGAGGACCGTGGGATCCACGTCGATCTCGAGAACGGTTCCGCGAAGGGCCTCCGCCGCCGTCCGATCATCGACACCGAGGAAGGACACCAGCATGCGTCCGGAGTGCCAGCTCGTTGCGGACACAACCAACTCCGCCCCGTCCTGCGCGAACACCTGCGCGCCCGGTGCGAACCGGACCTCGGGTTCATCGGTTCGGGGCTCAACGGCCACCTGCCCACGGAGACCGTGGGCCCGCCCGATCCGACCGACGACGATGCGCAGGTCAGCGCTCGCCGGCGTCGAGGAAGTCGATGCGGACTCCGCGGCCGCCGCTCACGGCCTTGACGACCGTCCGGATCGCCGACGCAGTGCGACCCGCACGTCCGATCACGCGCCCCATGTCGTCAGGGTTCACCCGTACGGTGAGGCTGTCGCCGCGGTTGCGGTTGCGCCGCTCCCGCACGACCACATCGTCGGGGTGCTCCACGATCCCTCGCACCAGATGCTCGAGCGCTTCGCTGGCGACCATCGTCGCCTACTCCTTGGTTCCGGACTCGTCGGCCGCAATCTCGGCCTCGGCAGCCTGGACTTCGGAGGCCTTATCCGCGACCTCGTCGGCGGCCTCGGCCAGTTCCTCAGCAGCCGTTTCGGCCTCGGCCAGCTCCGCGACCTCTGCGTTGCCCTCGGCGATCTCGGCCGTCTCGGCCTTCTTCGCGTCAGCCACATCCTCACTCTTCGGCGCCAGTTTCGGTTTCGCGGGCTGGTCGCCGATCTTGGCGGCCTCTTCGACTGCACTGGCATACGCCAGGGACTTGTCGGCCTTGGCCTCCTTGACCCGCAGCGTCCCCTCGGAGCCGGGCTCCTGGGTGAACTTCTGCCAGTCCCCGGTCACCCGAAGCAGGGCGCGCACAGCCTCGGTGGGCTGGGCACCGACCCCGAGCCAGTACTGCACGCGGTCGGAATCGACCTCGATCAACGAGGGGTCCTGCTTGGGCTCGTAGCGACCGATCTCCTCAATCGCGCGACCGTCGCGCTTGGTGCGAGAGTCGGCGACGACGATGCGGTACTGCGGGTTACGGATCTTGCCTAGACGCTTCAGTTTGATCTTGACGGCCACGGGGCGCTGTTCTCCAAAGATGTAAAGGTCAGGACGTGCGTATCGACGTGGGGTGCCGACACGGACGGCCACGATGACTCCGGCGTCGGGGAAGAGGGCCCCTCGGCCGGATTTCGTTGCTCATTCTGCCAGAGCACGGTGACTCTGAGGCCCCGCGGGGCGGCAGTTGGGCCTACTTGTCGCCGAGCATGCGGCGTAGTTCAGGCGGCAACTCCGGCACCGAACCGGCGGCGGCCAGCGGGTCACGACCCGGAACCCCGTTGTTGCCGCCTGGCTGCAGCAACCCCGCCCCCGGTTGCGCTGCAGGATTCAGAGCGGCCGCTGCCTCTTGCTGGGCACGTTTCGCCGGATTCCCGCTTCGTCCCTTCTTGGCCTTGCGCTGGGATGATCCACCACCGCGCGCCTTCGACTTCTTGCTGCTCCCGGGCATCCCAGGAATGCCCGAACTCATCTTCTTCATCATCTTCTGGGCCTGACTGAAGCGCTCGAGCAGATTGTTGACCTCGCTCACGTGAACGCCGGAGCCCTTGGCAACCCGGGCCCGCCGTGAACCGTTGAGGATGCTCGAATTGCGCCGTTCCTCCGGAGTCATGGAGCGGATGATCGCGGTCACCCGATCGATTTCACGTTCGTCGAGGGACTCCAGCTGCTTTCGGGCGTCGGCCATACCCGGCAGCATGCCCATCAGCTTTCCGATCGACCCCATCTTCTTCACGGCCTGCATCTGCTCGAGGAAGTCCTCCAGCGTGAAGTCGTCCCCGCGGGCCATCTTGTCGGCCATAGCGGCCGCCTGATCGGCATCGAAAGCCCGCTCGGCCTGCTCGATGAGGGTCATCATGTCGCCCATGTCGAGGATCCGCGACGCCATCCGATCGGGGTGGAACGGTTCGAAATCCTCCGGCTTCTCGCCCGTCGAAGCGAACATGATCGGCCGCCCGGTGACTTCCCGGACCGAAAGTGCAGCGCCCCCTCGCGCGTCGCCGTCCAACTTCGTGAGTACCACGCCGTCGAAACCGACGCCCTCGTTGAAGGCGACGGCCGTGTTGATGGCGTCCTGGCCGATCATCGCGTCGATGACCAGCAGAACCTCATCGGGGTCCACCGCATCCCGGATACCGCGTGCCTGGTTCATCAACTCTTCATCGATGGCCAGCCGCCCCGCGGTGTCGACCACGACGACGTCGTAGCCGTTCTCGGTGGCGTGCGAGACGCTCCGCCGGGACACCTGCACGGGGTCACCCACCCCGTTACCCGGTTCGGGTGCGAACACCCCCACTCCTACCCGTTCGCCGACGACAGTCAACTGGTCGACCGCGTTGGGGCGCTGGAGGTCGGCGGCCACCAGCAACGGTCGGTGGCCCTGTTCGGACAACCACCGAGCGAGCTTGCCAGCAAGGGTGGTCTTACCCGCGCCTTGCAGGCCGAGCAGCATGATGACGGTGGGCGGGCGTTTGGCGAACCTCATCCGCCTGGTCTCGCCGCCCAGGATCGTCACGAGTTCCTCGTTGACGATCTTCACCACCTGCTGGGCGGGGTTCAGAGCACCCGATACCTCGGCCCCGAGGGCTCGTTCCTTGACCCGGGCACAGAACTCCCGCACCACGGGTAGCGCGACATCGGCCTCGAGCAAGGCGGTGCGGATCTCACGCACCGTGGCGTCGACGTCGGCTTCGGACAGCCGACCCTTGCCACGGAGGTTCTTGAACGTGGCTGCGAGCCGGTCAGACAGGGTTGCGAACACGGGTGCCTCGAGTTCGGTTGACTTCGCGGATGCCCCAGCCTAACCGTCGACCGGCTGGGCGGGGAGTGGCACCTGCGCGGCCTCGATCAGCGACGAGCGAAGTGCCTCGGTCGCGGGACTCGATAGCACCTGGCCATCCTCTCCCACCAGGTAGAACACATCCACGACGTCCTGGCCCAAGGTCGAGACCTTCGCCGCTCTGATCGTGGCCTCGACGCCCTCCACCGCCCGCAGCAGCCGGTGCAGCAGGCCGGCGGAGTCCGCGGCCCGGACCTCGATCACTGTGGCGCTCTCGCTGGCCCCTGGCACCACCACGACCCTGGGAGCAGGAGTGTCCGGCGATGCCTCGAAGGAGTTCTCACGGCGCCGCAGTCGGTCCTTGATGTCCAGCGTGCCATTGACGACACGCCGTAGATCGACCGCTATCCGCTGTGCGTCCGGCGGCTCGCCGAACGCCGATGTCACCCGCCAGGTGCTCACTGCTCGGGTCGCAGTCGTCCGGGCGCGCATGTCGATCACCTGCAACCGATGCAGCGCGAGGACCCCCGCGGCATCGGCCAAGTCATCCCTGGAGGCCGGTGCACCGATCGTCAGTTCCTCGAGCCCTCCGATCTCGCGGTGCATCACCACGACTCCGTCAGCAACTTCGGCGGCCTGCTCGGCCTCGTTGGGACCCGGCAACTCCAACGGAGGTTGGCCGGCAAGTTGCGCCGACACCCGTGCCACGAGGGCTTCCACCAGCGCGGCCTTCCACGGACTCCACGCCGCCGGGCCGGTGGCCTTGGCGTCGGCCAGCGTGAGGGCGGCGAGCAGCTCAAGTACGTCGTGCCGACCCACTTTGTCGGCCACCATGGCGACAGTGGCCGGATCCTCGATGTCACGTCGGGTTGCCGTGTCGGCGAGCAGCAGATGATGCTGGACCAGCGACACCAGGACCTCGGTGTCGTCCTGACTGAAACCCATCCTCGGCGCCATCTCCGCAACGAGCTCCGCACCGACCTCGCTGTGGCGGGCGGCGCCCGCAGGCTTGCCGATGTCGTGCAGGATCGCTGCCACCAGGAGGAGGTCCGGCCGTGACACCTCGCGACTGTGGCCTGAGGCTTGGACCGCCGTCTCGAGCATGTGTCGGTCCACCGTGTGGATGTGAACCGGATTGTGCTGCGGCGCACTGCGGGTGTCGGCCCACTCCGGCAGCAGCCGGGTGATGAGGTCCTCCTGGTCCAGCGACTCCCACACCGGGATGGTCCCTCGGCCGGCACCGATGAGTCCGACGAACGAGTTGCGCATCTCATCCGACCAGGGCAGCGGCGGGGAGCCGGCCGTCTCGGCCAACCTGCTCAGGGTTGCCGGAGCAATGCGCAGTCCTGCCCGGGCGGAGGCGGCGGCGACCCGCAGGATGAGGGCTGGATCCCGGCCGGGTCTCGCGTCACGGGCCAATACGACTTCGCCGTCGGACACTACGGCGCCGTCCGTCAACGGCACCCGCGCCGGACCCTGCGAGCCCCGCAACCGCCGCAGCCCGGGCAGCTTCGACGGCTTCTCCAGGCGCTCAACCCGATGCCAGACCATGTCGGAGGCCCAGTCGATGGTCCGGCCGGCCGCCGCGACGGCCCGGAGCACGCCGTCACCGTCGCCGTTCGGATCGGGGATTCCGAGCAACGCCGCCACTCCGGGCTGCTCCTGCCGCATGAGTTTGTCGCTGCCGCGCCCAGTCGTGGTGTGCAGGGCGTCGCGAACATCGAGCAGAAG
Source organism: uncultured Actinomycetes bacterium (assembly GCA_964556255.1). GTDB lineage: Bacteria > Actinomycetota > Actinomycetes > S36-B12 > UBA10799 > JACJWR01. Next base: position 24,164 of record CAZKVQ010000043.1, read on the forward strand.
TTGGTGCGGTCCGGTCAGCGATGCCCTCGGGACATCGGTGACCCAGGATGCCGCGATCGCCCGCATCACGGTGAGATCGCGCAGCCCGCCCAGGCTCTCCTTCAAGTCCGGCTCCTGCAGGTAGGCCAGCTCGCCGAAGGTCTCCCGACGACTGATCATCATCCGGTGCAACTCGGGTAGTCGAACCGCCGCCCGCGCGCGCCAGTCGGAAAGTGATGAGGCCCGCAGTCCGGCGAACAGGGACTCATCCCCCGCGATGGTGCGGCCATCGATGAGTCCCAGCATCACCTTGAGGTCCGAGTTCGCGAGCCGTCTGGCCTGCACAGGTGTACGCACGCTGTGGTCGAGCTTCACGCCGCTGTCCCAGATCGGATACCAGATCCTGTCTGCGAACGCCGAGACATCGGTCCCGGGAGCGTGCAGCAGGAGCAGGTCGATGTCGCTGCCGGGCGCCAACTCCCGGCGGCCGTAGCCACCGATCGCCACCAGGGCGCACACGGCAGGGTCGGCACCCGAGGCCCGGAACAGCGACGCGACCCACTCGTCGGTCAGGGCCGCCAGTCGCTCACGACGTCCCGCCGGGTCGGTGAGCGGACCCGAGAGCAGGGCCTCACGCGCCGCGCGGTAAGCCTCCGGGCCTGCAGTGTCCACGGTCACCGTCATGCTCCCTCTCCTCGTGTGGGTGTCAGTCTTGCCGAAATCGACCGACCACGCGATCAGCGTGACCGCCGGGGATGCCGGGGATGCCGCGGTCCCGGCCGTCGAATCGTCGACACTCGATGTCTCGCCCCCAACGATTGCTCGGAGGGGCCGACGAAATCGTCGACCCCTCCGAGACCATCGTGGTGCACTTTCTAGAGGGCGTCCGAACCTCGTTCCCCGGTTCGAACCCGGACCAGGTCGTCGACGGGGACCGTCCAGACCTTGCCGTCACCGATCTTGCCGGTGGCGGCGGACTTGACGATGAGGTTGACCACGTCGGCCGCATCCTCGTCGTCCACCACGATCTCGAGCCGGAGCTTCGGGATCAGGTCCACGGTGTATTCCGCGCCGCGGTACACCTCCGTGTGCCCGCCCTGCCGGCCGTATCCGGAGACCTCCGAGACGGTCAGACCCGAGATTCCGAAGGTCTGCAGCGCCTCCTTGACGTCGTCGAGCTTGAAGGGCTTGATGACTGCTGTCACGAGCCTCATGCGGACACCTCCTCCTTCGTCTTGGCGCTGACCGACCCGGCGCTGCCCGCGAAGGCCCCGCCGTAGCCGTCGGACATCTCGTAGCCCGTCTCAGCGTGTTCGTTGATATCGATCCCGGCGACCTCGACATCACGATCGACCCGGAAGCCCATCGTCTTGTGCAAGATGTAGCCGATGATGAGCGTGAGCACCAGGCTGAATGCCAGCACTGCACCCGCGGCGATCGCCTGCTTGCCCAGCTGGCTGAAGCCACCACCGTAGAACAGCCCGGACACCGCGGCCGGAGCCTCGGAGGTTGCGACCAGACCGATCATCAAGGTGCCGACCAGACCGCCGACCAGGTGGACGCCGACCACATCGAGGGAGTCGTCCAGTCCGAACCGGTACTTCAGCCCGACCGCCATGGCGCACAGCACGCCGGCCACGAGGCCGATCACGATGGCGCCGAGGATGTTCACCGAGGAACACGCGGGGGTGATGGCAACCAAGCCGGCGACGACACCGGACGCGGCGCCCAGCGAAGTCGCGTGCCCGTCGCGGATGCGCTCCGTGAGCATCCAAGCGAGGGATGCTGTGGCGGTTGCCGTGAGGGTCGTGACCCACACGATCGAGGCCGTGGTGCCGGCCGTCAGCGCGCTACCGGCATTGAATCCGAACCAGCCGAAC
>CAZKVQ010000044.1:0-25998 GCA_964556255.1 uncultured Actinomycetes bacterium
CTCGCGCTGGAAGCGTCGGCGCTATGGATGACGAACAGCCCAGCCCGGTGGCCGACGATCCTCGTGCTGGTGTTGGCGAGCGCGGCTAAGTCCGGCCCGTCCCTAAGTGCCACTGATACCCTCGCCTAGTCGGGGATGTCAGGTCGATGCCCGAGGCCGAAGCGAAAAGGGGCCACAGATGAGCGTGCTGATCCTGGGCATGCACCGTTCCGGCACCAGTGCGGTCGCGTCCGTTGTCGAGAAGCTGGGCCTGGACCCTGGACACGGGACCCAGTGGGCCGTCGAGTCGGCGAATCCACGCGGGCTGCATGAGTGGCTCGAGACGGTCGAATTCGACGATGAATGGCTGGCCCGGCTCGGTGGCGCCTGGTGGGCGCCACCGCGGGTTGGTCCCAGCGCCTGGCGCGACCTGGACATCCTGGATCTGGAGATGGCCCGCAAGAGACTCGAGTACTTCTCGCCGGCCTTCAAGGACTGGTACGTCAAAGACCCTCGGATCAGCCTGCTATTGCCGTTGTGGGACCGACTGCTGCTACGGGAGTACCCCGCAATCGTCGTTGTTAGGTCACCGCAGGCCGTGGCGGCATCCCTCCGTCTGCGCAGCGGCATCAATCCCACCCGGGCGTTGTCATTGTGGGCCGAGTACTACCGGGCGATCTTGTCGACGCTCGGAGGCCGGAAGACCATCGTCGTCGACTACGAGCAGATGCTGGCAGATCCAGATGAGACGGTGGAAGCGATAGCGGCTTTCGTCGCCGGTGGCACGACCTCGGGAATCGCCCCGTCGTCCACGGAAGCCCGGGATCAGCTCGACGCCAGCCTGCGGCGCAGTTCGGAGGAGGCCGGATCTGACTACGTCGCCCGGCTGGTCTTTGAACTGAGCGATCTGCACGGAGAACTGGTGCGGAGTCACCTGCACCCGCCCAAGCCGGGTCTCGAGGACTACACCCTGCCGCCTTGGGCCACTGAGAGCCTGGACGAGGCCTACGATCTGTTCCGCGCTCTCAGCGAGATGCACCGATATCGGGAGGCGAACGAGCGGATCATCTTCGGGGGAAGTTACCGCGCCGCGCAGTTCCTGGCCCAAGTGTCAGAGCCGGTACGGGCGCTGCGCAAGGGTAAGCGGGGCGAATACATCCGCCGGGAACAGCCCAAGTACCGGAAGGTTCAGGAGGGTTCGCATCCCAGCGTGCCGCGCAACCCCGCTTCCTGAGGTTGTCCGGACATAGCCGCGCCGAGGGCGCTGAAGCTGCTCGGCGTAGGCTTCCCACGTGCTCCTTCCATTCGGCCTTCCCGATTTCGTTCGCCTCAACCGGCGGCTGGGCCACGATTACATCGCCAACCTGACGTTCGACGGCTGGTGGCTGTTCGAAGAGCCGCTCCCTGTCGCGATGGCCGCCCTGGCGCAGGCCACCGACGGAGCCATGTATGACGTTGGTGCCAACACCGGCTTCTACTCCGCCCTTGTGGGCAGGCTGTCACCGACAACCGTTGTCAGGGCCTTCGAACCCATCCCGGCGATCGCCGATTTCGCCCGGGAGAACCTGGCGATCGCGGGTCTGGACGTCGACAGGGTGACCCTCGAACAGGTGGCGCTCTCTGATCGTCCGGGCACCGCGGAACTCTTCCTACCGCCGGAAATCCCGGGTCGCATCGAGTCCAGTGCCTCGCTGCTCTCGGACTTCAAACCGACTGTGGTGGAGTCGGTCACGGCTGCGACAGAGACCCTCGATGGGGCCAATGAGCGCTTCGGCGGTGAACGTGTCGGGCTGATCAAGATCGACGTCGAGGGTGCTGAGCACCTCGTGGTCGCCGGGGCTCGTGGGGTGTTGGCCCGCGACCGTCCGATCGTCGTCATGGAGCTGCTCGACCGCGCCGACTTCGATCACGCTCAGCGGACCTTCGATGAGTTGGACTACCGGTTCCTGTCCCTACACCCGGGATTCGAACTTCGGGAGCAACAGACGCTGAGGTTCTTCCTCGATGCCTGGAACCACCTGCTGTTGCCCGCGGAGGAGTACGACCGGTTGCGCGCGGTGCTGTCGGAGGCTGCTAGCCAGTACGCGCAATTCCTCGAGTCTGCGGGGGATCCGATGGATTCGGCCGTGCTCGATCGGGCAGCAGAGAAACTCCCGGTCTCGATGCTGGTCGATCAGGTGCGGGTCGAGGCGCGCGCCGCCAGCGTGGAACTTCGCAGCGCCCAGGCGGCGTTGGAACCCAAACCCCGTTCGCTGTTGCGCCGTGCAGCGGGAAGGGCCAAACGGACCCTCAGCAATCTGCGCTGAAGCCAGCTGGTCGTGGCCTTCTCGAGCCGCGGCGTGCTCGCCCTGATGACCAACGCCGGAGTCAGCGGGCGGCTTCGGCCTGACGCTTGACGTGGTGGAAGTACGCGGCGTGCTCGTAGAACCGCCGAAGTTGCGCCTGATCTGCGGGGCTGCCGTCGAACATCAACTGCAAGAGCTCGCTCTCGTTCGGCTTACCGCCCGGCTTCTGGATGACGCCAAGGCCGAAACCGTGGTTGAAGCTGAAGGAGGGGTACTGCGGGGAGATCTCGTCCCACCAGCGCCAGACGCCGAAGTCCTTGATCCGTGCCTTGATGTCGTGGAAGAGGATGATGCCGCCCGGCGCCACCTTCGGGTACCAGGTCTCGAAGTCCTCGTTGACGGCGTCGTAGGTATGCAGGCCGTCGATGTGGAGCAGGTCGATCGACTCATCGGCGAAGTTGTTGACCGCCTCGGCGAAGTACATCCGCAACAGGTAGGAGAAAGCCGAGTAGTTCTGTCGGTTGTGCCAACTCACGCTCTCCCAGACGGACTCGTCGTAGGCGCCGGTGTGCTCCTCGCCCTCCCAGGTGTCAACGGCGTAGGCGAGTCCTTCGACGTCGTTCTCCTTCATCGACTGGCAGAACGCGAAGTAACTCACGCCTCCCTGCGTGCCGAGTTCCACCAGAATCTCCGGGCGGACGGCCGCCACCAGGTCGTAGCCGAACTGGATGTGGTCCATCCAGGTGCTGAACACGATGTGTTTGGGTTCGAACCGTCGGATCGATGGCGGTAGGTAGATGGACACGTCGAGTTCTCCGTTCGTCGACCCGTGCGGGCCGTAGCTGGGCGGGTGCTTGAGGATATCCGGCGCCGGAATCGTGGCGTCGTCGACGTAGGGCACCTGCGCTGGTTCGCGCAGGGTCCAGGTCTCGTAGTGGGTGCGGCCCTCCACCGCCGAGTACGCCATCACCGGCAGGGCCCGGTTGGGGATGGTGCCGATGAGGAACGGTTCCCGGCGCGGCGCGAAGTAACCGGAGCCCTTGATCTCCTGGTACTGGGAGTTGAACTGCGCCATCAGGTCGGCGCGTTCGCTGTCCCGGCGGGTGGTCACGCCGCCGTGGAACTGGTGAAACGAACCCTCCCCGGGCATCAGGATGAGTTGCGCGTGCTCGGCTTCGAGCAACTCCCGGTACATATGCAGGTTGAGCACCCCACCGCCGGGAAGGTCGAAGCGTTCGTCAGCGCCGCCGATGGCGTCGAAGTTGGCCCGGGAGGCGAACATGCAGTTGGACTCCATCAACGGGTGCAGGTAACCGAACGGGTTGGCGCCGCTGAGGACCGAGATGTCGAAGAGGCGGTAGCCGTCCGTGCGCCACGGGATGGTTCGCATCAACGCGCGCTCCTTGCGCACGCTCCACCACGAGGAGTGTGAACTGTGCTGCTGATCGGTGAGTCCGATGTGGTACCCGGGGGCGGCGACGACCGCGTTCGGGTTCACCTTGAAGCCGTCCAGGGCATTGCGGATCACCCCGGGTGTCAGCATCCGGGCACCGTCGATCATCAGGCCGATGAACTCGCCACGCGCCAGCGCCAGTCCCGCGTTGATGGCGGGCGCCGGTGAGACCCCCGGCTCGTCTCGGCGCAGGTAGCGGAAGTTGGGGCCCATCCGTTCGACCTGACGACGGGTCAGTTGGTCATCGCTGGCGTTCTCCACCACGATGACCTCGTAGTCGTCGACGCTGACGTCGCGCTGGTAGGCCGTGGACAGGGTGTACAGCGTTCGGCGGGCCTGGGCGGACATGTCGTAGACGATCACGACGACCGATAGCGGCACCTGAGCGGCGCCGTCTCCCGGCGCCGGGGTGGACCGCGCCGCTGCCGCCAACTGCACCCGCTCGCCGACGCTCGAGTTCGTTGCCCGTTCGCGTACCCCCGCCGCCGCCCGCTCCATCTGGCGCTTGACGTCGGCGGCCGTCGCTTCCGGGCCCAACTCGCGCCACTGGGCCACCTTCGGGGGCACCTTTCGACCGAGCGCCTCGCCGCGGCGCACCAGTTGGTCGGCCTTGGCGCGCAGCCGCCGACCGGCCTGCTGTGGCTGCCCACCGGATGATGCCATGGTCTTGCCCTTGCGCAGCGCGGCGCGACCACCGCGGCGCACCTGGTCGGCGCGACGTTGGAACTCGCTCACCATGACTCCAACCCGGCCAGTTCGTACTCCCGCATCCGCTGGGCGGCCGAGAACCTCATCATCGGCATAGCCCAGCCGGTCACCGCGCCGAGCAGGCGGGGCTGGCGCTCGAGCATCCGGAACTTATGTCCGCGCAACCGCTGGTATTGGGCGCGGAAGTCGGCCAGCAGGTCGTCGCGGCTGTCATCGGGTTTGGTCGTGACGCCGCCGTGGAACTGATGGAAGGTGCCCTCGCCGGGCAACGCGAACAACTCGACGTGCTCCCTGCTGCCGATCTCGTAGTAGAGGTCCAGATTGACCATGCCGCCGCCCACCATGTCGAATCTGGGATCGGCCCCACCGACCAGCTCGTAGTCGGACCGGGAGCAGAACATGGCGTTGCTCTCCATGACCGGGAGCAGATAGCCGCGTTGGTGGCGACCGTGGAAGAACGTCGAGATGGTGAAGAGGCGGTAGCCATCGGTGCGCCAATCGACCTGGTCCAACAGTTGCTGCTCGACTTCTGCATCGTGGGCGTGGTTCGCGTGCTGCTCGCCGCTGCCGAGGTGGTAGCCGGGTACGTTCACCATCGCGTGCGGATTGATCCGGAAGGCCGCGAGGGCATACTGCAGCACCCGAGGCGTCACCATGCGGGCGCCGTCGATCACGATCCCGAGGTTCTCGCCGCGCGCCAGGCTGACGCCCTCGATGAGCGAGGGCACCGGGGAGGAGTTCGTGTTGGGTCGCCGGTGGTAGGAGAAGTTCGGCCCGAATGCCTCGGCGCGCTCCTCGCCGAGCTCATCCTCGGACTCGTTCTCCATCACGATGACTTCGTAGTCTGCGGCGTCAACACCGAGCTGGTATTCGGGCGAGAACGAGTACAACGTGTTCTCCGCCTGCCGGCTCATCTTGTAGATCACCACGACGATGGAGATCTTCGGTGCTGTGCTCATGCCCCACTCCCACCGAGCAGCCTGGCTGACCGCTCCAGCACGCCAGCTGCAGAACGCGGGATCCTTCCCAGCATGATTCCTGCGGCCGCGGGGGACGCGTAGTCCTGTCCTCGCAGTTGCCGGTATTGCTGCTGCATCTCGGTCAGCACCTCCTCCCGATTCGTCTCGGGGTCTCCCGTCGTCGCACCGCCGTGGAACTGGTGGAATGCGCCCTCGCCAGGGAGCACCACGAGGGTGGATCCGCGGCTTTCCACGGCACGCTTGTAGAAGTCAAGGTTCACATATCCGCCGCCGCGCGTGTCGAAGGCCTCGTCGAAGCCGCCGAGTTTGGTGAAGAGTCGGGTAGAGACGCCGACGCAGTTGCTCTCGGCCATCGGCAGCAGCACGCCCGAGGAGCAGGAGGCGCTGGGTACCGCCCTATCGAACAGTCGATAGCCATCGGACCGCCAGTCGAGCTCCGCGAGCCAGGTCTGCTCGATGTCGGCGTTGTATCCGCGGTGCACGGCATCCTGGTGCAGGGCATCGCCGAGGTGGTATCCGGGCACGGACACCACTGGGGACGCGGCCAGGCGCTCGGCGTCGAGCAGCCCGCGCACCACCCCGGGGGTGAGCATGCGCGCGCCGTCGATCATCACTGCAACCCGCGATGCTCGCGCTTGGCCGACCCCGAAGTTCACCGAAGGTACCGGGGAGTGGCCCTCATTCGGGCGCCGGAAGTAGCGGAAGTTCCCCGGCAGGTCGGACACGACCTCGGCGTCGAGCATCTCGGTCGACTCGTTCTCCACCACCACGACCTCGTAGTCGCTGGCCTTTACCTGCCGCTGGTAGTCGCTGCCGAGCGAGGTGAGGGTGTTCATCGCCTGGCGGGGCATTCGGTAGACCATCACCACCACTGTCACCCTGGGACGCGGCTTGAGGACTCTCATCTGGGGGCGACGTCCTCCTGTATGCGACTTCTGGCTGCCCGCCGACCTGGCGCTTGGCCTCCATGTCAGGCTAGTGGCCGCGCTACGTCGGTGCCTCTCGCGGGCTTCCGGTGTGGTGCATCCCATCGAGGAGGCAGGGTGCTCTCGGGACCGGATGCCCGCCTACGACCGAACGAGGAGATGCCGACGATGAGCCTGCTGGAGACCCTGCGCACGAACCTGTCGGAGGTCAGGAACCGACGCGCTCAGCACCGGATGTTGGCGCAACGCAACCCTGGCTTCCGAGCGGCCATGCGGGCGGACATTCCCGCCGCCTTGAAGTACCGGGGGGAACGGTCGGAGATCCGCGACAAATGGGACCTCGCGTTGCAAGGGGTCCGGCTGGCGTGGGTCAGCGACGCCTTCCTCGCGCAAGCGGTGTACCGAGGACGGGTGGCCATGCGCCGGCACGGTGTTCCGGTGCTGCCGGCCGTGGCTCATCGGGTGTCCATGGTGCTGTCGGATGTGTGCATCGGTGAGCCGGTGGTGATGGCACCCGGTGTGTACATCCCGCACGGTCAAGTGGTCGTCGACGGTCTCACGGAGGTCGGATCCGACGTGATCCTGTTCCCCTGGACCACCATCGGGTTGCGTTCGGGCAACTTCCAGGGCCCGAAGGTCGGGGACGGGGTGCGGCTCGGTACCGGAGCGCGGGTACTGGGCCCCGTACAGGTGGGTGCAGACGTGTCTGTGGGCGCGAATGCGGTCGTGGTCTCGGACGTGCCGGACGGTGTTACTGTCGTGGGGGTGCCCGCCCGCAAGGTGACGTCGTAGGAGGAATCGTGCTGCTGGAGAAGCTTCGCAAGCGTCGGTCTGAGCCGACCCCCGCGGATCTGGAAGCGGCCGCCGTTGCCGCCCGCTACGCCCAGTGGCAGGCCAGCGAGTCACCCGGCCGCGAGACCTGGCCGCCACCGTCCGTTGAGGTGTACGACCCGGCGCTGGGTATCCCCGACATCCCCGCGGCGGACCTGACGCCGGAGTCGATGGCGTCCGGAATCCGACGTAACGGTGCCCTGATCGTTCGAGGTCTACTCCCGACCGCGGACGCGGCCGAGCTGCGCAGTGACATCGACCGGGTCTTCGACTTATGGGACGCGGAACTCTCTGGCCGGAAGGCCGACTTCGACGGCCGCGGACAGGCCGCCTGGCTGCGTAAACTGGCCGACCCCGCGACGTCGGCGACGGTCGGCGAGCAGTGGCGCTCGGGTAGTTCGATGTTCGCTGGTCAGCGCTCCCCTGCGGACTCCCCGCATGTCGCAGAGAAGATCGTCCGGATGTACTCCGAGTGCGGACTCACCGACCTGGTGGCCGGCTACCTCGGCGAGCGACCCGCGTTGTCGTTGGAGAAGTGGACCCTGCGGCGCGTCCCGCCCACGGCGAACACGTCATGGCACCAGGACGGCGCCTTCCTCGGCGAAACCGTTCGCACGGTGAATGTCTGGATCGCGCTGTCGGACTGCGGCATCGACGCCTCGGGGTTGGACATCGTGCCGCAGCGGTTCGACGAGATCGTCGAGACCGGCACCGGGGGTGCCTACTTCAACTGGGACGTCGGCACCGAGGTCGTCGAGCAGGTGCGCGGCGACAAGGAGGTGCTCTCGCCGGTATTCGCCCCTGGGGACGCGGTGATCTTCGATCAGTACCTACTCCACCGCACCGGTGTGAAGGAGGGACTGAGCAAGGATCGTTACGCGCTGGAGGCCTGGTTCTTCGCCCCCTCGCACTTCCCCGAGAACTACCACGGGCTGCTCGTCTAGGGCAGTCGCGCCGCCGGGTCAGTCGCGCAGGAAGCCGCGGGTTGCGATGAGCTCGCAGGCATAATCGTAGAGCTCGGCATCCATCGCATTGTCCTCGGCAATGCGCCGTCGGAACGACTCCGAGATCGGCGGTCTGCCGGCGCCCGGATAGCGCGGTCCGCCCCGGTAGACCTGCCATCCGAAGCGGGCGTCGAGGGCGGCGCAGAAGCCCTCGAACTGCTCCTGGGTGCCCACGGCTGCCACCCCAGCCAGGTTCTGCTTGGCTCGCTCCAACCTTTCCGGGGTGAATTCCACCGGCGTGAGCATGTCGTCGGTCATCTCGTCGACGGTGAGCGACAGCATCTTCGTCATGTGGTTGTGGATGAGCCAGGAGAACCGGGTGGGGTCGTCGTAGATGGCCTCCAGCGGGGTGTCGCGATCCGCGGGCACGAGAACACGGTGGTACTGCAGGAACGACAGGGTCCGGGCCACCGGCTCGCGGAGAGCCGTCAGGGTGGTGAACGGCACATCGAGCAACTCGGTCGTGCACAGCGGCAGGTGCCCGATGATGAGTCGGATGTCGTCCCCGCGCACTGCCCAGCGGGCCAGCAACTGCCGGGTGACCATCTGCGGCGCCACAGTCGCGAGGTCGCCGTCGGAGGCGTCTGGATAGACCGCGCCGGGCCCGAACTGCTCCTGCAGTCGCATCAACATCGCGGTGCCGGCCGTCTTGAGCATGTGCACGAAGAAGAAGCGCTCCGGCTCGGTGCCCTGCTGCTCACCCCCTGCGTTGGGGGCGGCGTCGGAGGCCGCGCGGTAGTAGTTGCCCATGATCAGGTGCACGTTACCTTTCGGCAGTCGGGATGGGTCGCTCAGGTAGACTCCGAGGTGCCCGGATGGGCGGGTGGACGGTCCGGTGCGGCGTTCGCCCGGCAATGACGCATCTCGAAGCACGGAGGACAGGCGCGTGGCATCAACGGCTGTGCGCCCGACCTCGCTGCCGCCGTGGACGTACCGTTCCCTGATCTGGGTTTTCGCCCAACGCGACCTCAAGGCGCGGTTCAAAGGGACCGTCGGCGGCTGGATGTGGTCTCTGCTGCTGCCGCTGGCGACCGTTGTCATCTACAGCGTTGTCTTCTCGCTGGTCATCCGCGTGCAACCCCCGCCGTTCGGCAACGGCAGCAAGGGCGTCTACTTCGTCTGGCTGCTGGTGGGTCTGGTGCCGTGGAACTTCTTCTCCAGCACCGTCCTGATGGGGATGCCATCGCTGTTGTCCAGCGGTGGCTTGCTGCAGAAGGTGTACTTCCCCTCCTACATCCCGATCATCTCGATGGCGATCGCCGTGGGAGTGCAGAGCCTGATCGAGCTGGGGATCGTCGCTGCGATCCTGTTGTTCTTCGGATCGGTCGGCTGGTCGTGGCTCCTGGTGCCGGTGTGGCTCCTGATCTTCGTGCTGTTCACGGTTGCGGTGAGCTACGTGTTCGCGGTGGCGAACGTCCACACCCGCGACGTGGCTCAGATCCTCGGCGTCATCATGCAGCTCGTCTTCTTCATGACCCCGATCATCTTCCCGATCACCATGATCCCGGTGGACTTCCACGGCATCCCGGCCCGGGCGATCGTCGCTGCTAATCCTCTCGCCGCTTTCCTCATCGACCTGCGTTCGCTGGTCTACGAATTGCGGGTACCGGATTTCACCGAGTGGGGCTACCTGCTGCTTTGGACCGCCGGTGTGCTTCTGGTGGCCATGTGGGTCTATCGCAAGTGGGGTCAGGACATCGGGGAGTCGGTGTAGATGACCGACTACGCCATCCGGGCCGAGAACGTCTCCAAGCGTTTCCGTATCGGTTCGCGTTCCAAGGCAGGTCTGAAGGAGCGTCTCGTCCAGCGCAGGGGCAGACGCCCCGAGGCGCTGGATCTCGGGGCCGTGCGCGGCGCCACCTTCTCGGTGGAGCGCGGCGATGCCATGGGCATCATCGGACACAATGGGTCGGGTAAATCCACGGCCCTGAAGGTGCTTGCCGGCATCTACCGTCCCACCTCGGGCCGGGTCGAAGTGAACGGTCGGGTCGCGGCGTTGCTCGAGTTGGGGGCCGGCTTCCACCCGGAACTCACCGGCCGCGAGAACATCGTCCTCAACGGCACGCTGCTGGGCCTCAACCGTCGGGAGATAGACGCCGCCACCGAGGAGATCATCGATTTCTCCGGCATCGCCAACTTCATCGATACCCCGGTGAAGTACTACTCCTCCGGAATGTACGTCCGGCTCGGTTTCGCCATCGCCGTGCAGGTGCGTCCCGAGATCCTGATGATCGACGAGATTCTGGCGGTGGGTGACGAGGAGTTCCAGCGGAAATGCTTCGACTACCTGTCCTCGCTGCGTCGCGACGGCGCCACCGTGCTGCTGGTCTCCCATTCGATGGCCGCCATCGAGGAGATGTGCACGGACGCACTGTGGCTGGAGGCCGGCGAGGTCCGTGCGTGTGGACCGGCCCCCGAGGTCATCGCGAGCTACTTGGGCAAGGTCAATAGTTCGGAGGCGCTGGCCACGCCCGTCGCCGATTCCCGCATGTTGCCGGGGACCAGACGACGCGGGCACGGTGGCGTCATGGTGACCGACATGGAGATCATCAACGACGAGGGCGTCGCCGTCGGCTCCCTGCGGGTGGGCGAACCGGCCACGTTCCGGTTGTATTTCGAAGCGGAGGAGGCCATCGACAACGTTCGATTCGGCGTCGGCTTCGTCACCGAGTCCGGGATCCTGGTCAGCTGGCCCAACTCCGGCGAGCAGCACCGATGGAGTCTGCAGGCCGGCGTCGGATTCGTGGACCTGCACGTGCCCCGGCTGCTGTTGCAGCGCGGAACTTACCTAGCCAGCACCGTGGTGGCCACCTCCGGGATCTTCCATGACTACCTCGAGAAGGCCTTCGAGTTCACGGTGCGGGACACCGGCGCACCCGGTGCAGGCCTGGTGAAGACTGAGGGGCAATGGCAACTCGTTCAAGGCGCCGATGTCGTGCAACCGGTTGCAGTCGGCAGCGTCGAAACGCCACAGAAGGGGCAGGCATCCGATGACAGTTGACCACTGGGTTCGGCACGTGATGAACGAGCGGACGGCGGAGATCGTGCGGGCCGAGCATCCCGAGCGGCTCGATGTGCTGGAGATCGGCGGACACGAGTGGGCCGACTTCGGCTTCAAGTCCTACCGCACCGTCGACTGGCCGGAGTTCGACATCTGTAAGGAGCGGCTGCGCCAGCGGTACGACCTCATCATCGCCGAGCAAGTGTTCGAGCACCTGCCGTCGCCGGGGCGGGCGGCGCGCAACGTTCGCCGGATGTTGCGCCCCGGTGGGATGTTCCTCATCACGACGCCGTTCCTCATCAAATACCATCCCTGCCCGGGTGACTACTCGCGCTGGACCCAGCACGGAATGGTGCGGTTCTTGTGGGAGAACGGCTTCGTCGATCCGCAGGCCGACTCCTGGGGCAACCGCGAGTGTCTGGTGGCCAACCTCGGGCCATGGGTCGAGTTCGACCCGGCCATCCACAGCGTCGAGAACGAGCGCGAATTCCCGGTGTCCGTGTGGGCCACGGCCAGACGTCCGCGGCTGCCGGCCGACGCGCGCCTCATGGTGGCGCAACGGCTGGGCCGGTAGCCCCGATGCGCTGCGGTGGTGGTGCGGTCGTCAAGAACGAGGCCGACATCATCGAGGCGTTCGTCCGACACAACCTCGGGTATCTGGACTTCCTGCAGGTCGTGGACAACGGCAGTACCGACGGCACCTACGAGATTCTGACGGCGTTGGTGGAGGAAGGGCTGCCGTTGCACCTGAGTCAGGATTCCAGGCTGGATCACCCGCAGGCCGATGTGATGACCGCCATGCTGCACCACCCAGCTGAAGCGTGCGATTGGTTCTTCTGCCTGGATGCCGACGAGTTCATCGACTGCGATTCGCCCACGGCTTTTCGGGTGGCCGTGTCGGAGTTCTCCCCGGATTGGGTCCAGCTGCTGTCCTGGCAGTACTTCGTGCCGATGCCCGACGACGACGGTGCCCAGGTCAATCCTGTGCGACGCATCGTGCACCGGCGGGTGGCACCGGCCGATCCCTGGCAGGCCAAAGCCGTGGTGCCTGCCCGCTTCCTGGGCCAGCCCGAACTTCGCGTCCGCCCCGGCAACCACCTGCTGGAGCAGGCCAACGGGGTCACTCTGCGGGCCCGGCCGACGGAGGCGATCCGGCTGGGCCACTTTCCGATCAGGTCGGCGGAACAGGTGGCACAGAAGGCGATCATCGGCAACTGGGCCATCAATGCCCGCACCCGCAGGGTGTTCGGCGAAGGACGACACCGGGCCGCGCAGAAGGCGCGGGCGTTGGCGGGGGAGACCATCTCAGCGCGCGAACTCGCCGTGATGGCCCGTGACTATGGGGCCGTGGAGCCGACCGATGAAGCGCTGGATCCCGCCTCCCAGCTGGTTAGGCGACCGCTACCACCCGCGGGCGGGCCGCTGACCCTCACGGATGCCCAGCCGCCCTCTCTCACCACCAACGTGATCGCCTTCGCCGACGCACACTTCGAAGGCTTGCGCACCACAGCCCTCGACTGCGGCGACGTGAGGGTGGCCAAGACCCGCCACGGGTTGATGGCCTACCGGGTCGGGGCCGACGAGGTCGCCCGTCACCTCGCCGAGTTCGGCGAGTGGGCGGCACCGGAGACCGAGGTGTTGCTCACCAGGGTGGTGGCGGGTGACTCGGTGGTCATCGTGGGCGCCGGCATCGGCGTTCAGGTGCTGCCGGTGGCCCGGAGGGTGGGCGATTCCGGGCGAGTGCTGGCAATCGAGTCGGATGAGGATAGGTTCCGGCTGCTCACCACCAACGTGACCCTCAACAACCTCCCGCAGGTTGTGCTGGAGCAGCGGGCCGTCGGCGCCGATGGTGGCCGGATCGACGAACTCGGACTCTCGGCATTGAGTTTGCTCACTATTGCCGATGTGCAACCGGGCGCGGTGTTGGCCGGGGCCGCGGGGACGATTGTCGGGCAGCAGCCCACGATCTACCTCGAGGATGTCGAACCCGGGCAACTCGGCGATGTGCTGCGCTGGCTGTCAGCTGGTGGCTATCGGTGCTGGTGGCTGGCAAACCCGCACTTCAACGAGGACAACTTCTACCAACGACCAGCACTGTCGGAGGCCGGGGGGGAGACGCTGCGAATCGGGCTGCTGTGTCTGCCAGCCGGGGCCGAGGCGCCGGACGGGCTGACTGTGGCGACTGACGAAGCGACCTCTCGGGCGAAAATTTGGGCCGCGCAGGGGGCCCAGACCTACCGGATCCCGGCGCGGTGGGGTCGGCCTCCGTTGGGTTTGGATCACCGCTGGCAGTGACCACGCACCTGCCGGCTTATGCAGACTCAGCGTCGACGGTCGCGCAGACGCTGCCGCAGCGCCCTCACCGGAGCGGTGAGTTGCCAGGACGCGGAGTTGGTGACCGCGTGGAGTTCCCGGGCCAGCGCCGCATTCCGTTGCCGCAGCGCGACATTGTCGGCCTCTGCGGCGGAGCCGGCCCGCGCGTGGATGGCCAACTGGGCCGCGAGCATCTCCGACGGTAGCTCGGCGGCGGCCACCGCGAGGTAGTCGTCGAGTGTTGTGTGGGTCAGTCGCGCCCGCACCGAGCGGAACTCTTCGGCCGCATCCGTCAATGTCTGCAGGCAGTCGGGAACCGCCTCGGCGGGCAGCAGCAGGTGATTCCAACCGTCGTCGTGAAAGTTGAGCTCATTTGCCACCTCGACGTCCAACCCGGGACGAAGGGTGAGTGATCGATAGTTCAACTCAGCCAGCAGTTGCGCGACGGTGTCGAATTCGGCGTCGGCGAGCAGTTCCACCGACAGCAGGGGTCGGTCACGTGCCATGGTCTCCCGGGCGCCCCCCAGCACCAGGTGCTCGGCACCTTCGACGTCGACCTTGGCCATCCCCAACGGCGCGTCACCCAGCCGTCGCACGACCGTGTCGAGGGTCTCGCACTGCACCGTGATGGTCTCGGCCACTTCGGAGTTGAACGACCGCTGGAGCGACGCCTTCGTCTCGACCATGCCCAACTCGCTCGGCGGGATGTATAGCGGCGTGGTGCCGGCAGAATCGGACAGCGCCAACTCCTCCACCGTCACCTGCCCAAGCCCCGCCAGCGCAAGGTTGCTTCGACACGAATCGGCCAGCCGCGGTACCGGTTCGAAGGCACGCGCCGTTCGACGGGTGTCCAGCCTGGCTAGCAGGATCGAGTAGAACCCGGTGTTCGCGCCGACGTCGTAAAAGGCACCCGGAAACTGTGGCGCGAGCGCGGCCAGTGCCACCGGGAGCGGGTCTTCCCAATCCCACCAGCCGTCGGTGCTGGCCCTGGCCACGAGGTCGACCTGCTCCCCTGCGATTCGCTGCAGCGGCACGAAGTCGGGCAGTCCCCACGGAATCACGCGGCCACCTGGACCCTTTCCACCGCGCGTGGCCGCCGCGCGAATCGTAGGGCGGGGGACTCCACGAAGTGCCAACTGGCGAGCGCGAACGGGGCAGTGAGCAGCACCGTGGCCACGATGTAGGGCACCACCCCGAACCGTGCGAAGCCCCAGATCACCAACAGTTGCTGCACCGGGCAGGCATAGATGTAGGTGCCGTAGGAGAAGTCGTGGCGGCGCCATGCCGGAGCCTGGTGAACCCGCAGGCCCAGCCAGATCAGCGGGTAGGCAATCAGGGGCGCGGCGGTGGTCACCGAGGTGATCACGTACACCGGCATGTCCACCCCGATGGGCAGCCAGTAGGCCGCCACGAAGGCGGCTGTGGACAGCAGCGCGAGGCCGCCGTTGAAGGGCACCCGGTCGCGGTAGGCCCACAGCACCGAGCCCGTCAGGAACACCGGGATGAACATCATCAGCGGCTGCAACACCGGGTACTGGAACTGGTTGAATCCATGCGCCCACGTCGGAACCGAGGCGACGATGATCTCCAGACCCCAGAAGACCGCGGTGACCGCGAGCAGCACCTTCCTGTGTCGCAACACCCCCAGCAGCGCAAGGCCCAGCAGCAGCAGGTAGCAGAAGAACTCGAAGAACAGCGTCCACAGCGGGCCGTTCCACACCCCCGCGAACGGCACATCGGCCGGGGTGCCGGCGATCCCGAGTTGGAACGGCCAGAGGGCGAACTTGCGCAGGACGTACATCACCGAACCGTCCCCGCCGAAGATGGCGCACCAGCCGGTGCAGTCCCCGACGGGGGGTCGGGACAGCCACGAGATCGGTGCAATGACGAACGCCGTCACGACCAGCGCAACCAGGAATCCCGGGTAGATGCGCAATGTGCGTTTACGCAGGTAGCCCAGGGCGGAGGACGATTCCATGCTGCCTGCGACCAGGAAACCTGAGAGCGCGAAGAACCCGAGGACCGCCAGCCCGCCCACCCCGGTCCGGTTTCCGATTGACAGCCCGCCGAAGCCGCCCAGCATGAAGCAATGGTCGACGAGGACAGCGAAGGCCAGCAGCAGGCGAATCAGGTTGAGGCTGTTGCGCCGCGGGTCGAAGGCGGCGCCGAGCGAGGTGCTGGCACTCGATACCGGAAGGCTCATCGGGAACCCACTGTGCTGGTCCCTATTACCCGCTTCAGCCGCACGGAAGGAGTGTATTCAGCCGAGTTCCCCGTGGATGACCTCGAGGACTCGATCGACGTCGTCATCCGTCATCGCGGAGCCCGAGGGCAAGCTCAATGCATCGCGGAAGATCTCGTCCGCAACGCCCGTCAAATGGGCCTCCGAACCCGCGAACACGGGTTGCTTGTCCATGGGCTTCCACACAAGCCTCGATTCGATGTTCTGGCTGCCAAGAGCCTTGCGCACCAGCATTGGCGCATCGGGATAGGTAGCCGCGTCAAAGCGAGCTGTGGTGAGCCAGGCATTGCAAGTGCCCCACGGCGGATCACTGAGAACACTCACTCCGGGGAGTTGCTCCAGGCTCGCGGCATAGTGTCTGCGAATCTGGCGCCGACGTTCGATCATCTCGGGAAGCCTTGACAGTTGCGCACGGCCGAGCGCCGCCAGGAGGTTGGACATGCGGTAGTTGAAGCCGACTTCGTTGTGCTCATACCAGGGGAACGGTTCTCGCGCCTGGGTAGCGAGATGTCTGGCTTCCTCGATGACCTTGCGGCTGCGGGAGACCAGCATTCCGCCGCCGGAAGTCGTCATGATCTTGTTGCCGTTAAATGAGAAAACTCCCGCCGTCCCGAAGGAACCTGCAGCACGGCGGTCTTCGCCAAAGCCGTGCCAGGCCCCCAAGGCTTCCGCGGCATCCTCCACCACGGGCACGCCGTATTCCTCCGCAATCGGCAAGATCCTGTCGTAGTCGCACGTACGACCGAAAATGTCTACGGTGACGATGGCTGTGGGCAGTTGTCCGCGGGCCGCGTCGGCGGTTAGGAGCTCCCCAAGCAGGTCGGGGTCTAGATTCCAGGAGTCCCTCTCGGAATCAATGAAAACCGGACGGGCACCGACGTAGGTAACGGCGAAGGCTGTTGCCCCAAACGTGAAGGTGGGGACGTAGACGCGTTGTCCTGGCTGCACTCCGACGGACAGGAGGGCTAGGTGCAGGCCAGCAGTCCCCGATGACAAGGCCGCGGCGTCTCGGATACCTGTGAGGTCGCAGATATCTCGCTCAAACGCAGTGACGTCTGGGCCTTTGGGAGCGATCCACCCCGACCGGATCGCCTTGAGGACGTATTCCTCCTCAAGGCTCGTGACGTGCGGCGGCGAAAGGTAGAGCCGGGCCGGCATCGGGTCCTTCTCGCTCATGCGCTCCGTCCACAGGTCTGTCGCCGGCCAGTTCCGATCACGTGTCGTGGCTGCCGGTTGAAAGAAATTCTAGGTGAATTGTGAACCATCCGGCGGCAACGCAGCCGCGCGGGTCTCCCTAGGTGTGACATGTATCGTGAGTCGGACCTGGTGGGCGCCGTCGAACAGGCATGCCCTTCTCCTGGATGCCTGGTGTGGAGGCCGAGAAAGTTGAGGATCGTCTACCTGTACCAGTACTTCACCACCCCGGAGATCGGCGGCGGCACCCGCGCGTACGAGTTCGCCCGTCGCTGGGTCGCCGCAGGCCACGAGGTGTTCGTGCTGTGTCTGGACCCTGAGCCGCGGCCCGCGGAAGCACCACAGGGCTGGCGACGCACCATCGTCGAGGGCATCAACGTGGTGTCGATCCCGGTTCACTATTCGAACTCGCTGTCGCCGAAGGACCGGCTCAAGGTATTCGGCGAGTACGCGGTCAGCGCCGCACAGCTGGCGCGCAGACTGCATCCCGACGTCATCTATGCGACCAGCACGCCGCTGACCATCGCGATCCCGGCTATCGCGGCGACGGCGGGAACCGGCACGCCGTACGTATTCGAAGTGCGGGACGTCTGGCCAGACGTCCCCATCGCCATGGGCTACCTGGAGAACCCGGTGTTGCGCGAGGCGGCCAAGCAGCTCGAACGCGCCGCCTACGCCCGGGCGTCGCACGTGGTGGCGCTGGCCCCGGGGATGAAGGCGGACATCGTGGCGAAAGGGGTCCCCGATGCCAAGGTGTCGGTGATTCCGCAGGGGTGCGATGTCGGCCTGTTCGTCGGTGCCGACGGCGCTCGGGTGCGCGAGCGGTACGCATGGCTCGCGGATCGGCAACTTGTGCTCTACGCCGGCACCATGGGCGAGGCCAACGACCTGGGCTACCTGGTGGAGTTGGCAGCCGCCATGCAGCAGATCGACCCGGAGATGCGTTTCGCGATCATCGGTGAGGGCAAGCAGCGGCAGATGCTCGAGCAGAAGGCCGCCGAACTGGGTGTGCTCGACGTGAACCTGTTCTTCCTGGGGCGTAAGCCCAAGACCGAGGTGGTCGACTGGATCGACGCCAGCACCTTGACGCTCGCACTGTTGTCGGGGCCGCGGGAGATCTGGAAGGACGCGGTGCAGAACAAGTTCTTCGACTCGATGGCCGGCGACACCCCGATCGCCTGCAACAACACCGGGTGGCAGACGACCATCGCGGAGGACGCTGGGATGGGTTTCCTGATCTCGCCGGATTCTCCTGCCGACGCCGCGCGAACGATCGCCGAGCGGCTGTCGGACGCCGACTGGTTGGCCGCCGTGCCGGAGAACTGCGCCCGCATCAGGGAAGTGGACTTCAATCGCGATCTGCAGGCCGCCGAGGCCCTGGCGGTGTTGGAGACGGCCGTCTCCCAGGCCGGCGTCAAGGCGTCGAGCTGAGGGCGTCCACTACCTCCTCGGCGGCATGACCGGTGCCGAAAACGGGCGGCCGCTCGACGGTCGGGGCACCGCGCAACGCCAACTCTGCCAGCCCTTCGAGATCGTCGAACACCAGCATGTTCCAGCCGCCGTCGAGGGTCTCCACCCATTCGGTCTCGCTGCGCACCGTGGTGCAGGGAACCCCGAGGAGGTACGCCTCCTTCTGCAACCCGCCCGAATCCGTCACCACACCCGCGGCCGTTGCCGCGGCGTACACCAGCGAGGGGTAGCTCAACGGCTCGATGGCGGTCACCGCCCCGGCATCGAGGTCGATTCCGGCGTCGTGCGCTTTAGCCACCAGCCGGGGGTGGGCGGCGAGGAACACGGGCACCGGGCTCACGGCCAGGCCCGCGATGATCCGCCGCAGCCGTTCCGGGTCGTCGGTGTTGTAGGGGCGATGCAGCGTCGCCAGCAGGAAGTCGCCGTCGGGGAGTTCGAAGTCCGGCGGCGGCACCACCCGGACAACCTCCGCCACCGACAGGCAGATGTCCGCCATCACGTCGCCCACCAGCCGGGTCTTGTCGGCCAACCCTTCGCGTGCGAGATTGTCAACGGCCAGCTGGGTGGGTGCCAGCAGCAGGTCAGCCGAGTGGTCGGTGAGGATGCGGTTGTGTTCCTCGGGCATCGTGCGGTTGAACGAGCGCAGCCCCGCCTCCAGATGCGCGACCCTTGTGCCGATCTTCACGGCGGCCAACGCCGCGGCCAATGTCGAGTTGGTGTCGCCATAGACGAGCACCCAGTCCGGCGCCGAGTCCTCGATTGCCGGCTCGAGCGCCTGCAGCATCAGCCCGGTCTGCAGACCGTGGCTGCCGGACCCGATCTCGAGGTTGACGTCGGGTTCGGGGATGCCGAAGTCGTCGAAGAAGACGTCGCTCATCTTCGCGTCGTAGTGCTGCCCGGTGTGGATCACCTCATGCTCGATGCCGCGCGCGGCGAGGGCTCGGGAGATGGGTGCGAGCTTGACGAATTGCGGACGCGCGCCGACGACGCTGAGAACCTTCACGGGCCTCAGGCTACCGAGGCCCACTTCGGTGCCGGGTACATTGGCTGATCGTGCCGACCATCTGCCACGTCACGACAGTCCACCAGTCGGACGACGTCCGCATCTACGAGCGCGAGTGCCGAAGCCTCGCCACCCTGCCCGGTTATCGGGTGGTGATCGTCGGGGCTGGCAGTCTGCCGGAGGGCAGCGCGGTGGAGCACGTTGCGCTGCCGCCGCGGCCGACCAACCGGGCCAAGCGCATCCTCGCCTCGCAGAAGCGGGCCTTCTCGGCGACCCGAGAGGTGGACGCGGATGTCTACCATTTTCACGACCCCGAGTTGCTGCCCGTCGCGCTGCTACTGGCGCGGCACGGCAAGCAGATCGTCTGGGACGCGCACGAGAACTATGAGGAGCAGCTCAGCGTCGACGGCGCCAAGGACTGGGTACCCGGACCGGTGCGAAACCTCACCCGGTCTGCCATGACCAAGATGCTCGATCTGGTGGACGCCCGGGCCGCCGGGATCGTCGCGGCGACCCCGGACATCGCCGATCGCTACCACAATCCGCGCACGATGTTGGTGGGCAACGAGTCGCGGCTGGAGGACTTCGCGGCGTGTGCGCCCGACTTCGGCTCCAAGCGGGTGCTGTTCACCGGCCAGCCGCATTCCCGCCATTGCTTCCCCGAGGTGGTGGATGCGGTAGCGGCGCTGCCGGACCTGACCCTGACGCTGGCAGGGCGGCAACCGACGACCCCGGCGTGGCAGGAGGCACTTGCGGAACTCGGCGATCGACTGGAGTACTTCGGCTGGCTCGACCGGGCTGCCTTGTGCCGGGCCATGAGCCAATCCGCGGTGGGCGTCGTCGCGTACGACGATCGCCCCACCCATCAGAAGAACTCACCCAACAAGATCTTCGAGTTCGCCGCAGCGGGCCTGCCGATCGTCTCCACGCCGAATGCCTCGATCCGGGCCATGGTGGAGCAGGGCGGTTTCGGCGTCGTGGCGGCAGGCTACGCCGCCCGCGACCTGGAGGCGGCTCTGCGG
The DNA here is from genome assembly GCA_964556255.1 of uncultured Actinomycetes bacterium. Classification (GTDB taxonomy): domain Bacteria; phylum Actinomycetota; class Actinomycetes; order S36-B12; family UBA10799; genus JACJWR01. Next base: position 20,412 of record CAZKVQ010000044.1, read on the forward strand.
GAGGCGCTGTCCGACCGTGAGCGCTGGCAGCAGATGTCGGATGCGGCCCGTGGCTGGGCGCAGGCACAGGGCACCTGGGAGAAGTCGGAGGCGCAACTCTTCGAGTTGTATCGAGCCATTGCACCGCCGACGGAATAGCCCTGGTCGTGTCACCCCGACGGCAGGTCCGGCGACGAGGCCATGCGTGTCACCCCGACGGCAGATCCATGAAGTCCGCCAACACGTCGGCCGACAAGCGTCCGGAGTGCACTTCGTCGACATAGCCCGGGCCCAAGGCGGCAATGTCGACGAAGGTCTCACGTTCGGCCAGGATGCGCCGCATCGTCGCCTCGAACTCCTCCGGGGGCGCGTCGACCACCGGTGACGCAGTGGGCATCACGGCGCGCACGTCCGGCGCGATGTATCCGACCACCAATCGGCCGGCCGCCATCCCCTCGGCGGCTGCGACCCCGGCGAATCCGGACATGATCTGGTCCACCACCACGTCGACCCCGCCCACCAGCGAGGGCATCTGCTCGTGCGGCACCATCGTCGGCGAGATGTACTCGATGAGGCCCTCGGACTCCAGACGTCTCAGCACAGGATCGATGTGGGCGGTGCCCTTGATGGGCGGGTCCCGACGACTCGGGATGTGCATCACCCTTGGGGTGGCGGCGGAAAGGACCGGCCGATCAGAGGCCCACAGGGTGGTGTCGACCACGACCGGCAACCAGGTGGCATCGGGCACGTCCAGCAGCAGGTCGGGGGTGCTGACGAAGGTGGGCAATCCGAGTGCGTCACACGCGGCGTGACGCGCCGCGGTGCTGCGCCGCATCCGGTCCACGAAGTCGTCGCTGGCGGAGGCGAAGTAGGAGAAAGGCAACCGGGACATGTGTCTGTCGGGGTCGCGGATGTCGCTGCCGTGGAACACCACGCCGAGCGTGAGTCCCATGTCCTGAAGTTGAGGCACTTCCGCGGCGAAGTCGGTGGTGCGCGGGTCACCGAGGATGGCCACCATCGACTCGTCGATGAGATGGCTGCGGCCCCGCAGGAGTCGCTTCGTCCACGCGGCCCGGACGGCCAGCGGCCGGATCCGGTGGTGGGGGACCCGGCGATGGGCCGGTCCGGAGATCTTGCGGGCTTGGCCGATCGCACCGCTCAGCGAGATCGCCTCGACGCCTCGGAATCGCGTCAGGGCCTGGGTCCACTGGAATCCCTGCCCCGCGGTGTTCGTCGGACCCATCACCAGCGAAGCCCGCGTGGCGGCAGCGCTGCCCGACGGCGTCGCCAGGTTCTCGCTGGTGGTCATGGCTGGCTCCTGGGATCATCGTGGTCCTCGGCGCGTGACCTGGTCGCCGCCTCAGGCCCCTGTGGCCGTCCGACGCCGGGAAGGGACTCGGCCGGTGGTTCCAATGCGGAGTCGTCGATGTGGGGCGTCGAGTCAGCCTCCAACATCGCCTCCTCGGGCAGGTCGCCGACCTGCAGTGAATCCGGCGGCGCGGCCGCAGTCCTTCCCCTCATCGACGACCGCATCCACCACAACGCGTAGACCCCGCCGGCCGCCGTGACGGTGAGGGTCGCGGCGAGGGTGGCGACCGGGCTGCCCGCCGCGTCGATGGCCAACACCACCGCGTAGGCGGCACCGAAGCCGAGGAAGTACCATTTGTGCCGGGCCAGCCAACTCCAGATCGACGAACCGCACAGCCGCAGCACCCAGGCCACGAAGTAGATCGAGATCGCGCAGCCGACGATCGAGTAGGCCACCACCGCGGACATCGATGAGCCGGTGACGACCCCCAGACACATCGCGGCGATCCGGGAGGTCGTCTCCACCACCGAGGTGGCGAACAGTCGCCCGAGTTTGTCTTTCACGGTCGCGAAGCTGGACAGCGGCGAGGAGATGAAGTTCAACGCCAGCCAGGGGGAGAGCACCGCCGCGATGACGCCCGCCTCCCGCCAGCGCTCGCCGAACACCAGCGCGAAGATCTCCGGACCGGCCAGCAGGGTCAGGCCGAACACCGGCACGCTGATCACGGTCAGTCCCATGGCGGCGCGCTCGATCGGGTCGCGCATCGACGTGCCCGCCCGCTCCATCGACGCAGCCTTGGGGAAGAAGACCAGCGCGACCGCCTGACCGATCAGGGCCGAGGGCACGGCCAGGATGCGGGTCGCGAACGAGAACAGACCGGCGAACGTCACCCCGTAAAGGGCCGACACCAGCGGGGCGATGGCGGCGACGGAGACGTTGGTGAGGAAGGCGGGGGTCATCACCAGTGCTGGGAATCGCCGCCAGTCACGTGCGGTGGTCGCCAGTTGCCTGATCCCCACCGGTCGGCCCAGGCCCGAGCGGGGAGCGAGGGAGGCGGCATTGGAGATCCGACCGAGGGTGAAGCCCGCCATCAGACCGAGGGCACCCCAGGAGACGAGTCCGCCCGCGATCTGTCCCAGCGTCTGCACGATGGCGCTGGTGATGCTGGAGCGTCCGATCGCGTGGAAGTTCCCGGCCCTGCTCTGCAGGCCGCGCAGCACCGACCACAGGGCGAGAGCGAACACCGTGATCGGTACTAGCCAGATCGCCGAACCGGCCCCGAACCAATCGCCCAGCGGTCCGCCGCTGGCCCGTTCGCCGAGTACGATCAGGAAGAAGACCACCGATACCAGTGCCGCGAGTGCGATCGCCAGCCAGGCGAGTCGACTGGCCTCGGCGTCCTTGCCCGGCAGCGGGATCGCCGCGTCGTACCGGCCGGTGGCCAGGATGGCGACGGCGGTGGCGAGGGCGAAGGCGACCGAGAAGGCACCGAATTCGGTCGGATCGAAAAGCCGCGCCAGCACCAGCGAACCGCCGAACAACACGGCCTGCGAGACGACGGTGGCCAGCGTCAACTGCGACACGTGCAGTTGGAAGCCGGACAACCGTGGCATCGGCAGTCGCATGTCTGGTTGGCCGTCCTTGGCTCGGAATGCCGCGGTGGCGGCGGCGGCACCTGAACTATAGTTCCCGCAGGCCTGCGCGAGGTCCTACAGCACGCAAGCGGCGATCATTTTCGGGAAGGACGCGGGTGGAGACGGATCCGGCACGACGGTCCAGCCGTGGTGAGAAGCCCGGCCTGGCCGCCACCGTGGATCCCCCCGACGCGACGACGGATTCCCCTACGGGCGCCGAGCGGGCACTCGGCTGGGTCGTGCTGCTGTTGCCGCTGGCGGCCGCGTTCGGCACGATGCCGCTGCTGGTACTACCCGCCGGGGACTGGTTGTACCGGATCGCGGTGGCCGTGGGTGTGGTAACGGCCGCGGTCGCACTGGTCGGCGCCTGGCGCGCCGGGGCCGTGCCGAGGCTGCTGTGGTGGGTGCTGGGTGGCTGCGCTGTGCTGTGGCTCTGGGCAGCGCTGTCGCTGCTGTGGACGCCCGCGACGTCGACCGGTCTCGCCACCTTGTGGCGGTTGACGCTCACGCTGGGCTGTGTCGCCGTGTACGCGGTCGCGGCTGCGGTGCTTGGCCTGTCGCGGGTGGTTCGCGAGGCGGCGTGGGGTTGGTGTCTGGCGCTGTGGTTCGGTGGTCTGCTGGCGCTGGTGGAGATCGTGTTCGGGGTGCACCCGGTGCCCGGCTCGAAGCTGATCAGCGGACAGACCGTAGTGGACTACCTGACGCAGTCACGTGGTTCCCACGGGTTCATCCTGGGGACCTTCGGCAACCCGAACGCCTTCGCGGCTCTGGCTGTGCTGGGGGCCGCGATCTGTCCGCTGGTGTTGTTCCTGCGGCCAGGGCGTGGCCGCACCTGGGGCGCGACGGCTGCGATTGCGGCGGCCGCGATGATCTCCATCTGGTCGCTGAGCCGTTTCGCGCTGATCGGGCTGGTGATCTCGATCGCGGGTTGGGCGGTGGTGTGGGCCGTGGCGATCTTGCGGCACCGACCGCTATGGCCGACTGGACCGGGCCGGTGGCGTCCGCTGTGGTGGCAGATCGGTGGCACGGTCGCTGGCATCGCGGTGGCCGCCGTCGTTGGGCGTGCCGCGGTGGCGATCTTCGGAGGAGGGTTGGGGTTGGACGCCGCGCTGAACCAGTTCGGCCTCGACTACGCAGCTTCCGATCAGGGCCGGATCGATCTGACCCGCCTCGCGCTGAGTACCGGAATCGAATCCGCCGGCCGCGGGGCGGGGGTGGGGGCGTTCCCGTCGGTGGCGCGCGCCCACGCCGGCGAGTACCACTACCGCACCCTCACCAACGCCCACAATGCCGCTGCCGAACTATTCGCCGAACTTGGCGTGGTCGGGGCGGGGCTGCTGGTCGCGTTGGTGGTGCTGGTCGCAGTGGTGGCCGTGCGGGTGTTGCTGCGCCGGGGCAGTGCGCAACTCGGCGGCACTGTTGCGTGCGCCGCGCTGGTGGCGCTGCTCGGGGTTGGGCTGGCATCCGTGCTGCCCGGCAGCTTCCTCAACACCACCCTGGTGGGCGTATCCGCCGGCACGTTGGCGGCATTCGCGCTCATCCTGCACCGGGCGGGTCCCACCCGGGTTGGGGTCGAGACCCTGGAATGATGGGGGTACGCGGGCGGCGTTGGACACGCCCTCGCGTGAGTGCTCACCGCTTGTGCCGCCGCACGCGCATTCGCCGCTGGGTCGAATGCCCGAGAGGACTGTATGAACGTCACCGTTGTCGCCCTGGGCAAGATCGGCCTGCCGTTGGCGGTGCAATTCGCCTCCAAGGGCCACCGCGTGATCGGTGCCGACATCAATCCCGAGACAGTGGCGTTGGTCAACGAGGGGGTCGAGCCGTTCCCCGGTGAGGCCCACCTGGGCGAGAAGTTGGCAGACGCGGTCGGCGCGGGGTTGCTCAGCGCCACCACCGATACCGCCGCCGCCGTCGCCCAGAGCGACGCTGTCGTTCTCGTCGTGCCGCTGTTCGTCGACGCGGACGGGGTGCCCGACTTCGCGCCGATGGACGCCGCCACCCGCGACGTCGCGCGCGGGCTGCAGCCAGGGACCCTGGTGTCGTACGAGACGACGTTGCCGGTCGGCACCACCCGGGAGCGGTTCGCTCCGATGCTCTCGGAGGGCTCGGGTTTGACCGTCGGCGAGGAGTTCTTCCTGGTTTTCAGCCCCGAGCGGGTGCTCACCGGGCGGGTGTTCGAGGATCTGCGCAAGTACCCCAAACTGGTCGGCGGGGTGGACGAGGCCAGTGCTGCGCGGGCGGTGGACTTCTACCGGGCCGTGCTCGACTTCGATGACCGGCCGGACCTCGAACGGCCCAATGGTGTCTGGGACCTCGGCTCGTCGGAGGCCTCGGAGCTGGCGAAACTAGCCGAGACCACCTACCGGGATGTCAACATCGGGTTGGCCAACCAGTTCGCCCGGTTCGCGGCGGCCAACGGTATCGATGTGCACCAGGTCATCGAGGCGTGCAACTCCCAGGGCTATAGCCACATCCACCGACCCGGGATCGCCGTGGGTGGCCACTGCATCCCGATCTACCCGCGCATCTACCTGTGGAACGATCCGGCGGCCACCGTTGTCCGGGCCGCGCGCGAGGCCAACGCCGAGATGCCCGCCTACGCCATCGACACGCTGGCCGCTGTTCATGGGGACCTGACGGGACAGCGGGTGGTCGTGTTGGG
>CAZKVQ010000045.1:0-5758 GCA_964556255.1 uncultured Actinomycetes bacterium
CAGCAGGATGGTCCAGGTGAAGATCGACATCCGGAACATCGTCATGCCGGGGGCGCGCATCGTCACGATCGTGGTGATGAAGTTGACGGCGGACAGGATCGTTCCCAGACCGCCCAGGGTGAAGCCCAGGATCCACATGTCCGCGCCCTGGGACGGGGTGAAGATCTCTAGCGAGAGCGGGGCGTAAGCGAACCATCCGAAGTCCGCGGCGCCGGAAGGCGTCAGGAAACTCGCCATCACGATGATGCCGCCGAAGAGGAAGGCGTAGTAGCCGAACATGTTCAGGCGCGGGAAGGCTACGTCCGGGGCGCCGATCTGCAACGGCATGATGACGTTGCCGAAGCCGACGAAGATCGGCGTCGCGAACAGCAACAACATAATGCTGCCGTGCATGGTGAACATCTGGTTGTACTGGGCATTGCTGAGGAACTGCAGGCCCGGCATGGTCAACTCGGCACGGATCAGCAGCGCCATGATGCCGCCGACGAGGAAGAACACCATCGAAGTGATGATGTACAGGTAGCCGATCGTCTTGTGGTCGGTGGAGGTCATCCACTTCACGATGGTGCGACCGAGATGCTGCTTGCGCAGTTCTTTCCGGTCGATCGGGGCGGACTGGATTGCCGCCTTCTGCGGCGGCTCACTGAGGATCGTCATGATTGATCCTTCCCGCCCACAACTTGGGCTTTGTCGTTGACACGGCCGGCGTCGAGGACACCGACTTGACCCTTGGCCCGCAGTTCAGCCATATGGGCATCGAATTCCGCCTGGGGGACGACCTTGACGTTGAAGAGCATCCGGGAGTGGTCAACGCCGCACAATTCGGCGCACTTGCCCGCGAAGGTGCCTTCACGGTTGGGGGTCAATTCGAACTCGTTGTAGCGGCCCGGCACCACATCCATCTTGAACAGGAAGGCAGGCACCCAGAACGAGTGGATGACATCCGGGGAGGCGAGCTTGAACTTGACCTTTTCGTTTACCGGCAGATAGAGGGTCGGCAGGTTCGTATCTCCCGGCACACCGACGTCGTAGACGTTCTGATCGAGGTAGTTGAAGGTCCACGACCACCGAAAACCGACCACCCCGATGGTCTCCTTCTGGTCGTTCTTCACTGTCGTGAGTTCGGAAGCGTCACGGATGGTGAAGAACAGCAGCGCCCCCACAACCGCGATGGGGGCAACCGTGTAGAGGACCTCGATCGGGATGTTGTAGCGCAACTGCCGCGGAACCGAGGTGTCCCCACGACGACGCCGGTAGACGATGATGCACCAGATGATCAAGCCCCAGGTGAGGATTCCCACGGCCAGGGCAGTCACCCAGGTGCCGTTCCAGAGACTCTGCACAATGCTGGATTCTTCGGACGCGCCTTCCGGCATTCCCCCACGGGACCACGCGGCGGCCGAACAGCCGCCAAGGCTCAGGGTGGCCAGGGCGGCTATGCCTACCCAGGCGCCGGTGCGGCGGACCCGCTTTGCACTGTCGATGCGTTGCACGTGTCGCCTTCCACTTGTCGAGAGGTCCACGCGCTCCCGGCGCAGACAGTCAGGTGGTGCCTGACGGTGAGATTAGCGCAGGTTGGGCCGTTGCGAGACCTTGGGTGGAACCTTGGCGTGGGAGTGTCGGTCGATGTACCCACGACATGGCCGGATCAGGCGGCAGAATGAGCCCCGTGAACCGGGTATTCCTTGCTGCGGAGGCCGGTCAGCCCATGTCCGCAGTCGCCGCGGAGGCGTACTCGCATGCGGCTGCAAGCGGCTGGGCAGACCCCGGACTGCGCGCCCATGAGGGGCGTCGAAGCCGGACCATCGCCGAGGCGTCGGCGACCTCAATCGCGGTCTCGCTGGGCGCGCCCGGTGCAGCCGTCCACTACTACCCGAACCTCGACATGGCGATCCAGGCAGCTCTGAGCTCCCTAGGTGAGCCGCCCGTCCTGCTGAGCCGGGTCGAGCGGCGGAGCGCCCTTACCTGGGCAGCGGAACGCTCCTCCCCGGCTGAGCCGCTGCTCTGCCGCGTCGACGGGAACGGGATCATCGACCTCGGACACTGGCAGGAGTTGCTCGGCCAGAGACCCGGGCTGGCCCTGCTGCAGGTGGCGAACCAGGAGACCGGATCCCTGCAGCCCCTTGTCGCTGCCGCGGCCGCCTGCGAGATGGCCGGCGTACCGCTGGTCGTGGAGGCTTCGACCTCCGTGGGTCGCGTGCCATTACCGGCATGCAGCTGGCTGGGGCTGGTCGCGGATGCCAGGAGCTGGGCGGGCGGAACACCCAGCCTGCTGGTGGTTCGTCCGGGAACCGGCCATCGAGCGACCAGACCGGGGATGGGTCCGGCCGTCGGCGAACCCGGGCAGGTGAATGTGGCCGGCGTGGCCGCGGCCGCCCTGGGATTGGAGGGAACGCTGGTCGACCTCCCGGCGACCGCGGCGCGACATCATGCCTGGACGACCAGAATGCGGGCGGATATCCCCCACCGAGTGCCCGACGTGGCCATGCACGGGTCTGCCACGGACCACCTGCCCTACCTGGTCGCGCTCTCGGCACTCTATGTGGACGGGGAGGCTCTGCTGCTGGAGCTGGACCGCCGAGGATTCGCAGTGGCCAGTGGCTCCCCCTGCGCCAACGACAACGGTGAGATGAGCCACGTACTCAGCGCGATCGGGGCCTTGGGCAGCGGCAACGTCCGGGTCTCCCTCCCCCTTGACACCACCGAACAGGACATCGACAGGTTCCTCGATGAGCTGCCGGACGCGGTGAGGTCTGTGCGCGTGGCAGGCGGAGCGGCAGACCTGTGACCTCTGACACCGGATCCCCCTTTGACGAAGCCGTCACCGTCGTGGACGCCTTCGGGCTGGCCTGTCCGCAACCGGTCATCGCGCTGGCACGGGCGGCCGCGGGACTGCCCGAGGGGGCGCGGATCGATCTGCTGTCCGACGATCCAGCCGCGGACGCGGACGTTGCTGCCTGGTGCCGAATGAAGAGCGCGAAATTCCTGGGCATGCGGCCGCAACCGCCGGGCCGGCGCTATCTGGTGAGGCTCGGCCCTCCCAAGGCGGGTGGCAACCTCAGTAATCCCGGCAACCGGCCCGCGTAATCCGAACCCGCCATCTCGTGACAGCCCAACGAGGCCAGATGATCTGTCAGCCACTGCACGTCCACCAGCCGTTGGTCGCCATCCGGGGCGCCGAAGATGAGTCGGCTCAGATGGGCGACGGCGGCTTTGGATGCGTCCGTCACGCGTCGGAACTTGCTGTCGGCGCAGAAGAGGCCGCCGAGTTCAACGCCGAGCAGCCCACCCACGAGTTCCCCCGCCAGCCACACCTCCACAGAATGCGCATAGCCGGCCTCATGCAGAGCCAGATATGCGACGCGGTAGTCCTCGTTGATCCAACCACCAGGACGACGGGGGTCAGCGCAGCCGGCCACCACCTCAGCGAATGCCTCGTCGACGGAGAAATCGAACCGGGACATCGAACGCCTCAGGGACCTGCTGGGGACCAAGCCGGGTGCAGCCAACACTCCGCGCGGATCGGGAGCCAACCAAGCCAAGACGGTGCCCGCGGGTCGGTCGCCGTCGCCCGCCACCGGCACCTCCATCGGGAACAACCCGCCGGCATAGCCCTGCAGCATGCTCGCGGGCTCGACCCGTCCCCCCAGCAGCACGATCTCCGTCTGCTCAGTCAGTTCCTCGGGGACCGTCCAGGTGCCGGCGATCGCGGGCACCTCGATCTCAGCCACGACTCAGGCGGTCAGCCTGCCGGCGATCTCAGCGGCAGCCTCGTCACCGTAGGCCTCCGCGAAGCGGCGCTCGAAGTCGTCGGAGGTGAACTCGTACTCCTGGGTTCCGACCGTCTCAATCACATAGGTCGCCAGCATCGATCCGATCTCCGCGCAGCGCTGCGGCGAGACCCCCCACACCAACCCGGCGAGGAAGCCGGCACGGAAGGCGTCCCCGACTCCGGTTGGATCGGCCAGCCGGACCTCCCGCGGAAGGACTGACACCCGGGCCACTTCTCCGTCCCGGGTTTCGATCTTGGCACCGTCCTTGCCGAGGGTGGTGACCCGGACACCGACCCGATCCAGGATCTCGGCGGCCGACCAGCCCGTCTTCTGCTCTGTGAGCGCGGCCTCGTACTCGTTGGTGAACAGGTACGCGGCGCCGTCGATCAGATGTCGGATGTCCTCACCAGCCATCCCGGCGAGTTGCTGCGAGGGGTCTGCAGCGAACGGGATGCCACGCTCGCGGCATTCCTCGGTGTGCCGCAGCATCGCCTCCGGATCATTGGGGCCGACCAGCACCAGGTCCAGACCGCCCAACCGGCTGGCCACCGGTTCGATCTCGATGTTGCGGGCTTCGGCCATCGCCCCCGGATAGAACGAGGCGATCTGGTTGTGGGCGGAATCTGTGGTGCACACGAATCTTGCGGTGTGGGCCACATCGGACACCTGGACGAAGGAAGTGTCCACTCCGTGGCGCTCGAGCCAGGAGCGGTAGTCGGCGAAATCCCCGCCGACCGCTGCCAGCAGCACCGGCCTGACCTGGAGCGTGCCCAGGCCGAAGGCGATGTTTGCCCCGACGCCGCCACGCCTGACCTGCAGGTCGTCGACCAGGAACGACAGGCTGATGGTGTGGAGCTGGTCCGCAACGAGGGAGTCGGTGAACTTTCCGGGGAAGGTCATCAGGTGGTCGGTCGCGACCGAACCCGTTATACAGATGCGCATGGCCGCAAATCCTGCCATGCGCGGGGATCGTTGCCCGGCGCCGGACTAGTGGAAGGAGTCACCACAGGCGCAGGAGCCAGTGGCATTCGGGTTGTCGATGGTGAAACCCTGCTTCTCGATGGTGTCGACGAAGTCGATCACGGCGCCGCCCAGATAGGGCACACTCATCCGGTCGGTGACGACGCTGACTCCGCCGAAGTCCTTGCTCACGTCACCGTCCAGCTTGCGGTCGTCGAAGAAGAGTTGATAGCGAAGTCCGGAACATCCACCGGGCTGCACCGCCACCCGCAGGGCGAGGTCGTCGCGACCCTCCTGCTCGAGCAGGGACTTCACCTTCGCCGAAGCGGACTCGGTCAGAAGCACGCCGTCCACGGTCGCGCCGCTCTCGCCCTCGGGGGCTTCGGTGCCGATGACGCTGTCGGTGCTCATGAAAACTCCTCTTGGCTGGGACTGCTGTTCAGAACGATCAGGTAAGCCTAACTTATTCCCGGCCAACGACGACTCGTCGCGCCGAGCCCCGCCCGCGTCTCCACCGATCCCCCGATCGGCTCTGCCCGATCAGGTGGACGAGTTCCGTCGCGACCAGGTCCGGGCCACCCGCTCAGCGGTGGCGGCAAGGGCCTCGGCGGGCTGCGCCATGGACTGCGCCACCGAGCCGACGGTATCGCTGGCCGAGTAGGCCCCCGTGACGCCGATCGCCGAGTAGTCACGCCGACCGACGATCACCTCGCCGGCGAGCACGATGCACGGCCGAGCCCGGTCCAGCGCGATGGCCGCAACGCCGCTGACAACCTTCCCATGAAGGGACTGCCAGTCGAATCGACCCTCGCCGGTGATCACCAGGTCGGCCTGCGCGGTCAAGGTCGGGAGCCCCACGATCTCGGCGACGGTGGTGATCCCTGGCGCCCTGCGAGCGCCCAGTTGGGCCAGGGCGTAGCCGAGCCCGCCCGCCGCCCCGGCGCCGGCGGCCAACGCCGGGTCCTTGCCGTTGGGTGCCCGACCCACGAGCTCGGCGAAGTTCCCCAGGGCCGCCTCCAGGGTTT
>CAZKVQ010000045.1:5768-23781 GCA_964556255.1 uncultured Actinomycetes bacterium
CCGCCTCCAGCCCCCATGTCAGCAGCCGGTCGGCCTGCTCCGGGGTCGCCCCCTTCTGCGGAGCGAAGATCCGGGTAGCGCCGCGCATTCCCAGCAGCGGGTTGTCCACGTCGCTCGCGGCTACCAATTCGACGCCGGCAACTGCTTCGCGGGCAGCCTCGATATCGACGCGGGTCAGGGTGCGCAGGGGGCCCCCGCCGGCGTCCAGGGGGCCGTCCGCCACTGCGCCGAGGGCCGCCAGCATGCCGGCACCACCGTCGTTGGTGGCAGAGCCCCCGAGGCCTACCACGATTCGACTGGCGCCGGCATCGACCGCCGCCGCGATGAGTTGACCCACCCCGAAACACGTGGTGTGCCCGGGGTTGCGCACCTTGCCGGGGACAAGTTGCAGTCCACACGCCTGGGCCGCCTCGATGTAGGCGGTGTCGTCGACCATGGCGATCGTGGCCGTCACATCCTGGCCGAGCGGGCCGGTCGTGGGGATGTCGAGCAACTCGGCGTCGGTGGCCTCCGCCACCACCTCCACGAAACCGGGCCCACCGTCGGACATCGGACGGAGCACGAGCTCATCGTCCGGGGCATGCCTCGCCCACCCCTCGGCCATCGCCCTCGCCGCCTCGGAAGCCGTCAAGGTACCGCCGAAACAGTCGGGGGCCACGATCACTCGCACAGCACGGGAGACTACCCATCTTCGCGTGCCAAGATGTCCCCATGGCCGACACCTTCGTTGAACCCGAGCCTTCGCCCCTGGCCTTGCTCCTGCTGGGGCAGGACACCGACCCCCTCAGCGAGCGCGGGGTCGACTGTCCCGGCGCACTTCCACCACCCAGCGATCCCGACCTGATGGCTCGTGCTCAGCGGGCGAAGGACCAACTCGGTGACAGGGTGTTCATCCTCGGCCACCACTACCAACGCGACGAGGTGGTGGCGTTCGCGGATGTCACAGGTGATTCGTTCAAACTCGCCCGGGAAGCGGCTGCCCGCCCGGACAGCGAGTTCATCGTGTTCTGCGGAGTCCATTTCATGGCCGAGAGCGCGGATATCCTCACGGCCGACACCCAACGGGTGATCCTGCCGGACCTCGCGGCCGGCTGTTCCATGGCCGACATGGCCGGCATCGATCAGGTTGAGGATGCTTGGGCGATCCTGGAATCCCAGGGCTTGGCCGAGACGACGGTTCCGGTCACCTACATGAACTCCAGCGCCGCGATCAAGGCGTTCACGGGCCGACACGGTGGCACGGTCTGCACCTCCAGCAATGCCAAAGCATCGCTGGAATGGGCCTTCGACCATGGTGAAAGGGTGTTGTTCCTGCCCGATCAGCACCTCGGGCGCAACACCGCTGTGCTCGACCTCGGCCTGGACCTGGACGACTGTGTCGTCTACAACCCGCACCGGCCCTCGGGCGGGTTGAGCGAGACCCAGCTGGCCGCCGCCAAGATGATCCTGTGGCGCGGCCATTGTTCGGTGCACGGGCGTTTCACCCTCGACAGCGTGAACGAGGTGCGCGAACGTATTCCGGGCGTCCAGGTACTCGTGCATCCCGAGTGTCGCCATGAGGTCGTCACAGCGGCCGACCAGGTGGGCTCGACCGAGTACATCGTCAAGACCCTGGCGGAGGCCGCCCCCGGAACGTCCTGGGCGGTGGGTACCGAACTGAACCTGGTCCGACGATTGGCCCGTGAGCATCCGGACAAGCAGGTCGTGTTCCTCGACAAGACGGTCTGCTACTGCTCGACGATGAATCGGATCGATCTCCCCCACCTCGTCTGGTCCCTGGAGAACCTCGCCGCGGGCAGGATCGTCAACCAGATAGAGGTAGCTCCGGAGGTTGCCCACTTCGCCCGGGTGGCCCTGGATCAGATGTTGGCGCTGCCCGGCGTTGCGGCGGCGCCGCGCGATTAGCAGCGGCCGTGCAACGCACCGCAAGGACGCCCGTCGATCCAGGGGCTGCACCCGAGTACGCCACCTGACCGGTCACCGGGAAGGGGAATCGTCCTCCGACGGGCTGTCCAATCCAGGTGCGCCCCACAGCGCGAACCAGCGGGTGAGGTCCCGCTCCACCGCAACATCGTCGGCGATCAGATCGCGCAGCTTGAGTTCGCTGATGTTGTCGCGCAGGCGGCTTCCGTCGGCTTCCGGTACAAACGGGTAGAAGGTGCCCTGCTTGAACAAGTACACCAGCGCGAACCGCCGATCGGTGCGATCGGTGAACGACACCAGTGAGCACAACAACGACGACCCGAAACCGGCGTCCTGCAGGCTGACATTGATGGCATGCAGACCTGTGACCAACTCGGAGATATCCGGCGGATCAGTGGTCATCATCAGCCAGGAGTAGCCGTACTCGTCTGTTCGGAGCTCAACGGTGGGTCCGCTGCTCCGCTCCAGCAGTTCGGTGATCTCTGCCTGCACGTCGGCGAACGCCTTCCCCTCGGGCGCCCGGAATGCGACCGCCGCGGAGCCGGTGGGCTTCACACCCACAGTCGCAAGAGTGACGGCCGCACTCGGCAGCCCGAAGAGATTGTCCAGGTCGGGCCGCACTGGTTTGCTGCGCCCGAGGATGGCGTCGAGGAAGCCCACGAAAGGTCACCCTAATGCGAAGTGTCGTTACTGCCCCAATTGCTGAGAGACCTTGGCCAAGTTCTCCAGCCTCACCTGCAACGGCGGATGGGTCGCGAATAGGGAGGCCAGTGACGTTCCCGGGGCGATCGCCGGGGCGAAGAAGAAGGCGTTGAACGCCTCCGCCTTGCGCAGATCGGTCGTGGGGATGGCGCCCATGTCGCCGCTGATCCTGGTCAGGGCTGAGGCCAGGGCGCTCGGCTGGCCGGTGAGCAGGGCCCCTGCCCTATCGGCGGCGAGTTCCCGGTAGCGCGACAGCATCCGGGTGAGCAGGAAGCTCACGGCATAGACCACTGCTGAGACCACGATCACCGAGACGACGATGACCAGGGCATTCTGGTCGCGGCTGCGCCCTCCTCCGAACAGGGCGATCCGGGTAAGGAAACCCGCGACGACGCCTGCCACCGAAGCGAGGGTCATCACGAGCACGTCACGGTGGGCGATATGGGACAACTCGTGGGCCAGGACCGCCTCCACCTCCTCAACGTCGAGGCGCCGCAGCAGGCCTGTGGTGACACAGACCACCGACCGGCTTGGGCTTCGACCCGTTGCGAACGCGTTGGGCACGTCGGACTCGGCAATCGCCACCCTGGGCTTCTCCATGTCAGCCATCACACAGAGCCGATCAATCACCGCGTGCAACTGCGGTGCTTGTTCGGGGGTGACCTCCCGCGCATTCATCGCGAAGAGGGCCATCCGATCGGAGAAGTACCACTGGGCGAACAGCCCGCCCGCGGCGATCAACACGGCAAAGAACCATCCGATGCCGATGGCGATGAGGAAGCCGATCAGCACCACGTAGAGCAGGCCAAGCATGAACAGGGTCGCGCCCATCCGCACGGAAAGCCCTCGGTCGGAGGCGTAGCGCGTGCGAGTCATGTCAGGAGCAACACCAACGGGCGCCCGCGAACTTCCCGATGGTGGATTCTCCGTTCGAAACCGCGCCTACTCCGTTGCGGAATCGGCGTCCTTCGCCGGCTTGACCGCCTCGGTGGAGGTGCTGCCGCCCGCCGAGTCAGCCGCACCCACGGCCGGCGGGGGCGCCGCGGAGACGGCGGGCTTGGCGGCGGCACCGCCAACTTCGGCGCGAAGCTTCTCCAGCGTGGCGTCGACCTCGGACTGGTTCGACAACCGCTCCAACTCGGCCGTGATCGAGTCCTTGGACGTACCGGTGGCATCTTCGAGAGCGCCGGAGGACACCAACTCGTCCAGCGCCCCCGCCCTGGCGGTCATCTGCTGGGTCTTGTCCTCGGCCCGCTGGATGGCGAGGCCGACATCCCCCAGTTCGCTTGAGATACCTGTGACAGCCTCGTTGATCTTGGTCTGCGCCTCGGCGGCGGAGTAGGTGGCCTTGATGGTCTCCTTCCTGGTGCGGAAAGCCTCCACCTTGGCCTGCAGCTGCGAAGCGGCCTGGGTGAGTTTCTCCTCCTGCTGCTGCAGGCCCGCCAACTGGGTGTTGAGGTCGGCCAGTTGGTTGCTCAGACCCGATCGGCGGGTGAGGGCCTCACGGGCGAGGTCCTCACGACCGTGGGCCAGTGCGGCGCGAGCCTGGTCCTCCAACTTGTTCGACTGCTGATCCAACTGGGCGATCTGCAGCTCGAGACGCTTACGCGACGTGGCGACATCGGCCACTCCCCTGCGTACCTTCTGCAGCAACTCCAGCTGCTTCTCGTACGAGTAGTCCAGCGTCTGGCGCGGATCCTCGGCCTTGTCCAGAACCTTGTTGGCCTTGGAGTTGAAGATGAGTTTGAAGCGCTGCCAGAGACCCATTGAGGAGGACCTTTCATCGCGGACCCGGGGCGGCCGCCGCCGGGAAAGCCATTTGTTTGCCAACAGCCTAGGGCACCCGGCCCCAGCAGGAAGGGGCCGCAGCATGATGCGGGTGTTACGCCGGTGTCGGCACCCGCGTAACCTGGGGTGGTGTTTCGCCGCTCACAGCAATCCGAGTCCACCGCCAACGACGACGCCCCCGAGGTCAGCGACGCTGCGCCGGCCGGCAAGGGTCGCCCCACGCCCACCCGCAAGGAGGCGGAGGCGGCGCGCAAGCAGTCGCTGAAGGTCCCCTCGGACCCCAAGGCCGCGAAGAAGGCCCTGCGGGAGCGCGAACGCGCGGAGCGACAGCACCAGCGCGAGGCCCTCATGCGCGGCGACGAGAGTGCTCTGCCTCCTCGCGACCGCGGTCCCGCGAAAGCCTTCGTTCGCAACTGGGTGGACAGCCGTCGGCTCTTCTCCGAGTGGTTCATCTTCCTGGCCCTGGCCGTCCTGCTGCTCAGCCTGATCCCCAATCAGACCCTGCGCGGCATCGTCAACCTGTCGTGGGTCGTCATGCTCATCGTGGTGATCGCCGACACCAGCTTCACCGTGTTCCGGATCAAGCGTGCCCTGTCCGCCGAATTCCCCAACCCTGAGGATCGTCGGGGCACGACGATGTACGCCATCATGAGGGCCGTACAGATCCGCAAGTTGCGGCTGCCACCGCCCAAGGTGCGCCCCGGGGGCGCGCCGGTCGTTCCCAAGCAGAAGAAGTAATACCCCGCGCAACCCACCCTGTCGCGTCGCCCGCCACGCGGCCCTAGGGTTCGATCATGAGGTTTCGACGACTCGGCGGCAGCGGGCTGCACATCAGCGAGCTCGCCTACGGCAACTGGATCACCCACGCCTCGCAGATCGAGGAGGACCAGGCGCGCGCCTGCGTGCACGCCGCACTCGACGGCGGGATCACCACCTTCGACACGGCCGACATCTATGCCGGGACCGCGGCTGAGGAAGTTCTGGGCCGCGCCCTGGCGGGCCAACGTCGCGATGGCCTCGAGATCATGACGAAGACATTCTGGCCGGTCGGCCCAGGTGCCAATGACCGCGGACTCTCGCGCAAGCACATCATGAACGCCTGTCACGGGTCTCTTCGGCGTCTCGGGGTCGACTACATCGACGTGTACCAGGCCCATAGGTTCGACTACTTCACGCCGCTCGAGGAAACGCTGCGAGCCTTCGACGATCTGGTACGACAGGGCAAAGTGCTCTACATCGGGGTGTCGGAGTGGCGGGCCGAGGAGATCACCGAGGCGGTGAAGATCGCCTCCGAAATGGGCTTCGACAAGATCGTCTCCAACCAGCCTCAGTACTCCGCGCTGTGGCGGGTCATCGAGACCGAGGTCGACCCGGTCTGTCGCGCCAACGGCATCGGACAATTGGTGTGGTCGCCGCTGGCTCAGGGCGTCCTGACGGGAAAGTACACCGCCGACTCCGCTCCCCCGGCCGACTCGCGCGCCGCCTCCGAACAAGGGTCAGCCTTCATCAGCCGCTGGTTGCGGCCCGAGGTGCTGAGCGCGGTCGCCCAGTTGCGCCCGCTTGCAGACGAGATGGACCTGACGGTGGCGCAACTGTCCCTCGCCTGGGTACTGGCGAACGACAACGTCTCCGCCGCGATCATCGGGGCCACCCGGCCGGAACAAGTTGCCGGAAACATCAAGGCGAGCGGGATTGACCTCGACGCTGATATCAAAGCCAGGATGGATGCGATCCTCGCAGACGTCGCCGTGACAGACCCAAGCCTGACGCGATCTCCCCGCACCCGACCCTAGAGGAGTGACGATGACCTTCACGTGGCGCTACCAGTCGGCCGACGGCAGCGAACTCATCGAGGCGCCAGTCAGCGCCACAACCGTCGAATTCCCCACCCAGGGCGAGGCTGAGTCGTGGATCGGCGAATGCTGGCGTGACCTGCTGGACGAGGGAGTCGACTCGGTGACCCTGCTGTCGGACGGGGAGCGGGTCTACGGCCCCATGAGCCTGCACCCCGCCGACTAGCGTCCGTGGTGCACAATGGGCAGCGCGAACGCCGACCGGCGTCCGTGCGCCTTCCGAAGCAGTCCAGGGGAAGCCGGTGGGATTCCGGCACTGTCCCGCAACCGTGAGTCGTCCGACCGGTTCCGTCCGGTCCCGGTCGGCGAGTCGGATCACCTGGGGAGGGCGCGGACCCACGAAACCGCCGAGGTAGCGGTCGGGACGTCCCCCAGCCGGCGCCCCGCCAGCCGTCCTCCGAGTGCCCGAGAGGACATCGATGACTTCGAGCCGGCGACCGCGCTGGCTCCACCCCGGCGCTTGGTGGCTCTGGGCCATCGGTCTCGCCGCGGCGGCCTCCCGCACCACCAACCCCATCCTGCTGTTGTCGATCCTCGGCGTTGCGGCGCTGGTGGTGTCCGCGCGTCGACCGGAAGCACCCTGGGCACGATCCTTCGTCGTTTTCCTGCAGCTCGGACTATTCGTGGTGGGTTTCCGGCTGCTGTTCCAGGTGCTGTTTGGCGCCCCCCAGGGCAACGACGTGCTGATCACGCTTCCAACGGTGGACCTGCCCGGTTGGCTCGCCGGGCTGCGCCTCGGCGGCCAGATCACCGCGGAGTCGCTCCTTGCCGCCGTGTATGACGGTCTGCGGCTGGCGACGGTGCTGGCCTGCCTGGGCGCCGCCACGTCCTTGGCCTCCCCCACCAGGTTGCTCAAGGCGATGCCGGCCGCCCTGTACGAGGTCGGTGTCGCAGTCGTGGTGGCCCTGTCCTTCGCCCCGGCGATGGTTGCGGACGTGGGGAGGGTCAAGACCGCCCGCAGGTTGCGCGGCCGACCCTCGACAGGTATTCGGGGAGTTGCCGGATCGGCCATGCCCGTCTTCTCCGGTGCTCTAGAGCGGTCCGTGGCCCTCGCCGCCGCCATGGACAGCCGAGGTTACGGTCGAACAGCGGAACGTACCCGCGGCGAGCGGCGGGTGACCGCGGCGCTCGTCCTCGGCGGCGTGGTCGGCGTGTGCCTGGGCCTGTATGCCCTGCTGGACGGCTCGGCCGCCTCGATCGCCGGCGCCCCGATTCTGGTCCTCGGTGTGTCGGCGGCCGGACTGGGCATGTGGCGCTCGGGCCGACGCAGCACTCGCACCCGCTACCGCCCCGACCCGTGGTCGTGGCCCGAGTGGGTGACCGCGGGCAGTGGACTGCTCGCGGCCGCGGCGGTCATCGCCGTCGGGGTGCTGAATCCGCAGGATGTGACCACCTCGGTGACTCCGCCGGTCTGGCCGGCGGTGCCGCCGCTCGCCCTACTGGGCATCCTGATCGCCGCGATGCCGGCGTTCGTCACGCCGGAGCCACCGATGCCTGTACGCTCGCCCGCGACCATTGAGGCGGTGCCGGCATGATCACCTTCGACCACGTCTCCGTCACCTACACCGACGCGCCGGCCCCCGCCCTCGTCGACACCCACGTGCACATCCCGGAGGGCGAGCTCTGCCTGGTCGTCGGCGAGACAGGCTCGGGCAAGACCACACTGCTCCAGACGATCAACGGCCTCGTTCCCCACTTCACCGGCGGCACCCTCAACGGCCGGGTCCTCGTCGACGGCCGCGACACCCATGACTACCCCCCGCGTGAACTGGCCGACATCGTCGGGATCGTCCTGCAAGATCCAATGAGTGGCTTCGTCACCGACGTTGTCGAAGACGAACTGGCCTACGGGATGGAGTCATTGGGCATCCCGGCACAGGTGATGCGCAAGCGGGTGGAGGAGACGCTGGATCTGATGGGTCTGGCGGATTTGCGCGATCGACCACTCCTGTCGCTCTCGGGGGGTCAGCGACAGCGGGTGGCGATCGGCTCGGTCCTGACCAGCCACCCGAGGGTTTTGGTGCTCGACGAACCCACCTCGGCCCTGGATCCCGGAGCCGCGGAGGAGGTCCTGGCCGCCCTGCAGCGACTGGTCCACGACCTCGGGCTGACCGTGGTGATGGCCGAACACCGGTTGGAGCGCGTCGTGCAGTACGCCGACCGGATCGTGGTGGTCGAATCAGGTGCGCCGCCGCGAGTCGGCACCCCGGCCGAGATGATGGCCGACTCACCCGTCGCCCCACCCGTGGTGCAACTCGGCCGTCTCGCCGGGTGGCAGCCGCTGCCGACCACGGTGCGTGATGCCCGGCGTGCGGCCTCCGGGCTCCGTGAACGACTAGAACGGGTCCGAGGGCTCGAAGACCTACCCGCCACCACAACTGCCGCCACCCAGCGGCCGGTGCTGGAGTGTGACGCACTGCATGTGGCCTATGGCTCGGTCCTCGCTCTCGCAGGCGCCGATATCACGGTGTCCTCCGGTGAGGTCCTCGCGCTGATGGGGCGCAATGGGGCCGGCAAGTCCACCTTGCTGAAGGCGGCCGTCGGGATGGTGCCGGTGGGCGGCGGTCGAGTGCGGGTCGACGGCTTCGACCCGGCCCAACTGCATGGCCGGGAACTCGTGGCGACCGTCGGTTTCGTCCCGCAGGAACCAGCCGACCTGCTGTGTGCCGAGACCGTCGCCGATGAGTGCGTTGCCGCCGATCGAGACACCGATGCCCCGCCAGGAACGACCGCGGCCCTGCTGCAACGGTTGGCGCCCGACATCTCACACCAAGCACACCCCCGCGATCTGTCCGAAGGCCAGCGACTCTGCCTGGTTCTCGCCATGGTGTTGGCCAGCT
Organism: uncultured Actinomycetes bacterium; assembly: GCA_964556255.1. Lineage (GTDB taxonomy): Bacteria > Actinomycetota > Actinomycetes > S36-B12 > UBA10799 > JACJWR01. Next base: position 14,875 of record CAZKVQ010000045.1, read on the forward strand.
CGCCGCCCATGTTGCTGCTGGATGAGCCGACCCGCGGGCTCGATTACGGCTCCAAACGACGCCTGATCGAGATCCTGCGGTCCTGCGCCAACGGCGGGACCGCGGTGCTGATGGCCACGCATGACGTCGAACTCGTCGCCGAGGTCGCCCACCGGGTGGCCATCATCGCCGACGGCGAAGTCGTCACCGTCGGGCCGACCCCCGAGGTTGTCACCGCATCACCGATCTTCGCGCCGCAGGTCGCGAAGATCATGTCGCCAGAACGCTGGCTCACCGTAGGCCAGGTCGAGGCGGCGCTGGCGGTGGCCGGATGAACCCGACCACCGCCACGGCACGCCCCCCGCAGCCACGGACCGCCCGCGCTGGAGGGATGCTGCGCGTCCGTACCCGGGTTGTGCTGGCAGCTGTGTCGGCCGTCGGCCTGGTCTCGTTCTTCTGGCCCTTTCTCGCCAGACCGGGTAGCGCAATTCTCGGCCACAGTTCGGATGCCCCATGGCTGTTCGCGGTGCTGCTGCCGCTCTTGTTGCTGCTGGTGATGACTGAGGTCGCCGATGGCGGCCTAGACGCCCGCGGGGTGGCCATGCTGGGCGTGCTGTCGGCGGTCGCGGCGGCCCTGCGCCCGCTGGGGGCCGGCACGGTGGGCTTCGAACCGATCTGGGTGGTCATCATCCTCGGGGGTCGAGCGCTTGGACCGGGTTTCGGCTTCCTGCTGGGCAACGTCTCGCTGTTCGCATCGGCACTGCTCACCGGGGGCGTCGGACCGTGGCTGCCGTTCCAGATGATCGCGGCCGGTTGGGTCGGCTTCGGCGCCGGCCTACTGCCCCAACTTCGTGGGCGCGCTGAGGCACCGCTGATCGCGGCCTACGGCGCGGTGGCCGCCATCGCCTACGGTTTCCTGCTCAACCTCTGGTTCTGGCCCTGGGCCACCGGGACCGCAACCCAGCTGTCGTTCGTGGCTGGGGCGCCGGTGCTCGAGAACCTGCACCGCTGGCTGTTGTTCAACCTCGCCACCTCCCTCGGATTCGACCTACCGAGAGCCGCCTTGGTCGCGGTACTACTGCTGATCGCCGGGCCGCCGATACTCGCGGCACTGCGTCGAGCGACCCGTCGCGCGGCGTTCGACGTACCCATCGTCTTCGAGCCTGCGCGGAGCTCATCGGCGCCGGCGACAGGGCAGGACGGAGCGCGGGCATGAAGGTGGCTCTGCTGGGCACCGGCGCGGCGGACGGCATCCCCCAGCCGTTCTGCCACTGCGAGACCTGCGACGATGCGCGATCCACCGGCAACGTTCGACTCGCCGGCGGAGTGCTCGTCGACGGTGTCCTCCTGATTGACCCTGCGCCCTGTCTCGCCGGGTCCGCCGCGCGGGCCCGCGCCGATCTGACGGCCGTGACCACCGTGCTGGTCAGCCACGCACATCACGACCACTGGGACCCCGCCTTCCTGTTGCACCGCCAGTGGTCCGACTGCGTCGATCGGCCACTGACCATCCTCGGACCTCCGACCGTCATCGCCCAGGCGCAGCAGTGGCTGCCATCGGGGACAGCGGTTCAACTCCGTGTGGTATCGCCCGGCGACCTGGTGGAGTGCCCTTCGACCGGGCACACGGTCCGGGTACTGCCCAGCAATCACGGAGCCGGCGGTTCCGATGCGCTGGCAGAGGAGGCTGTGCTCTACGACGTTGCCGCACCAGAGTCGAGGCAGGCTGAGAGCGGCAGACCCGCGCGCCTGCTCTACGCCTCGGACACCGGCGTCCCCGACGCCGCCATGTTGACTGCAATCGCGGATGCTCGCTACGACCTGGTACTGCTGGAGCTCACTTTCGGGGACCCCGGACTGATCACCACCCCGGGCCACTTAGATCATTCGACGTTCCAGACGACCATCGACTTATTGCGGCGTGCAGCCGCCGTGACGGCCGACACCGACGTGATCGCAATCCATCTCGGGCACCACAACCCACCTGAGGCCAGCCTGCATACCTGGCTCGCCCGTGTCGGCGCCCGCGCCGTGCCCGACGGCACCGTCCTGGAGGTGCCGCCATCGACCCGCGCCGACAGAGGTCCGACCGCGCACTCCACCCTCGTGCTCGGAGGTGCCCGGTCGGGTAAGTCCACTTTCGCCGAGAATCTCGTGGCCGCTGCCGGTGACGTCCACTATGTGGCCACGGGGTGGCCACTGGGCAGCGGCATGGGTGCCGACTGGGAGGAGAGGATTCGTCGACACACCCGTCGACGTCCCCCAGGCTGGCGCACCCTGGAGACGATCGACCTCGGCGAAACACTACGGCGGGTACCGACGGACGCCACGGTGTTGATCGACTGCCTCGCGTTGTGGTGCAGTCGGATCATCGACGAGGCGAGCGGCTGGGACGACGAACGTTCGGCGGCCTCGGCTATCCAGGCTGCAACCTCTGATCTGTGCGAGGCGATACGCACTAGTCCTGCGCGAAAGATCGTGCTGGTGAGCAACGAGGTGGGCTCCGGTGTGGTGCCCGCCCACGCGTCGGGAAGGCTGTTCCGAGACGTTCTGGGAGCAGTCAACACCGACGTGGCGGAGGCCTGCGACGACGCCGTGCTGATGGTGGCCGGCCGGGCGCTCTCCCTGACGAAGGGGCGACGGTGACGGATCCTATTTCCGACGGCAGCACCCTTGACCTGGCGGCCATGGCGGCGAGAGTCGAGCTACCCGACGAGCGTGCGCGCACTTCTGCCGTTGAGCGCCAACTCCAGCTGACGAAGCCGGCCGGCGCGCTCGGTCGGTTGGAGGAGCTGTCGATCTGGCTGTGCGGAGTTCAAGGGCAATGCCCGCCGAAAAGGTTCGAACGGCCACGGTTGGTGATCTTCGCCGGAGACCACGGAATCGCCAACGCGGCGGGCACCTCGGCCTATCCGAGCGAAGTGACCGCCCAGATGGTCCTGAACTTCCTCAGCGGCGGGGCGGCCGCCAACGTCCTGGCGGATGCTTGCGGGGTGGGAGTACGCGTCATCGACATGTCCGTGGATGTCGATTGGAGCGAACTCCCGGCGGCCGTGCCGGCGGACCTGACGCGGTTCAAGATTCGTCGTTCGTCCGGGGCCATCGACCGGGAGGACGCCCTGAGCCGGGCGGAGGCGGCCAACGCGTTTGCCGCCGGGGTCACGATCGCGGACGAGGAGATCGACTCTGGCGCGGATCTGCTCATCGCCGGCGACATGGGTATCGGCAACACCACCCCCGCCGCCACCTTGGTGGCGCTGGCCTGCCACCGCAACGCCGCCGAAGTGGTCGGCCGTGGCACCGGGATCGACGACCTGACATGGATGCGCAAGTGCGCCGCCGTACGGGACGGAATCGCGCGCGGTCGCCTGCACCGGGGGGCTCCGCTCGCCATTCTGGCGGCAGTCGGCGGCGCCGACTCCGCCGCCGTGACCGGCCTCCTGCCGCAGGCCGCGGTCCGCGGCGTTCCAGTGATCCTCGACGGTTTGATCTCCGGCGCGGCTGCACTGGTCGCCAACTCCATCGCCTACCGGGCTCGCGGCTGGTGGCTCGCCGGACACCTCTCGACCGAGCCAGCACACGCGATGGTGCTGGACAAGCTGGACCTGGAACCGGTCGTCGACTACGGGCTGCGCCTCGGGGAGGGCACCGGCGCGCTGGTCGCGCTGCCGGTGCTCAACGCCGCTTCGGCAACCTTGCGCGACATGGCAACGTTCGACGCCGCCGGGGTCTCAGGGCCGTCACGTGCCGGCGACCACGAGGACCTCCCCGACGTGCCCGGCCAACCCACGACCGACGGCGAGTCGGCACCGCAGGCCGCTTCCGCCGTCGAGGACTCTGGCCCCTGAGTCGTGGGAGACCAGTTGAGCGACGGCATTCGACTCGGAATCGGTACCTTCACCCGCTACCCGGTGGCGCCGCCCGCGGTGGTCGGACACGGCCCGGCCAGGGTTGCGGTGTTGTCCGCACCACTGTGGGGACTGCTGGCGGCACTACCCGGGGCGGCGGCGGCTGTCCTCCTCTGGTGGGGGGCCTCAGGGGCTGGAAACGCCTCCCCTCTTACGGCCCTACTCGCCAGCTTGGTGGCGTTGGCCGGGTGCGCCTGGTTCACCCGAGGTCTGCATCTTGACGGGCTGGCTGATCTGGCGGACGGCCTCGGCTCCCGGCGAGGGCGTGATCATTCACTGGAGGTGATGCGCGAACCCGGTGTCGGCGCTTTCGGGGTCATTGCGCTGGTGCTGGTGCTCGGGCTGCAAGCCGCCGCTCTCGGCGCTGCCTTCAGCCAGGGTCAGGGCGTGATCGCCCTGGCAGGTGCGGTAGTGCTGTCGCGCGCCGCCCTGGGTTTCCTGACCACCCGCGGCACACCGGCACGCGACGACGGCCTCGGCGCGGGCGTCGTCGGAGTCACCAGCCTCACCTCAGCTGGGCTGGTGTTCGCGGGCTACGCACTCCTGTTCACCGGACTGGTGGCCGCCTCAGGAGGTCCGTGGCTCGTCTCGGTCGCGGCCATGCTGGTCGGCTTGGCGAGCGCCCTGGCTGTCAGACAGCTGGCCGTCCGACGGCTCGGCGTCGTGACTGGGGATGTCCTCGGTGCGGCGGTGGAACTGGCCACCACCGGGGTCTTGGTCACCTGGGCCGTTCTCGGCTAGACCTCGAGGCACGCCGCTGAGCGGCCGCAGCGACGTCAGTCCCGTACCGTCCCCGCCACGAACGGCGGCGGCGTGACCCGAGCGGCCAGCATGCGCCCTCGAACATTCAGCACAACTTCGTCGCCGTCGGACACCCCCGCCTCCAGCAACGCCAGCGCGATCCCGGTCTTCAGCGTCGGCGAGAAGGTACCGCTGGTGACAGTGCCCAGGCTCGGACCCGACGGCTCAAGGTGGACACTGACGCCCGGGCGCGGCACTCCCCGTTCCAGCAGCACCAAGCCACGCAGCCGGGGCTGCAGATCCGAGTGGCGACTCTGCACGATGGCCTCCCGCCCGCGGAACTCCGGCTTGTCCCAACCGATCGCCCAGTTGAGCCGGGCAGCCACCGGACCGATTCCGCCACCCAAATCCTGGCCGTGCAACGGGTAGCCCATCTCGGTGCGCAGGGTGTCGCGAGAACCCAGGCCACAGGGCAGCACTCCGAGGGGCCCACCCGCGGTGAGCAGGGCCTCCCAGACGCGGACCGCATCTGCCGCCGGGATGAGCAGCTCGAAACCCAACTCGCCGGTGTAGCCGGTACGGCACACGACCACCTCGACGCCCATCAGCTCGGAACGTGCCACGGCCATGTAGGCGAGATCGGTTGGTAGGCCCAACGCTCCCAGCAGTTCGCGACTCCTGGGTCCCTGCACGGCGATGATCGCCGTGTCCTGCTGGGCGTCGATCACCTCGATGTCGTTGCCGACCATTTCCGCGATCACGGAGTTGACCCTTGCTGCGTTGCCCGCGTTGGGAATCAGCAGGACATCGTCGGGACCGAAGACATAGGCGATGAGGTCGTCCACCACGTCCCCCTCAGGGGTGCAGAGCAACGTGTACTGCGCCTGGCCCGGCCCGATCCGATCCAGGTCGTTGGTCAGGATTCGGTTGAGGGCGGCCACCGCGCCGGGCCCGCGGACCAGGGTGGTACCCAGATGCGAAACGTCGAAGATGCCCACGCTGGTGCGAACGGCGTTGTGCTCCGCAACGACTCCGGTGTACTCAAGTGGCATCTGCCAGCCGGCGAAGGACGCGAACTTCGCACCGGCCTGGTCGTGCGCCATATGCAGGGGGGAGCGCTTAAGTGCTGCATGGTCGACTCGCTCTTGGGGTTCCTCGGTCATGCCCGGAACGCTACTAGGCTGGTATCGCCGCGCGAAGCGTGCGGTGTGAGCGCAACCGGAGGATCGATGACCACCCTGCGACTGACCAACGTTTCTCCGGCCGCCGCCAAGGCGGATGCCCTCGTCGTCTTCATGACGATGCGCAAGGGTGGCCCAGCTGTCTCCCGTGGCACCCCCACGACCAAGGGGCTAGCCACAAAACTCACCCACCTGCTGACCGCCGCCTCGCCGACGGCCAAGGCTGGCGATGTCGTCCTGGTGCCCTCGGCCGGACTGGTCACCGCCGATGTCATCGTATTCGCCTGCATCGCGGTGGATTCGACGACGGAGGACGTGCGCAGGGTCGCGGGCTCCGCTCTTCGCGCTGCCGGCGATCGGAAAACGGTCGCCGTCGCGACGCCCGCCGACAGCCCCGAGATCGTCGCCGCCGTCGGGCAGGGGGCCCGACTGGGCGCCTATCGGTTCACCGCCTTCCGCAGTGGAACGGAGAAGGAGTCCACCGGCACGTCCACTATCCTGCTCGTGGCCGAGGACGCCCGATCCAAGGCGGTCAAGGTGGCCGTGGCCGACGCCGAGACCGTCACCAAGGCCGTCATCGAGGCGCGTGATCTGGTCAACACTCCACCGTCGGCCCTGACACCGCACGACTTCGCGGAATTCGTCCGCCGACACTCCCAGGACACCTCGATCCGGGTGGATATCTACAACGAACGCAAACTGGCCCGCGAGGGCTACGGCGGGATCATCGGTGTCGGGCAGGGATCCGATCACCCGCCCCGCCTGGTCAGGATGACCTACAGCCCACCTCGGGCCAGGGGACATCTGGCATTCGTGGGCAAAGGCATCACCTTCGACAGCGGCGGGCTGAGCCTGAAGCCGCCGCCGGCGATGATCACGATGAAGTGCGACATGGCGGGGGCCGCCGCCGTTGCCACTGCCACCCTCGCCATCGCCCGGCTAGGGATACCGGTCAAGGTGACCGCCTACTTGGCGTTGGCAGAGAACATGCCCAGCGGCGCCGCTCAACGCCCTGGCGATGTGCTCACCATGTACAACGGCACGACGGTAGAGGTGCTCAACACCGATGCCGAGGGACGACTCGTCATGGCGGACGCGATTGCCCGGGCCTGCGAGGACTCCCCCGACGTGCTGGTCGACGTCGCCACGCTGACGGGGGCGCAGACGATCGCCCTGGGTACCCATGTCTCGGCGATCATGGCGAACGACGATGAACTCCGCGACCGGGTGGCGGCAGCAGCCGAGCTAGCCGGCGAGTCTATGTGGCCGATGCCGCTGCCACCGGAGCTGCGACCCTCGTTGAATTCCAAGGTTGCCGACCTCGCCAACATCGGCGAACGGATGGGCGGCATGCTGACAGCCGGGCTGTTCCTGTCCGAGTTCGTCACCTCGGGGACGTCGTGGGCGCATCTGGATATCGCGGGCCCGGCCTTCAATGAGGGATCACCACACGGGTACACGCCTGCGGGTGGCACGGGTATCGCGGTCCGGACGCTGGTTGCCCTCGCTGAGCAGCTGGCGGACTGACAACCGAGTCGATCACCCGCCTGGCTGCGCGATCACCGTGCGCCACGGGTGGCCGCACCCTCGACCGAAGTGGGAGGATGACGTCGATGCCCAGCGGATCCGGGACGTCCGGAGTTCTGTGGGTGACCGAGAGTCGGTCGATCTCCACCCGATGAGAGGGATGTGGCGCAGTTGAGTCAGGACACCACCGGTGAGTTCGATGTCGTCATCCTGGGCGGCGGGAGCGGCGGATATGCCTGTGCTCTTCGAGCGTCCCAGCTCGGACTCAGCGTCGCCCTCATCGAGGAGGGGAAGTTGGGCGGCACCTGCCTGCACAATGGCTGCATCCCGACCAAGGCCCTGCTGCACGCGGCCGAGGTGGCAGACGAGACTCGCGAGGGTTCCAAGGTGGGAGTCCTCAGCCAGCTCACGGGCATCGACATGGTCCAGGTGAACAAGTACAAGGACTCGGTTGTCGCCCGCCTCTACAAGGGCTTGCAAGGGTTGGTCTCCCAGCGCGGGGTCACCTACGTGGAGGGGACGGGGCGGTTGGTGGCCCCGAACGCGGTCGAGGTGAACGGCACCCGATACGTCGGCCGCAACATCGTGCTGGCAACCGGTTCGTACGCCCGATCCCTGCCAGGACTTGAGATCGCCGGACGCGTCGTGACAAGTGATCAGGCGCTGGTCATGGATTGGATCCCACCCAGCGTCATCGTGCTCGGCGGCGGCGTCATCGGCGTCGAGTTCGCCAGCGTCTGGCGCTCCTTCGGCTCCGACGTCACCATCGTCGAAGCCCTACCGCGGCTCGTCCCGGCCGAGGACGAGGCCTGCTCCAAGGCACTCGAGCGCGCCTTCCGCAAGCGGGGAATCCGCTTCAGCACGGGTGTCCGATTCTCCGGCGTCACCCAGGACTCGAACGGAGTCACTGTCACGTTGGAGGACGGCACCACACTGACGGCGGATCTCCTGCTCGTCGCCGTCGGTCGCGGCCCCCGCAGCGAGGGCAACGGCTTCGAAGAGCAAGGCGTTGCGATGGATCGTGGCTTCGTGCTCACCGATGATCGGCTGCGCACCAACGTGCCAGGGATTTACGCCGTCGGAGACATCGTCCCCGGCCTGCAGTTGGCCCATCGCGGATTCGCACAGGGGATTTTCGTGGCCGAGGACATCGCCGGAATTGCCCCACCGGCTCTGGACGAAGCCGCCATCCCTCGGGTCACCTACTGCGAACCTGAGGTCGCCAGCGTCGGCTACACCGAGGCGCAGGCCAAGGAACTGTTCGGCGATGACCAAGTGGAAAGCTACGAATACAACTTGGCCGGCAACGGCAAGAGCCAGATCCTGCAGACCGCCGGATTCATCAAACTGGTGCGTCGCAAGGACGGCCCGGTGGTCGGGATCCACATGGTGGGCTCCCGGATGGGCGAGCAGATCGGTGAAGCGCAGCTGATCTTCTCGTGGGAGGCGTACCCGGAGGATGTGGCGGCACTGATCCACGCACATCCCACCCAGAACGAAGCCATGGGCGAGGCGCACTTCGCTCTCGCGGGCAAGCCGCTGCACGCCCACGGATGAGTGCGTAGATTTGC
>CAZKVQ010000046.1:0-4371 GCA_964556255.1 uncultured Actinomycetes bacterium
GCGATTTGCATGCACCGTCCACGTCGACGAGCATCAGGTTCCTGGAAGGGAATGCAGTCGTGACCCATGGCCGCCGCGTCGGCGGTCAGTCTGGTAGCGGTGTGGCGTGGAATAGCGATATCCGCCACGTCCCGTCATCACGGCGAAGGCCGAAGGACGCCGGCACCACGATCGACTGTCGCACGCCCTCCAGCACGTAGGTCTGCTCCAGAATCGCGGTGACAAACGCCGTATCCCCCAAAACGTCCTGGTGTACATCTGTCAGTCGCGAACTGAGCTCGCTGAGGCCCGCGAGCAAGTCGCGCACGTACGCCGCCAGCTCCTCCTTGCCATAGAGCCACGTGCGACTGACTTCGTCGATGCCGGCGGCATTGTCGCTCAACAACGACAGGACACGTTCGCCGTCGCCGGCAGCGAGGGCGGTCAGTAGCCCCTCCACCGCCATCAGTGGTTCGTTGTTCATTGGACGAGCCTTCCTCTCGCGGATGCGGGACTGCATCGAACGTATTCCGGACCCGCACACGGGTGCAACCGCTACTCGAACGGACTGGGGTCGCCGGCCCCGCGACGGACGACGACTGCCTCGCGACCCGTGAGGTCCACGACGGTGGTCGGTTCCACTTCGCACTCCCCCGCGTCCACCACGGCGTCGACGGCCTGCCCCAGTTCCTCCTGCACCTCCCAGCCCTCGGACATCGGTATCTCCCGCCCCGGCAGGATCAGGGTGCTGGACATCAGCGGCTCCCCCAGCTCCGTGACGATCGCCTGAGCCAGCCGGCTTGCCGGGATACGCGCACCGACCGTCCGCTTCTTCGGATGGACAAGACGACGGGGGACCTCGCGGGTGGCGGGCAGGATGAAGGTGTAGCGGCCCGGTGTCGCAGCCTTCACGGCCCGGAACACCGGGTTGCTCAGCTGGACGAACTGGCTCAGTTGCGCCAAGTCGTGACAGACCAGAGTGAAGTGGTGCTTGTCGTCCAGATGACGGATGTCCTTGATGCGTTGGACGCCGGCTGCATTGCCGAGCTGGCACCCCAAGGCGTAGCCAGAATCCGTCGGGTAGGCGATCAAGGCATCATCGCGCAGCAGCTCGACGATCTGGTTCACTGAGCGCACCTGGGGATCGTCGGGATGAACTTCGAAGTACCTGGCCACCCCGCAAGCGTAGTACCGTCCGCGAGGTCCAGCGGCGCTCGTGTTCGCGACCGCGGCCGAGGTTAGACGGCGCGGGCACCCCGGGATGGCTGGGGGTGCCCGCGCTGTCTCAGTGCGGGTGGCTCACTTCTGCTGGACGAACCGGAGGACGACCGCGGGAGACGTGCCTGCGACGTTCACCGCCGTGATCTGGACTTGATAGGTCTTGCCCTTGGTCAAGCGCCTGATCGTGATCTCCGGGTTGGTGTTGTCCCGCAGGGTCCGAGTGTCCGGAACCGTCATCACTTGGGCGCTGCTTGCTCCCACCTGGGCGATTTTGATCGTGTACTTGACAGGAGCACCACCCATGGACGCCGGCGGTAGCCAGGTGACCGTCGCACTACCTGGTTCCGGGAATCCGGAGATCCGGGGGTTACGGATCGGTCCTGGCGCACTGGGCTGCCGATAGACCAAGGTCATCACGTCGCCCTGACCCGCGGCGTTCACGGCTGCCATCTGGACCCGGTAGGTCGCGCCCTTGACCCGGTTCTCATAGGTCTGTGAGGTGGAACCCGTCGGGTTCCACGGGCCGAAGGAGGTCGACGAATTCGGGGCCGAAATCCTCGTCCGATATCCGGTGATCGGAAGGCCACCGTTGCTGGCCGGCGGCGACCAGGCGACGCTCACGCTGGTGCCGGAGGGGAACCCGGTGACCCTCGGATTGCGAACCACCGTCGGAGGCCGCGGCTGGGTGAAGTTGACTGAAGCGATGGGACCCATCCCCTGGCCGTTGACCGCGCCCACCTGCACTATGTACCGCGCGCCCGGTACCAGATTGCCCAAGGTTCGAGTCGTCGCTGTTCCGTTGACCCAGGTACCCATCCGCGATGAGTTCGGGTCGGAGTAGCGCATGCGATAACCGGTGATGGGTAGGCCGCCACTCGGAGTGGGAGGCAACCAGGTAACCGTCGCGCTACGTGGGCTCGGGAAAGACTGGATGCGCAAGTTGCGTACCGGTTGGGGTGCGGCGGCCTGTGTGAACTGCAAGTTGGCAATCGCCCCGAGGCCTGCCGCGTTCTTGGCCAGGATCTGCACCTTGTAGACCGCCCCGCGGTTCAACGGACCGAACACCTTCGAAGCCGTCGGTGTCGGCTGCCACGGTCCGAAGACCGAGGATCCGGGGCCGGAGATGCGGGCCATATAGCCGGTGATCGGCGAGCCGCCGGTCGATGCGGGCGCGGACCAAGCGATTGTGGCCTGTCCGGCGGCCGGGAACAGCGCCACCCGTGGGTTCAGCGGTGCGCTGGGCACACTGCGCGGCACGACCGGTTCGGACGCCGCTGAGACTGGAGAGTTACCCACAGCGTTGGTCGCCACTGCTGTGAAGGTGTAGCGGGTGCCGTTCACCAGGCCCGTCACCACGCAGGTCGGCGATGTGGTCGCGACGCAGGTGCGCGCGCCCGGGTTGGACGTGACGGTGTAGCGCAGGATTGGACTGCCACCGTTGTAGTACGGCACCTGCCAGGACACTTTCGCGGAGGTGTTTCCCGGCGTGCCCACCAGCACTCGTGGTGGCGTGGGTGTTGTCGCGGGTGTGCCGAGCACGACCGGGGACGGCTTACCTGGCCCCACGGCGTTCACCGCTCTGACCGCAAAGCGATAAGTCGTGCCGTTGGACAGGCCCGTCACCACTATCGGCGAGGTCTTCGTCGCAGGGCTGACCGCGGTCCAGGTACCGCCGCCGTTGATCGAGTACTCGTAGTTCGTGATGTTCGACCAACCGTTGAATACCGGCGGCTTGAAGCTCAACGTCATCCGTGCGTCGCCCCGAGTGGCGACCAGGTCGGTCGGCGCGTTCGGCGTCGTGATGTAGAGGAAGGCGTTGGTCTTGGTGACGGTCCCGTCGTTTGTGGTGACGGTGATGTCGACCGGGCCCGCAGCCGTTTGAGAGGGGGCCGTCACGGAGATGAAAGTGCCGTCGAACTCGACGACGTTGTAGGCCTCCTCGGTTCCGAACCTGACCGAGGTGATCCCGGTGAGTCCCGTTCCGTTGATTTCAACGTCGACGCCACCGTCCAGCGTGTCGAACGTCGGATCCACTGTGGTGATGGTCGGGGCAGCGGCCGGTGTCACGGGTGCCGCAGGCGAGGCGACGACTGGTGTGGCCGAGGCAAGCGTGGGTGGCGCGGCACCGGCGGCAGCGCTACCGATCCCGACGACTGCTGCTGCGGCGAACGAAACGGTTGCCAGGCGCACGAGCGTGCTCGCTCTCATCGAACCCATCCCCAATACTGTCCACGCGGACGGATGCCGAACAGGCCATTCGTCACTGCCAGGCGTCGAAGCGACACCTACTGTCATTATCGTCCTCAAGATGACGGAATCACAGGGGCGCAAGTGCCCAATATTCACCCGTCCCCGGGGCAATTGTGAGTCAGGTCACAGGGTGGTCCTTGGCGCACCGATAGCGGCTGGCTCCCCGCATCTGGGCAAGGAGCCGGAGTGAACATCAACTTGATCGGGATGCGTGGAGTCGGGAAGTCCAATGTGGCGCGCAGACTCTCCGTCTTGACGAAAATGCCGGTGATGGCCACCGATGTGCTCATCCGATACGAGACCGGCAGAACGATCCCGGAATTCATCGCCGAGCATGACGGCGACTGGCGGACATTCCGGGACCTGGAATATGACGTGCTGGGCAAACTCGCCGGCCTCGATGGAGTGATCATCGACTGCGGTGGCGGGATCGTGGTCGACGTCGGGCCGGATGGTGACGAGTTCTACAGCGAGCGCAAAGTCACCCGGATGCGTCGCCTCGGCCCCGTCGTCTGGCTCCAGGGTGATGTCGAGCGGCTGGCCGCCAAGGTCAATGCCGACCCCGATCGGCCATCACTCCACGCCAATCGGACGGCCATCGAGATCATGCAACGGCGAGCACCATGGTACGACCGGGCTGCCGATCACCGCGTCTTCGTGCATCAAGGTCTGCGCCAGCAGGTCGCGGAGCAACTCGCCTTGTCCTTTGGGCTGCAGGGGCCGACGGCGTGACCCGACCGGCCCTCAGGCCACAACCCGGATGGTGGACGGCCCGTCGCGACGGGAGCGTCGGATCTCAAGACGTTCCGGCACCCGCTCCTTCAGTTCGGCTACATGGCTGACGATGCCGACTGCCCGTCCCCGCCCACGAAGCCCGTCGATGATGTCGAGGACCTCGTCGAGTGTGTCGGCATCCAGCGA
>CAZKVQ010000046.1:4381-23570 GCA_964556255.1 uncultured Actinomycetes bacterium
GAACCAAACCCCTCGTCAACGAAGAGGGTCTCCAACGACGCCCCTCCGGCCTCCGCCTGTACGACGTCGGCCAATCCCAGAGCGAGGGCCAGCGACGTGTAGAACGTCTCGCCTCCGGAGAGCGATCGCGGGCTTCGTTCCACCCCCGTGTGCCGATCCATGACGGCGAGTCCCAGTCCTACGCGCTCATTCTTTGCGGTGGCCAGCTCTGAGCGTCGGAGCTCGTATCGTCCTCCGGCGATCGTGGCCAACCGCAGGTTCGCAGCGGCGATCACCGAGTTGAACCAATGACGCAGAACGTAGGTGGTAAGTGTCATTCGACGGTGCCCCGCCTGACCGCGGGCCAATTTGTCCAAGTCGACCACCGCGGCGTCGACGGCCGAGGAGCGTCGCCACGCCTCGACGGCGACCCGTGCCCCAGCGCTGAGTTCGGTGAAGCGGGCGGCTCGGTCGCTGTCCTTGGTGTGCCTCAGCTTGGCGTGGTCAAGTGCGGCCTGACCCTCCTGCGCGGCAACCTCTGCCAGTGTCGCCGCCTCGGCGACCACCTCCAGGCTCGCATCAGCACACCCGACGAACTCAGGCAGCGACAACTGCTCCGCCAACGATGTAGCTCGCACCTGACGATCTCGCACCCGGGTGCGCAGGCCATCGAGCGCCGGAGTGGGGAGGATCGCCGCGTTGACATCGTTCGGATCAGCGAAACCGGCCTGCTGGGCATGTTCCAGCAGGGTTCTCTCCGCGTCGGCACGATGGGTTTCGGCGGAACTCAACTCCACGAGCGAACCTTGGACTGCCTGCGCCGCCAGTGCCTCGGCGTTAAGGGCCCGCACGCGTGCCGCGACCGACTCGAACCCCAGGGCCGCCTCCGCTACCCGCCGCTCGTCGTCCTCCACGTCGCTGATGTCCCTGGCGCTCTGGGCCTCGCGGATGATCAGATCTTCGGTATCGGCGGCGATGGCCTTGTCTGCGTCGACTAGTGCGGCCGAGATCTCGCTGTGCTCGACCCGTAGGCGCGCCAACTCGGCTTCCGCACTCCGGGCCACCTCAACCCGGGACTCCGCCTCCTCGCAGCTCGCATTCGCGGCGGCGAAGGTCTCGTCGCCCGACCTCGATACTGCTCCCTGCAATGACGTCTCGACGGAACGACGCTCCGCCTCTGCCTCGCCACGAACACGTAGGGCGAGCGTCACCCGTTCACGCGCCTCCTGGATATCAACGGCGGTGACGCGTCCGGCCTCGTCGTCCACCGATGCGGGGTGTGGATGCTCAGTCGAGCCACAGACGGCGCAGGGTTCCCCGTCGACCAATAGCGACGCTAGTTCGCCCGTCATGCCCTGGATACGTGCCTCCTGTAGACGCTGCAATTCGTCGACCGCGACTTGATGTTCATCGATGCGCTGCTGCGCCGTGGATGCGGCGGCGGCGACGAGCGGACGCAGTCGCTGGACTTCCTCGGCGGCCGCGACCTGTCCGCGGAATCGGGCGAGGTCAGACTCTGCCAAGGGCAGCGTCGCAGCAACGTCTTGGCAGGCTTGGATTGCCGCTGTCAGCTCAACCGAACGCTCACGCATTTCGGCTAGTCGGCGTCGAGTCGCCTCTAGGCGATGGCGGATGGATTCAATCGCGGAGAGTTCCGTGGCCACCTTGGTGCGTCGATCGGCTATGCCGGACTCGAGATCCTCTACGTGGCTCAGTTGGGCGGCGTTTTGCGACGCTTGCCTTGCCTGCTTCTCAAATTCCGATGCGCCGCCGAGAAGTTCGGACAGCTCGGCGTCTGTCACGTTCGGGAGTAGCCGTTCGACCTCGCCCCGTGCCAGGGCGACCTGGGTCGCCGCGTCCACTGCCATGTCGCGCAATGAGCGAAGTGCCTCCGCTGCTTCCGCACCCTCGAGGCGGAGAACGTCGGCGCGGTGCTGCTGGGAAGTGGCTTCGAGCTCCTGCTGGTCCCTCTTGAGCGCTTGCCACCGCCGCAGCACAGCTAACCGGTCACGGGTGGTGTGCACGTTTGCGGCGAGGTCAACCTGGGAAGCCTCGCGGGATGCCAACTCTGCCGCTGAAGCCGCGGCGGCCGCAACTAGGACTTCCTGGTGTGCATCCAGTTCCGCGATCAGGGTGCTCGATTCGGGAACCCACGACTGCGTGACCTCCTCACTCGCCCCGCCGGCCTCGGCGGCGACTGCGAGCAGTCGTCGTATCCGCTCGAGTTGCGCCTCGGACGTCGCACGCGCCGACTTTGCCCGCGCCTGCAATTCGGCGGCTATTCGATCGAACTTTTCCGCATCGAACAGGCGGGTGAGCACGTGTCGTCGCTCATCGTCGTCTGCGCGCAGGAACCGCGCGAACTCGCCCTGCGGTAGCAGAACCACTTGGGTGAATTGTGCTCTGCTCAGGCCGAGCTCCGCACGCACGAGGTCGGCAACCTCGGCATGCGAGGAACTGAGCAACTGCCAGCCATCAGACTGCGATCTGGCGAAGAACTGCACTTTGTGCTTCTCGGTGGTTGTGCCGCTTCCCCGCTTCTTCGGACGTTCGTGCTGTGGGACGCGGGCGATCTTGAATCGCCGGCCTGCCGCGCTGAATTCAAGTTCCACCATCGGTGTCGCCTCGGCTGAGAAGTCCGAGTGAAGTCGTGACCGATCGGCGCCTTCTCCCGAAACCTCCCCGTAGAGGGCGAAGGTGATGGCATCCAGGACCGTCGTCTTGCCGGCCCCCGTAGGCCCCTCGAAAAGGAAGAGTCCACTTTGGGTCAGCCTGTCGAAGTCGACATGCTGGGGTTGGGCGAAGGGACCGATGGCGGCCAGTCGCAGCGTGTGCAAGCGCATCTACAGTTCCCTCCCCCGGCGGCTGAGCTCCTCGACGACGTCGCGAACCAGCTCTTCGGTCGGAGTATCCGGTGCCGAGCCGGTGACGTACTCGACGAACCTGGCAGTGATCTCAACCGGGTCGGTGACGTGCTTCAGAACCTCCATGTCGTCATCGCTAGAAACGAGTTACACCTCGGGCGCGAAGTCAAGGGCGATCGTGTGTGGCCACACCTGCCGCAGGCGCTCCATGGGGGACTCCGGTCGATCAGGATCGGTGAGGACCACTTTCACCCATGCGTCAGTCAGATCAGCCAGATCCGAATCGGCTCTGGCGATGAGTTCCCCGAGGCGCCCCTGCACCTGCCGCAGCGGCCTGGGCACGGGCGTGGGGATGCGCTCAACATGTGCGGCTCCCCCGGCGTCCAACTCCACTAAAGCCACGGACTTGGTGTGATCACGCTCGGAGAACGAGAAACCCAGGGGTGACCCGCTGTAGGCGAGCATTGTGGAACTGTTCGGCAGGCGAACCGTCTGCGGTCGATGGAGGTGGCCCAGAGCAACGTAGGACACCCCATCGAACACGCCAGCCGGGGCATCTCCCACGCCGCCCACCGAGATGTCCCGTTCGGAGTCCGTGATTTCGCCGCCGGTGATGAAGGCGTGGGCCGCCACGACGGTCCGATCCAGGCCCCGCGCCGAAGCGTCCGCCCTGATGCGGTCGACGGCCGCCTGCAAAACCTCCTCATGGGACCGTCCCGTGCCCAGTTCCTCCCTGACGGCGTCCGGCTCGAGGTAGGGAATGCCGTAGAAGCCAACCTCGCCGGCGTCGTCGCGGATGATTACCGGGACGTCGATCCCGCCGACATCGGCGCGCACATGAACGCCGGCGTGGGCGAATAGGGCGCTGCCATACCTGAGCCGCACCGGGCTGTCGTGGTTCCCGGAGATCATCAGCAGGGGCACGTTGGATGCGGCGAATGCCGCCACGGCCCGATCCAGTGCCGTCACGGCCTCCGCGGAGGGCACGGCGCGGTCGTACACATCGCCTGAGACGACCACCGCCTGGGCCTCAACGTCCTGGGCCAGCCCCAATAACCATTGCAGGAAGTCATCCTGATGAGCCAGCAAGTCCACACTGAGCAGGCGGCGACCGAGGTGCCAGTCAGAGGTATGCAGGAAGCGCATGGCGATGAGGCTAACCGGACCCCCCGACAGAGCCCGACGGGCGCGCTGCCCGATTTCACCGCGGCAGTGAAAGTGTCCGCGGCACGCCGCAGACAGCGTGGCGGTGTGGAGTCGGCCACCCCGGAGCAGTCATGATGGTGCAATGTTTGATCTCTTCAATGGCCTTCCCGTTCATCCATTGGTCGTCCATGCGGCGGTCGTGTTCATCCCGTTGACCCTGCTCGGGATCATCCTGATCTCGGTCAAGCGTTCCTGGCGCAAGTCGCTCGGATGGTGGGTGGTGCTGCTTGCCTTCGTGTCGGTCGGCTTCTCCGTGGCCGCCAAGGAATCCGGCGAGCGGCTGGCGGTACGGGTCGGCCTGCCAGAACAACACGCCGAATTGGGTGACACCCTGCCGATTTTCGCCGGGTTCATGTTCCTGGCCACGTTGGCATTGGTGGTCGCCGATCGCTTCACGACCCACCGGGCCGAGTCCAAGGCGGCGGCCGCGCCGTCCGCGGAGACTGCCGGTTCCACCGAGAGCCCGGGCGACAAGCGCTCGGCGCTCGTTACCGTGCTGGCGATCATCGCAGTGCTGATCGGGCTGGTCGCGACATTCCAGACTTACCGGGTCGGAGACACCGGCGCGAAAGCCGTCTGGGGCTCGGTGCTGGCGAACAGCAACAGTTCCGCCACCGGCGAGGACACCAACGCCAGTCCGACACCGTCCGCGAGCGCGAGCGCCACGAGCTCGTCCGCCAGCCCGTCGACATCCGCGTCATCATCAGGTTCGGTCTCCGCTTCCCCGTCAGGCACTACCGGCAGCTACACACTGGCCCAGGTGAAGGCGCACAGCACGGCAGCGGACTGCTGGACTGCAGTGGACGGCAAGGTCTACAACCTGACCAAGTGGGAGGACCAGCACCCGGGCGGCTCCGCAAACATCATCAGCATGTGCGGGACTGATGGAACAGCGGCCTTCCGGGGACAGCACGACAGTAAGCCGCGCCCGAATAACGAACTGGCCAACTTCCAGATAGGCGTGCTTGTCTCCTGAAACGCCCGGGGCCGGCTCACCCCGGCACCCTCAGGGTGATGCAGGTGGGAACGACCCCGGGAGTCGGAGTTGAGACTCCGGCCGTCGGGCGGTACCCGCCGCTCTGACATGCTGGGAACTCGTTGCCAGCCCGAGATGACCTAAGGAGAACCCATGAACCCCTTGGCGGGAAACATGAAGATCTCGCTTCTCTGCACGGCGGCAGTAGCCGCGCTGATGCTCGCCGGCTGCTCAAACAGCGCCTCGACCAGCTCGTCTGCGAGCCCGGGCGTGACAACGGCCTCTGCCAGCGCGACTACGCAGTCCGAGCCCAGCAGCCAGCAGAGCGAGGAACCGACGACTGCTGAAAGCCAAAGCAGCTCGGCGAATGCTTCGGGTGGATCAACGACCGGATCTCCGTCCGGTGCTGCCTCGACCGCAGGCCCCTCCGACGATTCCGCGGACGGAGTCGACGCGTTCTGCGTCGCCGCTTCCGACTGGGCCAACTCACCCGCGCGCGTTGAGTTGCAGACGGCCATCGCCGACGGCGATACCGCCACGGCGAAGGCAGCGCTTGCGGACTACGCCAGTGCCACCGCCGCCGTCGGGTCCGCAGTCCCGGCGTCTGCCCCCGCCGGCATCAAGACGGCGGTGGAGAATCTCTCCGCGGCACTGTCGAACGCACAGGGCCAAAGCACGATAGGTCCGGCCCAGGCGCAGGAGATCCTGTCGGCGAAGGCCCCGATCGACGAGTACGTGGCGCAGACCTGCAAGTAACCTGCCGCCACTCATCTGTGGCCAGTTCTCACTAGGATGAAGGTTGTGAAACGACAACCGAACCATCCCCCCTTCTCCACTGTTTCCGATGACGCCCTCGGCGATCTGGACGCTGTTGGTCTTATCGAGTCCATTCAGTCGGGCTCGGTGCACCCTGACGAACTGACGGCCGCTGCTCTGGCCCGTGCGCAACTTGCACAGGAGGCCCTCAACGCGGTGGTGACGTGGGAGCCGAATCCGAAGGCCGGGAACGGCCCGTTCGGCGGCATTCCTTCGTTCGTGAAGGACAACGAGGACGTGGCGGGACTGCCGTCGCGGGAGGGCTCCCGTGCCATCCCGGATACCCCCAAGGCTGTGCACTCCGAGTTCGTGTCGCAGTATGTCGACCTTGGTTTCACGGTGCTCGGCAAGTCGACCTTGCCCGAGTTCGGTCTTACCGCCACCACCGAACCTCTGCTGGGGGGGCCAACCCGGAACCCGTGGAACACCGAGCACTCCACCGGGGGCTCATCTGGCGGGGCGTCTGCTCTGGTGGCGGCGGGGGTGACACCGATCGCCCATGCCAACGACGGAGGCGGCTCGATCAGGATTCCGGCGGCCTGCTGCGGCGTGGTCGGTCTCAAACCTACGCGTGGTCGGGTAGTGGGCAAGGAGGAGGAAGAGAAGCTGCCCGTCAACATCACCGCCAACGGCGTGGTGACCCGAAGCGTGCGGGATACGGCCCTGTTCTACAGCGAGCTTGAGAAGCTGCACGCACCGCCAGGGCTACCTCCGATTGGCCACGTCACCTCCCCAGGCAGCCGGCGGCTGCGTATTGGTGTTCTGCTCGAGGGCATGTCAGGGTTCCCGGTGGCTGCCGAGGTACAGGAGACCGTGCAGGCAACTGCCGCCACGTGTGAGGACCTCGGGCACCACGTGGAAGTCATTCCCTTCCCATTCGATGAACAGTTCGGCCGCGACTTCCTGCGCTACTGGGCGGGACTGGCATTCGCGATCCAGTACGGCGGGAAGCAGATGTTCGGTGAAGGCTTCGACCGGAGCCAGCTCGAACCCCTGACGCTGGGTCTTGGGCGTTTCTTCCGCACGGTCGCCCTACGAACTCCGACCACGCTGCGCCGCCTCCGGCAATTCGGTGACCAGTACGAGCAGGTATTCGAGTCCTACGATGTTCTGCTGTCGCCGGTCTTGTCGCACACGCCGCCTCCGATCGGCTATCTGTCCCCGGCCCTCGACTTCAATACCCATCTGGTGCGGCTTCTCAGGTACGCCTCGTTCACCGCCGTACAGAATGTCTCCGGTGCCCCGGCAATCTCCCTACCTCTCGGGTTCAGCGAGGACGGACTGCCCATCGGGGTGCAGGCCTCGGCGGGGTTCGGCCAGGAGGCTCGGCTGCTGGAACTTGCCCTGGAACTCGAGGAAGCCATGCCCTGGCGCTGAACCATCCAAGCGTGCCTCCACGGCTACTGGCCGGTAGTCAACCGTTCAGCCCATGCACCCGTACCGGGCGGCCCATAGCCAGACGTCAGGCGTTCAGCGACCCTATGGGTAACAGCAGTCCAGCGAGTCGAAGGCCAGCGTGCCGCGGCTCCGCGAACCCAACGGAGACGACCATGAGCGGCACGTTCGACGACCTCACCCCGGAGAGCATCTACGGTGCCTCCGCGCATCACCACGTGACTTTCGAACTCGCATCCAGCCAGACGGCCTTCCTGCGGGAGGCGATGTTCGCGGTGCCGGGGGTCGGCTGACGCCTCATCCCCACCCGCGGTTGGCCGACCCGTAGCGACGGGGCCAGGGATCGGCAAGGATGGTCACATGAATCCATCAGCGGACGATGACCTGGAAAACGACCTCGGGCAGGCCTCGATCGATTCGGCCGAAGAGTCACTGGAACAGCACGACCGGGAGCGCGATGCCGCCCACAAGCAGGGACTGATCGAGAAGGAGACCCGCGCACAGGGACTCGACGAAGGCTGACCGGTCCCCCGGAACTGACCGTTGACGATGATGGGCACCGCCCTCGCCGCCCGACGTCACGCGATCGCTCGCTCACTGGACGAAGCTCCCGTCACCAAGCGCCGACTCGGGGTCTGGACTTTGGCTGCCGCGGGCATCGGCCTGGACGGCTACGACCTGTTCATCATGAGCGTTGCCGGCCCGCTCATCGTCGCGGATCTCGGGCTGGACCCGTGGCAGAAGTCGGTTGCGGTAGGGGCAGCCGTACTCGGCGCCGTGCCGGGCGCACTGTTCTCAGGACAACTGGCTGATCGCATAGGTCGACAGCGGATGCTGAAGATCGACCTCGCATTGTTTGTCGTCACGGCGGTGCTGTCGGCGGTGGCATGGGACGTCTGGTCCCTGGCGAGCTTCCGCTTCCTGCAGGGAATGGCCGTCGGGGCCGAGTACCCGCTGAGTGCTTCCTTCGTGGCCGAGGTGATGCCACCCAAGGATCGAGGTCGCTGGATGACCGGGGCGTTCTCCTTCCAGGCGGTGGGCATGGTGCTCGGAGCCACCATTGGCTTCGCTCTTCTCATGTGGCGTCCGGACGAGTCGACGTGGCGACTCATGCTGCTGTCGGGAGTCATCCCCGCGATCGTGGTGGCCCTGCTGCGAATGCGGATGCCCGAGAGTCCACGATGGCTGGCCGACCAGGGTGAACTCGAGCAGGCCGAACGGGACGTGCAGTGGCTGACCGGGGCGCCGCTGGTCATCACAGACGAGGACCTGACTTACGCCCGAGAAGCACCCACCAGGCCACCCCCCACTCCGAGGGCGACGGTCCTGCTGACGTCACGCTGGCGCCGAGCCTTGGTGCTCACGACATTGCCCTGGTTCATCATGGACATCGCGCTCTACGGCGTTGGATTGTTCACGCCGACAATCCTGGTCGAGTTGGCGGGGGCGCCAACGGCCGGCGGCACGACCTTCATCAAGGACGACATCGTCGCTACGCAGCAGGCGGCCTTCACCGATCTGTTCCTGATCCTCGGCTTCGTCATCAACATCCTGCTCGTCGAACGAACCGGGCGGATCCTTCTGCAGTGGATCGGTTTCCTAGGGATGGGGTTAAGCCTGGGTGTGCTCGCGATGACAGGCACAGGGGGCACGCTTTGGGTGGTCCTTGCTGCTTTCATCATGTTCAACACGACCCTGAACGCCGGTCCCAACGCGACGACCTACCTCCTTCCGGCCGAGGTCTACCCGACCGAGATGCGTGCCACGGGCCATGGCGTCGCCGCTGCAGCCGGCAAGATCGGCGCTGCCGTGGGGACGTTCTTCCTGCCATTGGCGACCGCCACCTTTGGCCTCGGTCCAAGCCTGGCGGGGATAGCAGTGCTGTGCGCAGCCGGGGCGGTCGTGACCTTGTTCGCGAGGATCGAAACTCGAGGCCGACCTCTGTCGACGGCTGACGGACTCATCGGCCCGGTCGTCCAACCATGACCCCCGATGCGGATGCGGATGCGTCGTAGCGGTCAACCGGGGCCGAGTCGAGGCCGATCGCCCCTTCGGAAAGAGCGCGCCGTTCGCGGTTTGGGCATAACGTGAGCGCGTGAGCGAGGAAAAGGCGCCGGATTCACAGTCCGATGATCCGCTGCGATCCCCGGCGGTCGGCCGGGCTCAGCAGGGTGCTGCTCCGAAGCCTTCCCGCCCTGACGGCAGGGTCGCCTCTCCGCTCTGGCTGGCGATCTCCAGCGTGCTCGCGCTGCTGATGCTGGTGGGCGGGGGCTGGCAGCTCGCCCAGGCGAGGAGTGGGGCGAATCGCGTCGACACCGTCGTCTCCGGCGTCCCGATCACTCTGTTGACGCCCACGTCGGGACCGGGTCCCTACCCCGGAGTCGTCGTGGCGCATGGATTCGCTGGAAGCCAGGAAATCATGGACGGGATTGCGTTGGCACTCGTGGACGCCGGTTTCGCAGTGGCGCTACCGGACTTCGCAGGACACGGGAGCAGCGCCGAGAAACTGCTGCTAACCGATGACACCGACCGCAACAAGGCCCAACTCCGTGACAACCTCGACGTCGTCACCACATGGCTACGAGACCGATCGGACGTGACACGTGATCCGATCTCCCTGGTCGGGCACTCGATGGGCGCGGGTGCAGTCGTCGACTATGCGGTCACCCACGCGGGGTCCGGAGAGATCGGCTCCACAGTGGCGATCAGCTTGCCCAACGCACAGGCAATCCCGGTGGGTAAGCCGCAGGTACCCGCCAACCTGCTGCTGCTGTGGGGTTCAGCGGAGCTACCCCAGTTCACGCAGGCGGGCGAGGAAGCCCTGCACGCTGGCTATCCGGCCGGCACGGTCGGCAACCTGTACGGCTCCTACGCCGACGGGTCTGCCCGACAGGCCACGATCGTGCCCGGGGCGGAACATATTTCGATCCTGTGGCGGCAGCAAACCCTGGACAACGTCGTCGGTTGGACGGCGTCGTCCCGTGGATTGAACCCCGGCAGCACCGCACCCGATCATCGGATGTGGTGGGTATTGGTGTGTTACCTCGGAATCGGATTCGCGATGGTCCCGCTGGCCTCGATGCTGCTGGGCAATCGCCGCTCCGCCGCCGTACGGAGAGTTGCCCCGCTGCGGGCTGCCGGAGTAATGCTGGGCGCTGCAGTTGTGGCTGCGGGTGTCGGCTGGGTGTCCGGTCCGGTGCTGAACTTCTTGCCGCTGGCGGTCGGCGGCTACCTGGCGCTGTTCTTCGCGGCGGCCGCGGTGATCATGGCGGCGGGAGGACTCTTCTCGGCGCGCGGTTCGGAAGCCAGCCCGGCAAGCGTTCGGGCCATCGTCGGCGGGCTGGTGCTTGCTGTGGTCGTGACGCTCGGGTTGGCGCTGCCCGGCAAGGCGGCCTGGACATCCTTCACGCTGGTGGGCGATCGCTGGTGGCTGGCGGCCATGTTCGTCCTCGTGCTGTTGGCCTGGTTCGCAGCAGACGAGCTTCTGGTTCGTCGTCGCTCTCGCTGGGGCCGCGCGGGACTCATGGCACTGAACCGGGTCCTCGTGCTCGGCACCCTCTTGGCGGCGGTCACGTTCCTCGGGGCACCTATCTTCCTGACCTTATTGCTGCCGCTGATCGCACCGCTCTTCCTCTTCCTCGCGGTCGCGGCCATCGTCGTCGCCGCCCGGACAAGATCAGTTTTCGCTCCCGCCGCGGTGCAGGCCGTGCCCCTCGCTCTGCTCGTCGCCACGGCGTTCCCGCTCGTTGCGACCTGAGCCGTGGTCGAGTATCTCAACTCATGGCAGGCACCTCGGCCGACCAGAGGTCCCGGAAGTCACGGTGGTCCACCGCCTCACTGCTGATCGTTCGTACCCACCGTGGAAGTGGCATCAGCTGACATTTTCGCCCGACTACGGTTCATCACCCACGGGACCAGCACCGCGATCCACAGCCCCGCGAAGATCAGCACGGCACTGCCCGCAATCGCCATGGGCATGTCTGCCTCGGTCACGGTGTTACCCACTCGCCGATCCGTTCGACTGACCATCTCGGCGATGCTGTGTTGCAGTGCCCACTCCCTCGCCGGTGTCATGAGCAACAGCAGCATCACTCCTCCGTAGAGGACCAGGACAAGCCCGAGGATCCGCAGGGTTCTCATCGGCCTAGCGTGCCATAGACCCACCCACGATCACGGTGCGTTTCAAGGCACGGACGGGGGTCAGCCCCGCTCGCGCTCCGCGAGCAAGCCCTTGAGCACATCGCTCTTGATGATCTGCAGTCCTCGATGCTCGTCGTAGCCGTGGATCTCGCCGACGTCCAGGACCCGAAGGAAGTCGATGATCTCCTTGGTGACGACCTGCCCCGGCACGATCACGGGGAAACCGGGCGGATACGGGATGATGAAGTTCGCCCCGACGATCTCCTCCCCGGACTTGAGCCGGTCATCCATCTCGGCACTGTGGAGATGAAGGTGCTCGCAGTTGTCCGCGTCGTAGGCCAGGTAGAAAGCCTCCCTGATGTGGCCGTGCCTCGACTTGGACGAGGGATCGTCGCGGAACGCATCGTGGAACTTGCTGAAGTTGGGCAGGTGCGGGGTGTCGACGACGAGTTCACGCACTCGGGCCTCGAACTCCGCTCGTTCATCGGCGTTGGCAGATCTGAGTTTCTCATCGAGCCCGCGGGAGATATCCGCGAGCACTTGGATCAGGTGGGCGATGTCGCTGCGGGTGTTGTTGATGTTGAGTTGGAACAGCACGCTGTTGCGGGAGGTCTTGTTGATCTGGATCTCGTACTCGGAGGCCAACAGCGCCTTGAACTCGGAACCGTCCATGCCGGCGGCACCACACATGACGGTCACCCGGGTGGGATCGAGGAAGAACTCGTCAGCCTCGATCGCGGCGACCGTGTCGTCCCAACTCGATACCCCAGCGATTCCCTGGTTGCGCAGCGAGAGCCTCAACGGCGCAGGTATCAACTGCATGGGGGTTAGTGCCTGGAAGTACTTGAATATTGTCGGGTTCCGGTTGACCTGATCTCGCAGGTCGACGGTGAGGGCGAGTGCCGAGGAGGAGAGTTCGTAGCCCTCCAATTCCATCTGTCGGCGTGCGATGTCCAGCGAGGCGATGATCTGCAGGTTCGGCGAGGTGGAGGTATGCGTGTAGTAGGCCTCCTTGAAAGCCTCCTCCGCGTCTCCGAAATCATCGTCGGCGACGAGGATCATCGAGCCCTGTCGAAGGGCAGACATGGATTTATGCACCGACGTTGTCTGGTAGACCCGCACCTTGACTGCATCGGGATCCGGCAACAGGGGCTCTTCCAAGGCCCTCGGATCCGATCCATCGAGGGCAATGCCCTTCGACTTGAACTCCAGATACTTCTCGCGATGCTTGGGCAGGCGTTGGACTCGCCGCATGTGGGCGGCGCCGCCCATCGCCGTGCGTCGGCGCAGGAACGGCGAGAAGCGGGCGAACGCCGACCACGCCTCGTCCCACAGGAAGATCAGATCCGGCTTGATGGCCAGGCACTCGTCCATGACCCTCTTCACGTTGGACATGTGGCCATCGAAAGTCGCGTTGGTGAGGACCAGCATGCGCACTTGGTCCAGCTTGCCCTCGGCCGCGAGACCGAGGAGGGCAGCTTTGATGTTGCGGATCGGCACGCCGCCGTACATCGAGTACGCCTCCAACGGGAAGGCATCGACGTAGTAGGGCTGGGCGCCGGAGAGCACGGCACCGTAGTGGTGGGACTTGTGGCAGTTGCGGTCGATGAGCACGATGTCGCCGGGGTGCAGCAGCGCCTGACCCACGATCTTGTTCGATGAGGAGGTGCCGTTAGTGGCGAAGAAGGCGCGGTCCGCTCCGAAGGCGCGGGCAGCCAGGTCCTGGGCGAGCTTGATGTTGCCGGTCGGTTCCAGCAGGCTGTCAAGTCCACCGGTCGTTGCAGAGGATTCGGCCAGGAAGAGGTTCTCGCCGTAGAACTCCCCCATGTCACGTATCCAATTGGACTTGAAGATGGACTTGCCCCGGGCGATCGGCAGTCCGTGGAACGTCCCGATGGGGCGCTGGGCGTACTTCTTGAGGTTGTCGAAGAAAGGTGTCTGGTAGCGGACCCTCACTCCCTCGAGGACGCTCAGATGGAGTTCGAGCAGCTCCTCCAGGCTGTAGAAGATCCGGCGCACGTTCACCGCCGCCTCCCCACCGGCAACTTTCTCGGAGTAGCGGTCTGCTAGCAGGTAGCAATCAACCTCGGGCCGTACGTCCTTGATCAGGTCGATGAGTTCGATTCCCAGATCGCCCTCGAAGGCCTGCGGTGGGGCGTTGTCGGCGCCGAGGAAGCGTTCGAGGTCGGGCAGGTCGAGCTTGCTATGGAAGCGGAACCCCTCGTAGGCGACCACGGCCTGGATGTCGGCGTTGAGGATGATCGCCAGCAGTGCATCCTCGAAGTTGTCCGCCACCACGATCTCGTAGACGAAATCGTCCGTCGGGCGTCGCAGCCGATGGACCTGGTTCGCCATCCGGGCCCAGAGCTCGGGGTCCTCACCCGCGACCACCAGCACCTCGAAGTACGGACGGGACGCATCCTCGGACTCCATTCCCGGCGGCAGCGGCTCTTCCAGCACGTCCATGGGTGGCCGGTCGAGCTCCCAGGCCGTGGGATCGCGCCGATAGGCCTTGGTATGCAGCGTGCTGGCGACCTTGCGCGCGGCCTCTCGGAACTTCTCGATGTCGTCCTCGTCGAGCCACGCTTGCAGGTCCCCGATGCAGTCCGGTCCCGGGTACGCCCAGAAACCCTCCAGAACCAGCAGTTGGTCCCAACTGTCCCGCAAGCTCTCGGCCCGCTCCTTCGTGGGTCGGCGGGCGAGCAGATCGGCATCCCGGTAGAGGGTTCGCCAGGCATCCTGGCGAGCCGTCGACGCCTCCAGGAGGTGACCCATGGTCCGGATGCCCACTGGCTCGCTATGACGGTCGGCCGCCATCGATGCTTCCTCTTCGGGACCGGCGCCTCGATCGTCCATCGGTGTCTTCTTCCCGTCCTCGCAGGGGGTCGTTCCTCGGGTCGAATCCTATGACCTGCCTCCCGGTGATCCGGCATTAT
Source organism: uncultured Actinomycetes bacterium (assembly GCA_964556255.1). GTDB lineage: Bacteria > Actinomycetota > Actinomycetes > S36-B12 > UBA10799 > JACJWR01. The sequence continues at coordinate 18,694 of CAZKVQ010000046.1, forward strand.
CGGCCGACGGCAAACTGCCGACCCGTGATCAAGAGCGACCCGAATCCCGATCCCGGGCAACCCGGCGGTGCGCCGGGCGCCGGACTAGGCTCCTGACATGACCCAAGCGACGAGTCGACCCAACCAGTCAGGGACGGGCCGGCCCGAGGAGTTCATCGATCGGTTGACTTTGACCCGCATCGATCGGGACATCTTCACCGGTTCCTGCCACGCTGGTGCGCCGCTGCGGGCCTTCGGAGGGCAAGTGGCAGCTCAGGCGTTGGTCGCTGCCGGAAGCACGATCGAGCAGACCGATCGCCACGTCCATTCCCTCCACGGCTACTTCCTGCGACCCGGGCGTACTGGCGAGCCCATCGTGTATCTGGTGGAGCGGCCACGCGACGGCCGGTCGTTCTCCACGAGGCTGGTGCGGGCCGTGCAGCACGGCGAGACGATCTTCACCATGTCCGCGAGCTTCGCCGTGCGCGAATCGGGTCCGAGCCACCAGGTGCCGATGCCGGCGGCACCACCGCCGGAGACCCTGCCGCAGGCGCAGCTGCCCACCGCCAGCGTCAATCCTGAACTACGACAGATGGGTTTCCCCGAAGAGCGTCAGCTCGACCTCCGGCTCATCGACCGGGAGACAGCCGAGGAACTTACCGGCGGCGCTGCCAGCATGATCGCCTGGTTCCGCACCAGTAAGCCGTTGCCCGACGACCCGTTGCTACAGGTGTGTGCCCTGACCTACTTCTCGGACATCACGTTGGCGGGCACAACCCTGCGCAATCTGGGACCGGACGCCCGGGAACGCTGGCAGCTGGCTTCCTTGGACCATGCGATGTGGTTCCATGACGTGTTCCGGGCGGACGACTGGCTGCTGTTCGTGCAGGACAGCACGATCGCCCATGGTGCGCACAGCCTCGCGCGTGGACAGTTCTTCTCCAGGGACGGGTTGCTCGTCGCCTCCGCTGTGCAGGAAGTCCTCATGCGTCCGAGGACGTGACGCGAAGCCCTCGGCTGCGAGCAACGCAGGAATCAGCCATCTATAGGTCCCTTTACCCGGGGTGTGATGATCGTCACCCCGTGCGGTCCACAGGCGGGTCAGAACCCCGGTTATGCCTGATTCGAGCGGGCGGTGGGGGTGAATTGGGGCGGTTCCGCCGCCGCGCCCAGCGGCTCGTGGTTACCGTGGAGTTCATGCGTTCAGAAGATTCGGCCATGGTGTCCGTGAGTCGTTCAGGCCGACGGCTGGGCTCCGGGATATTGGTCCTGATCGCCGCCCTCGCGATGACGCTTGGACTGGTGTCCCCGGCCGAGGCGGCCGCGGCACCCACGGCCACTCGCTCCGGTTCCACTTCCTACGGTTATGCCGCCTACGACCTGATCTCGGGCGAGATGCGCGCGGCCGGGGTAAGCACCGGACCTGCGTGGTCGACCGCCAAACTCCTGGTCGTCACCTCCGTCTTGGCCATCGGAATCCCGCCCACCGCGAGCGTTCGAGCCGACATCTCGTCCGCGCTGTCACGCTCGGACAACGAAGCGGCGATCCGACTGCACAAGATGCTGATAGCGCGTCGCGGATCCGAGGCCAGCGCGGCGAGATACATGGAGATGATCCTTCGGCGCGGCGACGACTTCACTACCCGGGTCTCGCTCTCGTTCAACGGCCGCAACGATGCCGTCACGCACTGGGGCCAGACCCAATGGAGTACTCGGGCGCAGGCCCGCTGGCTGGCCCGACTCTTCTCGACCAACAAGGTGCTCACGGCGAGCTCACGCAAGATCGTTACCAGCGCCATGGGCCATGTGGTCGACTATCAGTCCTGGGGACTCGGAAGCGCGGGCTTCAAGTACTTCAAGGGTGGCTGGGGCCACGATGCTCCGCTGACCGTTCGTCAGGTCGGAGTCTTCGGTCGGCATGGTCGGCTGTGGGCCGTAGCGATCATCATGCGCAGCGACATTCCGGGGCTGGAAAACCACGACAGTGACATGACCGCCTATGCCCGCTCGGTGGTTTCGCGGCTACCCTGAGCCGCATGACCCCGAGTGACCAGGTGCCCGCCATCGATGCCCCTACCGAGGCTGGGGTCCTGGACACTCTCGTAGCCGTCGGGCAGTTCGAGCCCGTTGCCCAGGCCGCCGTGCCCGAGTCGGCGTGGAACTATGCCGCCGGCGGGTCGGGCGATGAACGCACCCTCGCCCGAAATCACGAAGCGTGGGGCGAGCTCCGCCTCGCGCCCCACACCCTGGTGGACGTTTCTTCGCTGGATACGTCCACCGAGATCTTCGGGCTGACTTTGCCCTATCCCGTCCTGGTGGCGCCCACTGCCAGCCATCGGCTCTACCACCCCGACGGCGAACGTGCCACGATCCGAGGGGCCGCCGCTGCAGAAGCCGTCTACGTACAGAGCTCCTTGGGCAGCACGGCGCTCGCCGACGTGGCCGAGGCGGCGGCTGGGGCCGACGAACCCTGGTTGTTCCAGCTATACATCCAACGGGATCGCGGATTCACCCGCGACCTCGTGGCAGAGGCAGTGGCGAGTGGGGCTCGAGCGTTGGTACTCACCGTCGATACCCCATGTCTGGGTGCCCGCGACCGGGACAAGCGGAATCAATTCGGCCGGATCGATGGCACATCCTTTCCGATCCTGGCCAGCATGCCAATCCCCGCCGATGACCTTCCTGCTCATCGCCGTGTCTACAACCCACTGTTGGCGCCCGACATCACCTGGGACGACCTGTCCTGGCTGGTGGGTCTGAGTCCGGTACCTGTGATCACCAAGGGCCACCTGCGCGCCGATGACGCGGCCCGGGCCGTCGACGCCGGCGTGGCCGGGATCATCGTGAGCAACCACGGTGCTCGGAACCTGGACACAGTACCGGCCACGGTCGAGGCACTGCCCGGGGTTGTCGACCTGGTGGCAGGCCGGGTCCCCGTGCTGGTCGACGGCGGGATCCGTCGGGGCACCGACATCGTCAAGGCCCTGAGCCTGGGTGCCGCGGCCGTGCTCGTGGGTAGGCCAGTCATCTGGGGACTCGCCGTGGCCGGTGCACCGGGTGTCACCCATGTGTTGGAGATCCTGCGCACGGAACTGGAGATGGCGATGGCCCTGCTCGGGGCGACTTCGCTGGCGGACCTCACTCCAGATTTGATCTGGCCCGAGCCTCGTTAGCCGCGTACCGGGTGGAGTCTCGGGGCAGCTAGTCGGTCGAGTGCACAGGTCCTGTCTGCGTAGTTGGGCTTCCGACTCCGACGGTCGCCGGCTGCGTTGCCCCAGCCTCCCGGGTGATATCGGCGACAGCTTCTTCGGGGAGCGAAGCACCCGCCTTGTCGCTCCCCCAGGCGGCGACGACCTTTTCCCACCAGGCCGGCCGCTGGGCACCCTGGCCGGCCTGTCGGCGACGCACGCGGTGCCATCGCAATTGCACAAGGGCGAACCAGCTGGCCGTAACGACCACGTCGAAGAAGGCGATCAGCACCATGTAGTACAGCAGGGAGTCGATGTTGCGAATGAGCTGCAGCATCGTCACGGTGGCAGCTTTCAACGAGATCGTCTGGCCCAGGATCAGAAACAGACTGACGACAGTCAGAGGGACAGACTTCGCCAGTTCGTGGGCTGCTTCGAGATTCACGTGCGCCAACAGCCGACTCGCCCCGACAACGACTGCCGACGCGATGATCAACTCGTTGCCCGGGCGGATTCCGACCCCCCGGTTGGCGGCAAGCACCAAGATGGTCAGGATTGACACGATCCAGATCGGGTCCAGGAGAACCGGCGTTGCCAGGTACTTCCATACCGAACTGCTGGTCACCGTTGGCGGCCCGTCTGGCTGCTCTGTCAGGTCTAACCGCGGATGCTGCATTCCTCGATAGATGGCGCGAAGGAGCAAGACGATCACCGCGGCGGCAATGATGAAGCCGAACAGGTACCAGCCCTGCAGTTGCCAGACGGGGACCTCGTTGCCGTCGAGGCCCAGGGCTCGCAGCAGATCGTCCCAACTGTTGATGTTGTCTAGGTTGAGATCGAGGTCCGAATTTGCGTCGAATTGTGCCAACGGGGAACTTTGGCTCGGCACCGGTGTGGGACTCATCGACGGAGTCGGCGACGGGGAAACCAGCGAAGCGAACATGATGATGCCGAGCCTAGGCGCGCGAAGAGTCCTGCCCTAGCCTGTCGGCACAGCATGTCGCGCGATCTTCTCAGCTGGTGACCCTGACCCACTGCCGAACCGAGCTGCACCTGAGCACCCGCCACGCTGACCGCCGCGGCGGTACTGACGATCGTTGAAAAAAACTTGAGATCCCTGCATCCAAATCGAAGCCGTCACCCGATCTACACAGTGACGGCCCACCCGGGGCCGATGACACCAGGGAGAAGCATATGAACGTCAAACTGATCGGACTGGCGGCTGTTGCGACCGTGGCCCTCGCCGCGTGCGGTTCCACTTCATCGTCCTCGGAGTCCTCCTCAGCGGCCCCGAGCCCTGCCGCCTCTTCGCCCTCCGCCGCCGCGTCGGAGAGCATGACGGCAAGCCCGCAGGCCAGCGCCGCAGGGAACATCGTCGCGGTCGCGTCGGCGAACCCGACCACGACGACGTTGGCCACAGCCGTTGATGCCGCCGGGCTGGTGCCGACGCTCGAAGGACCCGGACCCTTCACCGTGTTCGCGCCCACAAACGAGGCCTTCGCGGCCCTGCCGCCCGGAGTGCTCGACAAATTGATCCAGCCACAGAACAAGGCAGCCCTGACTAAGGTCCTGACCTACCACGTCGTTCCGGGGAAAGTGACCTCCGCGGACATCAAGGATGGCGCCGTGCCCACGGTAGAGGGTCAGGCAGTGACCATTAGCACCGCCCATGGCGTGACGGTCAACGGAGCGAAGGTCACGACAGCCGAC
>CAZKVQ010000047.1:0-23360 GCA_964556255.1 uncultured Actinomycetes bacterium
CAGACCCACCGATTCGTCGGCCAGGAACGCGTGGAAGATCCCGATGGCGTTGGAGCCGCCGCCGACACAGGCCACCACTGCGTCGGGAAGGCGCCCGGCCCGTTCGAGGATCTGCTGCCTCGCCTCGACCCCGATGACGGACTGGAAGTCACGCACCATCTCGGGGAAGGGTGCCGGCCCGGCGACCGTGCCCAGCAGGTAGTGGGTGTCGGCGACATTCGTGACCCAGTCACGCATGGCCTCGTTGATGGCATCCTTCAGCGTTCTAGATCCGGCGGTGACCGGCACCACGGTGGCTCCCAGCAACTCCATCCTGGCCACGTTGAGTGCCTGCCGTCGGGTGTCCTCTTCGCCCATGTACACGACGCAGTCGAGCCCCATCAGCGCGGCTGCCGTCGCGGTCGCTACTCCGTGCTGCCCGGCGCCGGTCTCGGCGATCACCCGCCGCTTGCCCATCCGCTTGGTGAGCAGGGCCTGGCCGAGAACGTTGTTGATCTTGTGCGAGCCGGTGTGGTTGAGGTCCTCTCGCTTGAGGTAGATACTCGCCCCGCCCCGTTCGGCTCCGAACCGAGCGGCCAGGGTCAGCGGCGTCGGACGACCGGCATAGTTGCGCTGAAGGTCGGCGAGTTCCGCAGCGAAACGGGGATCAGCCGTTGCCGCTCGGTAGGCCGCATCGAGTTCATCCAACGCCGCGATCAACACCTCCGGCACGAACCGACCGCCATATGGACCGAAGTGCCCGGCCGCGTCCGGCAGCGTGACTGCCTCAGCCACGAGGGTGCTTACATGCGGGGTGACTGCCTGCGCTGACCAGGTCCTGGACCGACTGCATGGGGTTACCCCCGATGACCAACGCCTCCCCGACCAGCACCGCGTCGGCGCCGCTGGCCGCGTACGACAGCAGATCGTGCGGGCCACGCACGCCGGACTCCGCGACGGTCACCACGTTTGCCGGAACACTGGGCGCAACTCTGGCGAAGGTGTCCCGGTCCACCCGGAGCGTCTTGAGGTTGCGTGCGTTGATGCCGATCAGACGGGCGCCCGCGTCGACCGCGCGAGCGACCTCGGCCTCGTCGTGGACCTCGACGAGAGGAGTCAGCCCGATCGACTCGGCACGCTCGATCAACGACACCAGCTGCTGCTGTTCCAAAGCGGCGACGATCAGCAAGGCGAGGTCGGCACCAAACGCCCTCGCCTCCCACAGTTGGTAGCTGGTGACGATGAAATCCTTGCGCAAAACGGGGACCGTCACCGCTGCCCGGACGGCGGCGAGGTCGGCGAGGCTACCCCCGAAGCGACGCCCCTCGGTGAGCACGCTGATGGCCGCGGCGCCACCCGCCTCATAGTCTGCCGCCAGGCCCGCAGGGTCGGCGATGGCGGCCAGCGGTCCCTTACTGGGACTGGAACGTTTCACTTCGGCGATAACCGCGACGCCCTGTCCGCCGAGCACTCCCAACGCATCGACAGCCGGGTCACACTTGGCGACGCGCTCCTTCAGTTCCGCAAGCGGAACCGCGGCTTCGCGCGCGACAAGATCTTCCCTGACGCCGGTGATGATGTCGTCGAGCACGGTCACGTGCGACAGGTTATCCAGCGCGGACGAACGCCCCGAGTGTCAGGGTGCGATTCGTCGCGACAGGTGAGTCAGGCGGACCCGAAGTAGGAGAACATCGGCACGTTGCGCAAAACGGTGAACACCGCGATCACGATGAAGAGCGCGATCATCGCCCGTTTGCCGCGTCGCATCGACTCCGGAGTCGGCGCGGGGGTGCGACCCGTCCAGGCCCGGTAGACCCAGCGCCCAAGCAGGAAGAGGATCACCGGCACCAACAGCACGAACAGGGCGTTATGACTGAAGGCGCCAGCCACATCACCGTGGGCGAGCGAATGCGTTGCGCGTAGGCCCCCGCAGCCCGGGCAGTCGACGCCGAACATGAACTTCGTCGGGCACAGCGGGTAATGCCCGGCCTCGTTCGGGTCGACAAGTCCGATGTAGAGCGTCGCCAGCCCCAGCCCGCCGATGGCGGCCGCCGGACCGACCAGCCGACGCCAACGAGGACGGTCGTCGACGAATTCGACAACGTCGACGGCGGTGGCGCGATCCTGCACGCTGGACGCTGGCATCGTCACCCTCGCAACCTGTCGACGTACGTGGTCAGACTACCCGTCGCCAAACTTACCGCCACCAGGAGCAAGAAGGCGAAGAACCCGATCAGGACCCACAGCCGGGCGCGTCCGGCCGCGCGTTGGGCGCCTGCATAGTCGCCGAGGGTCCAGCGGGTGTTCACCTGGGCCGAGTAGTAGACGGCGATGACCCCGGTCAACGGGAAGCAGCACAGCGTCGTAAGTACCGCTGGCACGAGCCAAGAACTCGGGGCGCTGACGGGGACGGGATTCGTGGCCACTGCGGCATTCTACGGACCCCTGTCACTCGGCCGCGTCGGGTTCGGACAACCGACGGGCGATGGTGATGGTGAAACTGGCTCCGCCCTCCGGGGCAACCCCAGCCACCGCGCCGCCGCCCAGCCGCTCGGCAAGTCTCCCGACCAACGCGAGGCCAACCCCCGAGCCGACCTTCCGAACGCCCTCGTAACGGCTGTAGAGCTCCGCCGGTTCGAACGCCACCGAAATGTCGTCGGGGGTGAGACCGGGTCCGCCGTCGCGCACCTCCACCACGATCGTGTCCTCGGTGACGTTGGCCGCGAGCACCACTGGGCGACCGCTGGGGGTCATCCGCAGTGCGTTGGCCATCAGGTTATCGACTATCTGGCGCAGTCGAACCCCGTCGGTCACCGCCATCACGGGAGGTGGCGGCAGCACCGCCTCGAATTCGACCGCCTCCGCTTGACACATATCCCCCCACACCGCGGCGGCGTCGGCGAGGATCTCTGCGACGTCGAGTTCCACTGGGTGGATACGCACCTCGCGAGCGCCCATCCTGGCGAGATCAAGCAGGTCACTGACGAGGCGGTCCAGCCGGCCCGCTTCGCCCACCATCAACTGCGCAGTAGCCGGCACGTCCTGCTCCGCGACCACGCCGTCGGCCAAGGCCTCCGCGTAGCCACTGATGGAAGTCATCGGGGTGCGCAGTTCGTGGGACACCGAGAGCAGGAACTCCCGTTGGCGGGCCTCGCTGATCGCCAGCGCGGAGTTGAGGTCGTTCAGTGCCTCCCCCACTTCGGCCACCTCCACCGGTCCCTCGACGGGGATAGCGACGTTGCGCTCCCCCTGGGACATCTGCTCGGCGGCGCGGGCCGCCTGTTGCAGCGGCCGCGCCAGCCGGCGCGCGAGCAGCAGCCCTGCCAAGGCTCCGATGATGGCCCCGACGATGAGTGCCATCGCGAGGAAGAAGATGCCGCGGGAGTAGGTCGGTCGCCGCACAGTGTCGGGTTGATCCAGGATCATCACGGAACCATCGGCGAGGACCCGACCCTCGACGAAGATCTGCCGACCGTCCCGCTGCGCCGTCGTCGATAACCGGCCGGTGGTGAGTAGTTCGTTGTCCTGGGCCTGACTGAGGTAGCTCGGCAGGGTGCCGCCCGCGAATACCCGCTGGATCTCCACCTGTTGTGAGCGCAACACCACCCCGAGGCGCGGCAGTGCCCGGTTGGTGGAATCGGTGCGCTCCAGGGAGGACGCCAAGGTGTCGGCAACCTGGGACAGGTACTGCTGTGCCTCCTGCTTGGCGGCCCGCTGGATCAGTGGCAGGGCCACCAGCGCCACGATCATCGCCGTCAGCAGGGCGACGACCGTCGTCACTAGCGAGATCCGACCGGCCAGGGTGCCGCGGACCCGGCCGCCGCTGCTCGGCGCGGGTATGGTCTGCTGCGGCGGGTAGCCGGGCAGCGGACTGCCCGGCGCGTCGGAGGGCATACCGGCCCCCTCAGGCCTCGTCTGCGGTCGGTGGCGCCTCAGCCGAGTACCCGACGCCGCGCACCGTGCGAATCATGTCGGGTTCGCCCAGTTTGGCCCGCAACTGGGCGATGTGGACGTCGACGGTCCGGGTGGTGACGACACTGGAGTATCCCCAGACCTCGCTCAGCAGCTGTTCCCGGGGAAAGACCCGCCCGGGCCGTTCCATCAAGTGCAGCAACAGGTCGAACTCGGTGGCCGTCAGCGACACCTCGGAGCCGCCGACGGTGCACCTGTGGGTGGCCCGGTCGAGCACGACATCACCGAGCTCCACCTCCTCTGGCGGAGTAACCCCGCGGCTGCGGCGCAGCACAGCCTTCAGCCGGGCTACGACTTCGCGGGGGCTGAACGGCTTGGTGATGTAGTCGTCGGCCCCCAATTCCAGTCCGATCACCTTGTCGATCTCGTCGTCGCGTGCAGTGCAGAACAAAACCGGGGTCCAGTCGTCCTCGGCACGCAACGCCTTGCACACCTCGGTGCCATCCATCTTCGGCAGGCCCACGTCGAGGATGATCGCCACCGGTCGATGGGCACGGACCGCGGCCAGAGCCTCGACGCCGTCGGACGCCGTGTGCACTCCGAACCCCTCGCGGGTGAGGTACAGCTTGAGCAGGTCGGCGATGTTGCGCTCGTCCTCGACGACGAGGACAAGTCCGTGGCCGGTCACACTAGGCCTGCTCTACGGGCTGCCCGTCATCGTGCTTGGCACCGTAACCAGCCATCGACATCACCTTGCCGACGACTGCGCCGAGGATCACGCCGCCGACACAGACCCAGAACAGCCAGGGCTGGGCGATCACGACGGCGACGCAGCCGAGGATGAAGAAGAACATGATGATGATCACCGCGGTCCAGGCCGCGGGGGTCTGACCGTGGTTGTCGTGTTTGGGGCCGTCGGACATTATGCGCTCCTGGTCGCTAGTCATGTGGCGGTACTCGGGCGTCATTGTGTCAGGTCGGAATCGATCGTGGGGTCCAGGCCACGATCCAGCGCGTCCCAGGCTTGCGCAGGCGTGCGCTGATGGGCAGTGCCTTCGGACTCGCGGCGTTCGTACTTGCTGCCCAACGAGGGCCATGCGCGTCCCCTGAGCACCACCAGCAGACCGCAGCCGACGGCCAGCAGGCCGAAGACCACCACAAGCGGCCACCAGGGATGCACCTGCACATCCAGGCCCGGAAGCCCCAATTCGGCCTCTGCGGCCCGGGTTCCAGCGGCCTGGGCGGACAGCGCGAACGCGACCGCCGAGATCGTGGCGGCCACCCCGCCGACAACGATGATCACCCCGCAGATCAATCGACCCCACGACCGGGTCGCCAAGGTGCCCACCACACCGGCCAGCACCAGGATTGCGGCACCGACCGCGACCGGCAGCAGTGTCCGGCCGGTCACCGTCGCCTCGACGACCGGTGCGCCCTGCCCCCCTGCGGTAGCGCTGACCCAGGCCCTGCCCAGGGTGACCAACATGCCGGCCCCGGCCAGCACCAGGCCGGCCAGCGTCCAGCCGTACTGCCGCCCCGCCCCGGCCTTCACTCCGGCGGCCGCATCGTGTTCGCCACGGCGACCGCACGCAGTACCGCCATCGCCTTGTTGCAGCACTCCTGATGTTCTGTGGCGGGATCCGAGTCAGCGACCAACCCCCCGCCGGCCTGCACATAGGCCCGACCGTCCCGGACGACAGCCGTCCTGATGGCGATGGCGGTGTCCATGTCGCCGGCGAAGTCGAGGTAGCCGACAACGCCCGCGTAGAGGCCCCGCCGCGACGTCTCCAACTCGTCGATGATCTCCATCGCGCGCGGCTTAGGCGCGCCAGACAGGGTGCCCGCGGGGAACGTCGCGGCCAACAGATCGCTGGCGCTATAACCGTGTGCGAGGCTGCCCACCACGGTGGACACGATGTGCATCACGTGGGAGAACCGCTCGACGGTCATGAAGTCGATCACTTCGACGGTCCCTGGTCGACACACCCTGCCGAGGTCGTTGCGACCCAGATCGACGAGCATGAGGTGTTCGGCGCGCTCCTTGGGATCGGCCAGAAGTTCTTCAGCCAGCCGAGCGTCCTGCTCCGGGGTGTCGCCGCGCGGCTTGGTGCCGGCAATCGGGTGCAGCATCGCCTCGCCATCGACCAGCTTCACCAACGCCTCCGGGCTGGATCCCACGACATCGAAAGCCACCTCGGAGGAGAGCTCGGCGCCCGATGTCGGGCCTGCCGGATCTGGGAACCGGAAGAGGTACATGTAGGGGCTTGGGTTGGTCGCGCGGAGCACCCGGTAGATGTCCAGGGCGTCCGCTGTCGTCGCTGCCTCGAATCGCTGTGAGAGCACGATCTGGAACGCATCACCGGCGCGGATGTGCTCCTTGGCCGCCTCCACTCCGGCGAGGTATTCCTCGCGCGGCGTGGTGCTGACGTAGTCCGGCGTCGCGCCCGGGTCGCAGGCGACCAGCATCGGCTCCCGGCCGGCCTCCAGGTCGGCCGTCATCCGGTCCAATCGGGCAACGGCGTCGGTATAGGCGGCCTCGACCCCCGAGGGTCGGTCGTCGTAGTTGATCGCGTTCGCGACCAGAAGCACCGATCCGTCCCGGTGGTCCAGAACCGCAAGATCGGTCGCGAGGAACATCGCCAGTTCGGGCAGTCCCAACACGTCGGGGTTGTTGTCGGGCACCCTCTCCCAGCGGCGTACCGCGTCGTAGCTGATCATGCCGACCAAACCGCCGGTGAGCGGCGGTAGTCCGGGCAGCCTCGCGGTGTGCAGGACCTGCAGGACTTCGGCCAGCATCGCGGTCGGGTCGCCTTCCGCCGACAGCCCGACCGGCGCCATCCCGAGCCAGCGACCCCTGCCGCCTGCCTCGGTGAGCATCGCTGCGCTCCTCACCCCCACGAACGAGTACCGCGTCCAGATGCCCCCCTGTTCGGCGGACTCGAGTAGGAAGGTTCCCGGCAGGTCCTGGGCCAGAGCCCGGTACAACGCGACCGGGGTCAGGTCGTCGCACACGAGTCGACGGCAGACCGGGATGACCCGACGTCCTGCTGCAAGGTCGACGAAAGACTCGAGCGACGGGACGATGGCTCCGTCACTGGTGAGCGCGGAGTAGGGATCGGCGATCATGCGGGCGACCCGTCCGGGATCAGCATTTCACCGACGTCGAAGCAGCTCCTGGCACCGGTGTGGCAGGCAACCCCGCGCTGGTCAACGGTGACGAGCAGCGCATCCCCGTCACAGTCGGCTTGCACCGAACGCACCCGTTGGGTGTTGCCCGAGGTGGCGCCCTTGACCCAGTACTCCCCCCGCGAACGCGACCAGAAGGTCGCCTCCCCGGTCGCCAGCGTTCGACGCAGCGCTTCGGCGTCCATCCAGGCGACCATCAACACCTCTCGGGTGTCCCACTGCTGGACCACCGCGCACACAAGCCCAGCGCTGTTGGGGCGCCATCCCTGGATGGGAATCGACGCCTGTTCCCCGGTCGGATCCGCTGCCGTCACGCCGCCATCCTGCCACTGCCCGCAGCGCTTTCCGGCGGTGCACCTAGGCTTGCTGACGTGAGTTCACCCAGTCTGGCCCGCAAGGAACGCCTCGAGCTATGCGACCTGCTCGACGAGTTGGGCCCCGAAGCCCCGACTCTGTGCGAGGGCTGGCAGACCCGTGACCTGGCCGCACACCTGGTGGTTCGCGAGTCTCGACCGGACGCCTCGGCGGGCATCGTCATCAAGCCGCTGGAGTCGTGGACCGAGCGGGTGCAGGCCACCGCGGCCAAACGGCCCTACGACGAACTGGTGGAGCGCGTGCGCAACGGCCCACCCACCTTGTCGTTCTTCGCGATCCCCGGAGTGGATGCGGTCGCGAACACGTTGGAGTACTTCGTCCACCACGAGGATGTCCGGCGCGCCCAGGCCGGCTGGACACCACGGGCGCTGTCCGGCGAGACCCGCTCGGAACTCTGGCGCAGGCTGCGGGCCAACACCAAGATGCTGTTCCGAAATTTCGATGTCGTGGTCGTCCTCGACCCGACCGATGTCGCCGATCCAGGTCCGCTGCCCGACCATCCCGGTGCGGTCATCCTGCGGGGACCGGTCGCCGAACTGATCATGCACGGCTTCGGCCGAGAGCAGGCGCGAGACATCGAGTTCATCGGCGACCCCGAAATGATCGAGCGCTACCGCGCCGGCTCCCGCGGGGTGTAGCGCCGCCGGACCGGAAAGCCTGCTTCGGCGAGCACCTCCTTGACCTCCGGGATGGTGATCTGCCCGAAGTGGAACACGCTGGCTGCCAGGACGGCGTCTGCCCCCACCGCGACCGCCGGCGGGAAGTCGCTGACAGATCCGGCGCCGCCACTGGCGATGACCGGCACTGTCGTCGCGGCCCGCACTTTGGCGATGAGTTCGAGGTCGAATCCCTCCTTGGTGCCGTCAGCGTCCATCGAGTTGAGCAGGATCTCCCCTGCGCCCATCGACACGGCCTGCTGGGCCCAGGCCACCGCGTCGCGGCCGGCGGAACGCCGGCCACCGTGCGTGGTCACCTCGAAGCCCGAAGGTTGCCCTGCGGCCCGCCGGGCATCGATGCTCAGAACCACGCATTGGGCCCCGAACTGCCGGGCCGCCTCCTCGAGCAATTCCGGGCGGACGATCGCGGCCGTGTTCACGCCAACCTTGTCCGCCCCGGCGCGCAGCAGGCGGTCGAAATCCGCCACGGTCCGCACACCACCTCCGACCGTGAGCGGGATGAATACCTGCTCGGCGGTGCGAGAGACGATGTCGTACATGGTGTCGCGGTCACCGCTGCTGGCCGTGATGTCGAGGAACACCAACTCGTCGGCGCCCTGTTCGCCGTAGGCCTTGGCCAACGCAACCGGATCCCCCGCATCCCGCAGACCGACGAAGTTGACACCTTTGACGACCCGGCCCTCGTCGACGTCCAGACACGGGATGACCCGGACCCCGAGCGTCATGCCTCTGCCACCGCGGCCAGCGCCTCCGGCAACGTGAAGGCGCCGCTGTAGAGCGCCTTGCCCACGATCGCACCCTCGACGCCGAGTCGATGAAGACCGGCCAACGCCCGCACATCCGCCAGGCTGGCTACCCCGCCGGACGCGATCACCGGCCGGTCGGTCGCGGAACAGACCTCCCGCAGAAGTTCGATGTTGGGTCCGGCCAGCATGCCGTCCTTCGTGACATCGGTGACCACGAACCGCGCACAGCCCTCGTCGTTCAGCCGGGACAGCACCGTGAACAGCTCACCGCCGTCCTTCGTCCAGCCACGGGCCGCGAGCGTGGTCCCGCGGACGTCGAGTCCAACAGCCACCCGGTCCCCGTGCTCCGCGATGGCGCGGGCGCACCAGGCCGGGTTCTCGAGGGCTGCCGTCCCGATGTTGACCCGGGTGCAACCAGTGGCGAGGGCGGTTCTCAGAGACTCGTCGTCGCGGATCCCGCCGGAGAGTTCCACATCGATGTCCATGGCCCCAACCACCTCGGCGATCACCGAGGCATTGCTGCCGCGCCCGAACGCGGCGTCGAGGTCCACCAGGTGCAGCCACCGCGCGCCCTGCTCCTGCCAGGCGAGGGCCGCCGACAAGGGGCTGCCGTAGTCGGTCTCGGTGCCCGCCTCGCCCTGCACCAGACGCACAGCCTTGCCGTCGGCCACGTCGACGGCTGGAAGCAATTCGAACACGGTGCCCTCCTCGGGATCGGTCATAGCGTTCCCAGCCAGTTCTCCAATAGCGCGAGTCCGGCCTCCCCGGACTTCTCGGGATGGAACTGGGTGGCGGTGAGCGGCCCGTTCTCCACCGCGGCGACGAAGCCAGAGCCGTAGTCGCAGCGCGTCACCTGGGGTGGCCGCATGATGGACTCGTCGTCTCCCAGTTCGAGGGCAGCGGCGGCGTAGGAGTGCACGAAATAGAACGACTCGGACTCCAGGCCGCGGAAGAGCGCGCTGTCCGGTGGCGGCTGGACGGTGTTCCACCCCATGTGCGGCAAGACTTCCGCCACCAGGCGCGTCACATCTCCGGGCCACTGATCGAAGCCTGCGGTCACGACTCCGTGTTCCACACCTCTGGAGAACATCACCTGCATACCGACGCAGATGCCCAGCACCGGGCGACCGCCGGCCAATCTGACATCCACGATCCGAGGGGCGTCCACCGCCCGCAAGCCATCCATGCAGGCTGCGAACGCCCCGACGCCGGGAACCACCAGGGCGTCGCAGTTCAAGGCCGCCTGCGTATCGGAGGTGACCTCGACGCGGGCGCCGATCTCGGCGAGTGCCCGCGCGGCCGAACGCAGATTGCCGGAGCCATAGTCGAGGACCACCACCGAAGGCACTGACGGACTCATGGCGAGGGCCTCACTCGGGTCGCCACCAGGCGGCGGCCGCCACCAGGGCGAGCACTGCGGCGAATCCAAGGATGACCACGCCCGCCCACTTCTTGGTCTTCGCGAACGAGATCACCCCGCCCAGCAGGAAGCCCGCAAGCACCAGCATCACGAACGGAACCCAGGTCGCCACCGCTACAGACTCCCCTTCGTCGATGGAACCCCGGCGACCCGGGGATCCAAGGCGACCGCGTCGCGCAGTGCACGGGCGAGAGCCTTGAACTGGGCCTCGACGATGTGATGACCATTGCGGCCGCTGAGAACCCGCACGTGCAGGCAGATCTGGGCCGATGACGTCAGCGACTCCAGGATGTGCTGGGTCAACGAGGTGTCGTAGTCGCCGATCATCGGCACCATCACCGGCTCTTCATGCACCAGGTAGGGACGACCCGAAAGATCGACCGCAACCAGGGCACACGCCTCGTCCAGCGGCACCAGGGCATCGCCGAAGCGGCGGATGCCGACCTTGTCGCCCAAGGCCTCGCGCAGCGCAGCCCCAACGGCCAGCGAGGTGTCCTCGACCGTGTGGTGGGAGTCCACCTCGAGGTCGCCGTTCGTGCGAACGAAGAGGTCGAAGCCACCGTGCTTGCCCAACTGGGACAGCATGTGGTCGAAGAACGGCACACCGGTCTCGATGTCGGTGGTCCCGGTCCCGTCGAGCTCCAACTCGACGACCACCGTGCTCTCCTTGGTGGCGCGTTCCACGCGCGCGGTGCGGGTCATCCGAGTGCCTCCACTAGTGCTGTGCGAAATGCGTCGTTCTCGGCCGGGGTCCCGATGCTCACCCGTAGCCAACCGGCAGGGCCGGTCAGACGTACCAGGACACCGGAGTCGAGCAGTGAGCGCCAGACGGATTCCGCATCGGCGAACACCCCGAAGTAGACGAAATTGGCGTCGGACTCGGCGACCGTCAGCCCCTGGGACCGCAACCATCCAACCATCGTGTCGCGCTCCTCCCGCAGCAGGTCCACCGCACCGAGCAATTCGTCGGCGTGCCCCAGCGCCGTCAGGGCCACGACCTGCGTGACCGAGGACAGGTGGTACGGCAGCCGCACGACGCGCAAGGCGTCGATCACCTCCGGGGCTGCCGCCGCGTAGCCCACCCGTGCACCGGCCAGCGCGAAGGCCTTGCTCATCGTCCTGGTGACGATGAGTCGGGGGTGATCGGCGAGCAGGTCCAATGCCGAACCCGTTCCCGTCCGCGCGAACTCCGCGTAGGCCTCGTCGACGACGACCATCCCCGGGGCCACTTCGAGCACTGCCCGTAGCACCTCCGGTTGCAGGGCCGTGCCAGTTGGGTTGTTGGGCGAGGCGAGCATGACGATGTCGGGTGAGGTCGACCCGACTGCCTGTGCGGTGGCTTCCGCCCGCAAGGTGAAATCGGCTTCGCGTGGCCCTTCGACCACCTGCGTGTGCGTGGCCCGGGCGTACTCGGGGTACATCGAATAGGTGGGCGGGAAGACCATCATGCTTCGGCCGGGCCCGCCGAAGGCCTGCAGGATCTGCACCATCACCTCGTTGGAACCGTTGGCGGCCCACACGTTCTCAGCTCCCAGCCCCCGGCCCAGATAGGTCGCCAGCGCCGACCGCAACTCCCGCGCCTCCCGGTCGGGGTAGCGGTTCATGCCCGCGGCCACCCGGGCGACGCTCGCGGACAGGTCCGCCACCAGCTCCGCCGACGGCCCGTAAGGGTTCTCGTTGACGTTGAGGGCCACCGGAACGTCCAATTGCGGCGCCCCGTAGGGCTCGATCCCGCGCAACTCCTCCCGCAGTGGGAGGTCGCCCACCGCTGACCGATCGCCGGTCACTGTTCGTCGTCGAATCGGACGGCGATCGCGGCCCCGTGGGCGGGCAGATCCTCGGCGTCGGCCAGAGTCAGCACGACTGGGGCGATCTCCGCCAGGGCCGCTCGCGAGTACTCGATCAGTTGCACGCCCCGCAGGAACGTCTGGACCGACAGCCCTCCCGAATGGCATGCGCAGCCCCCGGTCGGGAGAACGTGATTGGAACCGGCCGCGTAATCCCCGAGCGAGACGGGCGAGTAGGCCCCCACGAAGATGGCCCCGGCATTGCGGATCTGCCGTGCCCTGTCTGCGGCGGCCGCTGTCTGGATCTCGAGGTGCTCGGCTCCGTAGATGTTCGCGAGCACGACGGCATCGTCGATGGAATCGACCAGCACGGCGGCACTTTGCTCACCGGCCAGGGCCTGCGAGATGCGTTCGGAATGTTTGGTCAGGGCAATCTGACCGACCAACTCCCCTTCGACGCGGCCGATCAGGTCAGCGGAATCCGTGACCAGAATCGAGGCGGCGACCACATCGTGTTCGGCCTGGCTGATGAGATCGGCCGCCACCTGCGCCGGGTCGGCCGCCTCGTCGGCTATCACCATGATCTCGGTGGGACCTGCCTCACTGTCGATTCCGATGCGCCCCATCAGCAGCCGCTTCGCCGCGGTCACCCAGATGTTCCCCGGGCCGGTGACCATCGATACCGGCGCGCAGCGACCTCCACCGGACAGTTCCGCACCGTAGGCGAGCAGAGCAACGGCCTGCGCGCCACCGGCTGCGTACACCTCATCGACGCCGAGTAGGGCGCACGCCGCGAGCACTGTGGGATGGGGCCACCCACCGAAGTCCGCCTGCGGGGGTGAGGTCACAGCGATGGATCCGACGCCGGCCAGTTGGGCCGGGACCACGTTCATGACGACGCTGCTGGGGTAGACCGCGCGGCCACCGGGAACATACAGGCCGACCCGGTCGACGGGCAGCCAGCGTTGGGTCACCGAACCACCAGGGGTGACCTCCACGGTGGACTCGGTCCGGAGTTGGGCTGCGTGAACGAGTCGCACCCGTTCGACCGCCGCCTCCAGAGCCGCCCGCACCTGGGGATCCAGAGCCACGAGAGCCTCCTGGATCACCTCCACCGGGACGCGTAGGGATGGGGCTCGGACCCCGTCGAATCGTTCGCCGGCCTCGAGGACCGCCGACTCACCGCGGGTGGCCACGTCGGCAACTATCGGACGAACGGTGTCCACCGCGGTGGCAACGTCCATCGTCGGGCGCGGTACGTGGGCGGTCGACACGTCGGTTCCGCGTAGATCGAGCAACCTCATGGATGACATGGTATCCGTGACCGGCGTTCACCCCGGTCGGCCGACTAGGGTCATGGTTGACCTCATAGTCAATGCGCCAGTCGTGCACCTGATCGAGGAGAGCAGTGGCCAAGGGCAAGAAGTCCCACCATGGTGACGAGAAGAAGCACGCCAGCGGCAAGCACGCGAATGCCAAGAAGTCGAAGCACGCGGGCAGCAAACGGGACGACTCGGCGCAGGACGACAGGAAGCGCAAGAAAAAGAAGAAGGGCGACCACCGGGACCGGCCCTCCACCCGGGCGACCGCGGCGTTGGCGAAATCCCACGTCGACTTCGAGGTCCTCAGCTACCAGCCCGACCCGAGCGAGAGTTCGTACGGCATGGACGCCGCCTACGCCCTGAACGTCGAGCCGCACCGGGTCTACAAGACCCTGATTGCCAATGTCGACGGCGAATTGGTCGTCGGCCTGGTGCGGGTCGACCGCGCACTCGATCTGAAGGCCCTGGCCAACGCGGTCGGTGGACGCCGAGCCGAGATGGCCGATCCGGACGACGCAGAACGGGCCAGTGGCTACGTCCTGGGCGGCATCAGTCCGGTCGCGATGCGCAAGCCCCTGCCCACGGTGCTGGACACTGCGGCCACCGACCAATCGACGATCCTTGTCTCGGGCGGCAAGCGAGGGCTGGAGATCCAACTCAGCCCGGAGGACCTGATCTCGATGACCGGGGCGCGCGTCGCACCGATCAGTCGTCGAGAGTGACTGCTGCCGCCGCTTCGGAATCGGCCCGACCCGCCGGAGCCGCCGTGGCGCGCTTTCGTGCCGACGTACGCCCAGCCTCAGCGGGAGGGTTGAGCCACAGTACAGCCGCCACCGCAACGGCGACCACAGCCGGCCACCAACTCAGCAGCGCATAGGCGCGGAATCGCAGACCGGCCACGATCTCGACCCCATCCGCCGACCCGCTGGCCAGGGCGACCACATCGGTCTGCGTCAGCCGTGCACCGATCAACGCCACCACCATTCCGCCGACGAGACCCCCGAGGCCGAGTCCGATAAGTGTGGCCGATGGCAGTTGGCGACCTCGAACGACCCAGACCGCCACCAGCACCACCGCCGCCAGGCACAGCAGACCGCCCAACAGCAGGTCGGCACCGAAGAACTCGTCCGGGTGCGGGACTTTGCGGGTTGCCTCACCGCCCGCCACCACATAGACCACACGGGGGGCCAGCAGAATCCACAGCGGGGCGACAACCGCGGCGCAGACGAGCACCGAGAGCAGGAACCACCTCGCCCCGGTGGCCGCGGGCGACACCTGGGCATCGGGGGTGACACTCACGCGGCGCCCAGACAGCCGGGCCCGAGCAATGCTTTCAAGTCGCCATACAGGGCCGGCGACGGGGTCACGCGGAGCTTGTCCGGCAATCGCATGACGGTGGTGCGGGGACCGTTGAGCAACTGCAACTGGACCTCGGTCGTTCCGGGATGCGTGGCGAGGATCTCCTTGAGGCTCTCGATGGTGGCGGGCACGCATCGCCTCGACTCCATGCGCACGGCCACCGGCCCACTGGGCCCCTCGTCGAGGTCGGGGACCGTCACCTCCATGGCGATGAACTTGAGCTCGTCCTCATCGCGCTTGTCCAGCCGACCTTTGACCAGCAGCACTGAATCCTCCACACAGTGCGGACCCACGAGTTGGTAGGTCTGCGGAAAGACCATCACGTCGATGGACCCCGCCATGTCCTCCAACGACACGATCGCCCAGGTACTGCCCTGCTTGGTGACCTTGCGCTGCACCGATGTGACGAGGCCACCGACGGTCAGGATCGCGCCATCTGCCCGGTCCTCGGAGAACAGCGTCGCGATCGGGGCGTCGGCGTGGGCCGCGAGCACATGCTCCACACCGTTGAGCGGATGATCGGACACGTACAGCCCCAGCATCTCGCGCTCGAACGAGAGCAGGGTGCGCTTGTCCCACTCATCGTCGGGAACCTGCAATTGCGGACCCAGTGACTCGGTGTCGGCGGTGTCGCTGCCGCCGAACAGGTCGAACTGCCCAGCGGCCTGTGCCCGTTTGAGTTCCACTACCGACTCGACCGCATCGGCGTGCACGGCCACGATGCCTCGCCGGGTGTTGCCCAGCGTCCCGAAGGCGCCGGCCTTCGCCAGCGACTCGATCACGCGCTTGTTGCAGACGACGATATCGACCTTGTCGAGAAAATCGGCGAACGACGTGAACTCGCCCTGCGAGGTGCGTGCTTTGACGATGCCCTCGACCACGTTCAGCCCGACGTTGCGTACCGCCGAGAGCCCGAACCGGATGTCACTGCCCGTCGGGGTGAAGTTGGCGTCGGAGGAATTCACATCCGGAGGGAGGACCTTGATCCCCATCTTCCGGCACTCATTGAGGTAGATGGCCGACTTGTCCTTGTCGTCCTTCACGCTGGTGAGCAGCGCGGCCATGTACTCGGCCGGGAAGTTGGCCTTCAGGTAGGCCGTCCAGTAGGACACCAGGCCGTAGCCGGCGGTGTGGGCCTTGTTGAAGGCGTAATCGGAGAACGGCACCAGGATTTCCCAGAGCGTCTTGATGGCCTCTTCGCTGTAGCCGTTCTCGATCATCCCGTCGCGGAACGGCCCGTACTCCTTGTCGAGGATCTCCTTCTTCTTCTTGCCCATCGCTCGGCGCAGCAGGTCGGCGGCGCCGAGCGAGTAGCCCGCCAACTTCTGCGCGATCGCCATCACCTGTTCCTGATAGACGATCAGTCCGTAGGTATCGCCGAGGATCTCCGAGAGCGGTTCGGCCAGTTCCGGATGGATCGGCACCACCGGCTTGCGACCGTTCTTCCGGTCGGCGTAGTCGTTGTGGGCGTTGGCGCCCATCGGTCCCGGCCGGTAGAGGGCCAGCACCGCGGAGATGTCCTCGAAGTTGTCCGGCTGCATGGAACGCAACAGGGCGCGCATCGGTCCGCCGTCGAGCTGGAAAACCCCGAGAGTGTCGCCGCGTGCCAGCAGTTCGTAGGCGGGACGATCGTCGAGTTCGAGGTCCTCCAAGGTCACCGTCTGACCCCGGTTCGCCGTGATGTTGAGCAGGCAATCGTCGATCACCGTCAGGTTGCGCAACCCGAGGAAGTCCATCTTCAGCAAGCCCAGGGACTCGCACGCCCCCATATCGAACTGGGTGATCACCGCGCCGTCCTGCTCCCGACGCCAGATCGGGATAACGTCCAACAACGGTTCCCGGCAGAGGATCACACCAGCGGCATGCACGCCGGGTTGCCGCTTCAGCCCTTCGAGTCCGCGAGCGGTATCGACAACCTTGGCGACATCCGGTTCGGTCTCGTACAGCGCTCGGAACTCGCCGGCCTCCTTGTAGCGGGAATGACCGGAATCGAAGATGCCCGCCAGCGGGATGTCCTTGCCCATCACAGCCGGTGGCATCGCCTTGGTGATGCGGTCGGACAAGGCGTACGGGAGGCCCAGGGCTCGGGCGGAATCCTTGATCGCCGCCTTCGCCTTGATGGATCCGTAGGTGATGATCTGCGCCACCCGGTCCTCGCCGTACTTCTCGGTGGCGTAGCGGATCATGTCGCCGCGTCGGCGCTCATCGAAGTCCATGTCGATATCCGGCATGGACACGCGCTCGGGATTGAGGAACCTCTCGAAGAGCAGGCCGTGCTTGATCGGATCCAGTTCGGTGATGCCGAGGGCGTAGGCGATCAGGGCACCGGCCGCAGACCCCCGGCCGGGCCCCACCCGGATCCCGTTGGCCTTGGCGTACCTCACCAGGTCGGCGGTGACGAGGAAGTAGCCCGGGAATCCCATCTGACAGACGACGCCGACTTCATAGGCGGCCTGCTTGCGGTGAGTCTCGGGTACGTCGTGGGGCGCGAACCGCTGTGCCAGTCCACGCTCGACCTCCTTCACCAGCCAGGACTCCTCCGACTCCCCCTCCGGGATCGGGAAGGCGGGCATGAGGTTCGCACCCTCGGCGAATTCCACGTTGCAGCGCTCAGCGATTGCCAGGGTGTTGTCGCAGGCCTCGGGAAGATCGCGCCAGACCTCGCGCATCTCCTCCCCGGACTTCAAGTAGAAGTCACGGCCGTCGAATCGGAAGCGCTTGGGGTCGTCCATCGTGGTGCGAGTCCCGATGCACAGCAGGACATCGTGCATGTCGGCATCGCCCGGGTACACGTAGTGCAGATCGTTGGTGGCCAGCAACGGTAAATCCAGCGAGCGGGCGATCTTCAACAGGTCCGCGCGGTAGTTGCCCTCCACGGGGAGTCCGTGGTCCATCAGCTCGATGTAGAAGTTCCCCTGCCCCATGATGTCGCGATAGTCGGCGGCCGCCGCCAGCGCCTTGTCGTACTGCCCGGCCTGCAGCCACCGGTTGACCTCACCCGAGGGGCACCCAGAGGTCGCGATCAATCCCTTGCCGTAGCGCTCCAGTAGCTCCCGGTCGAACCTCGGCTTGCGGTACTGGCCCTCCAGCGATGCCAACGACGACAGCCGGAAAAGGTTGTGCATACCCTCGGTGGTCTCGGCTAGCAGGGTCATGTGGGTGTAGGCCTGCTTCCCGCGACCCGCGAGGGCCTCGCCGTCCTCGCCCACCCGCTCGTCGTGGCCTCCACCGAAGTCGAACGGGGCCCGTTCGAAACGTCCCTGCGGCGCGAAGTAGCCCTCCAACCCGATGATTGGCTTGACCCCGGCATCCTTGCCGCGCTTGTAGAAGTCGTAGGCGCCGTAGAGATTGCCGTGATCGGTCATGGCGACCGCAGGCATTCCCATGCGGGCGGCCTCGGAGAACAGGTCGGTCAGGCGGGCCGCGCCGTCGAGCATGGAGTACTCGGTGTGCACATGCAGATGCACGAACTCACCCGACGACATGTATCCACCTTCCTCGACCGCGCTGAAGGCGAGGATACCTCCGGGCCCCGACGTCGGAGCGCAGCGAAACCCCCGGTCGGGCCGCAAGCGGCCCGACCGGGGGTTTCGAGGTCAGTGCGAAGGGGGCGGAACTAGTTGTTGTAGTACCAGGTCCAGTTGCCGTTCGCGATCGCCAGGATCCAGACGACCACACCGACGACCAGGGTGATGATGCCCAGCACCAGACCAGCGGTGGCCATGCCTCCGTTGGACGCCAGTCCCTGCGCGGCCTTCTTGCGGCCGATGACGCCGAAGACGATCGCCAGGATCGGGACGATGACTGACTGGCAGCACAGGATGCCGGCAAGACCCAGTACCAGGGCGGCGATGCCCATACCGTTCTGCTGGCCGGCGGCCGCGCCACCTGCTGCGGCGGGCGGGGGCGGTCCACCCGCGGGGGGCGGGGGCGGAGGAGGCGGTGGGGCTGCGTTCTCGGACATGGTTTCCTCTTCTCAGGCTGCTGGACCCCCGGGTAGCGGGGTTCAGAAGGCAGATTAGAGCCTTCAGTGCCCACTTTGGGTCCATTTCGGACAAAGTCCGTCACGATCTCGGCCGTGATTGACGGCGATACCGACGCTCAGGCGCGGATCGCGGCGAGGGCGGAGGCGAGGTCCTCGGGGTAATCGGAGTCGTATGACACCCGCTCGCCGGTGCCTGGATGGGTGAACTCCAGTTGACGAGCGTGCAACCACTGTCGGGTGAGTCCCAGCCGCGCGGCCAGCACTGGGTCGGCACCGTAGGTCAGGTCGCCACAGCATGGATGCCGCAGTGCGGAGAAGTGCACCCTAATCTGATGTGTGCGCCCGGTCTCGAGGTGGATCTCGACCAGCGACGCGTGCGGGAACGCCTCGAGCACGTCGTAGTGGGTGACGCTGGGGCGCCCGTCGCTGACGACGGCGAACTTGTAGTCGGCGCCGGGATGCCTGCCGATCGGGGCGTCGATGGTGCCGCTGCTGGGATCCGGATGACCCTGGACCAGGGCGTGGTAGACCTTGTCGACGCTGCGGTCGCGGAACTGCTCCTTCAAGTCTCGGTATGCGCGGTCCGACGCGGCGACCACCATCAGGCCACTTGTGCCGACATCGAGGCGATGGACTATCCCCTGCCGCTCGGCGGGTCCGCTGCGCGCCAGGGCGAAACCGGCCGCCGCCAGCCCCCCGGTGACGGTGGGCCCGGTCCACCCTGGGCTCGGGTGGGCAGCGACCCCCACCGGCTTATCCAGCACGATCACATCCGAGTCCTGGTGGATGACTCCTAGGCCGGGCACCGGTATCGGAGCGACCGGTTCGACTGGGTCCGGTAGTTCCACCCTCAGCAACGCACCGGGCAGCGGCCTGTCCGAGCGGCCCGCCGGGCTGCCGTCAACGGCGACCCTTCCCTGATCGATCAATGCCGCTGCAGCGGAGCGGGACAGGCCGAGCAGCCGGGAGAGAGTCACATCGAGGCGTTCACCGGCCAGCCCCTCCGGCATCGGCAGGTAGCGGTCGTCGGTCACGACGCGGCGGGGACGGCGGGCTTCTTAGCTGAACTGCCGTCGAAGTCGACTCCCCTGAACGCCAGCACCACCATCAGAATGGCCGAGCACACCACGGCCATGTCCGCAACGTTGAACACCGGCCAGTGGGGGATCTGGATGAAATCCACCACCTGCCCCCGCAGTCCGCCGGGCGTTCGGAACACCCGGTCGGACAGGTTGCCCAAAGCGCCCCCGACCATGCCACCCATGGCGACTGCCCACCAGACCGAGCCGAGCCCTCGGGCCCTGACGAGCAGCACGACCACGATGCCGATCGCCAGCAGACTGACGATGATCGTGGAGGAGCCACCGAGAGAGAACGCGGCCCCGGGATTGCGTACGAAGTTCAATTGCAGCCAGGTACCCAGCAGTTCGATCGGCGGGCGCCCCTCGAGCTTCGACACGGCCCAGGCCTTGCTCAGCTGGTCGATGACGAGCACGATCAGCGCGGTCACCAGGACTATCCAAGTGGTGTGGCGCCGCGGCGGCGCGGACACGGCGTCGCCGTCAGCCCCCCGCGCGGCCTGAGCCGCCTGCTCATCGGCGCTCATGTGGTTCGGTCAGCCGCCGTCAGCGACCTTGCAGGACATGCATTGGGTGGCGCGAGGGAACGCCTCGAGCCGAAGCTTCCCAATCGGCTGTCCGCAGGTCTCACAGATCCCGTAGGTGCCGTCGTCCACCTTGGCCACCGCGTGTTCCACCTGCCGCAGCGACTCCCGCACCTGCTCGGCGACGAACAGTTCCTGCTCCCGCTCGAAGGTCTTGGAGCCCTGATCGGCAACATCGTCGCCGCTGCCGTCCCCGGAATCCCCGATCAATTCGGCGATGTCATCGGCGGAGTCCGACAGGTCGGCCTGCAGCCGCCTTGCTTCGGCCACCAGCTGCTCGCGCACCACCTTGAGCTCGGCCGCCGAGAAGGTTTCCGCTGTCGCCTTTGCCATACGTGGGCCTCTCACTCGTTTCTGAGCGCGCCCGGGCGCGCTCGATCAGCTGGCGCATCGAACTGCGCACGCGAATACCGATGGTCTGCGGAGAAGGATACCTAACCACTTCGACTCCACAGCGCATGGGGAACGCAGCGTGGCGTGTGCCGTTGGATATCCTGATGGCCCGGTCGTGACCCGCCTCTGGACGACCGGGCTCGCTGCGGAGCGGGAGCGTTCTCCCTCCGCCTTCGCCGAACCGAAGGACGTTGTCATGTACCGCCCGGTGCCCGCACAGGTCGACCTGCCGTCGATGGAGCGCGAGGTCCTTGACTTCTGGCGGGACAAAGACGTCTTCCATCGCAGCCTCGCGGCGACGGCCGAGGGTGACCCCTGGGTGTTCTACGAGGGACCCCCAACGGCGAATGGCACTCCAGGGACCCACCACATCGAAGCCCGCGTCTTCAAGGACGTCTTCCCCAGGTTCAAGACGATGCAGGGGCGCTACGTGCCACGGAAGGCGGGCTGGGACTGCCACGGGCTCCCGGTGGAACTCGCGGTCGAACGGGAATTGGGATTCTCCGGCAAGGGCGACATCGAGGCCTACGGCATCGAGGAGTTCAACGCCAAGTGCCGCGAGTCAGTGTTGCGCCACGTCGACGAATTCGGCGTCATGACGGAGCGGATGGGCTACTGGGTCGACATGGACCAGGCCTATTGGACGATGTCCAGTGACTACATAGAGAGCGTCTGGTGGTCACTGGCGAAGATCCACGGGGACGGCCTGCTGGTGGAGGACCACCGGGTCTCGCCCTATTGCCCCCGATGCGGCACCACCTTGAGCGACCACGAGTTGGCCCAGGGTTACGAGAACGTCACCGACCCCTCCGTCTTCGTCCGGATGCCCGTGATCGGCGGCGACCTGGCGCAGCGTTTCCCCGGCATCACGCTGCTTGTGTGGACGACTACGCCTTGGACGTTGGTCTCGAACACCGCGGTGGCCGTCTCCCCCGACGCCGAGTACGCGATCGTGCGCACCGCGGACGGCGAGACGCTGGTGGTGGCGGAGGCCCTGCGCGAGGCCGTCGTCGGCGATGCCGAGGTTCTCGAACGGGTCAGCGGTCATTCGCTGGAGCACACCTCCTACCGGGCACCCTTCGACCTGGTCGAGGTCCCCGAGGCGCACTACGTGATCACCGGCGACTACGTCACAACCGAGGACGGATCTGGGCTGGTTCACATCGCGCCGGCCTTCGGCGCCGACGACCTCGACGTTGCCCGGGGCTACGGCCTGCCGGTGGTGAATCCGGTACATGCCGACGGCACCTTCGACCCGGCGGTGCCATTGGTCGGCGGGATGTTCTTCAAGGATGCCGATCCGGTGCTGGTCGATGATCTTCGATCCCGCGGGCTGCTGTTCGCCAAGCTCGACTTCGAACACAACTATCCGCATTGTTGGCGCTGCCACACTCCCTTGCTGTATTACGCGCAGCCTTCCTGGTACATCCGGACGACAGCTGTCAAGGACCGGCTGCTGGCCGAGAACGAAGCAACCAATTGGTACCCGGAGACGATCAAGTGGGGCCGCTACGGGGACTGGCTGGTCAACAACATCGACTGGGCCCTATCGCGCAACCGCTACTGGGGAACTCCGTTGCCCCTGTGGCGCTGCCCGGAGGGTCACGTGACGGCGGTCTCCTCATTGTTGGACCTCTCAGACAAGTCGGGACACGACGTGGTCGGACTCGACCCGCACCGGCCGTTCGTGGACGACATCACGATCGCCTGTGACACC
Source organism: uncultured Actinomycetes bacterium (assembly GCA_964556255.1). GTDB lineage: Bacteria > Actinomycetota > Actinomycetes > S36-B12 > UBA10799 > JACJWR01. Next base: position 22,522 of record CAZKVQ010000047.1, read on the forward strand.
TGCGGCGAGCAGGCGACCCGAGTACCCGAGGTGATCGACTGCTGGTACGACTCCGGCGCGATGCCCTTCGCACAGTTCGGCTACCCCCATCGAGATGTCGAGCTCTTCGCCGAGCGCTACCCGGCGGACTTCGTCTGCGAGGCCATCGACCAGACGCGCGGCTGGTTCTACACCCTGATGGCGGTCGGCACGCTCGCGTTCGATCAGTCGTCGTACCGCAATGTGTTGTGTCTGGGTCACATCCTGGACGCCGACGGACGGAAGATGAGCAAACACCTGGGCAACGTGCTGGAACCCATCCCCCTGATGGATGCCCACGGAGCCGACGCCGTGCGGTGGTTCATGCTCGCCGCCGGCTCACCGTGGCAGGCGCGCCGGGTCAGCCATGAAGCCATCGACGATGTGGTTCGCCGGGTGCTGTTGACCTACTGGAACACCGTCAGCTTCCAGTCGCTGTATGGCCGCACCGCCGGCTGGGATCCGGCCGACGGTGCCGGCGAGGCGCCGCTGACATCTTTGGACCGATGGGCGCTCTCAGAGGCCTCGCGCACGGTCACTGCGGTCACCGAGGCGCTGGAGAAGTTCGACACACAGGCAGCTGGGCGTGCGCTGTCGACCTTCGTGGACGATCTGTCCAACTGGTACGTGCGACGCAACCGCAGACGGTTCTGGCAGGGAGATCCAGCAGCCCTAGCGACGCTGCATGAGTGCCTGCACACGGTAACGCTCCTGATGGCCCCCTTCACCCCCTTCATCACCGACCGGGTGTGGACGGACCTCTTCGCCGAGACGACCGGCATCGAATCGGTGCACCTGGCCGAGTGGCCGCAGGCAGATCC
>CAZKVQ010000048.1:0-1623 GCA_964556255.1 uncultured Actinomycetes bacterium
TCGAGCTCAAGGAGCGCAAGCACCGCATCGAGGACGCCGTGCGGAACGCCAAGGCAGCCGTCGAAGAGGGCATCGTCGCCGGTGGTGGCGTGGCACTCATCCAGGCCAGCGAGAAGGCGTTCGCCGATCTCGATCTCGAAGGCGAGGAGGCCGTCGGCGCGAACATCGTGCGCGTCGCGCTGGAGTCCCCGCTGAAGCAGATCGCGGTCAACGCAGGACTCGAGGGTGGAGTTGTGGCCGAGAAGGTGCGCAACCTCGAGCCCGGGTTCGGCCTGAACGCTGCAACCGGCGAGTACGTCGATCTCATCAAGGCCGGCATCGTCGATCCGGCCAAGGTGACGCGTTCGGCGCTGCAGAACGCAGCCAGCATCGCGGCGCTGTTCCTCACCACCGAGGCCGTCGTCGCCGACAAGCCCGAGAAGGCGCCGGCCATGCCTGCCGGTGACGGTGGCATGGGAGGCATGGACTTCTAGTCCACGGCACCTGGTGTGCCCTACATACGAATGCCGGATCCCCGGTCGAGGGGTCCGGCATTCGTATGTCCTGAGAGTCAGGGACGGCTCGTCTGAAGCATCTCGATCCGCGAGATGAGCGATAGCCCCACGCTCTTGATCTCGCTCGCCCACTGGGCCGCCTCAGCGCCACGGGAGCCGCTCAGCAGGCTGTTGAGTCCGATCAGCAAGCTGCGATCCGACACCACCGACGCGAGTTCCGCGCGGTCATCGGTCGCTACCTCAGCCTCGCGCGACTGGCTCCAGAGGACTAGTTCCGACTTGATCCAGGCGTGCAGTCTGCTCGCCTCGGGCACGGCCCAGGTGCCGTCCTCGACCGCGTCGATCACCTCGGCTGTCAGCCGATTCAGGTTGGCGCGCAGGGCACGGTAGATGCTGGGATTCCCCGTCCAGGGCGCGGCAACATCCGCTGTCGTGAGCGTCGACCTCTGCTGGGTCCCCGAGGTCGGTTGGCCGGCTGAATCGCTGTCAACCGTTCTTCGTTCCGGTTGCGGGATCATCGTGTGGCCTCCCTCCCACCGGGTGCGCGGTCCGGATGCATGTCCCCGATTCGACAGTCGCACGGCCCGTCGGCGGGGTCTAGAGGCAGTCGCGCATTTGACCCACTTGGGTGAGAAACTTTGGCATGCCTTTACGCTGCGACCTAGAGGTTCCAAGGTACCTGGAATTTTGAGCAGGTGGCGATCCGATCTGCTACGGCGGTGGAGCGGCCTCGCCAACGCCCGCGCTCGACGAGGAGAGAATGTGACCGAGACCCACGGCTCGTGGACAGTGACACCCGATAGTCGGATTTCATTGAAGACGTCGCGCATCGGCTTCTTGACGATCCACGCGAAGGCGCCGGTACTCGACGGCACCGCCGAGATCACGGATGGCTCTGTGTCTCTGGAATTCTCGGTGGCCATCGATCAGGTATCCACCGGCAATCCGCTGCTCGACCCCGAGGTGCACACCCTTGTGAGGTCAGGTTCCGACGGTCGGCTGGTGTTCTCAGGTGAAGGCGGCTCCCTGGGCGGATTGTCCGGGCATGCCACCGCCGGCACCATCACGGTGCCGCTCGAACTGGCCGGTGATCCAGCCCTGTCGGCCGACTCCATGGATCTCCAGATCA
>CAZKVQ010000048.1:1633-23050 GCA_964556255.1 uncultured Actinomycetes bacterium
GTTCGACGGAGTTCGAGGACATCCATCTGCCGTTACCCGGCATGGGTCACATCAAGAAATTGGAGGTCGACATCGACGGTCTGTTGACGCTGATGAGACGCACGGCCAACTCCTGAGGAGCAAGCTGAGTCAGGCCTAGGCGCGAGCTGAGGCAGGCCTAGGCGCAGGCTCAGACGACGTCGAGGTCGTCGGCGACCGCGCGCAGCACTTTGGCGACTTGCCGGCAGCGATTGTCGTCCGGGTACTTCCCGCGGCGCAGGCTGTTCGACACGCCGTCGAGCAGTTTGATCACATCCTCGACGATCGGGGCCATCTGATCCGCCGGCGTCCGCATCGCCTTGGTGATGCTCGGGGCAGGTTCGAGGATCTTGACCGACAACGCCTGAGCCCCGCGACGCCCCTCGACGATGCCGAACTCGACACGGGCGCCTGGCTTCAACGCCGGGGTATCCGACGGTAGGGCGCTGGCGTGGACGAAGACCTCGTCGCCGTCATCGGAGGCGATGAATCCGAAACCGCGCTCGGCATCGAAGAACTTCACTTTCCCGGTGGGCACGGCTCTCCCCTTTGCAATTGAACTCGAGGTACGCGCGTCATCTCCGCACGAGTCGTACAAGGCTAGCGCGGTCGCGGTACACACCTGGGTGCCGCCTACGCTGTTCCCATGAATCCACCCACTCCCGACGAAGCTACGACGTCGACCGCTGTTGCCGGCACCCGACTCGTGCTGGTGGGTGGAATCGTGGCGGGGCTCGGCGCCGTGATCGCGCTGGTTGCGTTGCTGCCGTTGGCCTTCGGATCCGTCAAGCCCGCTCCAGTGTTGTGGTTTCTCGCCATCGGTGGCGTCGGGATCGGCGTCGGGATCGCGCTCTGGGGAATCGTTCGGGCCGCACGGGCCCGCAGTCGCTACATGTCACGGCAGGTCTGAGGTCGGGGTCCGGTCTTCCCGACGGGTCAGCCACTGCGCATACCAGCGGCCGAACGGCTCGAGGTTCGCCAGCACGACATCCGCGCCCGCCGCCGTCAACTCCGCATGCGTGTGACCGCCCGTGAGCAGGCCGATCGCGATCGCATCAGCCCGGCGCGCACCCGCCATGTCGCCGGGATGGTCGCCCACGTAGACCTGGGCACCGATCTCCGACAGGGCATCGCCCTTCTCGAGTCCGAAAGCATCACCGATCACATGGTCAACGCTCAGACCTACGTGGTTGAGCACCATGCGCGCCTGATCCTCTCGCTTGGCCGTCACCACCGCGGTCGTGCCGCCGGTGGCGTTCACCTGAGTCAGCGCCGACGCTGCGCCCGTCATCACCGTCGTCGTGCTGAGCGCGGTCCTCATGTAGAAGTCGCGATAGCGGCGGGCGGCCTCGTCCACATCCACCCCGGGTACCAGATCGTCGAGCACCTCGGCCAGCGGTAGGCCGACGCGGGCACCCAGTTCGGCAGCCGAATGTCGAACGCCATACGACCGGCACACATGATCAAGGGAGGACGTGATCGCGACGTGGGAATCGACCAGCGTCATGTCCAAGTCGAAGCCGACAACCGCGCTCACCTTCCAAGCGTACGGGGAGTGTCGGGTCGGCACCCGGTGGCGTAACGTGGTGTGGATGTCCACCAACGCTCGCCGCCGCAGTCTCGCCGATGATCTTCGGCACCGGACGGACGCCGAGCTGGAGGATTTCCTGAAGGATCGACCAGACCTGCTCCACCCCCTTCCGGCGGACGGCGCCGGGCTGGCGCGCGGCGCCGGTGCCGGCGGCAGCATCCGCCGGGCGCTCGGACAGTTGGACCGCCGTACCTTGAATGTCGCCTTCGCCGTTGCCGCCCAGCCGGGTCCGGTGGAGATCGCCGCCATCCGCTCGGCCGTCGTGGCGGCTGCCGAGGGGGAGGTGGATCCTGAAGCAGTCGACGAGGCCGTTGCCAGCGCCGTGGAGGAGCTCACCCGCGTCGGGCTGCTGTGGGATGACGGGGTTCGGCGTCACCCGCTGCGGGAATTCCGGGATACGGCGATTCGATTGCTGACCGACCCCGAGGGGCCCGACGGCACGATCCGGCCCGAAGCGACCGTTACTGACTGGCGCCCGACTGAGGTCGAGGTCGCCAAAGTGTTGGATCACGTGGTGGTCGACCGCGCCAGTGGGCAGCAAGGCTTGCTGGCCGTGCAGTCGCTGGAGGACGTCGTCGTCCGGGTCACCGAGGAGCCTTTGCGGCTGCTGCGCACCGGCGCCGTACCACCGCGGGAACTGGCAGGCCTTGCCGAGCAGGCGGGGTACCAACGGCTCGGAGACGCCGCGATGGTGGTGGAGATGTGCGTCACGCTGGGACTCCTCGCGCCGAGCAGGGACGGCGACGAACTGAGGCCCACCGTGGCGTGGTCGGTTCAGCAGGAAGCGGACGCGGCGATCACCTGGGCGGCCATGCTCTGCACGTGGTGGCGTTCTCAACGCGCCTGGGAGCAGGTCGACGTAGAGCAGGGGGAGATCCTTGCCGATTCACTCGCCTCCACAATGGCGATGAAGGTTCGGCACCGCTGGGCGACCCTCCTGGCTGAGGCTCCCGCGGGTTCGGTCGTCGACGTCGATTCGGCGGCGAGGGTGCTGGCCGATCGATTCCCGCTGATAGATCACGAGCGCCAACGCGCCGCTCTTTCCGCGGTCGCGAGGCAGGCGGAATCCCTCGGATTCACCGGACGAGGTGCGCTGTCCACTGTTGGTCGCTGGTTCGTTGAGCATCCTGAGGTGGAACGGGTTGATCCGCTGGACCCGGCCGCCTCGGTTCCCGCGCAGTTGGTCGCGTTGTGCGGTGAGGTTCTGCCGCCTTCCGTCGACCACGTGTTGCTGCAGGGTGACTTGACGGCGGTCGCGCCGGGACCCCTCAGCGCCGGCGTCGCTCGTCGGCTTCGCCAGTTCGCCGATGTTGAGTCCACCGGGGGCGCCACCGTCTACCGGCTCTCCGTTGCCAGCATTGAGCGGGGCCTGGATCTGGGTTGGACACAGGAGTCCCTGCTCGCGGCCTTGACGGAGCTATCGACCACAGGGGTGCCGCAGCCGCTGGACTATCTGGTACGTGACACTGCGGCTCGACATGGGCGGCTGCGGGTCAGCGCCGGCGCCAGTTATCTGACGTCGGCTGAACCGAGTGAGTTGGACCTCGCACTGGCCACCGCCGAACGATCCGGAGTGGACCTGCGCCGGATCGCGGACACCGTCGCCGTTTCCGAGCTCGCATCGGACGTCCTGGTGGCCAGACTTCGAGAGTCCGGCCTGGCGGCCACCTCCGCCGATGGCGCCCGATCGTCGAGCGGACCGGAGAGCTTGGCGCACGTGACGACCTGGCCGACGTACGTGGTCGATGAGTCCGAGCCGTCTGCTGCCCTGCTTGGGGCCGCACTCACGGCGCTACGTCTCGAGGGGGTCGTTGAGCGCAACACATCATCGGACTCTGCACCGGATCCAGCGGCGCCCGACGTGGAACGTATGCACTCCGCTCAGATCCAGACCGTGTTGGCGGCGGCAATCGGGAACCGTCGCCGGGTTTGGGTTCGGCACGCTGACAATGCGGGCCAGTCGTCGGTCCGACTCGTCGAGCCCATCGCCCTCAGCGGTGGGATCTTCCAGGCGTTGGATGTGGGCAATGGGCAACAGCGCTCGTTCGCAGTATCCCGGATAGTCGGGGTCAGTCCGCTCGAGACCGAGCGGACCGGCAGGTGACGGCGGGCGGAGGCAACAGAATGGAGCGGCGATGACATCCGGACCGCTGATCGTGCAGAGCGACAAGACGCTGCTCCTGGAGGTGGATCACCCCGGGGCGGAGCAGGCTCGTCGGGATATCGCACCGTTCGCCGAGTTGGAGCGGGCACCGGAACACGTGCACACGTACCGGATCACGCCGTTGGCGCTTTGGAACGCGCGAGCCGCTGGGCACGATGCCGAGCAGGTCGTGGACACCTTGATGTCGCACTCGCGATACGCCGTGCCGCACGCTCTGCTGGTCGACGTCGCGGAGACGATGGACCGCTACGGCAGGCTGCGCCTTCTCGACCATCCCGCCCACGGTCTGGTCCTTGAGGGCCTCGACCCCGCGGTCCTCGAGGAGGTCCTTCGCTCGAAGAAGGTATCGGCACACGTCGGGGCAAGGATCGATGACTCCCTGGTGGCGGTACATCCCAGTGAGCGCGGACACCTCAAGCAGGTGTTGGTCAAACTTGGGTGGCCCGCCGAAGACCTGGCAGGATACGTCGACGGCGAGAGCCACCCGATCCTCCTCGAGGAGGAGGGCTGGGAGTTGCGGCCCTACCAGCGCCACGCGGCCGAGAGTTTCTGGCACGGCGGCTCCGGGGTGGTAGTTCTGCCATGCGGCGCCGGCAAGACGCTGGTGGGCGCCGCCGCCATGGGAATGGCGCAGGCCACGACGCTCATCCTGGTGACCAATACGGTGTCGGCGCGGCAATGGCGCGAGGAACTACTCAAACGGACTTCCCTGACCGAAAACGAGATCGGGGAGTACTCAGGTGCCCGCAAGGAGATCCGTCCGGTCACCATCGCCACCTATCAGGTGCTCACTACGCGCAGAAAGGGTGTCTATGCGCACCTCGAACTGCTGGATGCCCGCGATTGGGGACTGATCCTCTACGACGAGGTTCACCTGCTACCCGCACCGATCTTCCGCTTCACGGCCGACATCCAGGCGCGTCGACGTCTGGGACTCACCGCCACCCTGGTACGAGAAGACGGGATGGAGGAGGAGGTCTTCAGCCTGATCGGGCCGAAGCGGTACGACGCGCCCTGGCGAGAGATTGAATCGCAGGGTTACATCGCCCCCGCGGACTGCGTAGAGGTTCGGGTGACGTTGCCGGACGCTGAGCGACTGACCTATGCCACGGCCGAACCGGAGGAACGCTATCGGCTCGCAGCGGCAACGCCGTTCAAGAACCACGTGGTCGAACGCATCGTCAGAGGTCACGCAGGGGAGCGGGTGCTGGTCATCGGCCAGTACCTCGACCAGTTGGCTGAATTGGGGGAGTTGCTCGATGCCCCGGTGGTCACGGGCCAGACACCGGTGAAGGAACGGCAGGTGCTCTTCGAGCAATTCCGCACCGGTGAGCTGCTCACCCTCGTGGTGTCCAAGGTGGCGAATTTCTCCCTCGACCTGCCTGAGGCCGGGGTAGCGGTGCAGGTGTCGGGGACGTTCGGCAGCCGTCAGGAGGAAGCTCAGCGACTCGGTCGGATCCTGCGGCCGAAGAACGACGGCCGAACTGCGCACTTCTATTCGGTGGTCTCCCGGGACACCGTGGATGCGGAGTACGCCGCCCATCGGCAGCGCTTCCTCGCTGAGCAGGGATACTCCTACCGGATCCTCGACGCCGAGGATCTTGCGGGCTGACCGGTCAGGCGGCGCCCCGGCCTTTGAACCGGGCGGAGCTCAGGATCCGGACTCGAGTTTGAACACCCAGATGCCGCGGGTATCGGTCGCCTGGCTGCCGCGACCGATGATCTCCAGGGTGTAGCCATCTGCCGGGATCTGGGCCTGCGGAAACGTGAACCGGAAGTACGTCGACTTGATCGGAGTCTGCGACAGACGCTGACCCTGGATCGCGGGGAACCAGCCGTTGTCGGCCACCACCGGGTCCACGCTGATCCCGACGGTGCTACCCGGAATCACCTTGACCGTCGGGACCTTCCCGCCGGCGGTGGCCTTCTGGACCACATCGGCGGCGCAACCCTGAGCGCTCACGGTGACCGTGGGATTGGACGACCAGCACAGGGCGGCCGCATGCTGCGAATTCGTTCCCGACCAGACGGTCACGCCAGGATTGGGCTTCTCACAGGCCGAAAGTCCGGCGGCAGCGGCGACGGCCACCGCAACGGTCAGGATCCGCTTCACTGAGAGCTCCCGTTCATGTCGTGTTCATCCGTGGTTTCAGCGTCCGACTGGGCCGTGGCGGCATCGTCGGGCTCGGCTGTACTTGACTCCATGTCAGCGTCCGCGTCGTTGGGTTCGGAGCTGAGTGCAGCCTCCGCCTCCGGCTCGATCTCGGGCTCATCGTCGGATCCGGCCAGGTCCAGAACGAAGTCGTCGTACCCGAGGTCGTCGACCACAGCCTCAAGAATCTCTGCTTTGGGTTCCGGGATCGCCTCGCTGTGCGCACCGCAGCCGTAAGCCATCGCGACAACCTGCCCGTCGCTCGGTGCGAAGGCGTTGCCGCATACGCCGAACGCCTGGCCCAGTGGACCGCCCAGCGGAAGCAGGAAGCCGCACGAGGAGCAGGTCTCGTTCGCGGCCTTGGCCATCGCGCTCGCCGGTCCGGTGTCACCCCGCACCCAGCGCTCGGCGGCCTCGTCGCGACCCGCCACCGACAGCATCCGCAGCCGACCGAGGCCGGGTTCCCAGTTGGGCGGCTCCAACTCGAATTCGGTGTCCCCAGATGCCAGGTACCCGGGCACCAGGCGAATGTCGTCCGGCGCCGTCGGCAGCACGTCGCCGACGCTCAGGTCACCGGGTAGCACGCGCTCGGCGAATGGGTGCCAAGCGGGCGCCACGATCGAATCGGGTCCGGCGAGAAGTACGACCTCGTCGATCGTCACGTTGCGGGCTCGGGGGGCACGTGCGATGGTGACCGCCCAGCGCCAGCCTCGGTAGGCGGGGTCCTTGCACTCGAAGAGGTGCGTTACCACTCGATCGTCGTCGGCGACCGCCTCGACGTGCTCGCCGACGCGGTCGGCACCCACCTCGGCGACGACCGCATCGCGCGCGGTATCCACGGCTTTGCCGCACGTCGCATCCACAAGTGTGCTCACGTCTGGGATTCTCCCGTATCGCCCTTCGCTGCGTGGCGGCGGTATGCCGCTCGGCGTCGGAGCACGTAGGGCAGACCCAGCAGTCCCAGGGCACAGCCCGTTACGCACACCCAGAGCCACCAGGAGGAACCGCTGGCGGCCAGCCGGTCGCGGAAGAACAACCACAGCACGACGGCTGCCACGGCCCAGGCAATTGTGCCTACCGCGACCGCCCGTACGCCGTCGGCGTCGACCGCGGTCGCCTTCTCCAGGGCCCGCTGGTCGAGCTCGGTATCACTAGCCGCATCGTTCACAGCATGAGGCTACCGTGCCGCAGTCACGTCCCTCGTGTCGTATCGCGGGACCCATGGGTACGCTCAAGATCGTGAACCCCCGCTCCCGCCGTCTGATCACCCTCGTAGTGCTCGGGGGCTTGGTGGCTATTGCTGTGATCGCAGCTCTCTTTCGTTAGCGATTCCGGCGGCGTCGCTCTCCAACTCGCCGATGGTGACCTCCAGCGCGTCCGCGATCGCCCAGATGCGATCGAGCGTCATCGAGTGGGTCCCCTTCTCCAAGCGATTGATCGACTTCCGGTCGAAGCCGATAGCACCTGCGAGTGCCTCCTGGGTCAGCCCCCGACTCCGACGGCGGCGTTGCACCGCACGACCGAAGTCGTAGCGACGCTGCTCGGGGTCGCCGGGGGGAGAAGCCACGGATCGAACATGGCCATTGTCACCGCAAAGGTCAGTACCGAATCTGGTACATCGTCAAACGGGAGCGCTCAAGGACTGTTGACGGGAGATGACGGCTGGGTGGGCGTGGCCGTCGTAGGACTGGCAGTTGGGGTCGTCGGAGAGGTCGTGGGACTCGCGGTAGCCGATGTGGTGGTCGGACTGGCCGTCGGGGACTGGCTGCTTTGCGTCGGCTCCACTGTGGGCTCGGGGGTCGGTTCCTGTCGGGTCTGCGTCGGGAACGGCTGCGGGGCGGGCGCATTCTCATTGCTGACGAGTCCCCACAGGGTGCCGACCGCGAGGCCGCCGATGACGACGAGGGCCAGGATTCCCCAGACCCAGCCGCCCAATGATGCCTTCGACTCCCGTTTCGGAACGTCGTCGGGCGTGGGAGGAACTGGCTCCGATCCGCCACCTGACATGGCGTTCAGGTTAGGGCGATCCAGCTAGAGGCGCTCGACAATCCAATCAATCGCCGAGGTAAGGGCCTTCACGTCGCTCGGTTCGATCGCGGGGAACATGGCGATGCGCAACTGATTGCGTCCCAACTTCCGATAGGGCTCGGTGTCGACGATGCCATTGGCCCGCAGCACCGCGGCCACGGTCGCCGCGTCGACCGCGTCGTCGAAGTCGATCGTGCCGATGACGTTCGAACGCTTCGACGGGTCAGTGACATACGGCGTGGCGAACGATGACTGCTCGGCCCATCCGTACAGGTTGCCCGCACTCTCAGCCGTGCGCGCGGTCGTCCAGGTCAGTCCGCCGTTGGCATTGAACCAGTCGATCTGTTCGGCCATCAGGTAGATGGTCGCCAGGGCAGGGGTGTTGTAGGTCTGCTGCAGCCGCGAGTTGTCGATCGCCGTCGTGAGGTTGAGGAACTCAGGCACCCACCGACTCTTGAGCTTCTCGGCCCTTGCCAGGGCAGCTGGCGACATCAAGGCGAACCACAGCCCGCCATCCGAGGCGAAGCACTTCTGCGGAGCGAAGTAGTAAGCGTCGACCTCGTTGAGATCAACGTCGAGCCCGCCAGCAGCAGAGGTCGCATCGACCAGGAGGAGGGCGTCGGCCTCCGCCCCAGCCGGTCGCGCCACCTGCACGGCAACACCGGTCGAAGTCTCGTTGTGAGGCGTGGCGTACACGCCGATGCCCGCGGCCGGCTCAAAGGTCGGGGCATCGCCGGGGTCGCTGGTGATGATCACCGGTTCGCCCACATGCGGCGCGGTTTTGGCGGCTTTCGCGAACTTCGATCCGAACTCACCGAAAGACAGGAACTGGGAGGTGTCCTCGATGAGGCCGAAAGTGGCGATGTCCCAGAACGCGGTGGCACCGCCGTTGCCGAGGACCACCTCGTAGCCCGCCGGCAGATCGAACAGTTCGGCCAGGCCTTCGCGGACGCGCTTGACCTGGTCCTTGACGGTCGCCTTGCGGTGCGAGGTACCCAAGTAGGTGTCGGCTACCTCGGCGAGTCCGGTCACCTGTTCATGTCGGACCTTCGAGGGTCCGGCGCCGAATCGGCCGTCGCTGGGTTTGAGGTCGGTGGGGATCGTCAGATCAGGGGTTTCGCTCACGTACCCAAGGCTACGAGGTGGGCTCTTCCATGATGTAGCCGGAGGGGGCGACGCGGATTGGATCCCACCCGGGCACGTCCTCGGGCGGCCGCGGCGGTGGCCCCACGTAACGCGCGCTGGGACGGATGAGTCGACCGGTGCGCTTCTGTTCCAGAATGTGCGCACTCCAGCCGGCCAACCGGGCGCAGGTGAACATGGAGGTGAACATGTGCGCCGGAACATCGGCGAAGTCCAACACGATGGCTGCCCAGAACTCGACGTTCGTCTCCAAAACCCGGTCCGGGCGTCGCTCGCGCAGTTGCGCCAACGCGGCCTCCTCCAGCGCCAGTGCGACCTCGTACCGGGGGGCGTCCAGTTCCTTGGCGGTTCGGCGCAACACCCGGGCGCGAGGGTCCTCGGCGCGGTACACCCGATGCCCGAATCCCATCAGCCGGTCGCCTCGGTCGAGAACCCCGGCCACGTAGGCGTCGGCATTGCCGGTGCGCTCAATCTCCTCGATCATCCCGAGGACCCTGGAGGGTGCACCGCCATGCAGTGGGCCGCTCATGGCACCTATCGCACCGGAGATCGACGCCGCGACGTCGGCACCGGTCGAGGCGATCACCCTGGCGGTGAATGTCGAAGCGTTCATTCCGTGCTCGGCGGCAGACACGAAGTACGCGTCCACGGCCTGGACCTGTTTCGGGTCGGGCTCGCCGCGCCACCGGACCATGAACCGTTCGACGATCGTTCGCGCCTCGTCGATCTGGGCCTGTGGAACCATCGGCTGCCCCAATCCCCGGGCCGCCTGCGCCACGAACGACATCGCCATGACTGAGACGTGTGCCAGGTTCTCCTCCGCGGTGGCGTCGTCGATGTCGAGGAGGGGCTTCAGGCCCCAGGCCGGTGCCAACATCGCGATGGCCGACTGCACGTCAACCCGAACATCGCCCGAATGCACCGGGATCGGGAACGGCTCAGCAGGCCGCATCCCCGCGCTGAACTCATTGTTGACCAGCAAGCTCCACACGTTGCCGAAGGAGACCCGACCGACGAGGTCCTCGATGTCTACCCCGCGGTAGCGCAGCGAGCTGCCTTCCTTGTCCGGTTCGGCGATCTCGGTTTCGAAGGCGACTACGCCTTCGAGGCCAGGTACGAAGTCGGACATGGGCACTCCTGACTGGTGCGGGGATCCTCGGGCCGCGCCCGAACACCCTGTATCGGAGCGCGCTTGCGATCCTAGCGGCACGCCTGGCGTCCTCGCGCGACGCCGCCGTTCTCAGCAGGGCCCCTGACCTGCGGCGAGTCGAGAGGTTCCGGGGGTGGCCTCGGCTCGGATTCTCGGCCACCATGGGTCTATGAGCTCGTGGCAGCCGCCGGACATGGCAGAGATGCGCGTCTCCTACGACGATGGCACCCTCGATGAGGCCGACTTGGCCGACACCCCGCTTGTTCAGTTCTCCACTTGGCTGGAGGCTGCCCGTGCCGGTGGTCTGCCGGAGCCCAACGCGATGGTGCTGGCCACCGTCGACTCCGCGGGGACGCCCACGACCCGAACCGTGCTGCTCAAGGGCGTCGATCCCCGCGGGTTCACCTTCTTCACCAACTACACCTCCCGGAAAGCCGAGCAGATGGCCGGCAATCCGCGCGTCTCGTTGTGTTTCCCGTGGATCGTGATGCACCGGCAGGTGACCGTCGTGGGCACCGTCGAGAAACTGTCTGGCGCTGAGAGTTCGGAGTACTTCGACTCCCGACCGCACGGTTCCCGCCTGGCGGCATGGACATCGCGGCAGTCCACGGAGTTGTCGGATCGAGCGGAGTTGGAGCGACGCTACGACGAGGTCTCGCACCGCTGGCCGGAGGGGGTTGACCCGCCACGACCGGACTTCTGGGGCGGCTACCTCGTGCGTCCGGAGTCGGTGGAGTTCTGGCAGGGCAGGGTGTCCAGGCTGCACGACCGCCTGCGCTTCACGGCATCGCACGGTGGAGCCGCCCTGGATGATCCGGCGGCGTGGCGCGTTTCCCGGCTCTGGCCCTGATCCCACTTCGGCCGACGCGCCCGCCAGCGCCTAGCCCGCCCCGGCGCCCGGCAATGCCACAATGATCCGATGGGAGGACCAGTCGACGCCATCCCCGATGGGGTCGCCCTGCCCAGGTCGCCGATTGTGCTGGCGGTGCTCTCCCTCAAGGGTGGGGTCGGAAAGACGTCGGTTGCGCTTGGACTGGCAGGAGCCGCCTTGCAGCGCGGCCTTCCCACGCTAGTCGTCGATCTGGATCCGCAGGCCAACGCGACGGTCGCGCTGGACCCCGCTGCGGTCCCCTACACCGTGTCGGACGTGCTCCACGACGGCCGTCCAGGCGTCGCGGGCGATGCTGTCGTCGAGTCCTGCTGGGGTCCCGGGCTTCGACTTGTACCCAGCGAGCGGGCCTTGGAACACCGGGCCAGCGAGACCTACCCCGGTTCCGAGCAGCGGCTGCGCACCACCCTCACCGGGGTGGCAGCGGGATACTCACTGGTGCTCATCGACTGCCCGCCCAACCTTGGGGAATTGACCCGTAACGCTCTCTACGCGGCCAACGCCGCGTTGGTGGTCACCGAGCCCTCCTACTTCGCCGTTCAGGGAGCCGCGCAGGCGGTCGAGGCTGTGTCGGTGGTGCAGGCCTCTGGGCGACCTGATCTGCGTCTGATCGGCGTGCTCGCCACCAGGGTGCGCAAGCGGTTCGCCGAGCACGAGTTTCGGATGCGCGAACTCCGGGACTCGTTTGGGGATCTGGTGCTGGCACCGATCCCCGATCGCACGGCCATCCAGCAGGCCCAAGGTGCCTGCATGCCGGTGCAGCGTTGGCGAAGTTCCAGCGCTCGACAGGCCGCCGAGGCGTTCGATTCCCTGCTCGATCTCGCGCTCGCCACGACACCGGAAGGCCGGTGACGGTCCGTTGACTGCCCGCAGCTATCAAGGAGGAAATGTGTCGCAGAATCCGCGTCCGCGCCGGGCATTGCGCAAGGCCCCAGATTCCACCGTTCACCCGGCCGCGCCGGTGGCGGGTAGCGTCGCAACTGCGACCACCCACCAAGTACCGGCCAGTCGAGGTCCGGTGACGGAGTTGCGCCCCGTGCTCGGCATCAACGGGTCCACCTCCGATGTGCTGCGGCGCGCCCCGGCCGAAGTGCCGTCCGCTCCGCACGAGGGCAAAGTGAAGGGCGGCTCCAAGAAGAACGGCCAACGGTCTCGAAAGGACCGTCGGAAGGATCGTGCGAGGCAGGAACGTCATGAGCGTCGGGTCAAACTGCAGGTGAAGGTGCCGAAAGAGGTCAGAGCCCAGCTCCGCACGAACGCGAAGGCGCGCGGCACCAGCGTGGACGATGTGGTGACCATCGTTCTGGAGGGCTGGCTGCGGAGCTAGTCCGCCTGTGTCAGCGCAGTCGCGGCCTCCCGCAGATGCGCGAACCGCGCAAGCGCCTCCTTGCGGGCCTCGCCATGGTCCACTATCGGCTCGGGGTAGCCGGGCACCGCGCTGGGAAGGGTCCAGGGTTCGTGGACAGCGGCCCCCTCGATCCCTCTCAGCTCAGGAACGAAGCGACGAACATAGTCCCCGTGGGGGTCGAATCGCAGCCCTTGCGTGACCGGATTGAAGACGCGGAAGTACGGGGCTGCGTCCGTTCCGCAGCCGGCCACCCACTGCCATCCCTGGGAGTTGCTGGCCAGGTCGCCGTCTGCGAGGTGACGCATGAACCATTCCGCCCCTCGCCACCAGGGGATCAGTAGATCCTTCACAAGGAAGGATGCCACCACCATGCGCACCCGGTTGTGCATCCACCCTTGCGCCAGTAGCTGTCGCATGCCGGCATCAACGAAGGGGTACCCGGTGGTTCCGCGGCACCAATGCTCGAAGTCCGCGTCGGCGGAGACGGCTTGCCGGTAGAGATCTGGCTTGTCGAAGTTGGGGTCCAGCGAGTTGGTCGCCGATGAGGGGTTGCGGGCCAGGATGTCCGCGTAGAACTCCCGAAAGGCAAGTTCGCGGCGGAAGGCCTCCGCTCCCTCGCCGTCGTCGAGATCCGCGAGCAGTGTGCGTGGGTGGATCTCCCCCCAGCGCAGGTGCGGACTCAACACCGAGGTGCCGCCTAAGTCCGGTCGGTCGCGGCGGGCTCGGTAGTGGGCCAGCCCGTCCTGCCGGAACGCCTCCCAGGCACGCTCGGCCGCACGTTCGCCGACGTCGCATGGAAGCGCGGCGGCCGGCGGTTTCGGCACAGTTTCCACCCCGGCGCTTCCCGGGACATCGGGAGGTCGCCGCCACTGGATGCTCGGCGCTGGCGCAAGCGGCGGACGCCACCCATGCCCGAGCCAGGCCTTGTAGAAGGGCGTGAACACCCGGTAGGCGCTGCCGTCACCCTTGGCCACCCGACCCGGGGCGATGGCGTAGGGCGAGCCCGTTGCGATGAGGGAGGCTTGAGTCTGCGACAACGCAGCCGACACCGACGCGTCCCTGCGACGGCCGTAGGGGCCGAAGTCCGTTGAGACATGGACCCGTTCCGCTGCGACGGCGGCCGCGAGCCGCGGAACGACCTCGCTGGGTCTCCCGGGGACCACGTGGAGGGCGCCACCCATCGAGTCGTCCAGGGCCTTCAACGAAGCCGACAACCACGCCAATCGTGCTGGACCCGCGCTGCGAAGAAGCGCCGGGTCCAGCACGAACAGGCCGACAACCTCGCCACCGGCGGCCGCGCGTCCCAGCGCGGGGTTGTCGGTCAACCTCAGATCACGCCGGAACCACATCAGCTCCGTCATGGATCAAGGCTCCTCACTGGCCGTCGCCGGCATCGATCTGCAACAGGCCTCAGGTGTTGGCCTCGACCATGATCGACTCGGCGGCTGCAAGCGGCAACTCCACCGCCGAGCCCTCCTTGGACACCCGGATGCCGCCCGAGATGGTCACAGCTTGGATGCGCTGTCCTGGCTTGACACCTGCAACGGCCAGCTGCCGCAATAGCCCAGCGTCGTGCTGAAGTTGTTCGCCGATGCGAACCACTCGGAAAGTGCGCGCCTGGGGGCCGCAAGCGGACGGTAGCGATTCGACGCTGTCGGGGCGCGGGCCCGGTTCGCCGAGTTCCGCCAGTCCGGGGATGGGATTGCCGAATGGTGACGTCGTGGGATGGTTGAGCAGCTGGATCAGACGCCGCTCCACCTCGTCGCTCATGACGTGCTCCCAGCGGCAGGCCTCCTCGTGCACGTCCTCCCACGGCATGCCGATCACGTCCACCAACAGGCACTCAGCCAACCGATGCTTGCGCATTACCCTGGTCGCCATCTCCCGCCCGGTCTCGCTCAACGCCAGGCTCCGATCGGGACCGACCGTCAACTGGCCGTCGCGCTCCATCCGCGCCACCGTCTGCGAAACCGTTGGTCCGCTCTGCCCGAGGCGCTCGGCGATCCTGGCCCGCAGCGGAGTCTTCCCTTCCTCCTCCAACTCGAAGATGGTGCGCAGGTACATCTCACCAGGATCGATCAGTTGGCTCACCGGGCAAGTATCGCACTGTCGACACGGGCCTGCCCGGAGCCGAACGCCGCCCGCTGTTGTGGTCTGATCATCTGTAACGACCGTTGAGGTAGCGAGGAGACAAGCCATGAGTCCAGCATCGAATCCTGAGGTAGTCGGGCTGCTAGCGCCAGGTGTGCTCGCCGGGCGCACGGCATTGATCACCGGTGGCGGTTCAGGGATCGGTCGAGCGAGTGCGGTGGCACTCGCGGCCGCTGGGGCCTCGGTCATCGTCGTCGGTCGGAGGGAAGAGCCGCTCGCCGAGACGGTAGCCCTGATCGAGGAGGGTGCCCGGGTGACCGGCGGCGAAACCACCGCCACCGCCTTGACCTGCGATATTCGCGAACCCGACGCTGTGGACGAACTCCTGAACGAGGCGTTGGGGATCGTCGATCGCATCGACATCTTGGTGAACAGTGCGGGTGGGCAGTTCGTCAGCCCCGCGGAGGCCATCAGCTACAACGGGTTCCGAGCGGTCACCCGCCTCAATCTCGACGCCACCTGGTACCTCACAACGCAAGTGGCGGTGAGGTCGATGATCCCTTCCGGCTACGGGAAGGTCGTCAGCATCACCATGACGCCACGGCGCGGGATGCCCGGCATGGCCCACTCCTCCGCGGCGCGCGCCGGCGTCGAGTCCCTGACCAGGACACTGGCCGTGGAGTGGGGCCGCTACGGCATCCGGCTGACAGCGGTGGCGCCAGGCATCGTGCACACCGCCGCGTGGGAGCGATACGGGCTCGATCCCGATCAGGTCTCGACCGTTGTCCCGTTGGGACGCCTCCAGGCGGCGGATGAAGTTGCGGCGCTGGTGGCATTCCTCGCCAGCCCTGGCGGGGACTACATTTCGGGTGCCACACTGGTGGCCGATGGTGGTCTCGACGTGAGTGGACCGGGCTCGGCGTTCGGGAAAGCCTGACGAAACGCCGGTGGGACGGCAGGATGACGGCAGGCGCAACAGACGTGAAGTGGAGGTGAGGGCGTGTCGCATCAGGGGCTGCCTTCCGACCTCACTGCTGCCATCTTGGAGACGGTGCGAGCCAGCATGGACGGAGTAGTGCTGTGTCGGGCCGATGGCGATCACCGGGTGGTGCACATCTCCGGCGATGCCGTCGCTGCACTCACGAGGCTCAGTTCGCTGGCTGTGGCGCCTGGCCCATGGGACCTGGATGTGGGAGGCCCCGCAGTCAGTTCGCTGCTGCCGCCGGAGGTGGCGCAGGAGATCCTCACGGGTATCTCTCGGGTGGGTCGCAGCGAGCGACGCTTCGAAGCTGTTGCCCCGCTGCGGGATCACGAGGGAAACATCACCGGCTACCTGCTCTACGTGCTGTCGAAAGTCCGGGACCTGGTGATCCTGGCCTTCCGGGAGATCCCGGCAGGCCTGGGCGCCTTCGAACCCGAAGAGGTGCTGGTCTCGGCCCAAGGACTCCGCACGGCGCTGCGCAACGGTGAACTCATTCTCTACGCCCAGCCCGTGGTCGACGTTCCCACGGGGCGCACCGCCGGGGCAGAGATGCTGGTGCGCTGGCGTCATCCAACGAGGGGCCTGCTGGCTCCGGCCGATTTCCTGTCGGTGGCGGAGACCAGTGACCTGATGGAGGAGTTGGGTGCCTGGGTGATCGATCGGGCGGTTGCCCAGACCGCACGCTGGGAGCACGCTCGCGGCGGGCTGGACTACTTCCGGGTCGGGGTGAATGTGTCTCCTCGACAGTTGACCCACTGCGACATTGTCGGCGAACTACGAGCGGCCCTGCACCGGTACAACACTTCGCCGGACAATCTGCTCGTCGAGATAGTTGAGAACCCCGTGCTCGATTCCCGTACGGCGGCGGCCGATCAGTTGCGGGCGTTGCTCGACCTGGGGGTCAGAGTCGGGATCGATGATTTCGGGGCCGGTTTCGCGAACATGACCTACCTGAGGGATCTCCCGATCGACATGATCAAGGTGGATCGCGCCCTGATGGGGCTCGAGCCGACGAGGCGCGACGAGATGTTGTTGACGGCCGTGCAGACGATTGCAGAGGCCATCGGCGCCGACGTCGTCTTGGAGGGGGTGGAGCGCGCGGTGCAGTTCGATGTCGCCCGCCGCTGTGGCGTCAGATTCGCTCAGGGATACCTGTTGGGCCGACCGGTGGTGCCGGGCGAGTTGCCGCCCATCGGCGTGGCACCGGCGACGGTGGGAATCGATCTGCCCGGGCTCGGCCTGCGCGCCGACTGAGTCCGCGACATGCCCTCGGGCGCAGAGCCAGACCGGGCCGGCGACTCCTCGGTGATCTCGGGGGAACCGGGCGCCCCGCATAGACTGCGCCGCCGGATCCTGTTGGGTTTATGCGCAGTATTCGTCATCGCCCTGCTGGGCTTCGCACTCGTGCTCGAGTTGCGCAAGAGCAGTGACGTCGCCAAATCCCTCGGCGAGATCTCGCCGTGGTGGCTCGCCGCGGTCGCGCTGGGCTCGGTGGCTCTGGTCGTGATGACCACGGCGACAACGGCCGCGCCGTTGCCGGAGTTGAGTTTCACCGACGCGCTGGTGGCCCAGCATGCCTCGCAGGCCACGGGCAACCTCATCCCCGGGCCATCCGCGATGGCGGTGAGGTACGCCATCCTGCGCTCCTACGGCGTCGGAGCCGAGGACTTCGCGCGGGCGACTGTGACCGTGGCGATGCTTTCCACCCTGATGCTCACGACCATGCCGCTGGTGGGAATCCTGGCCCTCACACTTGCACACCAGGATTCCTCGGATGTTTCCTCCCTGCTTCCGGTGGCCATCATCGCGGCGCTGCTCTCTGTGGCTTCGATCGCCGGGGTCGTGGCCATGCTCTGGAGCCCGGGATTCACCGCTGCGGCCGGGCGGGTCTGGACCCGGATGCTCAACTGGTTCCGCCGCCGCTTCCACCGCAAGCAGGGGTCGGTGGAAGCGGGTGGTGAGAGCGCCATCCAGGGACGGTTGCGCCTGATCGCCGGCCTGCGCGACAGCGGCTGGCGGGTACTGGGCTTTGTGGCCGCCCTCTATTGGGCCAACGGCCTACTGCTGGTCATCTGCCTGTGGGCAGCGGGAGTACCGACGGCCGCCCTGGGTCTGATCGTCGGTCTGGCGGTGTACACCTTGGGGAGGCTGTCGACGCTCGTCCAGGTGACGCCGGGCGGGATCGGGGTGGTCGAGGTTGCCTACACGGCGGCCTTCACGGCCTACCTCGGTGGCCGCTACCAGGCCCAGGTCCTCTCGGGAGTCATCCTCTACCGAGCGGGGACATACCTGTTGCCGATCCTGGTGGGCGCCGTCTGCGGTGCCTACTGGTGGCTCACTCGGCACCGTCGGGAGCGCGAGAGTGGGACAATCGGCGACGGAGCCACCGGTGGCGCAAGTGCGGGATGACGGGAGCGCGGACATGGTTGCCACATCACGATCGATGGAACCGAGCGGCAAAGGGCCGGATGCGGTGCTGCACGAGCCGCTGTCCCGAGGAACGCTCTATCGGGAGTTGCCGTCACGGTCACGCGCGCGGGCATTCCTGGTCTCGGGGGCGGTTCTGCTGGCGCTCGGCGGGGTATTGGCCGTCATCGTCGGCGTCTTGGAGGCGGGCGTGGACGCCAGTGATCGGCCGGTGGGGGTGTGGTTCCACAACCTGGCGGCCGCCAATGGTGCCTTGCGGAGCTTCGGTTTCGACTTCCAGCTGATCGGCAGTGGCAAGGTGACTGCCCCGGTCGCCGCGGTGACCGTGATCGTGCTGCTGATCCTGCGGCACCGACGCTGGGCGTTATGGTTCGCGATCGTCTCGGTCGGGGGTCTGCTGATCTCGCAGATCCTGAAGATGTCGATTGCCCGGGAGCGTCCAACCTGGCCCAACCCCTTCGAGACGGAGAGCGAGTTCTCCTTCCCCTCCGGTCACACCATCTCCGGGGTAACGACCTGGGTGGCGCTGGGGGTGGTGTTGCTCTTCATGGTTCCCCGGCCGTGGTCGACTTTCACGGGATGGGTGTGCATCATCGTGGGCTTGCTCATGGCCCCCAGCCGGTTGCTGTTGGGGGTTCACTGGGTGACCGACGTTCTGGGCGGCTGGCTGTTCGGTTTCGGATGGCTGTTGTTGGTCAGCGGTCTCTTCATCCGGAAGTTGGCGACCACCGAGGGGGCGGCGGAAGTACCTGACGATTCGTGACCGCAACAGCGTTTGGACTCAGTGCTCGGAAACCAGCACCCGGGACTTCGAGGGGATGTGCGCGCGCCCTGGCGGAGCCTCGCGGTCCCGGTCGACGGTTTTGCGGCGGGCGGCTATGTCCTCGATTGGTCCGAAGACCCGGACAGCGACAACCAGCCCCAACACGGTCAGGGAGACGAACACCCCCATCGACGTCCAACCGGTAAGACCGACCTTGTCGACCGCCATCTTCGCGAGCGCGGTACACGGCCAACCCCAGAGGTAGATGGTGAGCGTTCGTCTGGTCAGCCAGGCGAGTTGTGGCCTGATCCGCCCCGCCAGTGCGACGAGCGGTTCGCGTAGCCAGACCATGAAGCCGATCGCTGAGATCCCCAGGGCGGCCTGAACCAGGGCCGAGTCCTGGATCGAGATCGGATGCTCCCAGCGCCACAGAACCCAGGCGACGCCGGTGAACGCGACGCCCACGAGCAGCGCGCGCCAGCCCGCGATGCGGATCC
Organism: uncultured Actinomycetes bacterium; assembly: GCA_964556255.1. Classification (GTDB taxonomy): domain Bacteria; phylum Actinomycetota; class Actinomycetes; order S36-B12; family UBA10799; genus JACJWR01. The sequence goes on from CAZKVQ010000048.1 coordinate 20,877, forward strand.
GGGCTCGGTGGCTGGGCAGACCCGACACGATTCCGTTGTCGGTGTAGGAGAACCCGAGGACGTAGAAGAACTGGAAGAGCGCAAGGGCCCCGATCTCCGGATAGATCACATGGCCGGAACGTGCCAGTAGCGGCACTGCCACGAGCAGTGCAACGGAGACGAGCAGCAGAAGCCGCGGGGTCCGGCGGTGCCACCGAACCAGCGCGGGCGCCAACAGGGTCAGCCAGATGATCACTACCAAGAACCACAGGTGGACCATTCCGAGGAATCCGGAGGGACTCGTGATCGGGTTGATGAGGGGTACCGGACCGAGTGCCATCCGGGTGTAATTGACCTGGGTCAGGTCGCCGTCGCGGAGGACATCCACCACGATCGTGATGCTCGCGACAACGGCGAAGTAGGCCCAATACGGGAGGAGAATGCGTCGGAGTCGGTCCGACAGGAAGCCCCGCGTGGAGGCGGGTCTGCGTCCGGTTGGGTCCAGGCTCCGCAGCGCTAGGGCGCCCGATACGAAGAACAGCATCGGCATGCCCGGCAGCACGAAGGAGGGGGCCGGCCACCAGAGGATCGTCACCGGGGCCAGACCCATGATGTGCACGGCGACCACGCGCAGGATCGACCAGGCGCGAAGCATGTCGAGGAACTGGTCCCGGCCGCCCTGCGCACGTGCGACCGTACGCGGGGTCGCCTGAATCGACATGCGGGCCAGCCTAAGTTCACCCGGTTGGCGTGGTGCTAGGAGGGATGCCCTGGTGTCCCGCAGGTCACAGGTCGGCGCACATCGCGTCGAAGACCGACAGCGGCGGCCCCGGCAGCTGGGGGTCGTTCGGACGTGGCCAGTGCACCGTCACATCGGTGAATCCCAGTTCGGCAAGTGTGCCGCGGAAGTCCTGCCAGGCGCCCGACGATTCCTGGGCCCAGCCGAGTTCCAGACCAACAAGCGCCATGCGTCGAAGCGTGCCTGGATCCCGATCGACGGCGGCGCAGGAGCGATCCAGTTCCGCGGACTGGGACGCCACCGCGGTGAACCATGCCTGCGGGGATTCGGCAGGTGCCGTGGGTCCGAATGTCACCCACGTGTCCCCGTACGCTGCGGCGACCCGCAGGGCTTTCGGGCCGGCCGCGGCGATGGTGAACGGCACTCGTGGACGCTGCACACAGCCGGGAAGGGTGCGGGAGTCGATGGCGGTGTAGAAGTCCCCGGCGAAGGAAGTCGACGGCTCACGCAGCAGCAGATCCACCGCCGCAGTGAACTCCCCAAATCGGCTACTTCGCTCACCCGGGGTCAGCGGCGCTGCGCCGAGGGCCTGAGCGTCGTAGCCCATGCCGCCGGCGCCGATGCCGAGATCGAGTCGCCCGTTGCTCAACTGATCCAAGGTCATGGCGTCCTTGGCGAGCAGCGCCGGATGTCGGAAATTGGGACTCGTGACCAGCGTTCCGAAGCGGATCACCGAGGTCGCCTCGGCTACCGCGCCAAGCAGTGGCATGGTGCCGAGCCAGGGCCCATCTCGCAGCGACCGCCAGGACAGGTGATCGTAGGTCCAGGCAGTGCTGAAGCCGAGTGCCTCAGCCTCTCGCCAGCGTGCCCGAAGGTCCGGCCAGGGTTGATCGGGCAGGATCACGACGCCGGTTCGCATGCTGCGAGGCTAGTGGAAGCCTGCTGCGCCGGGCTGCCGGTTGGTGTGGGGTGAATTCCGACCAATGCCCGTCAGGGCATCACGGGGCGCGCTCTCCTCGTCGGTGAGCAGTCGGGAACGGATGAGGAACCGTTGGCCCGTCGGCGCCTCCAGGGAGAAGCCTGCCCCGCGGCCGGGCACCACATCGATCGTCAGGTGGGTGTGTTTCCAGTACTCGTACTGCTGCGTGGACATCCACACCGGCACCGATCCCAGATCCTTGAGTTCAAGGTGGCCCAGCAGGACATCGGAGTCCGGGGTCGTGAGGAACTCCCCGTCCGGGTAGCACATCGGCGAACTGCCATCGCAGCAGCCGCCGGACTGGTGGAACATCAGCGGGCCGTTGTCGACCCAGAGGCGACGGAGGAGGTCCGCCGCCTCTGGGGTGACATCGACCCTGGAAGGGTCAGCCATCGGCTCGCCGAACGGCTTAGAAGAAGCCGAGCTTCTGCGGGGCGTAGGACACCAGCAGGTTCTTGGTCTGCTGGTAGTGCTCGA
>CAZKVQ010000049.1:0-16740 GCA_964556255.1 uncultured Actinomycetes bacterium
AGTGGGTCCCGCCAAGTCACATTCGTCGCAAGGACTTCCGATCCGCACGTTCGGGCAAACGTGGGTGGGCTTGGACCGACCCTTCCGGAGTCTGGTGACCGGCTAGTCTGACGAAATGCACAGCTCTGGCGAAGCGGGGGCCGGGGGCCCCCGCTTCGCGTGGCCGGCACCTTCCTGGCTCGCACTGTTCTACGACCTCGCCTTTGCCGCAGCCGTGATTGCCGTCGCCGGGGCTTTCGGCCAGGATCACTCGATCCTGGGAACGTTGTGGTTCGCGACCGCCTACGGCATCATGTTCTGCGGCTGGATCTTGACCGGCGGAGCGACATCGGCCTTCGCCCAGGCGGATCGCCCGGTCAGGGGCCCCATGGTCATCTTGATAGTCATTCAGATGGCTGTTGTCCTGATGCTCGGGTTGGTATCCCGGGAATCGATCTCAGCCTCGTCCGCCCTCTTCGATTCGCTGTTGGCGGTGCTGCTCGCGACCTGCATCGGGCTGGGGGTGCTGAACCGAGGCGTAGTCTCAGCCAGCCGCACGCGAACCATGGTGCTCGTGGCCGCGGCCATGGCCATGTTGGGGCTGGCATGGCTGTTGCCCACGCTGTTGGGTCTGATCGCATGGGTGGTCGCACTCCTGGTGTTGGCCGGTGCAGCGACCGTCGTGCTGCGGGACTCTCACCTGAGTGTTCATCGTTATGTGCACCGGCTCGGGGAATTGACGCTCATCATCCTGGGCGAGATCCTGGTGAAGATCGCGTTGACCGTGGGAAGCGATTCTGCCTGGACCCTTCTTCGAGTCGAGTTGGCGCCGGCCCTGGTGCTGGTGGCAGTTGTCTGGTGGGCCTACTTCACCGGCCCTGTTCTGATCAATGAACTCACGCCCAGACGTAGGGTTCTGTTGACCGGCTGCCATTGGCTGCTTCACCTGGCGCTACTCGGACTCGCCGTGGGATTGGGGAAACTTGTTGTCGGCTCCAGTTCCCTCGACAAGTGGGCGAGTATCGCTGTGCTGCTCTCCGGACCCGTCGTGGTGATGATCGGATCGCTGGCGCTGATGGACTGGGTGACTGGGAACGCCCGGGCGTCGTACCTGGGCGTGGCGGCGGCTGTTGCCGCCGTAGTCGCGGCGCTTGCGGCGGTCGTTCACACGGGTCCTGCCGTTACCGGGTACGTGCTTGCGATCGTCCCCCTCATCGCCGTCGCGCTGGGCAACCGGCACCCGAAGGCAGTCACGACTTCCGTGCATTAGCCCGTCTACTGTCTCGCCGGACAGCATTACCTTTCCTGCCAAAGTGACAAATCCCTGCCCAGCGGCCGGGTGACGCGGCAAAAGGGCCAGTCGCCACCTGCCGATAGCCCACCTGAGAGTTCACGATGGCGGAAGCATGGAAGGAGCGGATTCCGTTGGGAGTTGGAAACGGATGACCCGTACCCACCCGAGACACCGGCGTCGCAGACATTGGCATCTATCGCATGGGCGCCGTTCACACAACCACTCACGTCACAGGCACCGCTTCGCGAATCCACGGGGCGATGACCAATCATGCGCCTGCGCCTGCGGGCTGACTTTCGCGGAGTTCGAACAGGCAGAGCGGGCGTCAATCGAACGCGGGCGGAGCCAGGCTGCGCAGGCGTCGCATGTGCAGCAGGTTGAACCGAGCACACCCGCGGACAGCCACGTTGACAACTGGCGCTGACCTTGCGACCCCTGCAGGGGGCTGACGGCAGCCGTGCTAACTCGCGTCTGCGGCAGTGATCAGCTCAGTGCGGAGGCCATAAGCACATGACCATCGAGGCGATCATGCAGCCCCCGATAGCGGTGGCAGTGTAGATCCCGCCGGCCGCGGTGGATTCAAGTTCTGTGTCTGACACCTGTGCGTCGACAGGCACGAGGTCCTCCGGTGCGATCGTGAAACCATGCGCAGCGGCGAGCGCCACCACAGCATCGACCGAAGTTGCGGATTTCAGAGCTTTCTGCAGCGCCTCATCCTTACGGACACTCTCGACGAACTCGGCGAGTTGGTCCTGAGGCATCACGGCCCCCTCTCCTTGGCAATCCCATGCTAAAGCCGCTACTCCCGACCTGGTCCGCAACCTGGTGCTGAGGCCGCAGGGAGGAAATCGTGAATGGACTCACTCATTGGGGCGAAGCGGCGAAGCGTCCAACGGCGGGACAATGGAGTCGTGACGGGTGTGTCGGTCCCGTCGGTTTGGGGTGCACCATGTCCGTCAACGTGAAAGGAAGGCTGGCTGTCGGAGTCGCCTCGGCAGCGGTGGTGGGCGGTCTACTGCTGGCGGAGCCCGCTTCCGCATCACCCGATCTCGGCGGGAGCGCCCTGCCGACGGCAGTGAGTTCTGCTGGTGTCATATCCCGGGAAGTCGTAACGACGGCGGCCAGTTCCAAGGTCATTTCCCTGGCGTCGGCACGACAGATACGCAAACTGATCGCCGCCGCCTACTCAGGAGCTCAAAGCACCTACTACGCGGTGGGCAGGTTGGAGATGCAGGCGTACTCGCTGCAGAACAGCAGCTACCACGGATTGCTTCAGGAAGTATTGATCTTCTCCACCAAGGATGCCTGGTACATGAAGGAGTCCGTACGCACATACAACGCGAGCGTCGCGGATGCCGTGCAGTTGTACGAGCGGGGCCAAGTGGCCTTGGCGCGGAAGCGATTGGACACCCTCATCAAGACCGGGCTGCCCCGACTCCGCGTTTCGCTGGCGCTATACCGAGCGCGGGTCCTGGTCCTTGCGCAGCGGGTCGACACCGCGTTGCCTCGGGTAGGAAAGCCCTGGATGGTGAACCCAGGGATTGCAGACGCCATAGAGAACGGGTTGGATCGGACCTCAACTTCCTACGCGCAGGCCTGGAACTTGGGCAAGTGATCCTCGCACTTTGGTGCCCGTCACGTGCGACAGGAGGTCAACTACCGAAACGGTCGGTGGTGATCTTTCCAGGTGAGGTCGCATGAGAGTCCCGGCGGGAAACCAGATGCGCGCCCGAAGGGATTCGAACCCCTAACCGACCGGGTAGAAACCGGTTGCTCTATCCGTTGAGCTACGGGCGCCTGTCGCAACGAAGGTGCGCTAGTCCAGATTAGTGCAGGTCAACCGACAGTGGTCCCCGGTGTGATCTCGATGCCCACGGAACCGTCGGTGCGGCGCCGCAGTTTCTCGGTCAAAGCCATGACCTTGTACAGCAGGCCGTACCGCTTGCCGATCAGTTTCATTACCCGTTGGGTGCCCACCTCATCCAGCAAGACCGCTGTGCCGTCGATGGAGTCACCGGTGATGCGTCCGCGCATGTCGCAGGGCGCCAGTCGAACATCTGATCCGTTGCGCAGCCGTTTCGCCTTCCCGCTGTTCGGATCGGTAATGACGACCAATCGCTCTCCGTCGCGGGCCACCCACACGGGGGTCGCGACCGGTGTGCCGTCCTTCTTGAAGGTCGTCAAAGACAGGTACTTGCTGGTCGAGAGGCGTTCAGCTTCGCTCATGCGCTCAACGATACGGCTCGGTTCCCGCGTCAGGGCGCCGCGGTTGTCCACATTCCATCGGCACCCCCTGTCGGAGCAGCCATGGATCGACCAACCTTCAGTGGGTCATCAGGTGGGAGCGCGACGCCGTCCAGGTGTCCTGCATCCATGTCACGCGACCAGGGGGGACTCATGCACGCAATCAATGTGTCGATCATCGGAACGGCCGTTTCGGAGGTGAAGCACACCACCACTGCCTCAGGGCTACCCGTCGCCCGCTTCCGTATGGTCTCGCAGCCGCGCAAGTACGACGCAACGTCGGGGGGCTTCATCGACCTCGACGCCTCGTACGTGACGGTACTCGCGTGGCGTTCCCTGGCCACCCACATCACCAGCAGCGTCCGGAAGGGTGATCCCGTGGTGGTCGTGGGCCGGCTGCGGGTCCGGGAGTGGGAGCACGACGGGCGATCAGGGGTCACGGTCGAAGTGGACGCACAGGGCGTGGGCCACGACCTGGCGCGTGGGTGCGCGACATTCACGCGCTCGACTCGTCCGCTGGAGATCGCCGAGCCGGTGGCGACCACCCAGGAGACTGCGGTTCCGCCAAGTACCGCGCCCGCACCCGCTGCGGCCTAGTAGGTGCCTCGTGGCTGCTCCCTCGCCGCGGGCTGCGAGCCCGCCCGACTACGCTTCGGTCCATGGCCGAATACATCTTCACGCTCAAGAAGGCACGTAAGGCGCACGGGGACAAGGTTGTGCTCGACGATGTCACCCTGGCTTTCCTCCCTGGGGCGAAGATCGGCGTTGTCGGACCCAACGGTGCGGGCAAGTCTTCGCTGCTCAAGCTGATGGCGGGGATGGACCAGCCGAGCAACGGCGAAGCCTTCCTCGCCCCGGGGGCCACCGTGGGGATCTTGCTGCAGGAGCCGGAACTCGATCCGGAGAAGTCGGTCCTGGGCAACGTCGAGGACGGTGTCGCCGAGACGAAGGCCATGCTGGCCCGTTTCGACGCCATCTCGGCCGAGTTGGCTGACCCGGAGGCCGACTACGACTCGCTGTTGGCCGAGATGGGCACCTTGCAGGAGGAGCTCGACCGTCGGCAGGCCTGGGATCTCGATGCCCAACTCGAGCAGGCCATGGACGCGCTGAGATGCCCGCCACCGGACGCCGATGTGACGGTGCTCTCCGGTGGTGAGCGACGACGGGTCGCGCTGTGCAAGCTGCTGTTGCAGCAGCCCGACCTGTTACTGCTCGACGAGCCGACGAACCACCTGGATGCGGAGAGCGTGCTGTGGCTGGAGCAGCACCTGGAGAAGTACCCGGGCACCGTGGTGGCCATCACCCACGACCGGTACTTCCTCGACAACGTGGCGCAGTGGATCCTGGAGCTCGACCGCGGCAGGGCGTTCCCCTACGAGGGCAACTACTCCACCTACCTGGAGACGAAGTCGGCGCGACTGAAGGTCGAAGGCGCCAAGGACGCGAAGCTTCGCAAGCGACTGACCGACGAACTCGACTGGGTTCGGTCGAATCCCAAGGCGCGTCAGGCGAAAAGCAAGTCGCGGCTGTCGCGATACGAAGAGATGGCCGCCGAAGCCGACCGGACCCGGAAGTTGGACTTCGAGGAGATCCAGATCCCGCCCGGACCCCGCCTGGGCAACATCGTTGTGGAGGCGGAGGGTCTGCGAAAGGGCTTCGGCGAGAAGCTGCTGATGGACGATCTGTCGTTCACGATGCCGCGCAACGGCATCGTCGGGGTTATCGGGCCGAACGGTGTCGGTAAGACCACCTTGTTCAAAATGATCGTGGAGGCTTCGACCGCCGATATCGAGGGAGAGTCCCCGGACGCGGGGGTGCTGAGAGTCGGCGACACCGTCACGTTGTCCTACGTCGATCAGAACCGGTCGGGGATCGATCCCAAGAAGAACGTCTGGGAGGTCGTTTCCGAAGGTCTGGACTTCATGCAGGTCGGCAAGGTGGAGGTGCCCAGTCGGGCGTATGTGTCGGCGTTCGGGTTCAAGGGTCCAGACCAGCAGAAGCCGGCCGGCGTGCTCTCCGGCGGTGAACGCAACCGCCTCAACCTGGCACTGACCTTGAAGATGGGGGGCAACGTGCTGCTGCTCGACGAGCCCACCAACGACCTGGACGTCGAGACCCTCGGCAGCCTGGAGAACGCACTGCTGGAGTTTCCCGGATGTGCCGTCATCACCTCCCACGATCGGTGGTTCCTCGATCGGGTGGCCACGCACATCCTGGCCTACGAGGGTGACTCCACCTGGTTCTGGTTCGAGGGCAACTTCGAGTCCTACGAGAAGAACAAGGTGGAGCGACTCGGCCCGGAGGCCGCCCGTCCCCACCGCGTGACCTACCGCAAACTCACCCGGGGCTAGGTGTTTCGCACAATGCGGCGAACTTTGGCCACCATGCGGTGGTCGGACATGGACGCACTCGGCCACGTGCACAACGCACGCTTCCTCGAGTACTTCGAGGCTGCCCGGGCCGACTTGGTCAATGAGTTGGTCGACCTCGGACGTCCCTCGGGAATGTCCTTGGTGGTCGCCCGTCATGAAATCGACTACCTGGTGCCCCTGGTGTACCGCCAGGAGCCCATTCCGGTCGACCTCTGGGTGGAGCGGATCGGCAGGTCATCGATCACCCTCGGCTATGTAGTGGCTGAGGCCGACCACTCGATCATCTACGGCCGGGCCGTCACCGTGATGGTCGCCGTTGACATCGCCACGGGCCGATCAACGACCCTGCCCGAATTCATCCGGGAGGCGCTCTCGCAGTACCTGCGCGAGGATGGTGCCATGAATGCTGGCCCCACAGCCGCGGTGGACGTCGCCCCCACCCCCTCAGCGGATGATGAGAGCCCGGGACTCACGAATGCCTGAAGTGGTCCTCTCGCGCGAAGAGCGCATCCACCTCGCCGGTGTACTGGGCCGGCTGCTGAAGTGGGATCCGGCCGCCCGACTTCGCATCACCAGCACGCAGCGTGCCCTGGGTCTCTACCTGGACGCGCCGATGGGGGTGCTGGTCTTCATCGCGCTGCCGCTGGCCGCGCCTCTCGACGAGGTCGTTGAGCGGGCCGTGTCAGCACATCGACTCAGGGACATCCTGGGAGACGTTGCGTCGATGAGCGCGCCCGAGGGCGATGTGGCCGTCAAGATCCCCGATGGTCTGGACATGCCGCCCGCTTTGGCGGTGCTTCCACCCGGTGAGGGTTGGATCGGGGCCGAACGGGCCACAGCGGCCGAGGTCGCATCCGCCGTCGACGCCGCGTTGGCCCAGTTCGCTGAGCAGTCAGAAGCCATTCGGGGCGCCGGCGAGGCCGCAAAGCGTGAATTGGCCGAGGAGTGGTGGGCGACGAGCACCTGGGGCGGCTTGCCGCTGAAGGCCCTGCACGCGGCCCGATCCCTCGGAATGTTGTCCCACCCGGGTGCGCGCGTGGAGTCGGCAACCCGGGCCGGCTGGAAGCGGATGGCCACCCCCGCCGGCCAGGTTTTCGTCGCTCCTCCTCATTCCTACGCGGGGATCGCGCTGGCCGTCGTTCGTTGACAGCGGCACTGGAGTTGGCGTCGCCGGGGTTAGCCGGCCGTGTAGTCCGGTCCGGTCACTAGCGGAGCATTGACCATCGCCTGTGCGGCCGACAGCAGGTAGCGCCACATGGCGTCGTCGAGGTCCGGGGGCAGTTCTCGGGCGTCCAGGGCGAGGCGCATGTTGGCCAGCCAGTGATCCCGGGCAAGCTCATCGATCACGTACGGCGCATGGCGCATACGCAATCGGGGGTGTCCCCGCTCCTGTGAGTACGTCGTCGGCCCACCCCAGTACTGCTCGAGGAACATCCTCAGCCGTAGCTCGGCTGGCCCTAGATCCTCCTCGGGGTACATGGGGCGAAGCACACTGTCGAGGGCGACTCGCGCGTAGAAGTCGCCCACGAGGGCCTCGAAGAACTCCGCGCCACCGAACTTCTCATAGGGGGAAACCTCAGCCACGACCCCCACCTTAGCCGCGGAGAATACCTGCTCCGAAGCGCCCGCACCCGTCGCTGGGCACCCACCCGCACACCGGATGTCGGGATGCGTGGGCGTCGGCGGCGGGTCACACTAAGGGCCATGGAAGCCGACGCACCATCACAGTCCAACCCGGCGGGCGTCGACCCTGATTCGGTGAAGACCGCAGCAGCGCCCCGCGACGGTGGACGTCCCACCCGTGGAACCGTCCTCGTCACCGGTGCCACGGGCTACATCGGTGGCCGGTTGGTGCCGGAGTTGATCGCGGCCGGATATCAGGTGCGCGTTCTCTCCCGACATCCCGATCGGCTGCGCGACTTGTCGTGGTTCACCGACGTCGACGTGATCGCCGGGGATGCCGGTGAGCCCGATGCGGTGCGTACAGCGTTGCGCGGCGTCGACGTCGCCTACTACCTTCTCCATTCCCTGCAATTGGGGGAGGGCTTCGTCGAAGTGGAGCGGAACCTGGCGCGCCTGTTCGCGACGACTGCCCGTGACGAGCACGTCGGTCGGATCGTCTATCTGGGCGGGCTGACGCCTGACTGCCCGCCCGATCAGCTGAGCAAGCACCTCACCTCGCGTTCGGAGGTCGGTGAGATCCTGCGCACCAGCGGCGTCCCAACCGCCGAACTCCGGGCCGCGGTGATCCTCGGCAGCGGGTCAGCCAGTTTCGAGATGTTGCGATACCTAACCGAGCGTCTGCCCGCAATGGTGACACCGAGATGGGTGACGAACAGGATTCAACCGATCGCGATCCGGGATGTTTTGCGCTATCTGGTCGGCTGCGCCGAATTGCCGAAGGACGTCAACCGCGCCTTCGATATTGGTGGACCCGACGTCCTGACATATCAACAGATGATGCAGCGTTACGCAGCGGTGGCGGGGCTGCGCAAGCGCATCATCGTTCGGGTCCCAGTGCTGTCGCCCACCTTGTCGGGCCACTGGGTGGGGGTCGTGACGCCAGTGCCGGCCAGTATCGCGAAACCCCTGGTGGAGTCCCTGCGCAATGAGGTGATCTGTGGGGACAGCGACATCAAAGACTTCATCCCCGACCCACCCGAAGGTCTGCTGTCCTTCGAGAGGGCCGTCGACTATGCCCTGCGACGCATCCGCGACACCAACGTGGTGACCCGTTGGTCCAGCGCCTCCGTCCCCGGAGCGCCGGCCGAACCACTGCCGCACGACCCCGAATGGGCCGGCGGAAGTCTCTACACGGACGATCGCCAACGGGTGGTCGATGCATCGCCGCGGGCAGTGTGGCAGGTGATCGAGGGTATCGGCGGCAAGAACGGTTGGTACTCCTTCCCGTTGGCCTGGGAGGTGCGGGGATTGATGGATCGAGCCGTGGGTGGGGTGGGCCTGCGCCGGGGTCGACGCCATCCCAGATCTGTCCGGGTCGGCGAGACGGTCGATTTCTGGCGAGTTGAGGCCAGGGACACCGACCGACTGCTGAGGCTGCGGGCCGAGATGAAGATGCCGGGGCTGGCGTGGTTGGAATTGGGTGTCGAGGTCGATTCGGAGGGCCAGACGGTCTATCGCCAACGGGCCGTCTACCACCCGCGGGGACTGGCCGGGCACGCGTACTGGTGGTCGGTGGCCCCCTTCCACGGGGTGGTCTTCGGCTCGATGGTGCGCAACATCGCCGGCGCTGCCGAGCGACTGCAGTTGACGGGCGACCTCGCCGACGAGCTCGACGACGAAGGAGTCAACACCATCGGTCCCGACCACGCAGCCCAGCCCCGAACCGCCGGCGCGGTGGTTGCCTGAGCCAGCTCGAGCCCGTCGGCGAGTAGCGATGGGCGGGTGCTGTTGCCGCCGTCGATTGTCTCCTGGGAGCCGCAGGCTCAGGTGCTGGCACCCCCGGCCCCGGTGCCGCCCGAGGCGCCCTTCGGGGCGGCCGCGGGGGCACCCCCCGGAGTCATCATCCTGTTGACCACCGGGATGGTGATCCCCGCCTCGTCGAAGCCCTGCTTGAGCTGTTCCCGCAACGCTCGGCCCACGGGCAGCTGCTTCTCCGGGGCCGCCTTCGCCACTACCCGGACGAAGACCGCCTCGCCAGAGACGGACTCGACCCCGGCGTAGCGGGGCGCGTCCAACAGGGAGTTGTCCAGGGCCGGATCCGCCATCATGTCTTTACCGACCTGTGAGACCACCGCGCGCACCTTGTCCAGGTCTGTGTCCGCGGCCACCGGAATGTCGGCAGTGGCCAACGTCCAACCCTGCGATCGATTGGCCACGGTCAGGATCTCACCGTTGCGGACGTACCAGACCACACCGGTGAGGTCGCGCAACCGTGTGACGCGCAAGGACACGTCCTCCACCGTCCCGAGCACGCCCGAGATGTCGACCAGGTCGCCGACACCGTATTGGTCCTCGACGACGATGAAGATGCCCGCGAGGTAGTCCTTCACAAGACCCTGCGCTCCGAAACCCAGCGCAACGCCGAGAACACTGGCGCTGGCCAGTAGCGGGACGATGTTGACGCCGAACAGGGGCAGGACCATCAGCACGGCACAGCAGACCACGAAAGCTGTGACCGCGCTGCGCAACAGGGCCCCGATCGCTTCAGCCCGTTGGCGGCGGCGTTGACCCAGCAGGACATCGGTCAGTTCACCCGTGTCCACGGCCCGGCGCGGGGTCTGCTGTTCGGCGACGGCGGCCCGGGCGATCAGTCGCTCGACGCCCTTGTTGATAAGGCGGTGACAGATGAAGATGATCGCCACCGACACTGCCACGATGATCAGTAGCTGCAGCGGGATGCCCACGAACCACTTGGTCACCGAGTGCCAAACGTCGGTGCCGCTTGAGGGTGGTGCCGCAGGGGTCGGTGACGCGGCCGGCGTTGTGGCGAGTCGCAGTGCTCCCACAGGTACGAGTTCGGCGAGCACGGCAGCGCCCCCTTCCTGATCAGTCCTGACCGATCCTAGAACCCGTAACTGGCGCCCTGGACAGTTCCCGGTGCGAACGGCCATCATGCGCACGTTTCTTCGCAGTAGCCTAAGTACTCCGTGGCGAATCGAGCGCCCGGCGCTGGTCCACGCGCGCGCGTGGGTCGGACGAGACGATGGATCCACTGTGGAGGTCGAAGTGTCCGATCCGATCCGGGGTAACGCCGACGGCGATCCGCACGTCGTCACCCCGCAGTCCGGGAATGCCGACCCTGACGTATTCGGCAGGCCGCCCTCCGCACGGAGCATGACGGCATACATCAAGCCGACGCTGTATGTGATCTTGATCGTCTACATCATCCTGTTCTTCCTGCTCAATCGTCAGCAGGTTCCCGTCAACTTCCTCTTCTTCTCGGCCAACGCCCCGCTGATCGTCGCGCTGCTCATCGCCCACATCATCGGGATCGTGGTCGGCGGCGGGGCCCTGATTATCAAGGGACGCCGGGACCGCAAGCGTGGCGGCCACTGAGCCTGCCTTGACAGGGTGATCTGCCCTCCGTGCCACCGGGAAAGAACGGCTGGCAAGCCCATAGGATGAGAGGTATGGCAGACCTACATGACCTCTCGGCGCTGGAGCAGGGAGCAGCCATTCGCTCCGGCGAAACCTCGGCTGTTGAACTTACCGAGCACTACCTGGCCCGCAGCGAAGAAGTCGGGGCGGAGGTTGGAGCCTTCGTCAGGCTAACCCCCGAACTCGCGCTGGAGATGGCCTCGGCGGCCGACGCTCGGGTGTCTGCTGGTGACCTGGACGACGCTTCCCCGTTGCTCGGTGTGGTCTGCCCAGTGAAGGACCTCGACATGGTGGCAGGTGTTCCCACCACGTTCGGCAGTGGGCCGGTGGAACTGACGTTCCCGATGGACAGCAACGTTGTCGCGGCGATGCGCGCGGCCGGGCTGGTCTTCACCGGCAAGACCAACACCCCCGAGTTCGGCTTTCCCTGTTACACCGAACCGGACGTCGCGCCGCCGGCGCGCACACCGTGGGACCTGTCCCGCTCCGCCGCCGGGTCATCGGGGGGTGCTGCCGCGGCAGTCTCATCCGGATTGGCCCCGATCGCCCAGGGCAGCGACGGGGGCGGCTCCATTCGGCTCCCCTCATCGGTGTGTGGCCTGGTGGGCATCAAGACCTCTCGTGGCAGGGTCAGCAACGGCCCACTCGGGGAACCGATCGGTGACCTAGCCGTGTACGGCCCACTCGCCCGCAACGTCCGCGACGCCGCTGCATTGCTCGACGTCATGGCCGTGCCATTTCCAGACGATTCGCGCCCGACTCCTCGCGAGCCGGAAGGCTTTCTCGCGGCAGCCGACAAAGATCCGGGACGATTGCGGATCGGCTTCTTCACCGACCCAGTTGTGGGGGACACGGCGCCTTCGGCCGACGTATTGGCGGCAATGGCCGACACGGTGTCCCTGCTTTCCGATCTCGGCCACGAAGTTGTCCCTACCAAACCACCCGTCGCCGCTGAAGTCGTGGAGCAGTTCGAACTCGTATGGGCTGCAATCGCGGGTGGGCTACCGATACCTCCTGAATTCGAATCCGAAATGCGGCCGCTGACACGGATGTTGCGCCAACGGGCCCGTCAGGCAACCGCGGCGGAACTTGCGTCGGCTGTGGCCGCCATGAATTCGGCTGCGCGCGCGGGTCTCAAGGCCTCGGCGGGTTTCGACGCCGTGCTTTGTCCGACGGCAGCCGCTAAGCCCTTCACGGTCGGCCAATTGCGTGATGATGATGATCCGGCAGCTGACTTCGAGGCGCAGAAGAACTGGGCCGCCTACACGGCGATCTACAACGTCACCGGTCAGCCGTCGATCAATGTGCCCCTGAATTGGACGAATGATGGCCTGCCCATCGGGGTTCAGTTCGCCGGCAGGCCCGGCGCTGAGGCGCTGCTCATCTCGCTGGCCGCCCAATTAGAAGGGGCGCGACCGTGGCTGCATCGGCGGCCGACCATCTGGTAGCGCCCGAGCCGGAGCGCGCACTGCGGGCTCCGGCGATGGTGCCGGTCTTCGACGAACTCGCCCGGCTTGCCAACTCCTACGGGGTCGCCACCGAGTACTTCGATCAGGCGGGCGACCTCAAACAGGTCTCGGCGGTGACGGTGCAGGCGGTACTGGCATCCCTCGGGGTCGACGCATCCACGCCGACGTCGTGTGCGGCTGCCCTCGAGGAGCGCAATCTGGACCACTGGCGGCGAATGCTGCCTCCGGTCTTCGTCATGCGGCAGCACAACAACGCCGAGACCTGGGTCCATGTAGTCGACGGGGATCCAGTGCGGGTATGGATGGAGTTGGACGACGGCGGATACCGCCACGATGTCCAGCAACTTGAGAATCCGACTCCACCGAGGCTCGTCGACGGCCGGATGATCGGGGAGGCGAGTTTTCGGATTCCCTCGGATCTTCCTCTTGGTTGGCACACTCTTCATGCTGAATCACGCGGCAGGCGCTGCTCCGTCCCGCTGGTGGTGTCACCGGAGCGGCTTGTGCTGCCGGCGAGTTTGCAGGAGCGCCACGGGTGGGGCTTCGCCCTGCAGTTGTACGCCATGAGGTCCTCCCGCTCGTGGGGGATCGGGGATCTGGCCGATCTGGCGGACCTCACGTCCTGGAGCGGCTACCACCTAGGGGCTGACTTCATCCAGATCAACCCATTGCACGCGGCCGAGCCGATCGCCCCAATGGCACCTTCGCCCTACCTGCCGGTCACCCGCCGATTCGTGAACCCGCTGTACATCAGGGTCGAGGACATCCCGGAGTACGCCTACCTCGACGACCAGGACCGGGAACGGATCCATCATCTGGCCGAGGAGTTCGAGGCGGTCAATACCAGCGACGCCCTGCTGGATCGGGACCGTTCCTGGGCGGCCAAGAAGGAGGCCCTGGAACTCGTTTCGCAGGTGCCGCTCAGCCCGGGGCGAGAAGCCTTCCTCGCTTCCGAGGGGGAAGGGCTCACCGACTTCGCCACCTGGTGCGCCCTCGTGGAGGTCCACGGACAGGACTTCGAGGACTGGCCGATCGAACTGCGCGACCCGGACGAACCCGCGGTCAGGCTGGCCCGACAGAAGCTCGCCGACCGGGTGTCGTTCTACTGCTGGGTGCAGTGGATCGTCGACTCCCAACTGGCCCGATGTCAGGAGATTGCGCTCGCCTCCGGGATGCGCTTGGGGATCATGACCGATCTGGCGGTCGGTGTGCACCCGCACGGTGCCGACGCTTGGGCGCTGCAAAGAGTTCTCGCCTCCGGTGCCTGCGTAGGAGCGCCACCGGACATGTACAACCAGATGGGGCAGAACTGGTCGCAGCCACCTTGGCGTCCGGACACCCTCGCCGAGGAAGCCTTCATCCCCTATCGGGACATGCTGCGAACCGTGCTGCGGCATGCCGGAGCCCTCAGGTTGGACCACATTCTGGGCCTGTTCCGGCTGTGGTGGGTCCCCGAGGGCATGCCGGCTTATGCAGGTACCTACGTCAAGTACGACCACGAGGCGCTGTTGAGCATCCTGCTGTTGGAGGCCCACCGAGTCGGTGCCGTGCTGATCGGGGAGGATCTGGGAACGGTCGAACGCTGGGTGCACGAACTCCTCGAGGAGCGGGGAATCCTTGGCACGACGGTGTTGTGGTTCGAGCGCACCGACGACGGAGGCATCAGGCCGGCCGAGAATTGGCGCCGGATGTCGATGGTGTCGGTGACCGTTCACGACCTGCCGCCAACGGCGGCCTACCTGGAGGGGGCGCACGTCAACCTCCGCAACGATCTGAACCTGCTCGCGAACCCATACGACGAGGAGTGGGCGGCCTACCAGGCCGAGGTTGAGTTGTGGCGCGAGCATTTGACGATGCGCGGGCTGCTGCGCCCGAACGCCGGCCCGCGGGAGGTAGTCGTCGCCCTGCACCGGCTGGCCGCTCTTTCTCCCTGCCGACTCGTCGCGATCGCGGTGCCGGATACCGTGGAGGATCTGCAGTCGCAGAATCAGCCAGGAACCGACCAGGAGTACCCCAACTGGCGGCTGCCGCTGAGTAATGCCGAAGGGCACTCGGTGGGGTTGGAGGGTGTGATCGCCTCGGACCTGTTGCGACGACTCGTGGCCGCGGTGGGAGGTTGAGCCCCGTTGCGCTGCCCAACGCGCGGCACTCGGACGGCAACGTCGCTACGGTAGGCACGTGAGTATCTACTTGGCCGCAGCGACCGCAGATCAATCACCGGGGATCCTGCTGCTGCTGGTGCTGATCATTGGTGTGCCCATCGCCCTCGCCGTGCTCATCACGCTGATCGTGCTGGGCCCCAAATGGAGCCGCGCCGGCAGATGGCGGCCCGGTCAGTCTTGGAACAATGCGCCGATGTGGTTCGGTGACGGTGACCCAGTAGCAGTCGACAAGGTCATCCAGGGCACGTCTCCGCGGGAGTTGTCGGTGTCAGCCGCCGTCGGGGATGCCGACGGTCTCAGCATCGCTGAGGAGTCAGTCGTCGAAGAAGTCCAACCGGTGTCGGACGGTCAGCCGTCGACCCCTCTGATCCTGGGAGGTGCCCGTGGCAGGTGGTGATCCGTTCACCCCTCGGCAGATGGCGGATATCGAGCGCGCCATCGACATCGCCGAGCAGGCCAGTGGACTGAAGTTTGGCGCATTCGTCGGTGCGTTACCGGCCGGCCGGCAGACCGCCGAACAGTTGCTGCAGGCAATGCCCAGCCCGGTGGACTCGGTCCTCGTCGCCGTCGATCCCAGCGCTTCTACTGTCGACATCGTCACCGGACCTGATGCGCAACGTTGGCTGGACGACACCAGGTGTCGACTGGCGGCGCTCACGATGTCATCGCGGTTCTCACTCGGCGACATCCCGGGCGGACTACACGACGGCATCGTGGTGTTGGGGGAGCAGGCCCAGCATCCGCGGTCGTTGTTCACCGACGAACCGGCCTAACGTCGACGCGCTCGGTTTCGGCCCTCCGCTGGCGCTGTGGTGGCTGGGCGGCGTCAGTCCTCGGCGTCGCGGGTCCGGCATCGAAGTGCGCGCACCAACCCGTCGCGGCCCTCGACCAGGAGGCGCCGCGCGCCACTGTTCAGATCGGGATGAGCCTCCAGGAATCGATCTGTGCGCGCCACCACCTCGACATCGACGACGGTCGAGGGGAAGAGTCCTCGGATGATCTGCTGGCCTATCTCCGGGGTGCGCTCCGCGGCGATCCGCGGGATTGCCTCGAAATAGCGGTCGATGAACGGCGAGACGAGGTCTGCCTGGTCGGGTTGCATGATGCCGCCGATGATCGCCTCCAACATCGCGTTGGGGAGCGTGTCATCGGTCAGGACCTTGTCCCACGCTGCCTGCTTCAGTCCGCGATCGGGGATGGCCGCGACCGCGGCGGCGGCTCGCCGGTGACCGGCGGCGGTGTCGTCCATGGCCCTCTGTTCGGCGATCTCGGCTTCGCCTGCCACGCCCATCGAGGCCAGACGCGACACGATCGACCACCGGACATCGGTATCCACGGACAGGCCCGGGGGCACGCGCTGGCCCGAGAGGATGTTGCGCAGCACCTCAACATCCTCGACGCCATCTGCGAATGCGATGAAGCCACGAAGGAAGGCCAGTTGGTGGTCACTGCCTGGCGCGGCCGCGTCCATCGCCTCCTGCAGGGCCGCCGCCAATCGACGCCCGTAGACGCCTCGGTTGTGCGGGTCGGAGAAGAGGTGGACGGCGGTCTGGACCTGACGCAGAACCTGACCGACGACCCCTACATCCGACTCCTCGGCGATACCTGACGCCACGAGTTCGACGAATGCGCCGCACGCCATCTCCGCATCGCGGGTCATGTCCCACGCGGCCCCCCACAGCAATGCCCGAGCAAGTGGGTCGTCCAGGGTGCCGATGCTGTCCACGGCGGTGGCCAGGGAACGAGGATCCAGCCGGATCTTTGCGAAGGTGAGATCGTCGTCGTTGATCAGCAACAGATCGGGTTGGTCGATGCCGATGAGCGCGTCAACCTGCACACCTGCGCCGTCGAGGTCCAGTTCGATCGAGTTGCGGCGCTTCAGGCGGCCCCCGATGAGGTCGTAGAGCCCCAACCGGAGGCGGTGCGGACGCAGCGTGGCGGCGACCCCCGTCGGCGACGTCGGTGGGTCTTGGAGCAGTCGGAAGGAGGAATAGCGTCCGTCATCGTCCACCTCGACTTCGGTCCTGATGAGGTTGACACCGGAGGTCTGCAGCCAGGCCGCCGCCCAGCCGTCGAGTTCGCGGCCGGAGGCGTGCGACAGTGCCGCCAACAGATCGGTGAGGGTGGTGTTCCCGTAGGCGTGTTCGGCGAAGTAGTCG
>CAZKVQ010000049.1:16750-22222 GCA_964556255.1 uncultured Actinomycetes bacterium
CAACCCGGAGAGGAAGTTGTCCTCACCCACCCACGCGACGAGTTGTCGGAGGGCCGAGGCGCCCTTGGCATAGGTGATGCCGTCGAAGTTGGTGTAGACCGTGTTCAGATCGTGCATGTCCGCGGCGATGGGGTGAGTGGACGGCAGCTGGTCCTGCCGGTAGGCCCACGCCTTGCGCTGGCTGGAGAAGTTCGCCCAGGCGGTGGTGAATCGGGTAGCAACGGAGCAGGAGTGGTGGGCGGCCCATTCGGCGAAGGACTCGTTGAGCCACAGGGCAGCCGGGCACGCCATGCTCACGGGGTCGCCGAACGACGTGCGGGCCATCTCGTGCAGGATCGTCTCGGCGCGCATCTCGTAGGCGGCCTCGGTCACCCGTGACCTGAAGATGTAGAGGTCCTCGTGGAACGTCACCGCCCCAGGGTTCTCCATGGCGCCGGAGTTGAACTCCGGCACGAAAATCTGGTCGTACTTTCCGAAGGGATAGGGATAGTCGAAGGCGTCCTCATAGAACGCGAATCCCTGACGGGTGACCTCGAATATGTCGTCGGCGTCGAGGCTCTCCGCGAGGCTCGCCCGGCAGAAAAGCCCAAGCGGGTAGGTTCCGTTGGGCCCGACGTACTCGCTGCGCACCACCGAGTAGTTCCCGGCGATGATCGCGTACAGGTAGCTGGACAGGGGCGGGGTCGGGGCGAAAGACCAGCGGGCCGTCCCGGGTGCCAACAACTCGGGTTCAGGTGTTGAACTGTTCGACACGACCTGCCAGTCGTCGGGAGCCGTCACGTCCAGTTGCCAAGGAGCCTTGATGTCGGGCTGTTCGAACGTGGCCATCACTCGGCGGCAGTCGGCGACCTCGAACTGCGTATACAGGTACGCGGTGTCATCAACGGGATCGACGAACCTGTGCAGACCCTCGCCGGTGCTCATGTAGGCGCAGTCCGCATCGACGACCACGACGTTGTGGTCGGCAAGGTCGGGCAGCGCGATTCGCGAGTCGGCGAAGACGTCGGCGACATCCAACGGGTTGCCGTTGAGGCTCACGGAACGCACGTTGGGGGCGATCAGGTCGAGCCAGGTGTTCGAACCGGGAGCGTCAGATGTGAAAGTCACAGTGGTCTTGGAGCGAAACGTCGGGCCGCTTCCACTGAGGTCGACTTCGAGGTGGTAGTCGACGTCGCGCACGATCGCGGACCGCTCCCGCGCCTCAGCGCGGGTGATGTTCTCTCCTGGCATACGAGCATCCAACCATTGCGGTTAGCCTGTAGCCATGGCCGACGCCCCTATCCCGAGTTCGACGACCGACTCCGCTTCACCGGTGCACACTGGTCCAGTATTCGCGGACTTCTACTTCGACCCGATGTGCCCGTTCGCCTGGGTCACCTCCCGGTGGGCGATCGAGGTGGAGCAGGTGCGAGATGTGGTGTTCCGGTGGCGGGTAATGTCCTTGGCGGTGCTCAACGCGGGCAAGGAACTGCCCGAGCAGTACCAGGAGTTCATGAAAGTCGCGTGGGGTCCGGTTCGGGTCGTCATCGCCGCGCAGGCCCGGTACGGCGATGAGGTCGTCCTGCCGCTGTACACAGAGTTGGGCAACCGGATTCATGTCGAGGGCAACACCATTCCCGACGCTGCGCTGGTTGCCGACGCCATCGGCGCAGCCGGTCTCGATGCGGACCTGATCGACGCCATGGATGACGAAAGCCTGGACGAGGCGGTTCGGCGCAGTCATCATGAGGGGATGGATCCGGTGGGCGAGGACGTCGGCACTCCAACCATCCATGTGGCCGGCGTCGCCTTCTTCGGCCCGGTGATCACCCGCAAGCCCGTAGGGGAGGCTGCAGGGCGACTCTGGGACGGGGTTCTGCTCTGTGCCGAGACGCCGGCATTCTTCGAACTGAAACGCAGCCGGACCGAGATGCCGCAATTCGACTGAACACCGACCGTCCGCCACCCATCAACGGAACAATCACATCGCACCTGCAACGTCGAGGAAGAGGAACGATGTCTGAATCACAGCCCCAACCCGAATCGGAACCGCAAGGCGAGCAGACCCCACCCCCGCCTCCGCCTCCGCCGCCCGCCGACCCCTACGCGGCCCAGCAGGCCGCCTACGCACAGCAGGAAGCCGCCTACGCGCAACAGGACGCGTATGCCCAGGCCGGCTACGGCGCCTACCCGCCCGCGAACCTGGACCCGTACGCGAAGTCGAAGATGGTTGCCGGTCTGCTCGGGATCTTCCTCGGAGGCCTGGGCATCCACCGGTTCTACTTGGGGTTCAACCAGATCGGCGTGATCATGATCATCGTCACGGTCCTGACCTGCGGTTTGGGCGCGATCTGGGGACTTGTGGAGGGCATCCTCTACCTGGTGGGTTCCAGTGGCTACACCACAGATGCCACCGGGCGCCCTCTGCGCGATTGACACCGCTTCTGAACTGCGGTTGACCTCACTTCTGGCTGGGGATCGACAACAGGCGAGCGGTCCTCGTCACAGTCACGGACGTGGATCACTCTCGCGTGTCCCTCCCGCCGAACTCAGGGGTTGAGTTGGGCGACGAATGGCAGCGGGTCGCCGACGGTGAAGACGACGGTGGTCTGTTGCTCGTCGCTGCCTTGCCACTGGATGGCCAACATCGGGGAACGCTTCTTCACCGGGGTACCGCTGCCTTCGAGTTGTCGCGCCACAGAGGCCGATGTGATGCTGTTGCGGGCGATGATCAGGCTTCGATCCGGATTGCCGGCACCGAACACCACACCTTCCTCGGTGAGGGCCAACGTGCCGACGCCGACCAGGTCTGCGCGGCGTTCGTCGGTGATCCCTTCGCATTTGGCCGGCACGATGGACAGCGGTTGCTGGCCATGCAGCTCCCTCGCGACCACAGCAACGCTCGCCTGCACCTGTCGGGCGAGCCGGGGCCGGACGACGAAGAACGCCCATCCGATCGAGGCCAACAGCCCGATCAAGATCACGCCCAGCACTGCCCATACGTATGTCATCGGGTGCCTTTCGATCACGACGCCACCCAGCGGGTAGCCCTACCCGCCGGCCATCGCCCTCAGTGTGTCACCCGTCGCGACCGGGGATGAAGAGCCGGTGCGGGAGCACCACCACGTCAGGCGGCCGTCCTGAGATGGCGGAGACGATGTTCTCCGCGATCTCGTGGCCGGACGCCTTTCCCTCGTACGACAGGTAGCCGATGCGTGGGTCCAGTTGCCGCGCCGCAGGGAGTTCGCTCTGGCAGATGACCATGACGTCGGTGTCGGGACGGGCGATGTCAAAGCTTCGGTGGGCGGCGTCGAGCCCGTCCAGGATGCTCGCGGAACTGAGAGACAGGTCCAAGATGCAGTCCACAGGATGCTGCGCTGAGGCCCGCGTGGTGATCTCGTGGGCGATGTCGTCGAGGTCCGAGTCGAGTTGCAGTTCCGACACCTGCATGTCGTGCGAGTCGGCAACCTCTCGAACACCGTCGAGCATGTCCTGCAGGTACACGTGAGAGCCGCCCCGCAGCACCACGAGGAGATTGCGTCGTCCGGAGTCGGCGAAATACGTCGCGGCGTCGATACCCGCCTGGCGATAGTCATGGTGGCACAGGCTGATGGTGTGGTGGCCTGCCTGAGCGTTGGGAATCTGCTCGGGGTCCACCGCGAACCCGAGGACAGCGCCGAAGCCCAGATCCTCCGGAACCTGAATCCTCGATGGGTCGGTGCTGAAGAAGAGCAGCGCCTGCCCCGGAAGTTGAGCCAGGTCGGCCATGGTGCCGCCGATATCGACGATCACCCCATACTCAAGCTCCCGGGCTCCTTCGATGAGGCCCACGAGGACGTTGGACCAGAACGGCAGCAGCGTGCCGGTGGTCCCATGGCTGGTGCCGTAGTCCATGTGCACCACGAGCAGTGGCCGGACGCCGGTACGTAGGGATCTCGCTGCCCCCTGGGCTCGATATCCAAGCCCCTGCGCGGCTGCGAACACCCGCTCCCGGGTCTCATCGGAAACCCGTCCGAGTCCGCGGAGGGCATCGGAGGCCTGGCTCACCGAGACACCCGCCGCGGCCGCGACTTTCGCCAGGGTCGGTTTGGAGGAACTCTTACCTGCCATGCCGTGAGGCTACCCAGAAACGTGGCGATCGGGGCGGCGGTGGCGCAACGCGCCGATCGGGGTCGCGATGGCCGCCTTGCCTGTGCGAGGGTCGGTGGCCCGTCAGCCTCCGGCGAAGGGGGGCAGGATGTCGATGGTCGATCCCGGGGCTACGGGGTACTCGGGCTCGACGTCGGCGTCCACGGCCAGTCCGTCCACCAGCACCGAGCAGCTTTCCAGCACCGCGGCGAACCCGGACGGTAGCTGGGTGGTGGCGGTCGTGAGCACGTCCTGTAGGGACCCTGGCGGCATCATCAATTCGTCACGTCCCGCGGCCGACCTGGCGGCCGCATACAACCGCACCGTGACCGGTGTCCCCGGGGTTTTCGCCTGGCCGGGCTCGGGTGCCATCGTCAGCCTCCGATCGCCGACATCGGTCTGGCCGGCTGTTCGAAATCCGGATCAGCAACCCCATGTCCGGGCTGTTTGGCTCGCACCTCCGCGGACATCAGGGCAGCCAATTCGGCGTCTCCGGCGCCGGCGCGCAGCGGCGTTCTCAGGTCGCACTCATGTCGCGCGAACAGGCAGTTGCGCCAGGCGCCGTCGGCTGTCAGCCGAACCCGATCGCACGAAGCGCAGAACGGCGCGGTCACCGAACCGACGATGCCCACCGTCAGCGGACCGCCATTGACCTCGAACTCCTCGGCTGGCGAGGATCCCCGATCCCGGCGAGGCTGAAGGTCGAAACCTGCGGCCTGCAGCGATTGCAGGATCTCCTCGCGGGTGACCATGATCCCTCGGTCCCAGCCATGTTGCGGGTCCAGCGGCATCTGTTCGATGAAACGCAGGTTCAGCCCGTGTTCGAGGGCCCACCCGAGGAGTGCGGGGGCTTCATGGTCGTTGATGCCCCGAAGCAGAACCGTATTGATCTTGACGGGGGCTAGTCCGGCGTTCTGGGCGGCCCGGATCCCAGCCAAGACGTCATGGAATCGGTCGCGCAGCGTCAACTGGCGGAAGGTGTCGGCATCGAGGGTGTCGAGGCTGATGTTCACGCGCCGCAGACCGGCGGACGCCAGGGTGTCCGCCAACTCGGGAAGCCTGATCCCGTTTGTGGTCAATGACACCTCGGGTGCCTCGGGCAACGAAACGATGCCGGCGATCACGTCCGCGACATCGGGTCGCAACAGCGGCTCACCCCCGGTGAGCCGTACCGTATTTATCCCCAGACGCGTGGCGATCCCTATCAGCCGAAGAAGTTCCTCGGTCGAGAGAAGGTGTTCGCCGGGGATCCAGGCCAGTCCCTCGGCGGGCATGCAGTAGCGGCACCGAAGGGAACACCTGTCGGTCAGAGACACCCGCAGATCACGGTGCCTACGTCCCAATGTGTCGATTAGGGCCATGCCC
>CAZKVQ010000050.1:0-6575 GCA_964556255.1 uncultured Actinomycetes bacterium
CCGGGCCCACGAGGTGTCCCTGCTGACGGCCACCTACAAGGGCACCGATGCCCTCTATCTGCTCTTCTTCGCCCTGGCGGGCTTGGCGGCGATCGACCCGCTGAGCGAGGACGAGCCGCCCGGGGAGTCAGAGGCAGTGGGCAGTGGGCGGGGCCGTGTGCTGGCGCTGCTGGTCCTCTGCATGCTGGCACCTCCTCTCATGCTGCTGTCGTTCGATCTGGCCCTGAGCACCTACGAGACCTTCCTGCTGCTCGGCCTAACCGGCTTGCTGACGGTTCTCATCACACTTCGCATCAGCCTCCTTCTGCTCGACTACCGGACCTTGGTGAGCCGCGGATCGACGTTGCTCGCAATCTCGCAGGAACTCAGCGCCGTCGGCGACGAGTCTCAAGTGGCCGCTCGAGTGCCGGACTGGGTCTCATCGCTGGCCGGGTCCTCGCCCAGCCATGTCACCGATGGTCACCTCGAAGACCAGCCGGAGTCCGACGGGTCGACCGAGGGCGTCGAGGAACTCCGCCTGCCAGTGGTGACCGGCTCCTCACTCGTCGTCGAGAGCCTCCATCCGCTCGACCCACCGCTGCACACCAGCATGGAGGTGCTGGCACAGAACGTCGGAATGACCTTCGAACGTCTCGAATTGGGCAGGCGACTGGTCGAGGAACACGCGGCGGTGCGGGTGGAGTCGCTGCTGGCGCAGTCCCTGGACGTTGTCGCGGTCGTAGACGAGAGCGAACGGATTCAATACATCACCCCGGCTATCAGGAACCTCACCGGTCTGGACCGAGACGCCTTGGTGGGTACCCCGTGGCACACGCTGTTTCAGGAGCGCGAGGCCGCCGACGCTTTGCTGGCGCGGGCCCGCGAGAGCGGCACCGGCAAGGGCCCGCTGACGACCGGCGACGGCACCGGGAAGGTCAACCACGTCGATGTGCTGGCACGTCGGGTGCCCGAGCAGGGTGGCTACGTCGGGACCCACCACGATGTCACCGAGCGCCATGAACTGCAGGAGGCTCTGCGACAGCAGGCGTTCCATGACGCCCTCACCGGGTTGAGCAACAGGGTGGTGTTCCGCGACCAGCTGTCTAGGGCCCTCGTGCGTTCCCGCCGTTCCCCGATGGATTTCGCGGTGATGATGATCGACCTTGACGATTTCAAGCACGTCAACGACTCGTTGGGACATCCCGCCGGAGATGCGCTGCTGCAGACCGTCGCGGCGAGACTCCTCGAGTGTCTGCGGGAGGGCGACACGGCGGCCCGCCTCGGGGGCGATGAATTCGCGGTGATCCTCGACAACACCTGGTCGGTCTCGGACGCCACCCAGGTTGCGCAGCGCATCCTGGAGTCGATCAGCCAGCCCGTGATGCTCGGCACCACGGAGGTCGCGGTGGGCGCGAGCATCGGGGTGGCCATCGGCAACGCCAACACGGCCGACGCCCAGGAACTGGAGCGCAATGCCGACCTGGCTCTCTACCAGGCGAAATACGGCGGCAAGGACTGCTACCAGTTGTATGAACCGGGGCTGCACGCCGATGCCGTCCTGCGCCTGGCCATGACCACGGAGCTGCGCAAGGCGCTCGAGAACGACGAGATCGACGTCGCATACCAACCGATCGTCGACGTGACCACCGGGGGGATCGCCGGCGTGGAGGCGCTGGCCCGGTGGCATCACCCGACGCGTGGCCTGTTGGCGCCGAAGGACTTCATCGGCATCGCCGAGTCCAGCGGGCTCATCGCACGACTGGGGGCCCGCGTCATGGAAAAGGCCCTGGCTCAGTCGGCGGTGTGGCAGCACTCCTACCGCGGTCACCGGGAATTGCGGATGAGCGTGAACGTCTCGGGACGCCAACTCACCCGGGATACATTCGTCAGCGAGGTCGCCGAGCTTCTGCGGACCACGGACCTGGACCCCGCCACTGTCGTGCTGGAGATCACCGAGAGCGTGTTGTTGCCGGGAGAGGGCGTGGCCTACCAACGTCTGGCAGAACTTCACGATCTGGGGGTGAAGGTCTATATCGACGACTGGGGTACCGGCTGGTCGTCCCTGCGACATCTGGATTCACTGCCGGTGAGCGGCCTGAAACTGGCGGCCGAGTTCGTGGCCGACCTGCCGGGTGAACGGCATTCGGGCCTAGCGAAAGCTGTTCTCGACCTATCCAGGTCGCTGGGACTGGAGAGCGTCATCGCCGAGGGCGTGGAGGTGCCCGAACAGTTGCAGGTGCTGGCCGATCTGGGCTACCGCCTGTGCCAGGGCTACCTCACCGGCACCCCGCAGGATGCCGACGAGACAGCTGCTCTGCTGGCAACCAGCACCTCGGCGGCGTGGCCGGAGGCACCCGGGCGCGAACGCATGTTGACCGGCGGCGACGGCGGTGAGCCGGCCTGACCCGGTTCGGCAGCGCCGGCCAGCGAGGATCAGGCGGGTGACGTCTCCGCCAGCCGCCCTTTGACGTCCTTGGCAACGAAGTGCTCAGCGACGAAGGACAGGAAGGGGATGGTGCCGGCCAGCATGATCAGCAGCGTCCGGCCGATCGAGTACTTGACCTTCAGCGCCAGATCGACCGTCGTGATGAGGTAGATCACGTAGAGGAATCCGTGGATCGGTCCGGCCACCACGATGAGGGACTCATTGTCCAAGGCGTACTTGAAGAACATCCCGACCACGAGGATCAACAGCATCACGCCGACGATGTAGGCCATGATCCGGTATCTCAGAAGCGCACCAGCCACGCGCCCGACGTTACCCGTCCTCCTGATCGGGCGGCTGCGCGACCTCCCCCTCTACGGCTAGGGCCGCGGCCTCCTGCTCTGCCAGCCATTCGGCTTCACGCTTCTCGTCCACGACCTTTTGGTCTCGCATGAATCGCCACCAGAACCACAGCGCGACGGCAGCGAAGATCCACCAGTTGACCGCGTAGGCGTAGTTGCGCCAGACCGCAATCGACGCACCTGCAGGGTGGGGGCCGCCGGCCACGCCCCACTGCCAGAAACCGAGCCAGACCAACACGGCGACCACGATGAAACAGAACACATGCCAGGGGATCCACCGCTTCGCCAGCACGTAATCCCGCACGCCCACACGGTACGTCACCGGCCAGCCGCCACCTCAAGTCAGACCGCCTTCCAGCCGACAACCATGGGGTGACGAGGCTGAGTCCGGGAACCAGGATCTGGCTCGCGCTCATAGGCGGGCTTGTACTGTCGTATTCCCTGGTGGACCAGAGCTCCGTGCTTTCGCCGGTGCTCTACACCTCGGTTGCCGCCATGGGTACCGCCACCGTCGTCTTCGCCCTGGTCCGCAGGCCGCTGTGGCCCCGTTCTGGATGGCTCCTGCTTGGTGTCGGCCTGGTTATGTGGACCGCGGGCGACTTCCTCTACGACATGGCGCGGGTGCGTGGCGAGCTCGGCGCCACCCCTGCCGGCTACGACTACCTCTATCTCGCCGCGTATCTGCCTTTGATCATCGCCGTGGGGATTTTCGTGCGGGAGAGCCGGCGCAATCTGGATCCGACAACCCTGGTCGATTCCCTCATCGTGATGACCGCCGGAGGCGTCGTGCTGCTGGCGACCGCGGTTCGCCCCATGCTGGCCAATCCGACCTTCGAAGAGTCGACGCTGTTCGTGATGACCGGCTATCTGGCGTTGGATCTGCTGCTGCTCAGCCTCACGGTGCGCCTCTGGTTCTCGTCCAACCGCACGAGCAACCCGGGGGTGCGGCTGTTGTCAGTCGCACTGGCGTGCTTCCTCATCGCCGACCTGTGGTTCCAGGTCGGTGTCGCCAACAGCCGGGGGCCGAATCCGTTGGCCTTCGCCGATCTTCCGATGAACCTGCTGTACCTGGCGTTTTTCGTGCTCGCCGGGCTCGCCGCACTCAACCCACAGACGACCGACGTGCCACCGGGCGAGTCCCTGGATCGCGTCAACGGCCGGGTTCGGGTACTGGTTCTGCTCGGGGTTGCCGTGCTCGTGCCGACCATGTTGGTGGTTACCAGCAGAGGCGACGACAACACGATCATCGCCGGGCTGATCCTCACGCTGATCATCATTCTGGGCCTGTTGATGGCCTTCCGCATCGGCAGTCTGGTCGACCGCTACTCGGAGGCCCTGTGGCGAGAACGTCACTTGCGTTCGGCAACAAGGGAACTGACCCGCGCACAGGATGAGCAGTTCGTCGAGACACACCTGGACGGGTTCATGCGCAACCTGCTCGACGACCCTCGGGCCACCGGCAAGGTTGAAGTCGACCCAGACGCATCCCCTGACGAGGAATCGACCGAGATCGCCGACGTGCGTCACGGACCGACCGGACTGTATCGATACCGGATACCCTCTGCGCGACCGCGACTGCTCGCCGTGACGACCAGGCGGGAGCCGTCGGAGACCGAGACCGCCGGCGTTGTCTCACTGTGCCAGAGCCTCGGTATGACCTACGACCGGCTCGACCTCGCCAGCCAACTCGTCGAGCAGCGATCCAACGCCCGGGTCGAATCGCTGCTGCAGCACTCCTCCGACGTGATTGCCCTGCTTTCAGAGGACGGCAAGGTCATCTACGTGACTCCGGCAATCCAACGGGCCCTCGGTCGAGCACCGGAGCATCTGGTGGGTCGTACCTGGTCGACCTGGTTCACGAAGCCGGCGAGAGCCGAGCGACTGCTCACCAGGGCCTCCCAGGCACGTTCGGCGCAGGGCGACATGGTCGTCGTGCGCGAGGACGGCAGCGCCGGCAACTTCGACGTGGTCGTCACGTGGCTGCCGGGTCAGCAGCACTTCGTCGTCACCCACCACGACGTCACCGAACGCCACCATCTGCAAGAGCAGCTGCGCCATCAGGCCTTCCACGATCCGCTGACCGGGCTCTACAACCGCTCGGTGTTTCGCGAGCAGCTCTCCCGAGCGCTACGGCAAGCGCGTCGCAGTCCCTCCGAGTTCGTCGTGATGATGATCGACCTCGACGACTTCAAGACCATCAATGACTCCCTCGGCCATCCGGCCGGTGACGATCTGCTGTGCACTGTCGCGAACCGGCTCGTGGCCTGCCTTCGCGAGGGCGACATCGCCGCACGCCTCGGCGGCGACGAGTTCGCCGTCATCCTGGAACGCACCTGGACGGCGGCGGATGCGGCCAAGGTTGCCGAACGAATCCTGGCATCCCTGTCGCAACCGGTGCGGGTGGCCGAGACCGAGGTCGCCCTGGGCGCAAGCATCGGCCTCGCCATCGGTGATGCGACGACCGGGGACGCCGATGAGCTCGAGCGCAACGCCGACCTGGCGCTGTACCAGTCGAAAGCCGCCGGGAAACGTCGGTGCACCGTGTATGAGACCTCGATGCACACCGAGGCCGTGCACCGGCTGCAGTTCACCACGGAGCTTCGGCTGGCGCTCGAGCGCGGCGAGATCGGGGTGATGTACCAACCGGTCGTCGAACTGGACACCGGCAACGTGGTGGGGTTGGAAGCGCTGGCTAGGTGGCACCATCCGGTGCGGGGGCTCATCCAACCCTGCGAGTTCATCGGACTGGCGGAGGAGACCGGACTCATCACCGTGCTCGGACGCCAGGTCATGACCAGCGCCCTGACCCAGATCGCGGAGTGGCACCAGAAGTATCCGCGTCACGCCAGCACCCGCATCGCGGTCAATCTCAGCGGCCGACAACTCGGCAGCGGGGAACTCGTCGGCGAGGTCGCGGGCCTGCTGGAATGCACCGGGATCGACCCGGGGACGGTGATCCTGGAGATCACCGAGAGTGTCCTGCTACCCGGCGAAGGAGTCACGGTCGACCGCCTGCGCGGACTGGCCGGCCTGGGGCCCAGCCTCTACATCGACGACTTCGGCACCGGGTTCTCCTCGCTCAACTCGTTGCGGTCGCTGCCGGTGCGCGGCGTGAAACTGGCGCGGGAGTTCGTGGATCGGCTGCCAGCGCCGGAGGAGATCGGGTTCGTCAGGGCCGTCCGCGAGCTCGTGGCGACCCTCGGTTTGGAGGCGGTCGTAGCCGAGGGCCTCGAGGAGGAATCGCAGCGGCTGGCCCTCTCGGCGATCGGCTATCGGCTTGGCCAGGGCTTCCTGTTCGGTCGGCCTCTCACTCCTGAGGCAGCCGAGCAGTTGCTGGCCTCGACCCCGGCGGGCCACTGGGCGCTGCCGCAGCGCTCGCTGACGGGAACACCCACCCCGCGGAAGTCCAAGCGCAGGCGGTCGGACGCTCTCCAGTCCTAGCTACGCCGTCGCGGGATGCCTGGAGTTCGCTAGCTCCCGGCCACCTGGTCGTCGCCCGTGTCCGGTCCGGCATTACGACGCGCCTCAAACGCCGCCGCAGACTTCTCCCGCTCGGCCTTCGTCGCGTACTTGGGCAGCGGCTTGACTCCCGCGGGAAGCGCAGACTCGTCGAAGTCCACCTTGCGCAACTGCTTACGCAGGGAGAAGTAGAGAATCACGACTGCGATCACCAGGATCACGAAGGCGAGGAAGCCGCCTGTGTAGACGGCATAAACCCTGCCGAGATTGGAGGTGAAATCGCCACCTTTTGCTTCAGTTGCCATGCTGCTCTTCCTCTCAATCGTCTTCGGCCATGCCGTACTTGCGGT